>DIWA01000031.1:0-18379 GCA_002422525.1 Candidatus Hydrogenedentes bacterium UBA6118
GTCAAGCTCTATAATCGAGATCGGTATTGCCATGGACACAGTACGGCACGCAAAACCTGTTAATACAAGCTATTTGTGAACCGCTCCACTGGGCGGAGAGGATGACAACATGCGGATGTGGACGGTCGCGCTGCTCATGGGAACCTTGACGATAATCGCTGCAGCGGATGCGAGGGCGATTCGTGAATCGCCCGTACAGTCGCCGGATGACGGGGGCGCTGAGGCGATGGCAGTCTCCGCGGAGCGGGTCTTCTCGGGCTTGCCGCCGGCAGCGCCTTACGGGACGGCCGCGCCCCGGGACTACGGCCCTTTGATCCGGGCGGTGGCCGCCGGCGACCGGATGCTCCGCGGCGCCATGGCGCTCATCAGCGACTGGGACCACGATCTCGCCGTGCAGGATCTGCGTCGTCTCCGGCATGAGTTCGGGGCGGACCACGTTCGGTTGTATTTCGACCGGGGAACCGGTCTGACAGCGGACGAGCGACGGGCGTTGTCCGCGTGGGGCGAGGAGACGCTGCGCGCGACGGAGTCGCCCGAGGGCGCGGAAGCGCGGTCGGAGGCGGTGGCAGCGCTGAGCTACGAAGCGAGCGTGCAGCGGTTCAAGGAACGCTGGGCGCCCCTGTTCGAGGAGTTGGACCTCGCCGTGGTCATGCCGCTGGGCGGGGGCAGGCTCTACCAAGACGCTGAGAGCCCGCTCTGGTCCGATCCGGAGTTGCAGGAAAGAGAGATCCGGTCCATCGTGCGGAAGGCGAAAGCCTGGAGCGATGTGGACGTCGTGATCGGGTACGACCTCGTCAACGAACCCATACCGCCGGGCAGCCGACCGCGTCACACGCGGACCTGGTATTGGGACTGGACGGAAGAGGAGGCGCTGGAGGACCTCCCCGAGGGCGACCGGGCGCTCGCGCGCATCTACGATGAGGTCATCCGTCGGATACGGGAGTTCGACAAGGACCGGCTCGTCATTATCCAACCCGGACCATGGGGCGCGCCAAGCGGCTTCCCCGCATTGCAGCATGTGCACGATGACCCCCGACTGGTCTTCAGCTTCCATCAGTATGAGCCGCACACATTCACCCACTTGGGCGCGACCAGTCTGCGCGACGCCGATGTGTCGAGGCTCGAGATCGACCTCGCGCAGGTCGTCTACCCGCAGTCGGAACGGAAATGGAGTCGGGAAGGCATCCGCGAGATGTTCGAGTTCGTCCGGCAGTTCCAGACAGAACGCGAGCGCCGCACCGGCCGGCCCTGCCCGGTATGGATCGGCGAGTTCGGCGCAACGCGGTTCCCGGACGGCGACAGCCTGCGCCGGTGGGTTACGGACACCCTGGAGCTCATGGAGGAGTACCGCTTCGGGTACGCATGGTTCGTGTATACGGCCGGCGTGTGTCCGAACTGGGACCACTTCGGGCAGTACGGCCCGGAAGGCGATGCGGTCGCGACCGACGCGTACTTCGCCGCATATCGGCGCGGCGACCCAGAGTACTTCGCCCAGTTCCGCGATACGGTGCGGCCGACGTTCTCGATCCTGGCCGAGTTCATGCGGCGACACGCAGGCCGCTGACGCGCTGCGGCGGAGGGATAGCGCGCGCTCTCACGAGGCGATTCGTGAATCGCCTCGTGAATCGCCCCTACGGCGGCGGGATGACGGGGCGCTGCCGCGCCGGAATGGCCGTCGCGCATGCAGGACTTCCTGCGATGCGTTCGGACCGGCGAACGTCCGAAGTGCAACGAGGACGAAGCGTTCATCGAGGCGGTCGCCTACCTCATGAGCGTGCAGTCCTACCACGGGAAGCGGGAGGTCCGTTGGGACCCGGAGGCCGAGGCGATCGTGTAACGCCGGGGAGCGGTCGGATGTCGAGCGAGCGATTGAACCGCAGGGCTTTTCTGAGGACATCCGCGGCGGCGGGCGTGGCGGCGTCTGTCGCGGCGGCGGACGACGGGGGCTTCGCCCCGCCAGGAGGGGATGGGATGCAGGGGAGACCCAACATCATCTTGTGTACGTGCGATCAGCTTCGCGCATTCGAGACGGGCTGCTACGGCAACACGGTCATCCGCACGCCGTGGATCGACCGGCTCGCCTCCGAGGGCGTGCGGTTCGAAACGGCCGTGACGAACTACCCCGTGTGCATGCCCGCGCGGTCTGTGTTGATGTCGGGGCAGTACAACCGCGCCTGCACCGGGGGCAAAAGCAACGTTTGCTACCCGATCGACGGGGGCGGAACGGTCTTCCCGCAGTATCCCGTGCCCGGGCGGCCGCATCTCAAAGACGTGACGTTGCCTGAGATCCTACGCGGGGCCGGCTACCACACGGCGACCATCGGCAAGTGGCACATCCACTCGTGGCCGCACGACGTGGGGTTCGACTACTACCTCATCCCGCGGGTCAACCACTGCCATGTGGGCCAGTCGTTCACGGAGAACGGGGGGATCGAGTTCGTGCCGCCCGGCTACAGCGTGGACTTCGAGGCGGACAAGCTCGCCGAGTTCTTGCAGGCGCGTTCCGGGGATGAGCAGCCGTTCTTCATGTACTACAACATCTCGCCGCCTCACTGTCCGTTTGGCGACGCCCCGGAGAAGTACCTGCGCATGTACGACCCGAGCGAAATGCCCATCCGCGCGAACGCCGATCCGGACACGCCCATGCCGAACCAGGACCAGGCGTTCAAGATATACCGGTGGGATTTCCGCTACTACAGCCACTATCTGCCGGCGACGATGACGTTGCCCGAGGGCTACGGGCTGCGGGAACTCTATGCCGAGTACTACGGCATGACGACGTGGGTGGACGACACGATTGGGCGGATGCTGCGCGCGCTGGAGTCGACCGGCCTCGCGGAGAACACGATCGTCGTGTTCACGTCGGACCACGGGGACAACCTGGGGAGCCACGGCCTGGTGCAGAAGGGCGGACCGAACGAGGAGTCAATCCGCATCCCGCTCATCATCCGGGCGCCGGGGGCGGCGGTCGGGTCCGTGGCGACGTCGCACGCGGCGTCGCTGGTCGACCTCGCGCCGACGCTGCTCAGCATGTGCGGTCTCGATCGCCCCGGCCACTTCCACGGCCGGGACCTGGCGCCGCTGCTGTCCGGCGCGGACCCCGGCGTTCCCGAGCACGCCTTCGTGGAGACCGGCGGCGGCGCGGCCATTCGCACGCGCGACCGCATGTGCTTCGTGCGCTTTGGGGAAGACGGTCGCACGCTGTCGGAAGCGCCGGCGCAGTACTACAACCTGGCCGAGGACCCGTACGAGTTCGAGAACCTGGCCGGTTCTTCGGCCGCGTCTGACGCGACGGCCCTGGAGCTTATGGCGACGCTGCGCGACTGGGACGCCGCGACGCCGTGGACGGAAGAGGCCTGAAGGCGACCGCCGGCTTCGACATCACAGGGGATTGCCCGTCATGACTCCTGGCATGGTCTCGCTGTCGTTGCTGGTCGGCGGCATGGAGGATGGCTCGGCCGTCGGGCCGGCGCTGTCGCGGATGATGGAGCCGAGCAACCGCGCGCGCTGGACCGGGCGTGTCACCAGCGGAGGAGCGAGCAGGGACGCGCATACAAAAAGGCCGACGACTCAGCTCGCTAAGCCATCGGCCTGGAAGGACTTATATGGTGGAGATGAGGGGGATCGAACCCCTGACCTCATGACTGCCAGTCATGCGCTCTCCCAACTGAGCTACATCCCCAACCGGGCGGCATGACGCGGAACGGGCCCGCATCAAACCGGCGGAATGCTACCACACCGGGTCGCGCCGCTGCAACTCGACGTTGTTGTATGCAGCCGGTTACGCCCTGCGGAGATTCTCGCGCAGCGCGTCCACCATCCACTGGGCGACCTTGTCCGCGTCGATCGGCATGGGGCCGAAGTACTCGCCCGAATACACGCCGGGGAACCCCAGCTCTTCGCAGAGGCGGACGCATGCGGCGAAGTCGAAGGGGGTGTGCTCCCAGTTCGCGTTGAACCCTGCCGTCTTGGCTGAGACGAGATGGCGGGCGCAGGGCAGGAGCTTGCGCAGGCCTTCGAGCGGGTCGAGATCGCCGAAGTTGCCGAAGTCCGGCACGATCTCCAGACCGTCGACGTCGGCGCAGAGCTGCACCAGCATGTCCGGGTCGGCCGACAGTCCGCCGTGATTCTCGGCGAGCAGGATCAGGCCCTTTTCCTTGGCGTACGCGTTCATCTCGCGGAAGGAGCGCGTGCATTGCGCGACGGATCCGTCGCCGGTGTTGAGCCGGGCCGCTTTCGCGCCGAGCGCGGCGGAGATGTCGATCCACTGCCGCGCGGTCTTCAGCCCCTCCTGCCGCAGGTCCTCATCCTCCGCGGCCATGTGACAGTCCGAGGCGATCTGCACGTTGACGAGCGTGGACCGGGCCGCCTCGAGGCGCTTGCGGACATCGCTCAGGTACGCAGGGGACATGCCCTCGAAATGCATCGTCCAGAACTCGACCGCGTGCACGCCGAAGTTGTCGGCGAAGTACTCCGGGACGTCCTGCAACTGCAGCATCATCGACACCGGCACGTCCGGATCCGCCGTAAAGCGGAAGTGCTGGCGGAAGGTGAGCGTGCCGAGGGCGATGCGCTCGGTCGGCGCGGCGACCGCCCCACGCCAGGGACCCGCGCCGGCCGCCGCGGCGGCCATCGCGGATGCTTTCAGGAAAGTGCGTCGGTTCATCGCGTTCGATCTCCTCTTGTTCAGTCCGGCCCGAACGACATCGCGTCTTAGTGGTCCGCCTTCAGGTCGCCCATCGCCCACTGGATTCCGGCCAGCAGATGCCGCAGGACCTTCGGATGCCAGAACACGTGCGGGTTGTGGCCCAACGACGTGTAGAACACACGGCCCGCGCCGTGGCGGCGCGTCCAACTGATCGGGTAGTCGTTGTCCTCGCGGATCACGTTCGGCCGGTCCTCGCCCTGATGCATGTCGGTCCTGTCCACGTCGATGCTGACCAGCACGTGGACATGGTCCCGCGCGTAGGGCGCCTCGAACCGGAAGAACTCGTCCGTCAGGGTGATCTCCTCGCCGGCGAACGCCGCGTTGAGGGGGCTGTCCGGGTCGTCGAGCTTGATGGTCACGACTTCGTCCGGGTCGCGGTGCCAGGCGCCGCGGGCGCCGAGGATCTCGCCGAACTCCGGCCAGTCGATCGACGTCACGGTGACCGCATGGTTGCCCACGAGACCGCCGCCGCTCGCGAGGAAGCCGGTCAATGCTTCGCGGCGTTCCTGCGTGTCGAACAGCGGCCCGACGGTGTTGTTCAGGTAGATCGCGTCGAACTGGTCCAGCGTCTCGGCGTCGATCATCGAGCGATCGTGGCTGACCACGGTCTCGAACGCGCCGGTCTTTTCGCCCATGCGTTGCACGGCGCGGGTGGCATAGGGGATGGAGCCGTGCCCGCCGTAGCCTTCGTTCAGCGTGAGGATCAGCAGCTTCCTCGGCGCCTCCGGCGCGGCCGGCGCGGCGTCCGGCAGGGCGGCCTCGATCAGCGCGCGCTGCTCTTCAGCGATCTCCTCCTGCGCATGGGCCGCGCTCAGGCTCGCCATCAGCGCCGCCGCGACCAACGCACCCAACCAGCGGTTCCTCATCCAGCGTGGCATGGCGCCCTCCAATCGTCTCAGGCGGACGGCCCGGCGTGCGTCGGGGCCGCCTAGTCGGATATCACCAGTATCGCATACGCGCCGAGCCGCGGGACCGTGCATGTGATCCCGTCAGCGGTCGCCGTCACGTCCAGCGCCAAGGGTGTGTCGACGCCCGGCATCATCAGGGTAGCCGACGGCGCATTGGAAAGAAACCCCGGTCGCGACAGGGCGACGCGGATGTTCCGCTTCGGCCGGACTCGGTCCGCCGCGATATCCACGTCGTAGTTGACGAGGTGCACGATGAGCCTGCGCCGGTCCGGTTGCACGATGGGGAAGGCGCAGACCAGGCCGTCTTCGTGTCCCGGAAGGACCGTCGGCGTCCCGAGGGAATCGGCAAGCTCCCCGATCGCCTCTCGTTGCGGTTCACCGTAGTCGCGCAGGAAGTTCGCGCCCGCGTCGTCGGTCCATACGGGCGTGACCTCGCCGCGGAGGACGTACACCTGACCCGCGCCGAACGCGAAACGCGACGTGATGCATGCCGGCGCCGTTGGGGGTTCCGCATCGCCTCCGAGTCCCAGGCGCTCCGGCTCCTGGCACGCGAGCATGCCGCCCTCGCGCACGAACTGTTGCAGCACGGCGGCCTGGTTCGGCGTGGGATCGATGGGACTCGGCACGATCAGGGCGTCATAGGCCGCGACATCAGCGAAGGTCAGGCGATCCTGCACGTAGCGTCCATCCCCGCCGAACAGCACGTCGAACGGGCGGTTGGTCTCCGTCAGGCCCAGCGCGAACCCCAAGTACGACGGCATCACTCCGGGGACCGTCCGCCCGCGTTCATTCATCAGCACGAGCAGCGCGAGACGCGAGCCGGACGTAAGCGGACCCTCGAAGCAGTCGCTTCGGTCATGGATGAAGGCGTTGATCTGCGACGTCTCGCGCCAGAACGCATCGCCGAACCGCGTCATCCCACGCGGTTCCACCTGGTAGACCGTGTGGGCCCCATTGGCGGCGAAGGCCTCGGCGGCCTGCACCGCCATCCACGCGTTGAAGGTCTTCTTCTCCTTCATGGAGGGGATGAGCAGCTTCCCCATCGCGCCGGCGTGGATGACGGCCGGGGAGCGGCGGCCATGCACGGCGTAGGCCAGCTTCGTGTACGGCGCCCACTTGCCGCGCGGATACGGCGTGAGGTCGTCCGTGGGCATGCCGTTGATCAGGTGGTTCTGCTCGTAGGCGAAGAGGTCAAAGATGTCCGCGAACATCAGGCCGCGGATCCAGTGGCCGCCGGGGTTCTGGGCGCCCATGTCGGCGGCGTTCGTGCTGAAGGCCACGCGACGCCCTTGTGCGCAGGCGTAGGCGCGGAGCCGATCGATGAGCGTCTTGCGCGTGCAGTAGCTCGCGAGCTCCTGGCAGCGGACGAAGGCCTGATAGAGCCGGGCGTCCGGCGTGTCTTGGAGGAATGCGCTCTGTTCCATGGGGCCGACGCGTTGAAACTGCGCCAGTCGGGGGATGATCTCCTCGGGGATGAACGTGTCCAAGCCCAGTTGGTCGGCCCGCTCCTCGGGCGTGTACATCGTCTCGATCCAGCGCTGGAACGTCTCCATGCAGTGGGGGCAGAATCCGCCGCCCAGCATGCCCGCGATGAACGACGAACTCATCGGCGTGTCGAGCTGCACGAGGTCCGCGCCCGCATCGATGGCGCGTTTGCCCGTCTCGTATTCCCATGCCAGCCAGTGCGGATTGTTCGTGCACATCAGGAACATCTTGTCGATGTGGAGCGGCTTGCCCGCGGCATCGCGACACGCCATACCGGTCAGGCCGGGCGTACTGTCGCGCATGACGTCGAACCCCTCGAGGCCGTTGACCACGCCTACGGCCAGCATCCCTGCGTCGTGCATCGCCTCCACAAACGCCTGCGCGTCGTCGCGGTAGCGTTTGCGGACAGCGGACACGACCTCATCGTGCGTGAGGACGGGGTCGACGCCGCCGATCCCGCCCCAGATGCCGTTGACGGTGATGTTGAACGCCGCCGCACGTTCGGGCGTCAGCGGGACCATGCCGTAGGTCTGCACCCGGTCGAGCCACGGGGGAGCGGGACAGGCCGCCTCATCCGCGGCGACGCCCGGCATCGACAGAGCGACGGCGACACAGGAGACCAAGAGCAGCGTGCAACACGTCAATCGCGCCATCGCCCGTTCCTTCGCGTGTGAGCCCGAGCTCGGACATCCGCCGGGGCGTCTATACGGCGTCTATACGGCATCCAGGCTCCACGGCGCGCGCATCGTGCGCGAGATCATCGCGTCCGCATCGGGGGCGTCGATAAACCGCTCCGCCGCCGGATCCCACTGGAGCTTCCTACCGAGCTTCGCCGCGATGTTCGTGAGGTGACACAGGGTCGCCGCGCGGTGGCCCACCTCCGCGTTGCAGACCGTTTCGCCGCCGGTGCGGATCGCGTCGAGCCAGTTCGCGGCGTGGTCATGGCTCTCGATGATCCCGGCCTCGTCGGCGGACACGGGCAGCTCGAGCAGGCTGGCGGGCTCGGCTTCGATCGTGTCGCGGTTGACAAATACCCAGCCCTCGTCGCCGATGAACTTGACCCCTTGCGGGATGTACGTCTCATCCGCGGAGAGCATGGTGACGCCGTCGGCGAAGCGCATCTCGATGCGCCAGGTCGTCAGGCAGTCGTACAGCCCCTCCTGGGGGAACACGCCGGTCCCCTCGATCTCGACGGGGCCCGTGGCGTCGGCGTCCATGCCCCACTGCGCGATGTCGAAGTGGTGGCTGCCCCATTCCGTGGGCCGTCCGCCCGAGAAGTCGCTGATGTACATCCACGGCCGGACGCCTTGGGTGAACGCCGGGCTGTAGGGGCGCCACGGGGCCTGCCCGAGCCACATCTCGTAGTCGAAGCCTTCGGGCACGGGCTCCTCGACCGCCACGCCGCCCGACGGACCAGTGTAAATCCCCGCCTCGACGCGTTGCAGCCGGCCGAGCTTGCCGGTTCGGGCCAGGATCACCGCCTGCCTGAAGGGGCCGACGGAGCGCTGGTGCGAACCCACCTGCAACTTGCGGCCGGAGCGCTTCGCCTCGTCAGCCAGCGCGCGCCCTTCCTCGATGGTGAGCGTCATGGGCTTCTCGACGTAGACGTCCTTGCCGGCGCGCATCGCGGCGAGCGCGGGAAGCGTGTGCCAGTGGTCCGGCGTGGCGACCACGACGGCGTCCACGTTCGGGTCGGCGATGAGTTCGCGGAAGTCGTTGTAGTCGGCGCAGCCGGTGTAGGCGTTCTGTCCGGCGGCGTCCGCGTAGACCTCCTCGATACGTCGGCGCGCTTCCTCACGTTTCTGGCGAATCACGTCGCAGACGGCGACGACCTGTACGCCGGCGCGGTTGACAAAGTGGTGCATGTGCCCGGAGTTCATCGCGCCGCATCCGACGAACCCGAGGCCGATGCGCTCGGACGGCGGCGCGACGTCGTCCGCCCCCCAGGCCCGTTTCGGGATGATCCATGGGCCCGCCGCGGCGCTCGCCGCCGCTGTCGCGAGAAACCCTCGACGCGTCATGCCGGTGTTCATGCTCGCACCCTCCCCTTCGCCGCATCTCCGCCCGCGGAGACGCGATCCGGTTCGCCAGCATACCACGCTCGGCCGCGTCAGGCGGTCAGCGTTCGATCAGCATAAGCCGTGCGGACTGCGCCGGGATGGTCACGGCCAGGTCGGCGCCCGCGTCGACTGGGCCGCGCGAATCGACGCCGCCCGTCTCGGGGTTCCACTCGGACGCCATCCCTTCGGCGTTGAGCGTCAGCGCGCCGGAAGCATCCTCATCTGACGGATTCGCCACCAGCACGGTGTCGCGACCGGGTTCCCGCCGGTGCAGCACCCGAACCGTCCGCGGCCCTTCCCACGTGAGCATCGGCGGCACGGACGCCGCCATCCAGGCGATCGCGTTCGGCAGATGGTCCGTCGCGGACGCGTGCAGCGCATGCTCCGGATACGCCGTCAGCAGCGCGCGGACCTGCTCCGTCAGCGCGGGGGCGTCGCCCTCGGCGGGGGTCTGCGACGGCAGCGATCCGATGAACGCGGCGCGTCCGCCGGCCTCGAGGAAGGCCTGCACTTTCGCGAGCGTCTCCGGGTCCAGCATACGCGTTTCGGGGAGGATCAGGATGGCGAAGCGGTTGTCGCCGACGACGAGCCGATCGCCGTCGATCGCCGCGCCTTGCACGAATTCCTCGCCGATGCACGTGAAGTCGCGTTGATGATTCAGCAACTGGTGACAGGTCTCGCGAAACACGCGGTCGATCTCCTGCGCATCCGGGTTGTCCTCGAAGTACCCGGAGAAGCGCCCGGCGTCGGGCGGGGTGCAGCTCGCCCAGACCGCCGCCTCCGGCACGAGCACGGCGACGTCGGTCACCGGTTCGCCGCGCCGGCACAGCAGGGCCAGCCGGCCCGCGAAATCGCTGAACCGCGCGTAGTCGTCCGGCTGCAGCCCGTGTTCGATGGAGTAGGTGGTCATGTGCGTGATGCCGCCCGCGTACTGCCACGCGGTCACGCCGAGGACTTGGCGCAGCGAGGCCTTCTCGGCCAGCGCGAAGCTCTCCGTGAACACGCCCGGTTTGTCCATGAGATGCGCGACGGACGAGGCCATCTTGTTCGAGAAGTCCTCCGGAACGGGCACGATGTTGTGGTTCCAGCCCGCCATGGTGTGGTAGGGCGACGCGCCGAGCAGGTCGACGCCGGGGAGGTCCGTCCGCTTCCAGTTCTTCCACATGCTCCCGGAGAACAGCACGTGGAGCAGCAGCGACTCTTCGAGCAGCATGTGCCCGCTGGACAGCGTGCCGTGCGCGTGGCACCAGTCCTGGATCAGACCGAAGTAGTTCTCGGCCACGAGATCGCTCTGCACGTCGTAGAACGCGTAACGGTGTTTCGCCGTCTCCGGACCGACGGGGTGGAACAGCGCCGGCAGGACGGAGGCGAGGTCGTAGCCTTTGCGCGCGCGGAAGGCCTCCGGCAGCTCGTCGCACCACTGGACCATGGGCAGCGACTCCGGCAAGCCGGCGCCCCAGTTCTCGACGCTGCCGAACTGCGGCTCGTCCGTGAAGAACGCGAAGACGTCGTGGAGTTGATCGCCCAGCTCTTGCGCATAGCGCTCGTGGGTGATCTCGATGAAGCGCTCGACGGCGCCGCGGTCGAGGATGTTGACGTTACGGCGCGGGATGTTGTGGCGCTTCCAGGTGTCGGGCTGGAATTGCTCGAATACGCAGACGGCCCACGCGCCATCCTCGGGCGGCGTCCAGGAGAAGCCGCCCTGTCGCGCTTCGGCGGTCAGGTCGACGCGGCGCTCGAGGTCGAGGGTTCCGCTCGCGTCCGGCAACGCATAGCACGCGACGACTTCGTGCTCCGGCGCGACGTCGATGGCGCGGCCCGCCTCGCCGCGGAAGGTGCGGCAGCCGACGACGGTCACTGCGTACTCGGGGTGTCCGTCCAGCACGCGCCCGCCGGCGCTGGCGCTCGGATAGCCCAGTTCGTCATAGATCCAGATGGGCCGTCCCTGCTCCTTGAACTCGGCGATCAGCGCGCGGAGATGCACGTAGTGCTGCGGCTCCTCGAGATAGCTCGGGTTGTTCCAGGGCTCGTCGTTGAGGTCGGGCGTGCCCTCGACGATCCCCGCGTTCACGACCACCCCGCCGGCTCGACGCGCATCGAGGAAGCCGCGCGCGGCGTCCGGATCGCGCGCAGGCCAGTCGTGCAGGATCGGCGAGGGACGGAACGCCGGCGGCGGATCCGCGAACGCCTCGCGCAGCGCTTCATCGTCGTCCGCCGCTTGTCCCCACACGCTCGACGCCGCAGTCGCAGCGATCAACAGCATAGCCGCACTCCTCGCGAACACGCCTGCCTGGTTGGCTCGTACTGATGTCACAGGCCGTCTTCCTTTCCTCTCAGCGCGCCCTCGTTCATCGCCAGGTGCGCAGCGTCATCTTGTCCAACGTGAAGCCGTCGCCCGCGCGACCGGTCGGGCAGCTCAGGCGCACCCAGACCTTGTCCACGTCGTACCGGCCGTACAGCGTGATCCGCCGCACGAACGCGGACCGCCCGCCATAGGCTTCCGCCTGCCCGGTATCGCTAATCCGAAGGAACAGCTCGCCGTCGGGGGCGATCTGGCGCGTGGCATCCACGCTGCGCAGCCAGCCGGCGTCCGTCGGGTCCACGTCTTCGCGCATTGGCTGATCGTCGCTCGACGCGAGCGCCTCCCACGTCTCGCCGTCCGGAGACGCCTCAATACGGTAGCCGTTGCCCACAAGCATTTCGAAGTGCGCCGCCGTCGCGTTGGGCAGTTCGAAGCGGTAGACGACGGAGCCGCCCGGCGCAAGGTAGCGGTAGCACGCGCGTTCGATGGCGCTGCCGCCTTCGTCCACGAGGTGTGCGGCGTCCTCGGGCGGTGAGATCCGCAGGACCGGCATGAGCTCGTCCGGCGATCCCGTCAACGGCGACAGGTCGAGGGACTGCGGCGTCGGGGTCGCGGCCCAGGCGTCGAGGCGGGGGATCCACAGGCGGCCGTCGGGCGAGATCTCCGCCAGCCAGCCGGCGCCGCTCAGAATCATGTCGAGCGCCGCGCCTTGGGCGTCGGCCACGTCGAACCGGTACACCAGTGCGTCGGCGGCGGCGGAAAGTCGGCGCGAACCGCTGTCGACTGAGCCTGCGGACGCGATCAGCGCCTTCGCCTCGGCGTCTGATCCAGGGTCGAACGTCGTCGATACGCGATGGCCGGCGGGCAACCGGTCGGCGGCGGAGTCAAGCACGTGCGCCGCGTCGGACCCCGTCAGGAACCAGGGGTTCTCGATGATCGGCGCGTGCGTGACTTCGACCGCGCCGTCGTCGTGGAGCAGGGGGAAGGCCCCGACGGGCAAGACATGCTTCGGATACTGCGGCAGTTCAAGGCCGCGCAGGCAGTACCCGACGTAGTCCGGGTTCGCATCATCCTGCGCCCACGGCCCTGCGCCCGCGTCATTCCAGAGCAGTCGGACGGGCACGGTCGGGGCATGCCAGCCGTTCGGCGCGTCCAGCTCGATGAGCGCGGCCACGTCGTCCAGCCGCCCCGCGTGTCCCCAGATCGCCATGGGCAGCGCGCCCGCGTAAGTGTCGAAGCCGCCCGGGGCGGGCAAGGCCTCGCCGCGACGGTAGATGCCCTTGTCGTCGATGGTGTAGATGGGCAGCGCGCGGTCGTAGGCCTCGCGGTAGGCGGGGTCGCCGGTCGCCTCCCATGCGAGCCAGCACGCGCGCATCGAGTAGGCGTGCGACCAACCGTCGCCCCACGCCTCGCCGTCGTAGCCCAGTTCGGGCGAGAGCAGCCGCGCCATGTGCTTGTGGACGTATGGGGTGTACTTGGCGACGAGTTGGTCGTCCTGAAGCGCGTGGCCCAGGCGCACCATCCACGCGGCGGCGCGCACCTCGAAGAAGCCGCGCGCGAGGCGCTGGTCGTCGGCGCCGGGCATGAGCATCGCGTCCGCGGCGTTCTCCGCCCAGATGCGCGCCGTCGGCGCGAAGGGATCGTCGTACTTGGCCAGCAGGTACGCGCCCGCGGCCATGCCGGCCGGGATCGCGTTCAGCATCTGCTGCGTGGGGTAGCCCCGCTTCATCAGCCGACCGTGGGCCAGGAAATGCTCGGCGTTGCGGTAGACGTAGGCCATGTCGTGCTCGTTGAGCCACTGGAACGGCAGGAGCCATACGCGACCGCCCTTGCCTTCCGGATAGGTGAGGCGGATGCAGCCGTAACCGAACGCCGGCTCGGCCTCGAGCCGGCTCGGGCGCTCGTCGAAGATCACCAGCAAGGCGGAGGAGTAGCCCGGACTCGCCCAGCTCGCGCGCTTGCGCAGGATGAAGTAGTCGAAGTCGACCGCGTCGAGGGTCAGCGTCTCGCCGTCCTCGGAGCCGTACGCGGTCTCGCGATCGGGCAGGTGGATCCACGCCGGCGCGTCCGGATCCCACATCAGCGCCATCGGCTCGTCGGGCGCGCCCAGTTCGATCTCGAGGGCTTCCGCCTCCTCCGCCGCGAACGTATACTCGAGCGGCATGTCGTCGTCGCTCAGCCAGTAGCGCCCGGTGAACGTAACGTCCGGGAGACCGTCGGCTCGGTAGGCGCGCTGGAAGACGTACGGCGATTCATGCCACCAGCGGGCCGATCGAGCGACGCCCGGCGCCCCGCCGCGTTCGGGCGTATCCTCGACCACCGGGTAGTCGGTGCTGTCGCGCCAGCCGTCCTCTGTCTGAACGCGGAACCCGATCTTGAGCTTCGGTTCAAGCGCGTCGCCCCAGTTCTGCAGGTTGACCCGCCCGCCGTCCGGCGCGTCCTCCGCCAGGATCAGGAAGGTCTTTCCGCCGTTCCGGTGGCGGAAGGAATGGTAGCCGCGCGTGCCGGGGATATGCGCCGCGATCTGGCCTTTCATGATGCGGCGCGTCAGCTCCAGACGCACGATGGGGCTGTACTGGTCCTCATAGGCGAGGCCTTCCAGCAGCCGCGCCGCGTCGTCCGGAAACCGCAGGTGCCACGCATCGAGATGGTCGACGTCGTAGTTCAAGTGCGAGTAACTGGTGATGTTCCCTCGGAAATCGAGGAGGTTCTCGCAGTAGTTCGTCCCCAGGCTGTGCAGCTCCGCCAGGGTGTACGGCATGAAGAGGTGGCGGCGCTCCGTTCTCGGGTCGAGCGGCGGCTCTCCCCCGAAGTACTCGACGGTCTCGTTGGCGCCCAACGCGGCGATCGCAGTCATCAGCAACGGCATACAGATAGACACGTCTGACCTCTCCTTGTCGGTTGCGCGCGGACGGCGCGATCAGAATCCGGTGTTGTCCGTGATCTCGATGCTGTCCCGCTCGGCCGTGTCCGTGATGGTCACGATCTCCGCGCAGTCCGCATGCTGGTCTTCCGCGCGGGCCGTGTTTCCGGTCAAGCGCACGTTGCGGCTCGCGCTAATCCAAACGGCCGCCTTGCCGCGATCGCCCCGCGGCGCGCGCGCGACGCCCGAGATGCGGTTGCCGACGATCTCGACGCCGTCGGCGCCGTTGATGTAGAGCGCCGCGCCGTCGGTCTCCTCGATGCGGTTGCTCTCGATGCGGATGTTCTGAAACACGCCCGGCTTCGGCAGCTCCGACCAGTCGCTCCGCCAGCCGAAGACGCCGATGACGCCTTCGTTGCTGCCCTGCGTGTTGCAGTTCACGAACCGGTTGTTGCGGATCACCACGTTCCGGGCGGGGCTGCACTCGTAGAAGTGCACCGTGTCGGACACGAGATAGATCGCGCCGTTCGTGCAGCCGTCGAAGGTGCAGTTCTCGACCGTCGCGCCGTGCACCTGGATGAGAAGGCCGCGCGCGCGGTTGCCGCGGAAGATGCAGTTCTGGATGAGGAACTCCGCGTTGCGCTCGAAGCAGCCGAGGAGCGCCTCGGCCTGGGCGTCTTCCGGCAGGGCCTCTTCGAACCCGATCCGGTACGTGAAGCCGTCTTCCTCGGTCTCAACCTCGGCGACCCGCGCGACGCCGAACGGGACGACGGTCTCGGCCGAGCGGAGTTCGAGGCGCTCGCCGATGCGGGGCGAATGCTGCATGTCGAGATTGTGTTTCGCGCGCACGGTCCGGTCGTCGAGGCGTTCGAGGATCGTCAGGTAGAGCCCGTGCTTCGCGTTCACCGCGTCGTCGCCCTGGTACTCGAACTCGCAGTCGCGCACGATCACCTTGCCGAGACACCCGCCGAAGTGCGAGCCGTCCGCCGTGGCCGACATAAGGCGATCCGTGCCCGGTCGCCGCAGGATCTTGACGCGCTCGACCGTGATGTCGCGCGAGTAGGATCCGGTCACGCCCATCCCCGGCACGGTGTAGATCACGTTGTCGCGGACCGTGACGTTCTCGCACTCGTGGATGGTGAACGCGTTGTAGCCGTACACCTGATGGCGCAGGAGGACCAACGCGCCCGGCTCGAGGTTGAAGCGCCAGCCGGTCTGGAGGCGCAGCGTCTGCGGGGCGATCAGCTCGGTGCCGTCCACGCTCCAGTAGATGTCCGCCCCGCGCGGCACGCGGCGGCGCGTCTCGCGGTCATAGTCGTTGACCGCCTGCACCGGTTCGCCGCCCGACACGGGGTAGTTGTCGTGCACGCGCACGTCGACGTGGTTGTCGCCGACCGCGATCACGTCGCCCTGGCTGAACGGCATCGTCGCGCAGTCGATCGTGAACCCTTGCACGGTCACGTTCCGGCACTTGTACAGCACGAAGCAGCTCAGATGGCCATGCAGGATCAGCTCCGCGTCCTCGCCCGCGATCGTGACGTCGGCCAGCTCATTGGCCTGGATGGCCACATTCGGCGCGGCCTCGTTCGCGCCGACGTGGAAGTCGTAGCGCCCGGCCGGGAACACGACGCGCGACGCGCCCTGCTCGCGGGCGGCCTGCAACGCCGCCTGCACCGCCATCGTGTCGTCCTGGCCGTCATCCGGCGCGGCCCCGAAGTCGCGCACATCAATCGTCTTCATGTCCTGCTCCCCCTCGACGGCATACGCGACCGACACGGTCCACGCCGCACTGATCGCCATCGCCGCCGCAACTATCGCCGCCGTTCGTCTGAATCGCCGTGCACTTCGCATTGCTCGCCCTCAGGTTGCTCCGTTCCCATTCGCGTAGCGGCCAGAGTAGACGCACCGCGCAGCGATTGGCAAGGCGGGGGGGAGGAGGGAGCAGGTCTGGGGTTAGTATAGACCGCGGTCCAACAGGAGGCGCCGCTATGGATATGGCCGAGATCGACCGAGGACAACGGGACATCATGCGGGAAATGGGACGGATCCGTGTGATGAAGAAGGGGTGCGTGACGCACCAGAGATATCCGGTGCTGACCTGGAAAGAGCGGGGCCGCACCAAGAGCATGCGCCTGAAGACGCCCGCCGAGGTGGCTTGGGCCGAGAACGCCGTGGCGAACTACAAGCGTTTCACGGAGCTGCGCTGCGCGTATGAGCGCTTAGCGGAACAACGCGCGCTGCTCGAGCGCGACGAGATCGGGGTGGCGCGAAGAGTCGGCGGGGCGGGCGGCCCGGAATAGATTCACTGTCCTATATGAGTAGCACTCCTCCGCAGGAGGGCTGCTCTGGACCACGCACAACCAAGGCTATAGCAGGGATGCGCAAGCAAGACTGCCGAACATCCTATTTGCAGAAACCTCTTGACACAGGCGATCACTCACCCGCACACTCACGGACGAGACGCTGGGAGTTCGTTCGGGCAGATTCCTGGAGTTGTGAGGAGCCCTGATAACAGGAAGCCCAGTGGACGCCCAATATACACGAAAAGTTGGGCATCTAGGCCCCATCAATAGGAGCCGCTGAACATGACAGAACATGAACCCCAGCATAATCATTCACACCCCCAGCGGGAAGACTCCGAGAACGGCCATCCCGCGGGGAAGCCGTGCAGCCACCATCAGGACCATCAAGGGCATCCTTCCCATCCACAGATGGTCAAGGACCCTGTCTGCGGCATGGATGTGGATTCCGAAAGCGCGCAACACGAGGCGGAGTTCGAGGGGGAGCATTATTACTTCTGCTCCGAGGGTTGCCGGACGAAATTCGAAGAGGATCCCAAAGCTTATCTGGATCCGGCTCGAGAATCTGAAACCAGGCAGGAAGAAGACGCCTCGGGCCAGATCTACACCTGTCCCATGCATCCTGATGTCGAGCAGGAGGGACCCGGAGATTGTCCCAAGTGCGGCATGGCGCTCGAACCGAAGGAGCAGTCTGCACCGAAATCCAAGACACAGTACACCTGCCCGATGCACCCGGAGATCATCCAGGACGAGCCGGGCAGTTGCCCCAAGTGCGGCATGGCGCTGGAGCCGATGGCCGTAACCGAGGAGGAGGAAGAAGATCCCGAGCTTAAGAGCATGTCTCTCCGCTTTTGGGTCAGCGCGGTCCTCAGCATCCCGGTGATTTCTCTCGCTATGGGTGGATTTGTGGGCATCCCCGTGCATGACTGGGTGCCGGCCACCGTGGGAAAATGGATCCAACTCGTGTTGGCAACGCCGGTGGTGTTGTGGGGCGGTTGGCCATTCTTCGTTCGCGGCGTCAAGTCTGTTCAGACGATGAACCTGAACATGTTCACGCTGATCGGGCTGGGCACAGGGGTCGCCTGGGCATACAGCATTGTCGCCGCCCTGGCGCCGGATATCTTTCCGGCCGCCTTCCGTGAACCGGAGACAGGCGTTGTCCCCGTGTATTTCGAAGCCGCGGCGGTCATTGTTACGCTCGTGCTGCTGGGCCAGGTGCTTGAGTTGCGTGCGCGACGCTCGACCAGCGGAGCGATCAAGGCCCTGCTGGGACTGGCGGCCAAGACCGCCCACGTCGTGCGCGAGGACGGCACTGAGGAGGACATTCCGCTGGAACAAGTGCACCTTGGCGACAGGATTCGCATCCGTCCGGGCGAGAAGGTCCCTGTGGATGGCAAAGTCGTCGAAGGAAGGTCCAATATCGACGAATCGATGATCACCGGCGAGCCGATCCCCGTAGAGAAAGGCGAAGGCGACTCAGTTATCGGCGCGACGATCAACCAGACCGGAGGGCTGATGATCAAGGCCGAGAAGGTCGGCAGCGACACGATGCTGGCGCAGATCGTCCAGATGGTGAGCGAGGCCCAGCGCAGCCGCGCGCCGATCCAGAAGCTGGCCGACCTGGTGGCCGGCTGGTTCGTACCGGTTGTGGTCGGCGTCGCCGTCCTTACCTTTGTCATCTGGTCGATCTGGGGACCGGAGCCGGCAATGGCCTACGCCCTGGTCAACGCCGTCGCCGTGCTGATCATCGCCT
>DIWA01000031.1:18411-19516 GCA_002422525.1 Candidatus Hydrogenedentes bacterium UBA6118
GATAAGACCGGCACCCTGACCGAGGGCCGGCCGAAACTGGTCAGCGTCGAACCGGCCGAGGGTATGGATGAGCAAACTTTTCTTCGTCTGGCCGCCAGCCTCGAACGCGGCAGCGAGCACCCGCTTGGCGCGGCGATCGTCGAGGGTGCGCAGGAACGGGAGGTTGAATTGACCGGCGCCGAGGATTTCGATTCGATCACCGGCAAGGGCGTTATCGGAAAGGTCGACGGCACGCAGATTGCACTCGGCAACCAGCGACTGATGGAGGACCAGAACGTGGATCTGGGCGACCTGCCGGCCCGCGCCGACGAACTGCGCGCCGAAGGGCAGACGGTGATGTTTGTCGCCGTCGACAGCCGCCCCGCAGGTCTACTTGGTGTGGCTGATCCGATCAAGGAATCGACCCCCGAAGCTGTCAAACTACTGCACGAGGCGGGGGTTGAGATCATGATGATGACCGGTGACAACCGCAAGACCGCCGACGCGGTGGCGCGCAAGTTGGGCATCGACCGTGTTGAAGCTGAGGTCCTCCCCGAGCGTAAGAATGAACTCGTTCGGCAACTTCAGGATGAAGGAAGAATGGTCGCCATGGCCGGCGACGGCATCAACGATGCTCCCGCTCTGGCCCAGGCCCACGTGGGCATCGCCATGGGCAGCGGCACGGATGTCGCCATGCAAAGCGCCGGCGTCACGCTCATCAAGGGCGATCTGCGCGGGATTGCGAAGGCTCGCCGCCTAAGCCGCGGCACGATGCGCAACATCCGCCAGAACCNNCCTGTTCTTCGCCTTCATCTACAACTCGCTGGGCGTCCCCGTGGCCGCGGGGATCCTCTATCCATTCTTCGGTATTCTGCTGAGCCCGATCATCGCCGCCGCGGCCATGAGTCTCAGTTCAGTCTCCGTTGTGAGTAATGCTCTGCGCCTGCGACGGGTAGAACTATGAGGGCGGACTTCACATGCCTGAAAAGCAGCGATTCAAGTTGGAGAACCAACAGTTGCTGTTGTGCATGCCCTCGAAAACTTTGAGGCTCACCTCGTCGAAGTGCATTGTTATCAGCCTTGGTCTGCGCCTACCCCCAGTCTTCGACCACGGATCGGCGATTCT
>DIWA01000034.1 GCA_002422525.1 Candidatus Hydrogenedentes bacterium UBA6118
TTTGGTGCGGTATTCGCCGTAGGCCTTCACATCCTTGCGCTGGACGATCGGGAACGCGTCCATGATGTAGGCCACGGCGTCTCGGGGCGTGGGGAAATGCGCGGTCAGCGCGGCCAGTTGCTCGGCCGTTTCGTCGCAGGGACAGCCCGCGGCCGTGGTCGCCGCGCGCCATTCGCCGTTCGCGTCCGCCGGCAGATACAGGTGGAAGAACGCCGCGTCGAGTTCGCAGCGCAGCTCGAACCGCCGCTCCTCGTCCCACTTGAAGGGCGGTCCGTCGTAGCCGCAGTCCCGCGCGAACGGGGCCAGGTCCCACGCGGTGTAGGTCAGCTCGAGCACGCGGGGAAGGAGGTACGCGGCGAGGGTGTCAGGGGCGAGCGGCGAGCGGCGAGCGGCGAGTGGGGTGTCGGGGGCGGAGGTCCAGGGGCAGGGTTGGGCGTAGGCGGAGGGCGGCAGAACGGGCAACTGGCGCTTGGTGAAGTACTTGAGACTCGTCCCCCCAACTTTCTGCCTGGCGACGTAGTCGTGACAGAAGGAACTCTCGTCGCCCAAGAGGCAGCTAGCTAGAACAGGGTTCGTCGACGGGAACAGAAGCAGCCACTTGTCGCCATATGCGACTGACCCCGCGACCGCCGCGATCACCGTGCGCTCGTCGGTGCTGCGGCAGATGTCGCGCCAGCCGAGGAGCCAGGGGCGGTCCCAGCCGGTGTTGGCGAGGGCGGCGTCGACGTCGGCGGCGCGGACCCAGTAGCGGGGCTGGGCGACGAAGGCGGGGTCGGCTTTCTCGGCGGGGGTCACGTCGCGCACGGCGGGCGGTTCGCCTTCGTACGTGGCCCAGCGGTGGTCGAAGTGGTGGATCATCTTGGCTTCGTAGAGGGGCAGATAGCGCGACCCCGCGGCGTCGGGGTCGCCGTCGGCCGCGTCGCCCCCGGCCGTGAACACGTTGCCCCGCAGCACGCATCCCTCCGCCTCCAGCTCCCGCCGCGTGCGGAACAGGTGGGAGTCGTTGGACATATGGAACAGCGTGGCGAACCTGACGCCCCAGGGGTTCTCCTCGGGCCGGCCGTCGCGGGCCTCGCGGATCAGCACGGGCGCGCGGCGATACACCGCCTTGGTCAGCTCGGCGTCGGCGCGCGACCGGAAGATCGGGCAGGTCCGGGTGTTCGGGTTGAGCAGGGCGATGTCGTCGGCCGACAGCGAGAAGCGGCGCTCGGGTTCGTCCAGGTCCGCCGGGTCGTGGGCGAAAAACACGAACTCGGCCCGCGCGTGCGGCCGGTCCGGACCGGTGAGCGTGAGCAGGCAGAATTTCATCCGGCTGTCCACGGCCGGGAAGATGCCCTTACGGTTTTCGAAGTCGTACAGGCTCACGAGGGCGCGGCCCTCGGTCAGGTCCTGGAAAAACAGCTTCGTGGTGTCGTCCGTGGCGATGCCGCTGGGCACGATGCAGCCGACGCGGCCGGCGGGGCCGACCAGTTCGCGGTTGAGTTCGGCGAAAATGCTGTAGGTGTTCACGTCGCCGCGGCCGCAGAGCGGGTAGCGGCCGCTCTCCCGCACGAGACGGCTCTCGCCTTCGGCCTGGCGCAGGGCCTCCCGGAACGCGCGATGCAGCGCCGGATCCGTCTCGGGAAGCGCGGCGATGAGGCGGCGCCGCGCGGCGGCGTTGCGGGCCTGCGCGATGTGCGGCGCCCGCTCCGCGAAGAACTCCTTCTCCTGCAGTTTGATCCGCTCCCACGGCGGATTGCCCAGGACCACGTCGAATCCTCCGCCCCCGATTTCCCTCGCTCCCTGACTCCCTGACGCCCTCACTCCCTCAAAGACATCGGGAAACGCCAAATGCCAATGGAAGAACTGGTATTGCCCGGCGAGGCGCTGGATCTCCGCGCGCATCCAGTCGGGGGTCCAGTGGGGGTTCGCCTCGATCCGGCGAAACACCGACTGCGTGATCGGGAAGGGCAGATCGCGGTCGGGGCGCTTGGGCCACAGGAACGCCGCGCACCAGGCGTCGGCGAGCAGGCGGTTGAACAGGTAGCCCGACGAGCGGACCAGTTCCGCGTAGCGGGCCTGTTTGGCGCGAACGCCTTCGATGTCGTCGTCGTCGATCCCGTCAAGCCGGGCGATGCTCGCGGCCAGGTTGCCGAGGCGGTCCCAGGGCATGGCCTCGTCCAGGTGCATCTGGCCCGTTTCGCGCTCTTCCCGGTTCTGTTTGCGGTACTTCGTGCAGTATCCCGGGTCGTCGCCCGCGATCGGTTTGAAGGCGGCGTCCGGTATGCCGTCGTCCATCAGCGCGGGCGTCGCGCCGATGAGGCTGTTGCCGCACTGGATGTGGTGGTCGAGAAAAGACAACGGCTTGCCGGGCTCGAGCGCCTCCAACCACAGGCTCACCTTGCACAGCTCGACCGACATGGGGTTGATGTCGACGCCGTAGATGCACCGGCCGATCACGTCGCGCAGGGCCGTGCGCATCGCATCCGGCGCCGGCTCCTCGTCGCCCGTGCGCACCGCCGCCAGCCGCTTCGCGATCCGATGCGCCGCCGCGACCAGAAAATGCCCCGACCCGCAGGCCGGATCGCAGACGCGAAGGGAGAGAAGGGCGCGCTCCGCGCGGAGGGAGGAGGGAGTGAGGGAGTAGGGAGTGAGGGAGTGAGGGGCTGGGGAGTCAGGGGTCACTTCACTCTGCCTTTCAGGGAGTTCATCAGGGCGATCGTCATTCGGGAGATCTCGGCCAGCAGTTCCAGCGCCGGATCGGCCCTCTCTTCCCTCAACAGTTCGACCCGCACACACAGCAGCAGATGCGTCTCCAGCTCCTTGGCGCTGCCCTGGGCGATCCGGAGAAACTGAAGGTACTCCCCGGTCGTTCCCCTCCCCCAGCCCTCTGCGATATTCGCCGGGATCGACGCCGCCGCCCTGCGAATCTGCGAGGTCATGCCGAACGCCTCCTCCTTTGGAAAACCCTGCGTCAGCCGATAGCACAGCGTCGCGAGATCCATCGCCTTCCGCCAGACCGTCAGATCCTGATACGACTCGATCGCCATCGTTCCCTTCCTCCCTCGTTCCCTTGTTCGCCTGCTCCCTTGTTCCCTTCTTCCCTTGTTCCCTTCCTCCCTCACTCCCTTCCTCCCTCGTTCCCTTGTTCACCTGCTCCCTTGTTCCCTTCTTCCCTTGTTCCCTTCCTCCCTCACTCCCTTCTTCCCTTCCTCCCTCACTCCCTTGTTCCCTTCCTCCCTCACTCCCTTCTTCCCTTCCTCCCTCACTCCCTTGTTCCCTTACTCCCTCACTCCCTTGTTCCCTTACTCCCTCACTCCCTTCTTCCCTTCCTCCCTCACTCCCTTCTTCCCTTCCTCCCTCACTCCCTTGTTCCCTTCCTCCCTCACTCCCTTCTTCCCTTCCTCCCTCACTCCCTTCTTCCCTTCCTCCCTTCTCCCCCGCCTGCCGCAGCACGGGTTCGAGCGCGCTGTCGAGCAGGCAGTTGATCAGGCTCGAGGGGGTGTAGTAGCTGCCGGTGGTTTTGCGTTCGTGGCCGCCGGCGGCGGCGAGGGTGAAGGCGCCGGCGTCGACGTTGATCTCGGGGTGGAGCTCGAGCAGGGATTCGTAGACGCTGCCGAGTTCTTCGGAGCCGAGGTTCTTGTAGTCGACGGTGCGGAGGGCGTCGCGGTCGCGGACGGTGCAGAGGGCGCGGACCGCTTCGAGGAGGTCGCGGTTGGCGATGTCGGCGGGGGCGAGATCGGGCACGGCCTGTTCGGACCAGAGGAAGGAGCCCAGGGCGGGCAGGCCGAGTTCGGGACAGCCGGCATCGGCGCCCAGCCGGTCCATGACCAGGCGGAGGCCGCGCCAGAGGTCGGGATGGGGCGTGCCGCGGCGTTTGAGGGCAAGGCGGCGAAGTCGCGACGCGGCGTAGTAGCGGTAGTAGCGGTCACGCGCCTCCCTCGAGACGCCGGGGACCAGGAGCAGGTCGCGGTCTTCGGCCGCGAAGAGGAACATGAGGCGGTAGACGATGCGGAGGAGTTGGCGGTAGTAGTCTTGCTTGTGGAGGGTTCCGGAGCGGAGCTTGTCGCGAAGGGCGCCGTTCGCCGGGTAGGCGATGAACCCGGCGCCGAGGGCGTTGATCGCCTGCTCGACGCCGTCGCGCAGATGGTCGAGGGCGCGCACGCCCTGGCGGCGGGCCGCTTGCGACCACTGCTCGAGTCGACACTGTTCGGGCCGCTCGGCCTCGACGCTCGACTGGTGGCAAAGCAGCCAGAGCAGCGCGAAATCGGCATAGAGTTCGCCGGTCATGATCGCTTCGAGGTCGAACTCGACATAGGCCTGGCGCGTGAGGGCGGCGTTGTCGCGCAGAATGCGCAGGCGACGTCCGTTGGAGACGAACCCCCAGAGGTGGTCGCCGGAGCGGTTCAGGAACTCCTGGAGCAGGCTGTGGGGACTCGCGGACGATGCGCCGGCGACGCCGCGGGTGCGGCGGTCGAGGTCGACGTTCCACCCGACGAGATGGATGGGGGCGTGCTGCCACATGTGGGACAGGGCATAGGACTTGCCCTCGATCTCGACCGACCTGCACACGGTCAGCCGCCCGTAGTGCAGCTCGTCGAAGAGATGCAGGAGCCAGCGTTCGCGGGTGAGCCCGGCGCCGGCCTCGCCTTCCGGCAGCCTCTCGAGGCGCTGACGGAACGATTCCCACACGCCCAGCAGGCGGTTCCACGAACTGCTGATGCGTTCGTTGAGCTTCTCGCCCTCGGCGAGGTGGTAGTCGCTCGGCCGGAGGCCTTCGATCTCGGGATCGCCGGCGGCGATGCGCTGCAGGAGGTCCGCGGGCAGCATGGCCCCTTCGGTGCGGACGGCGGCGAAGACGTCTGTGTTGCGTGTTCTCAAGTCGACAACCTCTTCTAGACGGCCTGGCCCCTCAGCGGGCGGGCAGGAAGACGTAGATCCCCAGGATGTCCGGCGGCAGCTTGGGCTCGACGCCGTAGCTGACGCCCTTCATGCCGGCGGCCGCGCGGACGCGTCGGTGCGCGTCGAGCAGCTCGCGGCCGCGTTCCTCGGCCATCGCATCGATATGCGCCTGCAACGCGTCGAACCCGTCGACGACCTTGCCCACGAACGCGCCGGCCTGGTCGGGAGCGATGTTGCCGGCGGGCGCGGCGTCGAGCAGCTCCCGGGCGCGCTCCGGCGGCAACCAGGCGGCGCTTTCCGGCGCCCCTTCGAAGGCGGCGAGCCGGCAATCCTCGGCCAGCAGCGGACGCTCCGCGCCGTCCTTGCGCGTGATGATGTGGTAGCGGAACCGGATCAGGAGGAGCGTGGTGCGCGTGGCGACGCTTTGCGTGCGGATCGCGCCGGCCCGTTTGGCCGCGGACTCCGCGACGGCGTCGAGCGCGGCCCCGGCGACATAGGCCGCGAGGCCCTCGACGAAGGGATGGGTGCGATGCAGGCAGGCGGCGCCGCCTTCGGCCGGTTCGAACACGGCCTCGAACGCGCCGTCGCGGCCGGCGGCGTCTTTGAGCGCGCGCGGCGCTTCGGTCAGGTCGAGCGTGACGCGCCCGTCGCGCGTCGGCGTCACGAGCCCGCGATGCGCCCGAACCGCGTCTTCGACGAAGCGGCGCACCTCGCGGCCGGAGCCGATGGCCTCGCGGACCGCATCCAGTTCGCGGCTCACTTCCGCGACCTTGATGGTCTCCTGGGCGAACATCGTGCGCGACCGGCGCTCCCTGTCCGCCGCGTCCACCCAGACTTTGTGCAGCTCTTCCTTCTCTGGGCTCATGTACTCCTCGAGGCCGGGCAGGTACTGCTCGACGCTCCCGGCCTGCTCGCGCAGAAGGAGCCCTTCGAACAGGGCCTCGACGACTTTTTCCGCGTCCATGGGAACGGGCACGGAGACGCCGAGCGAGTTGCGGATGCTCTTGTGTTTGCGCAGGAGCACGTCCAGCACGATGCCGTCGATTTGGTTGTTCTCGCCGTAATAGGTCAGAACACGGACCCGCGGCTTGGGCTGTCCGAACCGATCGACGCGGCCCTCGCGCTGCTCGTGGCGCGTCGGGTTCCAGGAGAGGTCGTAGTGGACGACGGCGTCGAAGCGCTCCTGGAGGTTGATCCCCTCGCTCAGGCAGTCCGTGCATACGAGCACGCGCCGATCGGCTTCCGCAAGCTGCACCACGCGCGCTTCGCGTTCGGCCGGCGGCAACGCGCCCGTGACCGCGGCGGTCTCGACGTTCTTGGGCAGCGCCGCGCGCAGATGCTCCGCGACATACTCCGCGGTGGGGATGAAGCGGCAGAACACGATGGGGTTGCATCCCTCTTCGACGAGTCGGCCGATGAGCGCGCAGGCCTTGCGGAGCTTGGCGTCCTTGCCTCCGTAGAGGCCTTCCGCTTCCCGCGCGAGCCTGAGCAGACGGGACCGGTTCGGGGCGCCGGCGTCGCCCTCCGGTTCCGCGTCGCTTCCGGGGGCGACATCGAGACTCTCGGTGAGGTCGTCGGGGTCCATGTCGAGCACCGTGCGGCGGCCGATCTCGTCGGCCTCTTCGGGCGTGTCGGTCTGGACGGCGGCCGCGCGGGTGCGCAGCGTGGCGGCGGCGGCGGCGGGACTGGAGGCCAGCGAACGCAGCAGCGCCAGGGCGGACCACCAGCGCACGCGCCGGCGATGGCTGCCCGCGACGTCCTGGGCGACGGTCTCGCGGGCGTAGTCCAGCGCCTTCTCGAACAGGCGCTTGTACTCGGGCGACAACACGTAGGTGTCCTCGGCCTCCTGACGCGCGGGGAACGGCGTGCGCTCGTCCATGTAGCTGCGGAGATCGCCCCGCCGCCGTTGCACGAAATGCCGGGCCAAACGCCGCCGGTGCGGGGCGTTGTCGGGCCCGGCGAGGTCGTCGGGGAGGCTTGCAAGGTCCGGACTGAGGATCCCCAGCAGTGAGCGGAAGGCCGCCTCTTTGCCGCTGTGCGGCGTGGCCGTGACGAGTATCACGTGCCGGCCCGCGTCCCTGGCGAGACGCGTGAGCAGTTCGTGGCGCAGTTGCCTGCCGCTGCGTCGCCCGTCCATGCCGAAGGCGCAAGTGTGGGCTTCGTCCACGATGACCAGCTCCGGACAGGCGCGCAGGAAATCCTCCCGATGGCGCTCGGACTTGATGAAGTCCAGCGAGACCACGACGCAGGGATGGCGGTCGAAGAGGGACTCGCCGGGCATGAGATCGCGCTCGAGGCGGGCGGCCCGGCTCGCGAGGACGAGTTCGGCCTCGATGTGGAACTTCTCCCGGAGCTCCTCCTGCCATTGCTCCGCGAGATGCGGCGGGCACAGCACCGCGAGGCGCTGCGCTTCGCCGCGGTCCATGAGCTCCCGCGCGATCAGACACGCCTCGACCGTCTTGCCCACGCCGACGTCGTCGGCGATGAGAAGCCGAACCGGATCGAGCCGGAGCGCCATGAGGAGCGGGACAAGCTGGTAGGGACGGGGTTCGACGGCGATCTGGGCGAAGGAGCGCAGCGGCCCCGCGCTGGCGCGGAAACCGAGACGAACGGCGTCGCGCAGCAGCCGGCAGGAATGGTGGTCGCCGATGTCGCGGGGACTGGGAAGGGCGAACTGGGCGGGCTCGACGGGTTCGAGGGGCAGGTAGACGCCCGTCACCTCGTCATCCGTTCCGCCCAGAGGACGCAGCATGACGAGATCATCGGACGACCCGGGCAACACGACCCATTCGCGTCCGCGCGCGCGCACAAGAGAACCGATGGCCGGCGTCATTCGCTTGCCTTTCCGAAGATGTGGGCGTACTGCGCCACGATGCTCCCCCAGTCGTCCTTGTGGCCGAATCGGATGACGGTCCAGCCCTGGTCTTCCATGGCTTCGGTCGATGCCTGGTCCCGTTGCCGGCGGTCCGGATAGTCGTGGTGCGGCCCGTCCACATAGATCGCCGTCTGCAAGTCCTCGTAGCAGAAGTCCGGCCGCGTGCCGCACTCCTCGACGAGGAGCTGGGCCTTCGAAGGCAAGCGCAAGTTGCCCTGCTCCAGGAAATCGAGCCACGCCTGCTCGAGCGTGGACTGACAGGCGTTCCGCAACGCTTCCAGGTGCTCCCGGCGCGTCAGGTTGGACGGGGCGGACGCGACCTTGGCGTGAACGAGCTTCAGGAGCAGGTCTCGAATGACCTTCCTGTCGAGCAGCTCGTGGTCGCGCTGGTTTGCGTAGCTCATGAGGCAGTCGTAGCAGGCGGCCTCGCAATCCTCGCGCGCCTTGTCCGACCGCTTCCGGTCCTCCCCCGTGTCGGGATCGTAGTGGCAGATCTGCAACGCCTCCCTCGCCACGGCGCCCATCGCGGCGGGATCGTCCACGAGCCGCCTCAGGACGCCGGCGCCGCCCTCGGACGCCTCGTAGAACAGGATCAGGCGACGATCGTCGGGATCCGGCAGGGGTTCGGCCGCGATTTCGTTGTCCTCGAGATGATAGCAGGCCTGGATCGCCTGCTTCAGCGCCGCCTGCAGCGAGGCGAAGACGCGCGGGTCGTGCGTCTTGCTCGGCTCAAGCAACAGACAGTTGCGGTGGTCTTCCACGTAAGGGATGACCCGCTCGATGCGCCGGGACATCGGGTCGTCGTCGTCGGCTTCGACCGCCTCGTTTCGCTGCCAGTAGCCGCGCTCGATGTCCAGGCCGAAACCGGTGCGGTCCTTATCTTTCCGCCTGGCCCAGCCGAGGTTCACGCGCCACAGGTTGGCGCGGTCGCCATAGGCGAGCGTGACGAGGGCCTCGCCGTCCGCTTCCACGACGGCCTTCCTGCAGGAGAGCGTGTGGTCGTACTCGGCGAAACGCACGCCAGTGCGAAGCTCGTATCCCAACCGAAGCCGCTCTTCCTCGTCGCAGTTGATGCGGTCCCGCCGCTTGGTGGACACGTTCTCGAGCCGGAACAGGTTTCTGACGGACGGCCCCAGCGGCGCGCCGCAGCCCGTTCGCTGGCACAGGTCCGGACCGGACTCGTCGGTCAGGACGTGCAAATAGCCGCAGCTCGAACAGATCTTGACCCGTCTCGTGACGATCTGCTCGCTTTCGTTGACGGGCAGGATCACCTTGTTGATGATGTAGCGGGAGCCTTCGTGGTAGATGAAGGCGCGCGGCCCAAACTCGGAGATGGCGAGGAAACGCGGCCGCGAGAGAAACTCGTCCTTCCCGCGACGCCCCGGAATGAACGCGGACAGCGGCAGCCGCGGGAAGTTGTACCCCGGCAGGAATCCCTCGCTCGCGAAGTACCGGTAGCTGTAGAAGTCGGACTGATAGAGGTCGCGCGACTGCGTCAGCAGCGCCATCTGGGTCTCGGCTTCGCCGCGCAGGCGTTTCGCGTTGTCCTTGTCTTTCGGACCCCTGCTGGCATCAGCAACGATCGCGCTCTGACGTCCGTACTGGTCCCGGGCCGACTTGTACAGGCCTCTCCAGCGATCGCAGGCCGCGTCGAACCGCGACGCAACCTGCTTGAACACATCATCGATCCAGGAGTCCGTGTACCAGTCCGAGTCCCTCAGCTCAGGACGAAGATCTCGCAGGACGCGCTCCGCGCGGACCCTGGCGTCGGCCCGCGCCCGGGGGCTCTCGACGTCGGCTCGGACGCTGTCCTTCAGTCTCATGGAAGGCTCCTCGCCGGAGAGATCGAGCACGTCTCCCAGGGTCTTCCCAAGACTCAGCCCCGTCTCGGCGAGCCAGATGGCGTGGACGTGAGACTCGAGCAGGTCCTTGTTGGCCAGCTCGATGCGCGGGGGCGTCACGGCGCCGCAGACCATGCGATCGGGCCGCCTGAAGAAGTACTGATCGTGCGAACTGCCGGCAGTGCAGTACGAGAAGACCAGGGCGGGTTGACCGCTTCTTCCCGCTCGTCCGCTGCGCTGCGCGTAGTTCGCGGGCGTGGGCGGCACGTTGCGCATGTTCACCACGTTCAGTTGCGCGATGTCGACCCCGAGCTCCATGGTGGGCGAGCAGTAGAGGATCGGGAGGCGCGCCTCTCGGAAAGCCTCCTCGCGTCTGACACGCTCCTCGCTGGGCACCTGAGCAGTGTGTTCGTCGGCCCGGATTCCAAGGGCCTTCACCGCGACATCCTTGTAGAAGGCGACGAAGAACGGGTTCGGGCGGGCATTCTGCTCGGGCTCAGAGATGATGCTGAGCGGATCGCGGCGCGCGGCCGTTCCGTCGCCGGCGTGCCAGTGCATGCAGGCGGCCTGCAACTGGTAGCCGGGGACATCGTCCGCCGACTTCGGCTCCTTCACCCGCTCAACCAGCCCGCCCCGGCGAAGCGTCTCGAGCAGGTCGAGGATGATCGCGCCGGAATCGTCGGACGTGATGCGGCCATCGAACTCCGGGAACGTCTCGCACCCACGCAGATACTGCCCAAAGCGCCCCTTCGACCACACGTAGACGTCGCCGCCGTAGCTGTCGCGCGTCTTGCTTCGCGGGTACAAGAGGGGGGCGGATACCATCTCCTCGCCCTCATCGATCGACCAGGGCTGGATCAGACGCTGGTAGCTGCGTTGTTTGATGCTGGCCTGCCAGTCGGAGTCAAGATAGCTCACCTTGATCGCGAGTTGCTGGCGCATATGGTCCAGGAACGTCTTGGCGATGCGCAACCGCGTTTCCTTGCTCGCGGACGCGATCGCGGGATGGCGCCCTTCCCAGAAGCCGTCCATCCCGCACAGCTCATCCAACGACAGGTAGCGTATGTCGAGAAGACCGCACTGCTCGAGGTTGGGCGCGTTGATCCGCCAGCCGCGACGCAGGTCGTGGTAGAGCCGATAGCCCAGAATGTCGCGCAGGGCAGCCTTCGTCTGATCCAGGGCGACGAACTGCACCTCCGGATCGCTTGCATACATCTCGATGGGCAGGTTGAGCGCTTCGAAGACTTGCTGCGCGATCTCATCATGGCCGATGCCCTCCTCGCCGGCCTCCCTCAGGGCCCGGTAGAGCGCGCCGCGCAGGAGGCCGGTCTCGATGAAATCATTGAAATGACCTGCCTGGAGCGATGCATCCTGGCGATTGTCGGTGAAGCTGAGGAGCTTCCTCGCCTCCGCGTCCAAGTCCTCATCCCTCAGACCGAGTATCGCAGCGAGACTCAGGATCGTCGTGGCCGTACTCCTGCCTCCTGAGCCCAGGTTGCCCAGCTTGGGGAGATCCGATCGCTGACGCGCGTCGTAGGCGACGCCGCAGCGCAGGCAGAAGCGGAATGGCGTGGGCGCATACCAGCACTCGAGGCCGTTCGGGTCCTGCACGCCCAGGGGGTTGATCTTCACGGCCGTCGGGACACGCTTCCGGTTGCCGGACTTGACGCGCAGGCCGTCGCGCCCCTCCTCGCACCAGCCGTCCGGCAGGCGCTCCATCTGCTTCCTTCGGTCCGCCGGCCAGGGGCGTGATGCGCTGACGTAGAGAAACCCAGCCTCGCTGTCATCGTCATCCAAGCTGTCCATCAGTTCGCGCGGGATGAACCGGTCCTGCTGCGCCCCCTTGTCGCGCATCTTCCGGACAACGTAGTACTCCTGCCCGCAGTCGCGGCAGAAAGCGACCGGCAACAGGACCCTCTTGCGCCCTTCGTTGGGCACGTACTGCTGTCGATGGAGCGTGATGTAGCGGTGGTCCTCATGTTCGAGCGACGCGTAGACCGCATCCCCCCTGCTGATGAACTGGTGCAGGCGGAACGCGAAAACGGGGAGCCGCGTCTTGGGGTTCAGCACTTCGTAGCCTTGGAGCAGGGTCTCCTGGATTCCGCGAGCGCATGCATCCTCAGGGAGGCCCGTGACGCGACCGAGTTCGACGGCGGCGCCGTCTTCGCCCGCAATGCTCTTCGGGGCCGACCTCCTGAGCGTCCCGCTGATCGGATCGGTCTCCACGCCGAACGTGCTCTCGATCCAGCAAGCCAGCGGGTCTTTGCAGAAGGCGTCAAAGGAGTCCGGGGGGCGCCGTTGCGGATCAGCAAGCCGATCACGGAGGGCCCGAATGAAGTCACGGTCAGCGAAGTCCCTCTCGGCGGTGGTGCGTTGCAGCGTCTCGCCGATCACGTGCTCGGGTTGCACGTCCGCTCCGAACAACCGCTGCGCAACGGACGCGACGTCCTCCGCTTGCTTCTCACGCGTCCCATCGCCCAGCAGCGTTGCAGAAGTGCCCACGCACTGCATCCGCTCCGCGGCGAGTCGGTCGCGAACACGCCGCACGAGCAACGCCACATCCGCGCCCTGCCGACCGCGGTAGGTGTGGAGCTCATCGAGAACCAGAAACTCAAGGCCGCGCGCTGCCCTGACCAGCGCCCCCTCGTCCGGTCGCGTAAGCAGAAGCTCCAGCATCATGTAATTCGTCAGCAGAATATCCGGAGGACTGGACATGATGCGCGCGCGGTCCGCGTCGCTCTCCTGCCCTGTGTAGCGTTCGAAGGAGACGGGACCCCTGTTGTCCAGATAGCCGAGGCGAAGGAACTTCTCCAGCTCGCCATGCTGGCTGTTGGCCAATGCGTTCATCGGGTAGACGATGATCGCCTGAATCCCGCGACCTGGACCCGTACGCAGAACGCGGTCGACAATGGGGATCATGTAGGCAAGGCTCTTGCCGGACCCCGTGCCCGTCGTGAGCACGTAGTTGCAGCGGCTGGCGGCCACCTTGACGGCGTCCGACTGATGCCGGTGCAACGTCATCGGAGCGCCTTCGGGAATCTGGTCCTTCCTTATACGGAAGATGCGACGACACTCCTCGTGCAATATCCCCAGATCCGCCAGTTCGTCTATCGTTTCTCCAGCGGCGAACGAGGGGTTCAACTGGATGAGCGGCTGGGGCCATAGCAGCCCCTCTTCCAGTTCATCGTTGACCTTCCCGTCGATCCGGGCGTCGCAGATCTTGATGAAGCTGCCGATGTACTCGCTGTAGTCCTTGATCACACGATCGCGTAGGTGGAAAACATCCAAAGCTCGACCCCTCCTTCTTCGGTGAAAGGCGCTGTCCCCGTCGGCTTGTCCTTGCCGCGGAATCCTCGCGACGGCGCACGAGCGCACGCAGACGCGCAGAACCGCTCCCCCAAGACGTCGTCGGCTATCCGCCGCTGCCAGATGCGCAGCCAGTGTAGCCTCCTGCCTACGGAAATCGCCAAAACGGCAGACCCCTGATCGCGTCTAGCCGGTGGTCTGTGGAGTTGCGGGTGCGGCTGACTCCAGTCTGCAACGAAACGCCTTGGGCGAGACCAGCCACCCTACGATCCGCTTCGTCGTCGGGACCCAGGAGGCGCCGCGCGGGCGATTAGAAAACCGCACCACATGTGCGCATCTCCGCGGATGCGTCCCGGTCAGCCCTCGCGCGCCTCGATGCACTGGACACACCGGTCTGGACGGCAACGCTCGGGGAAACGAACGCGCGGCCGAACACGTTACCCATTGCAACGCAACCACTTACAGCTACCGATCGTCCGTCTTCCGAGCCGACGGTCGTGCGTTCGAATCGCACCGGGCGCGCCATTCCCCTTCCCCGCCATGCGGC
>DIWA01000054.1 GCA_002422525.1 Candidatus Hydrogenedentes bacterium UBA6118
GCCTGGGCCAGGCTAAGGAGCAAGGCCGTGCGGATGCTGGGCTGGGTCACTCCGGCCAGGGCGGACTCGACCTCCTGGGAGGTCAATTTGTCGGCCATCTGGACGATCCGATCGGCCACCTGCTCGGCCTCCGCCGGCCCCTGCCGCCGGGCCAGCTCCACCAGGGAGCGGAGCGATTCCAGGGGAGGACCGGCGGCTTGCGTGGCTTGCAGCAGAAGTTCCCTGGCCTCCTGCCTCTGGGCCGGGCTGAGCCCCGCCGGCGGCGTGGTCAAAATCCGGCGCAGCCGGGCCAGGGCGGCGGCGTTTTGGCCCAGGTCCTTTTCCAGCCGGGCGGCCAAGACCTCGGCGTCGGGCACCAGAAGGGAGTCAGGGGTTTCGCTTAATATCCGTTTGACCCAATTAAGGGCGCCGTCCGTCCGTCCGGCCGCCTGCTCCACTTTGGCCATTCCCCAGAAGGCCTGGGCCTTGAGCCAGGAAGGGGGAGAAAGACTTAGGGCCGAGCGATAGGCGTTCTCCGCCTCGGACAGACGGTTCTGGGCCAGGCGCTCCTGGCCCAGTTTAAGCAGGGCGTTTGCCTCCTGGCCCACGTCCCTGGCGGCCGGCGGGGCGAGCGGGGCAGGGGCGCAGGCCGCCACGGCCAAAAGCGCGGCCAAAAAAGCCAGGCCCGTAAATCGCGTCAAACGCATCTTACTTCTTCACCTCTTCGTAGTCCGCGTCCACCACTTCCTCATCCGGCCCGCCGGCGCCCGGCCTCTTTTGGCCTGGGGCCTGCTCGGCCTTCTGCCCGCCGCCGGTCTTGGAGGCGTAGATGGCCTCGGCCAGCTTGTGGCTTGCCTGGGTGAGTTCGGCTATGGCCGCGTCTATGGCCTCCTTGCTCTCGCCCTCCATGACCTTCTTCACCTGGGCGATCTTATCCTCCAGCTCCTGCCGGAGGGCGGGCTCCACCTTGTCGCCCAGCTCCTTGAGGTTCTTTTCCGTGGCATAGGTCAGGCTGTCGGCCTGGTTGCGGGCCTCCACCAGGGCCCGCTTTTTCTTGTCCTCCTCGGCGTGCAGCTCGGCGTCTTTCACCAACCGCTCGATCTCGTCCTGGTTTAGCCCGCTGCTGGCCGTGATCTCGATGGACTGCTCCTTGCCGGTGCCCAAATCCTTGGCGTTAACGTGCACGATGCCGTTGGCGTCTATGTCGAAAGTCACCTCAACCTGGGGCACCCCCCGGGGGGCCGCCGGGATTCCCACCAGCTCGAAGCGACCCAGGGTCTTGTTGTTGGCCGCCATCTCCCGCTCGCCCTGGAGCACATGGATGCTCACCGCCGGCTGGTTGTCGGCCGCGGTGGAAAATATCTGGCTCTTGCGGGTGGGTATGGTGGTGTTCTTTTCGATGAGCTTGGTCAGCACCCCGCCTAAGGTCTCGATGCCCAGGGACAAAGGCGTGACGTCCAGTAAAAGCACGTCCTTGACGTCCCCGCCCAGGACCCCGCCCTGGATGGCCGCGCCCACGGCCACCACCTCGTCCGGGTTGACCCCCTTGTGGGGTTCCTTTTGGAACAGCTCCTTGACCTTTTGCTGCACCTTGGGCATGCGGGTCATGCCGCCGACCAGGATCACCTCGTCGACATCCGACGGGCTCAGCGAAGCGTCTTCGAGCGCGCGGAAGCACGGGTTCTTCGTGCGCTGCAGGAGATCGTCGCAGAGCTGCTCGAGCTTCGCGCGCGAGAGGGTGTAGTTCAGGTGCTTCGGACCGGCCGAGTCGGCGGTGATGAACGGCAGGTTCACGTCCGTCTGCGAGGTGGAGGACAGCTCGCACTTGGCCTTCTCCGCAGCCTCTTTCAGACGCTGCAGGGCCATTGGGTCCTTCCGCAGATCGATGCCCTGATCCCGGAGAAACTCCTCGGCAAGCCAGTCGATCACGCACTGGTCGAAGTCGTCGCCGCCCAGATGCGTGTCGCCGTTGGTGCTGAGCACTTCGAAGCTGCCGTCGCCGATGGCGAGGATCGAGATATCGAACGTGCCGCCGCCCAAGTCGTAGACCGCGACCTTCTCGTTCTTCTTCCGATCGAGCCCATAGGCGAGCGCCGCCGCCGTCGGCTCGTTGATGATGCGGAGGACATCGAGCCCCGCGATCCTGCCGGCGTCCTTCGTGGCCTGCCGCTGTGAGTCGTTGAAGTAGGCCGGGACGGTCACCACGGCCTGCGTCACCTCAGTGCCCAGGAAGCTCTCGGCCGTCTCCTTCATCTTGCGCAGAATCAGCGCGGAGATCTCCGGCGGACGGTAGCTCTTGCCCTGGACCTCGACCTGGCAGTCGCCGCTGGAGGTGGCCGTCACCTTGTAGGGTACGATCCGCTCCTCCTCACGCACTTCCTCGTAGCGACGTCCCATGAACCGCTTGATCGAGAAGATGGTGTTGTGCGGGTTCGTGATGGCCTGCCGCTTCGCGACCGCGCCCACGAGCCGTTCGCCATCTTTCGTGAACGCCACGACGGAAGGCGTCGTGCGGTTGCCCTCAGCGTTCGCGATGACGACCGGCTCTCCGGCCTCCATCACCGCCACACACGAGTTCGTCGTGCCGAGATCGATCCCAATCACTTTGCCCATATCTGACGCACCTCCATCGTGCCCGCGGCCCGTCGGCCGACTTGTTCACACGAACTGCAGGACCATCGCCCCTACGCCTCTTCTCCGACGTCGGCCGAGGCCGTATCGTCGGGCGCGTCGTCCTGTTCCGACTCCGATTCCAATTCCGTCGGGGCGGCCGGTTCCGGCCCTCCCGTACTCACTATCACCTTCGCCGGACGCAGCAGACGTCCGCCCAGCAGGTAGCCTTGCTGATACACCTCCACAACCGTATGCGCCGGGACCGACGCATCCTCGCGTTGCGTCAAGGCCTCGTGCACGTTCGGGTCGAACGGTTCGCCGAGCGCGGGCACGGGCGTCATCCCGTGGCGTTCCATGACCTCGCGGAACTGCTTGGCCACCATCTCGACGCCCTCGGCGAGCCCGGACTCGCTGTCGGCATGCTCCAGCGCCAGGTCGAGGTGGTCCAACACCGGCAAGAGATCCCGCAGCAGACGTTCGGCCGCCGTCTGGCGGATCCGCTCCGTCTCTCGCGCCGTCCGCTTGCGGAAGTTGTCGATCTCCGCCGCTCTCCGCAAGAGCTGGTCGCGCAGATCAGCGGCTTCTTCGCGCGCCTCGGCCAACGCGGCCTCGAGCGCCTGGATGCGGTCGTCCGCGGACTGTGCAGCCTCGTCCGACGCATCCACCAGTTCCATGTCGACGACCGTCGCCTCGGCGACATCCTCCGAACGGTCAGCCGCCGCCTTCTCCGCTTCGTCCTTGTCCCGGCCTTCGGCTGCAGCCTGCGCTTCGGCTTCGAGTCGCTTCTCCAGCTCCGTCTTCTCCGGTGACTCACGATGGCTCATACTGAGACTGATCCGCCCCGTTTCCATGCCCGCGCCAGAACGCCGCGCGGGGTTGTATCCTTCATCAACGGCCGGCTACCCGGCCAGCCGAGTCAGAAACCGGCTCAAGAGGCCGGCCGTGTAGTCTACGACCGCGGTAAGCCGCGAGTACGGCATGCGCTTCGGGCCGAGCACGCCGAGCACGCCCACCGGCTTCTGGCCGACGCGGTACGGCGCCGCGACCAGGCTGATGTCCTCGAAGCCGGATCCCTCGGTGTCCACACCGATCAGCACCACCGACCCTCCGCGTCCGCTCGATACGCCCGAACGCAGGAGGTCGAGCAGCCGATCCTCCTCGTCCAAGAGGATCATGACGTCACGCGCCTTCGAGAAGTCGTGAAACTCCGGCTGCTCGAAGAGGTGCGTCTTGCCCTCGAGGAAAAGCTGACCGGGCCGCTGCCGCGGGACCGTACTCAACAGACTCAGCGCCTCGCGGGCCAGTCCCCGCTGCTCGTCAAGGAACCGTTCCATCCGTTCCTCGATCGTCCGGTGCATGCGGTCTACCGCGCTGCCGCGAAGCTGATCGTTCAAAAACGCCCGCAAGCGTTCGAGCTCCGCGGAGCTCATGGGCCGGTCCAACGTGGCCATGAGCGTCCGCACCCGACCATACGAGTCTGCGACCAGCACCGCCGCGCGGGCGCCTGAGAGCGCCATCAGCTCCACGCTCCGGACGACGGCGTCGGTCTCATTGGGCGCCTCGACGAGTCCGGCATGGTTTGACACCAGCGCGAGCAGGTGGCACGTCCGCCGGATGACCTCATCCGCGTCGTTGAGCTGCTCCGAGAACTCGTGCTCGATGCGCGCCCGCTCCGCGAGCGTCAGCTCCTGCACACGCATCAGGTAGTCCACGTAGTAGCGATAACCCTGATTCGTGGGCACCCTGCCGGAACTGGTGTGCACCTGCTGGACGAAACCGGAGTCTTCCAGGTCCGCCATCACATTGCGGACGGTGGCCGGGCTGAGGTCGAGACCGTAGCGTTTGACGATTGATCGCGACCCGACCGGCTCCGCGGTGGTGATGTAGGTATGCACAACAGCCTGCAGGATCAGCTGCTCGCGCTCGTTGAGTTCGGGGACTTTGTCCACAGCCGCCTCCTGCTTAGCACTCAACATTCGCGAGTGCTAACAGTCGCCGCGAGTCTACCACACCATCCCCCCGCTGTCAAGCGAACCCCAGTCGCCGTTGTCTGTTCGGTCTGTCCGTAACTCTTTCTGTTGAAATGCATTAGCTGCGCACCACAAGGCTGGCCTCGTTCGCGTTGACAGCCGTTCTCGGCTCCTGATAGGGTCCGATAGGCCCAGAGCACCCGAGAAGCGTCGGAGCGCCTCCGCGGCCTCGTCTACGGTGAACGGAGGGCGCGCATGCGCGTCGGCATAGACATCAGTCCGATCCGCGAGAGGCGCGCCGGGGTGGGCTCCTACTGCATCGGCCTGCTTGACGGCTTCGCGGATCTCGCCCGGGTCGCTGGGAGCGACGTCCCGCATCTGCTCGGGTTCGCGACCGGACTGCACCGACCGCGTCTGCCGGACCGGTTCCGCGCGCTGCCGGTTCGATGGTTGCCGGCGCCCACCCGCGCCTGCTATGCGGTTTGGGATCGTCTGGGGCGGCCGCGGATGGACGCCGTGCTGGGCGGTCTCGACATCGTGCATGGGACGAACTACACCATGCCGCCCACGCGCCGTGCGAGACGCGTTGCGACCGTCCACGACCTCGCCTTCCTCCTGCACCCGGAGTGGGCCAACCCGCGTGCCGTGCGCTTTCTCACCCAACGGATCCGGAACGTCTGCGCAACGGCGGATCACGTTGTGGCGTGTTCGGAGACGACCCGGCGCGATGTCCTGCGCCTGCTGGATGTGCCGGAGACCCAGGTCAGCGTGGCGCACGAAGGGGTGGACGGCCGGTTCCGCCCGATGCCGCGGGCACAGGCGCAAGCGCTCGTGACCCAGGAGTTGGGCATCGCGGAGCCGTATTTCCTGTTCGTCGGCACGATCGAGCCGCGCAAGAACCTTACAACGCTCGCCCGCGCCTTCGCGTCGGTGCGGAACGAGTTGCCTCATCGGTTGGTCGTGTGCGGCGCGTTGGGGTGGCATACCGAACCGATCCTGGAGGAGCTCGCCAGACTGGGCGACGGGCTTGTGCGGCCCGGCTACGTGCCCGGCGAGCTGCTGCCCGCGCTGTACGCAGGGGCGGCGGCCTGCCTCGCGCCGAGTTGGTATGAGGGGTTCGGACTCACGGCGATCGAAGCGATGGCCTGCGGCTGCCCGGTCGCCGCGTCCACGGGAGGCTCGCTGCCCGAGGTGACGGGGGACGCCGCCCTGCTTGCCCCGCCGGAGGACGAAGCGGGCTGGGCGGACGCCTTGCGGCGACTGGCTTCCGACGAAGCGCTCCGCGAGCGTCTGTCGACCGCCGGCATCGAGCGCGCGCGGTCGTTCACCTGGCGAGCCTGCGCGGAACGCACGCTGGCCGCCTATCGACAGGCGCTGGCCCGATGAAGGCGTTCCTGAACGCCCTGCAAGCGGGCAACCGGAGCGGCACCGGCGCATACGCACAGGCGCTGGCGCGGGCGTTGTCCGAGCGCTTAGGCGAGGACGCGCTGCGCATCGCCTGGCCACGCGATCTCCCCCACCCCGGCATCCCTGATTCGTCCGTGATCTATGGACCCGGCGGCGGCTTTCCGCGACGGCTCGCGGCCGACCAGCTCCGGCTGCCGAGAGAAGCGCGAAGGTGGGGCGCCGACGTGCTTCACTATCCGGCGAACATCGGCGTGCTGCGCAGCCGCGTTCCCGTCGTGCTGACCGTGCACGACCTGAGCTTCCTGCGCGAACCCCAGTGGTTCGGCGCGGAACGCGCGGCGTACTACCGGCACGGCGGGAACCTGACTATCCCTCGGGCCGCGCGGCTCATCGCCGTGTCGCACGCCACGGCCGACGATCTTGTTGAGCTGATGCACATCCCGCGGGATCGCATCGACGTGATCCACAACGGCGTGGACGATCGCTTCAGGACCGTTACGGACGAGGAAGCCGAGGCCTGTCGCGAACGCCATGGCCTGCCGGATCGGTTCTTCCTCTATCTCGGCACGCTTGAGCCGAGGAAGAACCTCGTGCGGTTGGCGGAAGCCTTCTCCCAAGTCGCCGACTCCGATGCGTCGCAACACCTCGTTCTCGCGGGACGCATCGGCTGGAAGTGCGAGGCGCTGCTGCGGGCCGTGGAGGCCAGTCCCGCCCGCGACCGCATCCATCTCCCCGGGTTCATCGACGACGCGGACGCGCCTGCGCTCCTCCGGGCCGCGAGCGTGTTTGTGTACCCGAGCCTGTACGAAGGGTTCGGGCTGCCGGTCGCGGAGGCGATGGCCGCGGGCGTTCCGGTGGTCACATCGAGCGTGTCCAGCCTGCCGGAGATCTCGGGCGAGGCCGCCCTTCTGGTCGATCCGCAATCCGTGGACGCCATCGCCGCGGCCATGAGGCGGCTATGGACCGACGAGAAGCTCCGGGCCGAGCGCATCCAGCGCGGTCTCACGCGGTCGCGTCAGTTCACGTGGCGGCGCGCGGCCGAGCACACCATCGAGAGCTACCGCAAGGCGCTTCACGGGTAGCCCCGAACGATAGCCCTCTCCCCCCGTCCGCAAAAGCGCGTCGCCGCGAAGGGGAGGCTCCCCTCGCAGCGACGCGTCAGTCCCTTCAGCGGGTCTATTCCTGATCGATGGTCTCGCCGGGCCAGTCGTCCGTGCGGAACGGAGAGGCGGGCAGCCTGGCCCCGTTGTAGAGGTTGCAGGCCGGGTTCACCAGCCAAGCGTAGCTCCCGCCGTCGCGGACGACGTCCGCCACCTGCATACCCGGGTTGGCCTGCCAGGCATAGCGCACCGAGGCCGGGGCCTCGACGCCCTCCGCGCTCACGACCACCGTGTCGCCCTCGATCCGGGCGTCCGCCCAGACGAACTGCTGGTCCTCGCCGGCGATCTGGAACCCCGCCAGGGGCCCGCCCTTCGCCATGAGGCCGCCGTCCGTGTGGTCGAAATGCAGCACGACCTCGGCGCCTTTCACTTCCATCCCGGAGTACATCGGGCCGCTATAGGAGATGTTCTGACCGTAGGTCTTCGCCAGGGCGATCAGGGCGAGGCGCATGCCGACGTCCTGCTTGTTCTTCGGGTGGATGTCGTTGGCGTCGCCGATGTCGATGGTGACGGCCATGCCGGTCGCGGGCAGGCTCAGGGTCATCGTCTGCGCTTCGCGCAGCTCCGCCCACGCATCCGTGGCCTTCGGCTCGGCAGACCGGGCGGTGAAGTTGGCGAGCTGCACGAACAGGAAGGGGAAGTCGCCCTGCCCCCACGCCTGACGCCAATCGTTGATCATCGCGGGGAACAGGCGGCGGTACTGATACGCGCGGCCGGCGTTCGACTCGCCCTGATACCAGATCGCGCCGCGGATGGCGTAGGGCACGATCGGGTGGATCATCGCGTTGTAAAGCGACGCGGGACGGCCGGGGCTGTCCGGACCCTGCGGCGGCCAGATGAACGGAGGCTCGGGCGTTCCCTCGGCCTTGGCTTTCTCCACCGCCTTCTGCCGTTCCTCCATCTGCTTCTCGTACTCCGCCAGCGCTTCCGGATAGACGCGGATCGCGTGTTCCCAACGCTCGACGATGGCCGGGTAGTCCGCCTCGATGGTCTCCTGCGTGGTCCAGGCCTCCGCCGGCGTGCCGCCCCAGGAGGTGTGGATCAGGCCGATGGGGATGTCCAACTCCTTGTGCAGCGGGCGTCCGAAGTAGTAGGCCACGGCCGAGAACGCGGGAATCGTCTCCGGCGAGCAGACCTGCCAGGCGCCGTTGCAGCTCTCCCGCGGCTCCTGCGCGGTCTTCTTCTCCACGGTGTACAGGCGCATCAGCGGGTAGTTCGCCGAGGCGATCTCCCGTTCAGCGTTCAGCGACGCCTGCACCGGCCATTCCATGTTGGACTGCCCGGAGCAGACCCACACCTCGCCGACGAGCACGTCGTCCAGGGTGAGCGTCTCATCGCCCGCCTCGACAGTCATCGTGAAGGGGCCGCCCGCCGCCATGGGGTCGAGGTGGGTCCGCCACTTCCCGTCGGCGTCCGCCTGGAATTCATGCGTCTGTCCATCGATCTGGACGACTACCTGCTGGTTCGGATCGGCCTTGCCCCAGACCGGCGCCGCCATATCCCGCTGGAGGACCATCGAGCTGCCGAACACCGAGGCGACGGAAAGCTCCGCCTGAACCGGCAACGCGGCGAGCAGGCCCGCCGCCGCAGTCGCCATCGCGCGCCTCACAAAACATGCCCACTTCATTCTGCGTATCCTCTCTGTTTGGTGAACCCGACACCTCCGCGCGGCATTGCGCGGCTCGCCTCAGGCGTTGAACTGCACGTAGCGCATGGCCGCCCGTTCACACGCGGGACACGGCGTCCGCCTCACGGGCGAAGTCGATCGTGATGCGCTCGGTCTGGGGTTGGAACGGCGCGTACGCGACGCCCGCCATGTCGAGCATTCTCCGCGCGGCCTTGCACAGGATGGTCTCGTGGTACTTGTCGCTGAGATAGATGATCTTGCGCACGCCGCTCTGTATCAGCAGCTTCGAACACTCATTGCAGGGGAACAACGTGACATAGATGCGGCAACCGGACAGGTTCGAGGTGTTCGCGTTCAGCACCGCGTTCAGCTCCGCGTGGCACACGTACGGGTACTTCGTGTCGTAAGGGCTCGCCGCTTCGCGCTCCCAGGGGAGCTCATCGTCGCTGCACCGAAGGGGGAAGCCGTTGTAGCCGATCCCGACGATCTTGTTGTCGGGACTGACCAGGCATGCCCCCACCTGCGAGTTCGGGTCCTTGCTGCGATGGGCCGAGAGGATCGCGATCCCCATGAAGTAGTCGTCCCACGAGATGTAGTCGGTGCGCTTTCCGGCCATGCTGGTCTCCGTCGGCGTTGTCCTCGACTCTCGGAGTATATCCCCTGCCTCCCGGCAATGGAAAGCGACCAAACGCCCATTGGCTCCGAGACCGCCATATGCTATTGTGGCCACGCCAGGCGGCGACGCGCGCGCCGGAAGGCCTGTTCGCCCCTGTCGAGAGGAGGGATCGCGATATGGATTCGTTTGTGCAGATCGCCACGCTCGAGGATGCCATCGAGGCGTCGTTCGTCAGCAGCCTGTTGACCGAACGTTCCGTGCCGCACATGGTCGAGTCTTTCCACGATTCGGCCTACGACGGGCTGTTCCAGCTACAGAAGGGGTGGGGATGCGTCCTCGCCGAGGAGCAGTGTCGAGAGGCGGTGGAGCGGGCCGTGGAAGAAGCGCGCGCAGCGCGCGACCAGGAGACGCCGGAAGGCGACGCCCCGGCGACGTAATCGAGCCTATAGGAAGCGGACACAGGAAGCGCGGATCCGGGAGACGCCGTCCCGCACTGGAAAGGAATGTCGCATGCCATCTCGCGCCGTGAAGCACATCGTGCTCATCAAGTTCAAGGACCACATGACGGATGACCAGATCAAGGAGGTCATCGACGGGTACCGGGCGCTTCCGGGTCGGATCGAGGCGATGAAGGGCTTCGAGTGGGGAACCGACGTCAGCGTCGAGGGACTCTCGGAGGGCTACACGCACTGCTTCGTCACAACGTTCGAGAACATCGACGGCCGCAACGCCTACCTCCCCCACCCGGCGCACCAGGCCTACGTGGAGAAGCTGCTGCCATGCGTCGATAAGCTGCTCGTGCTGGACTACCACCCGCAGGAGGTGATCCTCGACTGAGCCGGGGTCAGATTATCCCCGCGGCTTGCGCCAGGGCATCGATCCCCGCGAACGCGAGGATGAAGCTGAAGAGCGGCATGAGAAAAGAGAAGAGCGGCCGGGCGACGAGGATCGCGATCAGGATGCCGAAGGGGCCGATCTGCTCGAGCGCGCGCTGTCCGGAGGCGGGCATGAAGTAGTAGAGCAGATGGTGGCCGTCCAGCGGGGGGACGGGAATCAGGTTGAAGGCGGCCAGCACCAGGTTGATCAGGATCATCCTGATGATGAAAACGACCGCCAGGTAGGGCAGCGCCGTGATCGCCCCTGTATCAACGAGCAGCGCCAACACGCGCGCGACAAAGACGACCAGGAAGGCGAGCAGCAGGTTGGAGGTCGGCCCGGCCAGCGCGATCAGGGCGGGGTCGCGTCGCTGGTCTTTGAGGTTCCGGGGGTTGAAGGGCACGGGCTTGGCCCAGCCGAAGAGGAACGGCGCCCGCGTGAAGATCATCAGCATCGGCATGAGCACGGTGCCGATGGGATCGATGTGGGCCAACGGGTTCAGAGACACGCGTCCCATCAACCGTGCGGAAGGGTCGCCGCAGTAGTTCGAGACGGCCGCGTGCGCCGTTTCATGTATGCTCAGCGAGAGGAGCAGGCACACGTACATCACGATCGCTTCGGCCAGGAAATTGCCGTCAAACATTCGGTAGTCGTCCTCGCAGTAGACCGCGAACGCGGACTATAGAGTATTCCCTGCCTGACTGTCAAAGGCGGCCTCCGTTCGTCAGCTCGAGGACGGACTTCGGCGGCGGTTCTGTCTGGGATTCGGTAAGCGTATTCGTGCTAAAGACTTGTGCGCGTCGGTCGATAGTTCATATAATCCAGCTTTGGCAACGGACTTATCTGGAAGTATGCTGGTGCGGAGCGGCTGGCCCGCGCGCTGCCAAGCCGGGAGGACTCGACCTCGTGACTATGACCAAACGGGAACTCGTGATCCGAGTGGCCAACGAGCTGGGGATGACTCAGAGCGACGTCGCCAAGATCATCGAGGGGGTGTTCGACACCATCTCGGTCACTCTGGCGGAGGGCAGACGATGGGAGCTGCGCGATTTCGGCGTCTTCGAGGTGAAGACGCGGGCCTCGCGCATCGGTCGCAACCCGAGAACGGGCGACCAGGTTCCCGTGCCCGAGCGTCGCGTGGTGACCTTCCGTCCGGGCAAGAAGATGAAGGAGCTTATCGCCAACACGGTCCCTCGGGAGGAGCCCGACGAGAACGCCCCGGACCCAAGCGCCGCGGACGGGGGCGGCTTCAACGGATGACCGCGATGCGCGCGTCCCTTCCCGGCGCATCCCCTGCGCTGACCGATGTCGCTCCCCCTCGACGGGGAGTCGTCTAGCTGTGCTGATCCTCGCCTGCGACACCGCCACGTCGATCCTCTCTGTCGCGCTCTGCGACGGAGACCGCCTCGCGGCGGAGTGGACGGCGGAGAGCGGTCGCCGCCACGCCGAACAGCTCCCGGGCCTGGTCGATCGTTGTCTCACGGAAGGGGGACGCGCGCTGAGCGAGGTGGAACTCCTCGCGGTCTCCATCGGTCCCGGCTCCTTCACCGGGCTGCGCGTGGGCGTGTCGGCCTGGAAAGGCTTGGCGTTGGCGCTGGATCGCCCGCTCATCGGCGTGCCCACGCTGGATGCCATGGCGCGCATCGGCGCTTTCCGCGACCAGGACGTCTGCCCGCTCCTCGATGCGCGCATGAAGGAGGTGTTCGGGGCGGTCTACCGGTTCGAGGGCATGTCGCGTCGCAAACTCACCGACGACCTTGCGCTCCCGCCCGACGCGTTCTGCGCCCTTCTTGACTCGAAACGACCGACGGTCTTCTTCGGCGACGGGGCGCGGCAGTACCGTGAGGCTCTGAGCAAGAACGCGCCGCATGCGACGTTCCTCGACGGTCCGCTCTGGACGCCCAGGGCGAGCGCCGTGGCGGAGGAAGCGCTGGAAAGAAGCGAACGCGGCGACTCCGGCGACGCGGACCAGGTCAGCCCGGTGTACCTGCGCAAGTCGCAAGCGGAACAGAACCGCGAGCGCGCCGCCGGTGCAGCGGGTCCGGAAGTCGGCTGATGGACATCGACCCGCGCATCCGGTTCGAGCCGCTCAAGGAGACGCACTTCGACGCGATCATGGCGATCGAGGCCGAGGCGTATCCGGAGGCGTGGACCCGGGGCATGTTCCGCGACGAGCTCCGCAGCCGCCTGTCGGTGTTCCATGTCATGTTGCGCGGCGACGAGGTGGCGGGCTACGGCGGGTTCTGGATCGTGCTCGATGAGGCGCATATCACCAGCGTAACTGTGCGCAAGACGGACCGCGGCAAGGGGTTCGGGCGGCTGCTGCTGCGGTTCCTGCTCGACATCGCTCGCGAGCGGGGCGCCCGCATGGCGACGCTGGAAGTGCGGGCCTCGAACCGAGTCGCGCGCCTGTTATATGAGAGCGAAGGTTTTCGGCAGGTCGGCCTGCGTAGAGGGTACTATTCGAAGAGCAACGAGGACGCCGTTGTGATGCTCAAGGAGCTGTAGGGCGATCGACCGCGCATCACCCGCCGCAGAATGTGACCATGCCTGAGAACGCCGCGCATGCAGAGGCCGCCCCGCCGGGCGCCTCGAAGTCTGGAACGCCCATCGGAGGCGTGGGATGCGGCGGCATCGAGTTCGGTCCCGACGGCGCCTTCCGGAACCTGACCATCAACAACAACCGTACCGTCCGCGACCGGATCCCGTTTGCAGGCGAGACCTTCCTGGCCGTGCGGACGGAACGCGCGGGCCAATGCCGGGCCCGGATACTGCAGACGACGACCGCCCTCCCCTTCGCCGCCGCGGGCGTCGATCCGTGTTGCGTAACCCCGGACGAACTGCACTGGGACGGATTGTATCCGCGATCCGACTACGTGCTGGAGGATCCGGACGCCCCGATCCAGGTCGCGTGGGCCGTGTTCGCTCCGGTGATCCCCTATGACGTCGACGCCTCGACGCTGCCGGTCGTGTTCTTCCTGTTCGGCCTGACCAATCCCGGCGAGGAGCCGGTGGACGCATCGGTCATGCTGCACTGGGAGAACCTCTGCGGCTGCACGGCGGAGCGGCGCCCGGCCGACCGAGGCGGCGTCCGGACGGTGCTCACTCCGCGACAACCCCGGAGGTCGCCGGAAGATCCGGAGCCGCCTCCGCCGACGCCGATCGGCCTCGAGTTCGGCGTGAAGGGGACCTACCCCACGAACGCCCATGGCAACTACTGCATCCTGACGCAGGAGTCCGAGCAGGTCGAGGTGACCTACAAGACGCACGACGCGCGGGACCCCGCCCAACTCGCCTCGCTCTGGACGGCGTTCGCCTCGACGGGGGCGCTCGATAACCGGCTGGACCCGGCGACGCGGCAGGGGCGCCACGGCGCGGTGTGCTGCGGCGTGCACCTGGAACCCGGGCGACGGCGAACCGTGCTCCTCGCGCTGACGTGGTTCTGCCCACGGTTCGAGGTCAACGGTCGAGACCAGGGCAACGGGTACTGCCTGGCGTTCGGCGACGCGAAGGCGGCGGCGTTCCGCGCCCTGCGCCACAGCCAGTACTTCCTGCGGGCGGTGGACGACTGGCATCGCAGGATCCTGCGATCCTCGTTCCCGCGGTGGTTCAACGTCATGCTGATCAACAACAACCACGTGCTCACGACGAACTCGATCCTGACGCAGACGGGCCGGTTCGCGATGTTCGAGACGCCGGAGGCGCCGCTCACGGGCGCGCTGGATCGCCGGTTCCACAGCAGCCTGGGCACGCTGTTGTTCTTCCCGCACCTGGCGTACAACGAACTTGACCAGTTCGCGAAATCGGAGCCGAAGAACGACCGCGGGCGACTCTACCGCTACTTGGGCGCGTTGTGCGTCGACCGCCCCGACTTGGACGATGCCGGCGGCGAGATGATGGACCTCAACGCCAAGTTCATCCTGATGGTCTACCGCGACTACCACCTCACGGGACGCCTGGCCGACCTGCGCAAGATCTACCCCCGTCTGCGCGAGGTGCTGCGCTACATGCTGCGGAAGGACCTGGACCGCGACGGCCTGCCCGAGGGCGAACGGTTCCGGAACACGTACGAGGGGCTCCTCCTCGACGGCGTGGACAGTTATTCGAGCAGCCTGTGGGTGGCGGCGGTTCGCGCGTTCGCGGAGCTCTCGCGCCTGCTCGGTCACGAGGATGCCGCCGCGCAATGCGACGCCCTGTTCGAGCGCGCGGCCGCCAGCTTCGACCAACGGCTCTGGGACGAGACGCGGGGCCATTACCTGTTGCAGGACCGCCCTCTCGCCAAGTCGGACGACCCGGACGCGCCGGGCAGGGCCCGCGACCATACGGAGTGCATCGGCGGACAGCTCGCCGGGCAGTGGTACGCGGATTTCCTGGGCCTGGGCTGTATGTTCCCCCGCGAACACATCCGACGCGCCCTGGAAGCGATCCACCGCGCGCACGGCGAAGGCCGCACGATTGCGAGTTGGCCCGCGCTGCATGCGACGCACTATGCCTGCCTCGAGATCTTCCATGGCGACGTGGACCGCGGCATGGCGTACATCCGACGGCTCTATGAGGCGATCCATGTGCGGCACGGACGGGCCTTCAACCAGCCGCTATACTGGGATATCGAGAAGGACCGTCCGGAGGGACGGGGCGCCGACCGCCACATGTCCGCCGCGGCCGTGTGGCACGTGCTCTACGCGCTCCAGGGGTTCCTGTTGAACGTGCCCGACCGACAGCTCTGGATCCGCCCGCACTTGCCGCGCGGCATGCACGCGCTCGAAGCGCCGCTGGTCACGCCGGTGTGCTTCGGGTGGATGGCCTACCGGGAATCGGCGCCGAACGGGCGCTATCGCCAGCGGCTCCAGCTCAGCTTCGACGGCCCGATCCAAGTCCGAACCTTGCTGCTGCGTGTGCCGGACGCACTCGAGGAAGTTGAAGTGGACGCGGAAGGCCCCGTAGGCTGCCGCATCAACGAATGGAACCTCGGCACGGACGGGACGGACGCGCTGGTCGAGGTATGTTTCCGAGACGCGATGAGCCTGACGACGCCGTTGACGGTCACCGTTCGCCAGACCGGCGGCCCGTCGATTCAACTGGAGGACCCTGGCCATGGATGAGATTGCCTTGCTGCCGCTTGTGATGCGTTGGCTGCATATACTGTCGGCGACCGTCGTCGTCGGGGGCGGCGTGTTCCTGTGGCTGGTGGTCCCCCGCGCCCTGACCCGGGCGGACCTGAGCACGGGCGATGACCGCTCGGCCGTGCAGGACGCCCTGCTGCGACTGTGGGGACCCCTCTTCCACACCTGCATCCTGCTGTTCCTGGTGAGCGGATTCTACAACTACCTGCTCATTACCCGGTTCGAGCACACCGAACAGCCGATCTACCACATGCTGTTCGGCGTGAAGTTCCTCCTGGCGCTGGTCGTCTTCGCGTTGGGCGTGGCGCTGACTTCGCGTCACGACTGGTCGGCGCGGGTCCACGCGAACGCGCGATTCTGGATGGGGCTGTTGGCCGTCGTCGCCATCGCGGTCGTCCTCGTCTCCGGAACGATGCGCGCGCTGCCGAAAGCGCCCGCAGCGCCTACCGCCCCCGTCGCGGTCGCGGTCGAGACGTCGGCTGCATCGGCCGAATAGCCTTCCCGGCCAGACGGCGCCTGAACAGGCGAAGGCCGGCCCGAGCCCCTAAGCTCGGACCGGCCTTCTCGATCAAGCTGGTTAGACGCCCCGCCGAGGGGCTGTCGACAGCGCGTTAGTGCGAACCCGGCGCCTGGCGCGCGCCCATCTGCCGATCCAGCATGAACAGGCCCTGCGGCTTGTCGCCGATCAGCTCCAGATCATCGAGGATCTTGCCGACATTCGCCTCTTCCTCGACCTGCTCGCTCACGAACCACTGCAGGAAGATCTCGGTGGCGTAGTCCGACTCGTTGCGGGCGAGCTGCACCAGCTTGTGGATCAGATCCGTCACGTGCTTCTCGTGCTTCAGCACCGCTTCGAAGACGCCCTTCACCGAGCCGTAGTCGGCGTCAGGCTTCGCGATCGCCTCCAGCTTCACGCTGCCGTTGATATCATTGATATAGGCGTAGAACTTCGCGGAGTGCGCCAGCTCTTCCTTGGCCTGCATCTTCATCCAGTGCGCCATTCCCTCGAGGCTCTTGCCGTCGAGGTGGGCCGCCATGGAGAGATACAGATAGGCGGAGGAGATCTCCGCGTTCAGTTGCTCGTTCAGGGCGTTGATCATGTTCTTACTGGCCATGCGTTACTCCTTCTGGTGATGTGCCTTCGCGTTCCCGTTCCGGATCGGGGCCGGAGGCGTGTCAGGGCACGAGCTTCACGGACTGCCCCTTGGTAAGCGTAGCGAGGACCTGCTCAAAGAAGTTCAGCTCCATAGCCTGCGCGCGCTTGGGCGCCCGAGTGATGGTGCGTGTATGCGGCATATGTGCGTCTCCTTCCCGGTGTACGGGGTGCAGTAACCGTAACGAACCGCGCGTCGTATTTGTTCCGAACACAGATCCCGCCGCCCCTCCGCCCTCTTTCCGTACTCTAGCATGGGCGCCGACCGCGCCGCAACGCTTCCGACGTTGACACCGGCGCCCCGCAGTGATATCACACCCCCAGCCGCTGGGATCAAAGCGTCGGCCAGCCCCGACAAGGCCGCGCCGCCGGGAAAGGGGTCCAGACCATGATGGCGCTGGCGTTCGCTCTATGCGTGGGCGCGACGGCTTCGGAGGCACGCGGCTCGCGGACCTCGATGACACGGCGCACAGGACGGCAGGTTCCACCTTAGAATCGCCGATCCGTGGTCGAAGATTGGGGGTAGGCGCAGAGGAATGCTCTGTCCCATGCTCCACCAAAGCAACACAGGCCGGCACCATTGGGGGAGGATGATGTTGTAGAGTATCTGACATTTATCAAGGGTTTATGCACTCGATGGCAAAGAGAGAGGCCAGATGCCCGGAAGGCATAGCCAGGCCGTCGTTCGCACGCCACCTATCGTGCGGTGCGCTCGCGCACTACAGCTCATCGTCCAGCCGACCGCAGCCTGCCGCTCACCGTCTCCGTCTCCGGAGCCTCGTGCCCTGCCCGGCGCGGGCGCTGACCGAACGTGTCGCCGGACCTCGATCGTCGGTACTGCGTCACGACCAGAATGACCGGCGGGGGCGCCGGTCCCACACGCCGGGAATGACCGGCGGGGGCGCTGGTCCCACACGCCGGTCGCGCGCCGCCCGTCGAACCCTTGACAACCTGTGCGCTGGGGGGCTAGAACAGTAGTAGCAAAAGGGGGGCGCGATCGCGCAGGAAGGCGCGGGGACGCCCCGAGACCGCCGCGAAAGCCGGAGGAGGTAAATGGGATGAAACGACACTTGGTTTGGATGGCATGCGCCGCGCTTGTCGGCGTCATCTTGTCGGGCTGTCCGCTGACGCCGCCGTCGACAGGCGTATCGCGGACGGAGCTGTATTTCCGTGACGGCGTAGAGGAGTTGACCTTCGAGGTGTGGAGCCGCACGCAGGCGCCGATCGAGTTCTCCGTGATCCCGAAGGAGACCTGGATCCACTGCACGCCCACTTCGGGCGAGAGCGTCGGGCCGGATGACCGCGTCACCGTGACGGTGACCATCGACCAGAGCAAGGCGGCTTTCTACGAGGGGACGATCAGGGTCGTCTCGAACGGCGGCAACGTCGACATCAAGGTCATCACCGACCCCGACTATTTCACCGAGTACTTCAACCAGAACGACAACGATCTCCGCAATCTGTCGATCCTGTGGAGCGTCGCCGACGTGCCAGACTACTACCGGGCGACGGTCGCCCACGACGTCGCGGCGTTCCCCTCCGACACGAACGACGGCACGGACCTCACGGAGTACTTCCTCGAAGGCAGCGATCCCGTGGGCGTCCCCCTGCTGGACGGCAAGACGGTGAGCTTCTACGGCGAGACGTACAACACGGTGTATGTGGGCTCGGACGGCTACCTGGCCTTCGGCGACGGGGCGGATGTCGCGCGCGCCGATCAGACGCTGCCGTATCACTTCGGGACGGCGGGGATCTCCGCGTTCTTCGCGAATTTCGACATCGAAGCGGGCGGCGCGGTGACTTGGCGCCAGTTCCACGACCGGGTCGCGTTCACGTTCGCCGGCGTGCCGGAGGCGGGCAAGCCGGATACATCGAACTCGTTCCAGGTGGAGCTGTTCTTCAACGGCGACATCCGGGTCACGTATCTCGAAATGGACGCCGAGCGGGGCATCGCCGGGCTGTCGGCGGGCGTCGAGCCGGACCCGTTCGTCGAGAGCGACCTGATCTCGTATCCGACCGTCGCACCGTAGGCGTTGGATCCCGCTTAGAGACGATCGCTTCCCTGCTTGTCATCCCCCGCGGCCGCCACGGTCGCGGGGGATGCGCGTTTTCGGGCGATGCCGCGATCAGCGACGGCCGGACTCGGCGATGTCGCGCAGAATATGGAGGTAGGACCGGTAGCGGCGTTCCGAGATGCCGCCCGCGGCGACCTGCGCCCGCACCGCGCAGTCCGGCTCGTGCGTGTGGGAGCAATCGCGGAAACGGCAGTCGGCGCCGAACTGGGCGATCTCGGGGAAGTAGTAGGCCAGCTCTTCCGGAGACACCCCCCATACGCCAAGCTGGCGCACGCCCGGGGTGTCGATGATCCGGATGTCGGGCGGGATGCGGTAGAGCCGCGAGGTCGTGGTGGTATGGCGCCCTTTGTCGGTGGCCTCGCTCACCTCGCCCACGACGACGTCTAACTCCGGCGAGAGGGCGTTCAGCAGCGACGACTTGCCCACCCCGCTCTGTCCCGCCAGGACCGCCGTCTTCCCGGAGAGCCGCGCGCGCAGGGCGTCCAGCCCCTCCCCCGTCTCGCAGCTCGTGAGGACCAGGTCCACGCCGAGCCGGCGATACTCCGACGTCGCCGCGTCCGGAGGCGCTGCAAGATCGACCTTGTTGAGGCAGAGCATCGCCTCGACGCCGCTCGCTTCGGCGGCAATCAGGAACCGATCGACGAACCCGGCCACAAACCGCGGCCGCGTCGTGGACGCGACCACCACGAGCAGGTCGATGTTGGCGGCGATGACGCGCTCGCTGCGTCCGGCCAGCGAGGGACGGCCGAGCTTGTTCCGCCGCGGCGCGACCGCGACCACGAACCACTCGCCCTCGAGCTGCGCGACCTCGACCGCATCGCCGGGCGCCAGGAACGACGTCTTGCCGTCGGTCAGCTCGTCCGCGACGCGGCACAGGAGCTGTCGGCCGTCCGACTCGACGAAGGCCAGCACGCCGTACGGAGACACGACGACCGCGTTCGGCGAGGCGGCGTCGAACGCGGTCGGGGCGGTATCATCCGAAGGACGCGAGACCGGCGCGCCGATGCCGCTCTCTCGTCCGCGGAGCTTCCGAGGCTCGCGCACCGCTGCGTCCTGGTCCGCCTCGGCGTCCCAGTCGCGCTTACGGATGCGCTTCCGCTGTCTGCCTTTGCCCTTGGGCATGTGCTCCTGAACGCGCGCGGGGCGTCGGTTCGCCGGAAAGCCGCTATCGGAACCCGCTACGCGATGCCGCGCCGCCGCTCGTAGGCGTCGATGCGAACGGCGTGGCGCAGCGTCAAGCCGATCTGGTCCCAGCCGTTGAGCAGCCGCTCCTTCAGGAACGGGTCGATATCGAACGCGATCGCGTCGCCGACGCTGGGCGTGAGGGTCTGCGCGGGCAGATCCACCGTCAGCGTATAGCCCTCGTTCGCGCGGACATCCGTGAACAGCCGGTCGATCACGGCGTTCGGCAGCCGGATCGGCAGCATGCCGTTGTTGAAGCAGTTGTTGAAAAAGATGTCGGCGAACGACGGCGCCAGCAGCACGCGAAACCCGTAGTCGTGCAGCGCCCACGGCGCGTGTTCGCGCGATGATCCGCAGCCGAAGTTGTCCCGCGCCAGGAGGATCGACGCGCCCTGGTAGCGCGGCGCGTTCAGCTCGAACGCCGGATCGGGCGTCTTCCCGTCGGGCCCGAAGCGCCAGTCGTAGAACAGCGCATCCTCATACCCCGTGCGCCCGATGCGCTTCAGAAACTGCTTCGGGATGATCTGATCCGTGTCGACGTTCATCCGATCCAACGGCGCGACGATGCCGGTAAGCTTCACCAACGGTTCCATGCGTAATCTCCACTTCGGCGCCGTGCGTCAGCGCGGGCCGTTTGCTCCGGTTCCATGGCGTCCGGCGGCGCGCCTGCCGCCCTGCGCGGCGCCGCCCGTGCTCGATATGTCCAGAAGTACGCCGACTATCACCAGCGCGAGCCCCCACCCCTGAACGCCGCCGGTCTCATTCAGGGCCACGGCGTAGGCGCAGGTCGTGCAGGGCAGGAAGAAGAACCCGAGCACGGGCCAGAGCGTCGAATCGAACGCGCGCGCGCCGTAGCCGGACAGCCACACGAACAACAGCGCGATGCGCGGCACGCCCACCGCTACGAGTCCCATCACACAGCAGGGCATCGGACAGTCCTCCTCTCGTTCAGCCGCGCCGGGCGCTCCGCGCGTCAGCCGGCAAGAGCCTAGTCGCGGTACTCCCACTCCCGAACATCAACGAAATGACCGGCAATCGCCGCCGCGACCGCCATCGCCGGGCTGACCAGGTGCGTCCGGCCGCCCTTGCCCTGGCGTCCCTCGAAGTTCCGGTTCGACGTCGAGGCGCACCGGTCTCCCGGGTTCAGCCGATCATCGTTCATCGCCAGGCACATCGAGCACCCGGCCTCGCGCCACTCGAATCCGGCCTCGAGGAAGATCTTGTCCAGCCCTTCGGCCTCGGCCTGCTTCTTCACCTCGAACGATCCCGGCACGACCAGCGCCTGCTCCACGTCCGGATGCACCTTGTAGCCCTTGACCACTTTCGCGGCGGCGCGCAGGTCGTCCAACCGGCCGTTGGTGCACGACCCGAGGAACGCCTTGTTGATGCGGATCTCGCGGATCGGCACGCCGCCTTCGATGTCCATATAGACGTAGGCCTTCTGCGCGGCGGCCCGGGCGTCGGGGTCGTCGATCTCCGAGACTGTAGGGACGCGGCCCGTCACGCCCGCCACCATGCCGGGCGAGGTGCCCCACGTCACCTGGGGCTCGATCTGCGCGGCATCGATCTCCACGACCTTATCGTAGGTGCAGCCGGGATCGGAGGCCCACGGCCGCCACTCGGCGACCAGTTCATCGAACGACCGGTCCTTCGGCAGGTACTCGCGACCTTCCAGATAGGCGAATGTCGTGTCGTCAGGCGACACCAGGCCGGCGCGGGCGCCCGCTTCGATGGACATATTGCAGACGGTCATCCGCCCTTCCATCGACATCGCGCGCATCACGTCGCCCGTGTACTCGATCACGTAGCCCGTGCCGCCCGCGGCGCCGAGCCGTCCGATGATGGCCAGGATAACGTCTTTCGGCGTGATCCCGTTCGGCAGCACGCCGTTCACCCGCACTTCCATCGTCTTGCTCTTCGACTGCAGGAGCGTCTGCGTCGCGAGCACGTGCTCGACCTCGCTGGTGCCGATGCCGAAGGCGAGCGCGCCGAACGCGCCGTGCGTCGCGGTGTGCGAGTCGCCGCACACGATCGTCATGCCCGGCAGGGTCAGCCCCAGCTCCGGTCCGATCACGTGCACGATGCCGTTGCGGCGATCCGCCATGTCGAAGCAGGCGATCCCGAACTCCTCGCAGTTCCGCTTGAGCGTGTCGACCTGGGCCCGCGAGAGCGCATCCGCGATCGGCGCCCCGCGCTGCGTCGTCGGGATATTGTGGTCCATCGTGGCGAACGTCAGCTCAGGGCGGCGCACCTGGCGCCCGGCCAGCCGAAGCCCCTCGAACGCCTGCGGCGACGTCACTTCGTGCACGTAGTGGCGGTCGATATAGAGGATGGGCGACTGGCCCGGCTCCTCATGAACCACGTGGCTGTCCCAGATCTTCTCGTAGATGTTCTTCGGCATCGTTCGCTTACCTCAGGCCCCGCGGCCGTACGTCTTGCATGTCTATACTTGGCCGACGCCGCCCGTCCCGGGCGCGCCGACGTCGCAACGCTCACGCGTTGTACTTGCGCAGTAGATCGTCCAGCGCCTCGCGCAACAGCATGGCCTCCCCCACCCCCATGCGCTTGGCCAAGCGCGACAAGCCCTGGAGCTGGCCCTGCGAGTAGTGGCTCGTCTTGGTCACCATCTTTTCCTCGCGCGCCAGCGCCGCCTTGTTGCGTCCGCTCGACTTCGCGCGGTACAGCGCCTCGTTGGCCTTGCGCACCGCTTCGGTCGGGTCGACGCCGTCGTCGGGAATGCACGCGACGCCGACCGAGACGGCGACCGCCAATTCTAGCGACTCGCCCTGCACGGTCACAACCCGCTTTCCCGAGAACGCGCTCCGGGCGGCCTCCAACGTGAGGAACGCCTGCTCCTTCTCTCCGCCGCGGAACAACACGCCGAACGCGTCGCCGCCGTAGCGGTAGATCGCGCCCTGTCCCGCGACCGCTTCGCGCAACGACTCTGCAAGCAGCCGCAACACGGCGTCGCCCGCCGCGTCGCCGTAGGCCTCGTTCAGCTTGCCGAACATGTCCAGGTCGACAAGCCCGATCGCGACCGTCTCCTCGGCGGCGGTCCAGCGGTCGAGATCGCGCATGAACGCGGGGTAGCCGGGCAACCCGGTGAGGCCGTCCCAGTCCTTCATCTGCCTGGCGGTATGGATGTGCTGCGATGGTCTGTCCATGAGAGCGTGCCCTGTCGAGTAGTACGGTGCAAGTGTAGCACACCCAGCCCTATTTTGCAATACATATGTCTACCTATGTATGCGCACCGCATTACGCCACACCGACCACAATAGGTAGTCGGTCTCGCCCTTGCGGCTCCCACCGGTTGCAATCCCCGACGAGACACGGTACGATCTGATTGGTTTTGCCCGTAATGAACCGGGTTGGGACGGGTAGGATCAGCAGATGCGACCGACCAGGACGTCCATGGCCGCGAGTACACCGTATGTGCTCATCGGGCATCGTCGGACAAGGGACGCCATGCGTACGAGCATACGAATAGTATTTGTTTTCGCCGCGTCGCTGAGCGCGCTCAGCGCCGCGTTCGCCCCGCTTGCATCCAGCTACGCCATTCCAAAGGACCAGCAAGACGCGAAGAAGGTCTACGTGGGCAACGTCAACGCGTTCGAGGCGCCTTGCGAGGTCGACATGAGCGCGGTGACCCAGGAGGCTCCCGAGTATCAGCGCATCAAGAAGCGCGATATCAAGCGGGGAACGGGCGAATACTGGATCTTGATGGAGAAGGCCAGCCAGCGGTCGCTGCGCGCCGTCACGGCGTACGCCAAGGACGCGGAATACGACCTCGTGGCCAGCATCGGGTATCTGGGCAGCCTGGATCCCGCGATCGACGCCGTCGACGTGACCGACGAGGTCATCGAGGTGCTCACCGAAGACAGCTAGGCCGTCGCGCCGCCCCCCTCTCTCCCAGCGCTCCCCGCGCTCCCCGCTTCGGATCGAATAATCCTGTCGGTCGGGGGTAGTATGGGGCAGCGCTATGGACACCACGACCCTAGATCTGACAACGGTTGCCGCGGCGGCCAAAGCGGGCGACCCGCGTGCGTTCGAGATCCTCGTACGCGTATACCAGCGACGCGCCTACGGCGTCGCCTACTCCTTCGTGGGCAATCGCGACGATGCGATGGATCTTGCGCAGGAGGCTTTCGCGCGGGCCTACCGGGCCATGGCGCGGTTCCACGCCGGCGCTGAGTTCTACCCCTGGCTCCATCGGATCCTCCGGAACCTCTGCCTGAACCACCTCCGCAAGCGTCGCCGACGCGGCGAGATCTCGCTGGACGCCCTTGTGGAGAATGGGCGCGATTTCGCCGAACGCGGCGGCGACCCGGATATCCGAGCCGGCCGGACCGAACTGAGCGCCGCCTTCACCCAAGCCCTGGCCGCCCTCGGCCCGGAACACCGTGAGATCATCGCGCTGCGCCATTTCCAGGAGCTCTCCTACGCGGAGATCGCGGCGTGCCTGCGCATTCCGCAAGGCACCGTCATGTCGCGACTCCACGCTGCGCGTCGCGCCCTCCGTTCCCGCCTTGAGCCGCTCCTGACTGACGGGACGGACGGGCGCGGCCGCGCGGATCCCCCGCCGCAATGCGAGCAGGTGACGTCATGCCGAACAACCACGACGATATGAGAGACCGCATCTCCGGCTATCTCGACGACGAGCTGAGTCCCGAAGAACGGGTCCGGTTCGAGGAGGAGTTGCAGCGCGACCCGGCGCTGCGAGAGGAGTACGAGCAGATGAAGCTCACAGTGGAAGCCGCTGAGCGGGTCCGGTGCGAGGACCCGCCCGAGGAGGACTGGGACCAGTTCATGCAGGGGGTCTACAACCGCGCTGAACGCGGCGTCGGCTGGGGGCTGATCCTCTTCGGCCTCATCGTGTGGATCGGGATCGGCGCGTACTGCTTCGTGGTGGACCCCTTCACGGACGCCCTTACCAAGCTGTTGATCGCCGCGCCGGTCGTCGGTCTGGCGGTGCTTTTCGTGTCGATCCTGCGGCAGCGCCTCCACGTCGCACGCCGTGACCGCTACAGTCGCGAGGTACAGCGATGATCGTCGTCACCTCATCCCGGATCGCCGGCAGACGGATCGCGGAGACCCTCGGGCTCGTCCGCGGCAATACCATCCGCGCCCGTCACATCGGCAAGGATCTGCAGGCCGTTTTCCGCAACATCGTGGGCGGCGAGATCGACGAGTACACCAAGATGATCGCGGAAGCCCGCGAGCAATCCCTCGACCGCATGGTCGTCGAGGCGGAGCGACTTGGCGCCGACGCTATCGTCGACGTTCGCTTCGGCACGGCGAACATGATGCAAGGCGCCGCGGAGCTTCTCGTCTACGGCACGGCGGTTCGCACCGTCGCCGATGACACGGCCGCCGAGTAGCCCGCCGCGCGCGATCAGACCGCCTGAGCCGGATGGCTCGCCCCCGAGACGCGAGGTCGCGCGGCAAAGTTGCCTGTTCGTACACTTTGGCGGGATCGTGCATCCATGTGGTAGTATCCCCACTGGGTGTGCGGTCCCGACGGAAGGCGGAGGACGCATTTGGTCGGGGGCGCCCGCGAAAGCAGTCATAGCAGAGGGATCCAGCGGATGAGCAAGATATTGGTGGTGGATGATGACGTAGATCTGGCGGAGATGGTGCGAACGAAGCTCGGCGCCGACGGGCACGAGGTGTTCACCATCCACACCGGGGACGGGGCCTTCGAGATGGCCAAGCAGGTTCACCCCGATATTCTCATCCTCGATATCATGCTGCCGGGCGTCACGGGATACCAGATCTGCCGGCGCATCCGCAAGGACCCCGAGCTCTACGGGGCGGGCGTACTCATCCTGACCGCGCTCGGCGAAGAGCCGGAGATCATGCACGGAATGGAACAGGGCGCCGATGACTACCTCGCCAAGCCGTTCCGACTCGAGCACCTGATCGAGAAACTCTCCGGCATCGAGACGCTGCTCGAGTCCGTCAAGAAGCGCAATCCCATCACCGATCTGCCAGGCACGGAGGCCATTAAGCGCGAGATCAACCACCGGCTCGCCCGGGGCATGGCCGTCGGCGCCTGCTACATCGACATGGTCGGGTTCAAGCCGTACTGCAGCGTGTACGGCCAGGAAGGGCAGCGTCGCGCCTTGCGGTTCATGGCCAAGCTGCTCCGACAGACCGCCCGCAACTTGGGTATCTACGAGAGCTGCACCGCGCACTTGGGCGGCGAGCACTTCGTCGTTCTGCTGAACATCGAGGACTACGAGCGCTACTGCTCGATGCTCATGAAGCTCTTTGACGAGCTCGTCCGGCAGCTCTACTCCGTGCAGGAACAGGCGAACGGCTACATCCTGGCCACCGATCGCCGCGGCGTCGAGTCGAAGCAGCCCATCATGGCGCTGTCAATCGGCGTCGCCCACACCCAGTTCCGCGCGATCAAAAGCGCGAAGAAGATGTTCGAGGTGCTCGCCCAGACCCGGCAGATGGCCAAGCCGAACGGCGGCAGCGTGATGTTCGTCGACCGCCGCAAGACCGACCGGTAGAGCGGTCCGCAGGGTCCCGCGTCCGCCGCTCCCTAGCCGAACTGGATTTCGGCCATCTGATGGCCCAACACGCGGGGAACGCGGAACGAGAGCCGGCCCTTGTCGGTCTTGTACGGCAGGGCTTCGGACTGCGGCGCCAGGCGCACCCCGCGCACGGGACGATCCACCCGCAACGTCACGGCCACATCGTCCAGCGGCGTCACATCCTCGATCGTATCAAACCCCGTTCCCCGGCGCTCCGGCACGTAGTACAGCAGATGCAGCACCCAACGGTCGGCGTCGACTTGCGCGTTGAGCGTCGCGATGAGCGCGCTCGGACCCTCAACCCGCACGAGCGGGTCCGGCAACAGCAGATCCAGCGCGTTCAGCACAAGCCGCTTGCACCAGAGCGGCGCGAACCGCTGGTAGGTCGTGAACACCGGATGCGCGAAGTAGATCATCGGCCCTTTGCGCACCACGCCCGGATACTGCGTGCGTCCCGAGGAGGGCGTGTGGCGGTGCGAGCAGAAATGCGCGTGCGTACGGTTGAAGTACGGAACCGCGACCTGGGCCAGGATCTCCGCATCGTCGGCCGCGCGCACCTCCATCCCCTGCAGGTACATGACGTACTCCGTGGGACGCAGCCCCGTCTGGAGCGCACCGCCCGGCACGATGAAATCGGGCGCGTACGGCGCCTCGCCCACCGCCTCGAGGCCGAAGCCGTCCAGCGCGAACCGGGCGCGGTCGGGCGCCAGACCTGAGTGGTACGACGCCAAAACGGACCCGCCCGCCTCGACGAAGTCGTCTATGCGCATCGCGAGGCCGCTGTCCACCGGGATCTCGTCAGGCAGGACCAGCACGCGGTAGCCCGACAGATCCGTCTCGGGATCGACCAAGTCGAACTGATGCCGCCCCTCCTGCAGGATGCGCGTGACGCCCCGGCCTGCTTCGGGCTGAGCGAAGGCCTGGCCGCCCTGGAACGCTTCGGGGTTCATGACGGCGACCTCGGTCACCGGCCGCGCGCCGACGCACCAGGGCTCACGCCGCTCGACCTCGCTATAGACGCCGCCGATCAGGTCGTAGGTGTGGGGACAGATGCGGCCGTCCGGCGGAAGCTGGTCGCCCACGCTGCACTTCGCGTTCAGCGCAAGCATGAGGAAGCACTCATACGCGAGCGCGGCCTCGTTCTTGAACGACTGGAAATCGCCCCACGACGTATGGAACTTCCCGGTCATGCCGAGGCACTCGAGACCGAGCGTACGGGCGTAGCGCGACGTCATGGGGAAGTGCAGGTACCCCCAGCCGCCGCTGGGCAACGATTCCAGTTCGAAATGCGTATAGGCATCCGCGACCGGCCGGTGCCGCGGCCCGACGTGCCCCGCGTTGTAGAACACCGTACAGTCCGCGTTTCGCTCGCGTACGAACCGCGTCATCTCTTGCTTGAACCGGTTCATCACGCGCAACCCGAACAGCCGTCTGGCCGGGCCGTCGCTCGGGTCGATGCCCGCCGCGCGCATGTCCGCGCGACACTTCGCGCAGGAGCAGTCCTGCGGCTGCACGATGTCGAAGAAGAGCCCGTCGACGGGCAGCGTCGCCAGCAATTCGTCCACGTGCGTCCGGAGGAAGTCCACGTAGGGCGTGTTCAAGCACAGCGTGCGGTAGAACCCCGGCTCATAGGGCGGCGTGCCGCTGATGCGCCCGTCCTCTCCCACGCACAGCCATTCCGGGTGCAGCTCGGCGGTCTGATGGTCCCACTGTACGGTGGTGTAGATCGGCACACGGATGCCGCGCTTGTGACACGCCTCGATCTGTTCGCGAAGCAGGTCGCGGCGCAGGTGCGGATGCCGCCGGTCGGCAAACGCCTCGGACAGATAGTACATCCAACCGTGGTGGCAGCGCGCAAAGCAGGTGATCGAATTGACGTGCGCGCGGACCAGCGTCTCGGCGAACGCGTCCGGGTCGAACGCAGCGCCGATCCCCATAATGTGCTCGCTGGTGTGGAAGTCCAGGTGAACCTGCCGGAAACGCAACTCCTGTGCCATAGCGTCCTCTCAATCGTGTGGCGAGATGGGCTCAACAGCGGCCCGATCCTCCGCTGGAGCGCACGATACATGATGGCCCTCGTGCGGATCGAGACGATCCCGGGCCGACCGGCGACGCCGCGCCTATGCCTGGGAGACGACGTCGACGAGGGTCTCGTAATTGGCGAGCGTCCTCGCGCTGATCTCGCGACCGTACGGGCATGCGGTGGGCATCAACACGAAGCCGCGGCCCTCCCCCTCCGTTCCCTCGCGCACCGCCTGTTCCGCGACCTTGCGAAACGCGGCCGGCTCCAAGTTCTCGATGTCGGATACCTCGATGTTGCCGAACAGGACCAGATCGCGGCCGTACTCGCGGCGCACGTCGGCGAGGCGGACATCTCCCTGCGGCGGAGGCTCGATCGGGTCGATGCCGTCCGCGCCCATCCCCGCGATCATCGGCAGCGCGCTCTTGATGCGGCCGTGGCAGTGGATTCGCGCATAGCCGCCGTGGCGCTGGATGGCGCGAACCATCGGCTCGGTGTACCGAACGACGTACTCGTCGAACAACGCGGGCGGCAGGTACGGCTCCGTGGCGTACTCCGGACCGCAGATGCGCCACAGGTGTCCGGGGAAGGCCGACGCGACATGTTCCGTGCACCGGTGGATAGGCGCCGCGTACCGTTCGAGCAGCCGATGAAACAGCTTCGGTTCCAGCGCGGCCGCCAGAATGTACGTACCCAGGTCGAACAGCGCCGCCGCCTCGCCGATCGGGTCGGCCGTGTCGACCATGACGATCCCCCGGTCGCCGATCGCTTCGTCCAGCCGCTCCAGCCGCGCGATGTCCGGTTCGGGCCGGTCGAAGAACGCGTCTGGCAGCTCCAGGAACGCCCGCAGGTCGGCGGCGTCCTTCAGCAGATGCTCCACCGTCCAGATGGTGTCGATTCCGCGATCGCGGCGGACGAGCTGGGTCAGCGTGCGCCCCGCGACGTCGACGGAGGTGCGCGTGAACCGCGAGTCGCCCTCCGTCCAGGTCTCCTGCGAGAACAGATCCTCGCCCGGCCGGCTCATGCCCGGAAGCCCGTGGATACCTCCCATGCGGATCACGTCCGTCTGCTCCTCGGCCAACCGCAGCAACGGCTGCCAGGACGGCGCATTGTAGATGTTGTAAGGGTCCGGGTCGGCCGGGTCCACCAGGAAACCGCCGATCTCGTAGAAGCTGACCGCCGGTCTATCCACCGGCTTGCCTTCGAGCGTAGCCATCAAGCGCTGCCGCGCGTTCATACAGGCCTCCCTCCTCCGTTACGAAGCGTCCTTCCGCGCGCGCCCCCGCACGTCGCCGCGACAGCTTCGCATCGATCGCGCCCGCTTCGCAAGCCGCCGACGGCGCGTCCCGCCTGCCGCTTCGCCGACCCGCCGAACAAGGCCGCGGCAGTCCCGGTTATTGTGGGCTACGCGAAAGGCATGTACGTCGTGCAACGCCGTCCGCGTACACCCGACGTGAGCGGCCCTGTCCTCTCTTCAGTTCCGTGGAGGAGATGCGGTATCGTATCTCCGACGCGAGGAAGTCGGCGCGAGCCTCCCCGCGCCGATTCTGCGTGAGGCGTTGGGTTCCCACCCGTCCGCGGAGATGGAGAAGATGGTGCGCACACGACCATTCGGCTCAGCCTGGATCCAAGACCATCGAGCCGCTCTCCGCACCGCGTCGATCTACCTCGTCCTGGGCGCGCTGTGGATCGCGCTCTCAGACAATCTCGTGGCGCTTCTGCCGATCTCGCCGCCGACGCAGACAGTGATCCAGCTTGCCAAGGGATGGTTCTACGTTCTGCTGACGGCGGGCCTGGCCTATTGGCTTGTCCATCGACTCCTGAACAGCCGCACCGCGGTCCTCGATGAGCTTCGGGTGAGTGAGGCGCGCTATCGCGGGCTGTTCGAAGACTGTCCGACATCGCTATGGGAAGCGGACTTCTCGGGTGTGAAGGCGTATCTCGACGCACTGCGGGCCGAAGGGGTCACGGACCTCCGCGCCCATTTCCGCACCCATCCCGAAGCCTTACGGGAGTGCGTGCGCGCCGCCAGAGCACTGGACGTCAACCGGGCGACGCTGGACCTCTTGGGCTATGAACGGCGCACGGACCTCTACGCCGACTTGGGCCGCATCCTCGGCGACGAGTCCAACGCACCCATCCTCGACGAGGTGACCTGGCTCGCCCACAGCGACACGATCCTTGAATCGGAAGCGGTTGTCCGCAAAGCCGACGGACGCCCCGTGCACGTGCGCATCTTGGCGGCCATCGTGCCCGGGCATGAAGACACTTGGTCGCGCGCGTTTGTGACGCTCACAGACATCACAGACCGTGTACGCGCCGAGGAGAAGCTCCGCGAACTGAACGCTGAGCTGGAAGACCGCGTGCGCAGGCGAACCGCCGAACTGGCCCAGGCCAAGGAGCGGGCCGAGTCCGCGGATCAGCTCAAGTCCGCATTCCTGGCCGCGATGTCGCACGAGTTGCGCACGCCGCTCAACTCGATCATCGGGTTCACGGGCATCCTCCTCCAGGGTCTGGCCGGACCCTTGAACCCGGAGCAAGACAAGCAGCTCAGGATGGTGCAGGACAGCGCCCGGCATCTGCTCGCCCTGGTGAACGACGTACTCGACCTGTCGCGCATTGAGGCCGGACAGCTCGAGATCGAACGCAGCCCATTCCCGGTCGTCGCGTCCGTCGAAGGCGTCGTCAGCCTCGCCAAGCCCCTGGCGGAACGAAAGGGCCTGACCCTCACGACAGACGTGGCGTCGGACCTGGGCATGCTTACGAGCGACCGGCGCCGGTTCGAACAGATCCTCATCAACCTGGTGAACAACGCGATCAAGTTCACCGACGAGGGCGGCGTCCGCGTCACATGCGGGATCAGCGGCGGACGCCTCGTCACGCGCGTCAACGATACGGGCATCGGGATTCGCCCCGAGGACATGCAGAAGTTGTTTCAGACGTTCTCCCAGATCGACTCCGGGCTCACTCGCGCGCATGAAGGAACGGGGCTGGGCCTGTCCATATGTAAGAAGCTCACGGAGGCGCTCGGCGGGGAGATCTCCGTCGAGAGCGAGTTCGGAGCCGGCAGCGTGTTCGCCTTCACGTTGCCGCTGACGGAGGCGGGAGACGAGCGGTGAAGCGGACGATCCTTGTCATCGAGGACAACGAGCAGAACCTCTACCTGGTCAACTTCCTGCTGTCCAAGGCGGCGTACGACGTCGTCGCAGCCCGAGACGGACGCGAAGGCATCGAACTCGCGGCGCGCGTCATGCCGGACCTGATCCTGCTGGATATCCAGCTCCCCGTGATGAGCGGGTACGAGGTCGTCGCCGAACTGAAGCGGGACCCCGCGCTGGCGGAGATTCCGGTCGTCGCGGTAACCTCCTACGCGATGGCCGGCGACCGAGAGCGCGTGCTGTCAGCCGGATGCGTGGGGTACATCGAGAAGCCGATCGACCCGGAGACCTTCGTCGCGGAGGCCACACAGTACCTCCTCGACGGCTCGCCGGACGCCGGGGAAGCGCCATGAAGACGATTCTGGTTGTTGACGACAATGAACCGAACCGCTACCTGCTGAGCGCGCTGCTTCAGGGTGCCGGCTACGCGGTGAAGCTGGCGCGGCACGGTGAGGAAGCGCTGGCCATCGCCCGTGACGCGGCCCCGGACCTCGTCATCTCCGACCTGCTCATGCCGGTGATGGACGGTTACACGCTCCTGCGTCTCTGGAGGGCCGACGAGGAGCTCCAGCGGATCCCCTTCCTCGTGTACACCGCCACCTACATCGCGCCGAAAGACGAACGGCTAGCGCTCGACCTGGGAGCGGACGCCTTCGTCGTCAAACCGGAGGAGCCGGATGCGCTGATGCGGCGAATTCAGGAGCTGTTGGCGCCGCACACGTCCGGGACGCCTGCGGCCGAAAGCCGCCCAGGGACAGGCGATGACGTCCTGCTCAAAGACTACAATGCGGTGCTCTTCGGAAAGCTGGAGGCCAAGATGGCCCAACTCGAGAGGACCAACCAGGCCCTGCGCGACGAGATCGCGATGCGCAAGGAGACGGAGGAGCGGCTGCGCATACACACCGCCGCCGTCGAGCAGAGTACCGTGGCGATGGTGATCGCGACCAGCGCGGGGAGCGTCGAATACGTCAACCCGCTGTTCACCGAGATGACGGGATGGTCGCTCGAAGAAGCCCGCACAAGGGATCCCTGGGAGGTGCTTTCTGTTGCGAAGGGCGCCGACCGGCGTGACCAGATCGCGAAAGCCATCGAAGCGCGCGGGTACTGGCAGGAGGAGGTGCGAGCGCCCCGCGAGGATGGCGAGGTCCACTGGCTGCGGGCGACCGTGTCGCCCATCCGAGACGATGCCGGGACTACCACGCATCTACTGGCCGTTCAGGAGGACATCACGGCCCAGCGCGTCCTGGAAGCGCAGTACCTGCAGTCGCAGAAGATCGAGGCCGTGGACCGGTTGGCGGGCGGCATCGCCCATGACTTCAACAACATGCTCAGTGTGATCCTCGGATACACGGAGGCGTTGATGCTTGACCTGAAGCCGTCGGACCCCCTGTACAGAGATATCGAGCAGATCCGGTCCGCAGCCGATCGCAGCGCCGACCTCACCCGCCAGCTCCTCGCGTTTTCGCGTCAGCAGACCATCGCGCCCGTCTCCATGGACCTGAACGCGCAGGTGCGGGAGATGAAGGGACTGCTGCAGCCCCTGATCGGCGAGGACGTCGATATGCGGTTCGATCTGGCCGCCGACCTGTGGGCCGTTCATCTGGACCCGTCGCAGGCGGATCAGATCTTGGCCAACCTTGCGGTGAACGCGCGCGACGTCATGCCCGACGGCGGTCGGCTGACTATCGAGACGGCGAATGTCCATCTGGACGAGCCTTCGCCAAGGAGCGAGGACCGGCTGGATCCGGACTTTCGTCCCGGCGACTACGTCAGGCTCACTGTCAGCGACAGCGGCTGCGGCATGGACGCCGAGACCATCGAGCACATATTCGAACCGTTCTTCACCACCAAGGCCCCCGGCGCGGGCACCGGGCTCGGCCTTGCCACGGTGTACGGCATTGTCAAACAGAACAAGGGCCTGATCGACGTGCATAGCGAACTGGGCCAGGGCACGACCTTTCGGGTGCATCTGCCGAGACACCACGGCGACGCGACGCCCTCGCGGGAGGTCCGCCATCTCTCCGAGGCGCATCACGGCGACGAGACCATCCTGCTCGTCGAGGACGACCCCATGGTGCGCACGCTCACGCGGCGCATCCTCAAGCGCAGCGGCTACGCAGTGCTCGACGCCGCCGGTCCCAAGGAGGCGATCGCCTTGTGCGAGCGCCATCCGGGGGACATCCATCTGCTGCTCACGGACGTGGTGATGCCGGACATGAACGGCAAAGACCTGCACGACCGAATCCGCGCGGCGCGACCGACGGTCAAGACCCTGTTCATGTCCGGCTATAGCGCGGACGCCATCGCCAACCGCGGCGTCCTCGACCAAAGGACGCATTTCATCGGGAAGCCCTTCAACGCTGAGGAGCTCTGCAGGAAGGTGCGGGAGACGCTCGACGCGGAGGACTGAACCGGCCGGTGCAGCGGCGGGCGTCATGGCTTGAGCCGCAACGCCGAGACCGCCCCAGCAACACTCCCGGAGTCAGGGCGCCTCGGTTAGTGGGGGCTGCCTTCTCGGCCGACAGGCGTGCATGCTCGATCCCTCTATGGTGTTACCACGGACGAGCCGCCAGGAGGCGGGTTGTTGCGCAGGTATTCCTGCACTTCGCGGGCAATCTGCTCTGCCGACTCCTGACGCGGACGACACTTTTCGGCCCACGGACGACCTGGATGCAGAACATCCCACCTTGGGCGAAGGCCCGCATGGCGCCCCTTGCCGGGATCGTGGTTGCCAAACCCATCGATCAGCTTGTTCCAGATCGGGTCGAACCTAGCGATGAGAAGCGACTCGCCGAGCGGGATCCAGATATCGTCAACGACCAGGTAGCGGCAGTGGAAATCGGCGATGTCCAGGTTCGTTGCTTCCTCGATGCTCCGCCTGTGCTGAATCAGCCGGTTGAACAGGACGCGACCGGGAGTGGCCGAGAGGTCGCCTCCTCTGCGCGCGCCTTTGGGAACAGCCTTCCCAACGTAGATTGGGGCACGGAAGTCCCCACGCTGGTTCAGAGCAACCAGTGCTTCATATGCCGCGAACGCCCCAGAGTAGTAGATGGCGTACACACCGGCGCCCTCGAAGTCCGTCAGTTCGGCCATGGCAACCACGGGTAGCGCGAGCATCGCCTGCGCCACGCTCTCCGCGAGATGACGCTTGGCAAGGGGATCGAACGGAATGATCTCGCCAGGCGTCATGCAAGTCTCCTTGCCCGAAGACCTGATAGATGACGCATCTGCGATTCGGCGAGACACTCGACAACCGACGAAGCAACCCTCCGAGCCAACGCCACGGGTACTGCGTTACCCAGTTGCCGCATGGTCTCCGTCCATGACCCGTGGAAGACGAAGCCATCAGGAAACGTCTGGATCCGAGCTGATTCGCGCACGGTGAAGTACCGAACCGTCCCGTCGTCGCACACCAGCATGTTCTCTCCACCCGGTACGCCATGGTCTCCCGCCTTCAGTGTCTTGGCTGGCAGGTCGAGGGGACTGCCTGTGTGCCCGGGATACGTCCTCGCGCCACGCTGGAAGACATGGTTCGTGAAGCTCCGAGCCTCGCGTGCCCGCGGGTCTGGCACGTCAGAGAGCGCATCTCGAACCGTTCGCCAGGGCTTCTCGTCGGGAGCGAAGAGGCTGGATGCGAGCTGTCGGACTCTACCCCCAACCGCAGGGGGCGCCACAGGCCGACCGTTCCTGGGTATCCCGTGCCGCTCCCAGTAGTCCCCGGACACCCACTGCGAGTAGAGGAGCGCATCCATGCTGTGGGATGCCTTCGGGAACGACCATTCAACGCCCAAGTCAGATCGGAAGCCAACGATGAATACGCGTTCCCTACGCTGAGGCACCCCGTAGTCAGCCGCGTTCACCAGAGTCGGCGCCACGTTGTAGGTCAGGCCCAGGTGATGAAGCGCCCCGGATGTCTTCTCCTCCTGCAACCGCTTCAGATGGTCCTCCCAGTTCTCGTTCGGCGCACGCAACACCTCGGGGAACTCCAACTGGAGCAGGATATACTGGTAGTAGTTCGCGAAGCTTGATCGAGTGAGGCCCTTTACGTTCTCGATGATGAAGGACTTCGGGCGCAGAATCCGTATAACCTCAACCGTAGCGGGGAACATGTCACGCTTGTCACTGAACGCCCTGTGCTTGCCAGCCATGGAGAACGGCTGACAAGGAGGGCCTGCCGCCAACAGATCCACGCCCTCCGAAACTGACGCCCACTCGAAGTGGCGGACGTCTCCTTCCCAGAGGGGCCAGCCCTGTACCAAGGGATAGCCGCGTCTCTGGTTCTCCCTGATGGTATCGCACGCCCAGCGATCCCGCTCGACGACCGCTGATGACTCAAAACCAGCAAGGGAGACTCCCATCGCCAGCCCACCTGCTCCCGCGAACAGCTCAACCGACCTCATCGCGTCCTGTCTCCCTGTTGTCGGCCAGAAACCCCCTGACTCGCCGCGCGACCTGCGCCTCGTCCTTCATCTCACATTCCCAGATCACGAGGACACGCCACCCAAGGTCCACTAGTCTCCTGTACTGGTTCTCATCACGTACTCTATTGGCGTCCAGTTTGGTCTTCCAGAAGTCAAGCTTCGACTTGGGCAACCGGGCGAGCGCGCAGTCTGCATGCCTGTGCCAGAAACAGCCATGCATGAAAACGACGGCCTTCCTTGAAGGAAACACCAGATCCGGGGTTCCAGGAAGTGACCTCACGTGGAGGCGATAGCGGAAGCCCATTGCATGCACCAGTCGACGCAGCCGCAACTCCGGGCCTGAGTCCTTGCACCGGATCCTGGCCATGCGCTCGCTTCTCATCTCCTTGGAAAGAGTATCCACAGCCGCAGACCGTTCTCACCGTTGGCTTCTCTGTCCACAGAAGACCCTAATCGACGAGTCACGCCAAGTCAAGCGATCGCGCAGCGCAACACCATCAGACAGGTCCTCGCATTTCCTCGCGTACAGGCCATCGCGCCCGTCGCTACGGACCCGAAGGTTCATGGAGAAGCCGGTGCGGCGGCGGGCGCTTGTCACCGAGGCGCGGCCCCGCGCCTGAGCAACCCCAACCCCTCCAGCCCATGCAGGATCGCATCGGCCACGACGGCGTTGGCCCGCGGGGTGTAGTGGTTGTGGTCGAGGAAGAGCGCGTCGAGATCGTCGGTCCCGTCGAACGCGTCGAGCAGGTTGATGGCAGGCAAGTCGCGCGCATCGAGGTCGTCGAGCAGGGGTGCGTACATGGGCGGGGCTCCGGCGCGGAGTCGGTACAGATCGTCGCGGCTCGGCAGGATCGTCACGACCGGCTCGGCTCCGGCCTCCCGCACGTCGCGCGCGAAGGCCTCGATCAGCGCCAAGGTCACCCGGTACGCCTCGGATGCCGTGTTGTAGGTTCCGTCGGCCATGAAGGGGCCCAGCCGGCGGGTATGCCATCCCGCGCGGATCAGCTTGACCGCACGCACCGTCGGCGACCAGTCGAACGGCCCCGACACGCAGCCGATCTGGTAGTAGAAGTCGTGTCGGCCAAGACGACGCAATGCGCGGACGGGATCGTCCAGCAGCTCCGCATACCCGGAGGCGTCGGGGTACGGCTGCGGCACGAGATGCAGTGCGCCGTCGTCGAGCGTGAAGCGCGGCTTCGGATACGGCGGGCCGTGGGGCGTGTAGAACGGCCGAAACGTGTTCACGCTTCGGCAGATGTTCTCCGGCATGTAGCCGATCAGCACGATATCCGGCCGGAACCGCGCGCCTTCCTCCTGGAATCGCAGATAGGCCTGGTCGATCCCGTAGGCGAACACGCCGAAATTCAGCACCTCGATGCCGGGTCGGGCGGCCTCCATCCGCGCCTCCCACGTCTCCGCGTTCGTCACGCCGTCGCAGTGGGTGTAGGAGTCGCCGAACGCGGCGATGCGAACCACGCCCGGCGGCGGCTCGAGGACGTAATCCGCGTCGGCGCGCAGGCCTTGGCTGTTGGCGCGGTAGAGCGGCGGGGCCTCGCTGGAGGGCTTGAGGGTCCACCCGAGGGTCGGACTGTGCATCACGTACGCGCGGCGCCCTTCCATCATCTCGGCGATGCGGGCGCGAAAGTCCTCGGTGAGCAGCGCCGGGTCATCGAGGGGCTGGTACGACACCCCGTTGACCCGGGCGTGCAGCGCAAGCGCGGCGAACGCCGTCAGCTCCGCCAACCCGGCCATGAGGACCAGCGTTATAAGCCAGTAGAGCAGCCGCTTGGCGGGCGTCAGACGCGCTTGATCGGCCCCGCGCGGCGCCTTGGTCCGTTGCTTTCCCATCGGTTACGTGTTATACCAGATCCCGCCTTTGGAAGCGCATAGAGTGCGCGGGCGGAAGGGATGGCATGACCCCAGAATCGCACACGGCGAGCAGCGATGAAGCGCTGGTGCGCGTGCGCATCGAGGAAGAGCGCGCACGTCTCTATCGCGAGGCCGGGCTCGAGGCGCCCGATTCGACGCCCTATCAGCTCGAAACGCCCCGGCCATTCACGAAAGCCGACCGACACAAGGTGACGATCCTGTTCGGCGGGCTGTCGCGTTGCCACGACCGGTTGATCCATGCAGTCGGACGCTCGCGCGGGTACAAGGTCGAGACCATCCCGACGCCCACGCGCGACGACTACCACGTCGGACGGGAATTCACGAACAACGGGATGTGCAACCCGACGTACTTCACCGTCGGCGCACTGATCTCGTACCTGCGGCGTCTGCGCGACGAGCGCGGATTGACCCCCGAGCAGATCCGCGAGAACTACGTGTTCGTCACCGCGGCCAGTTGCGGGCCATGCCGGTTCGGCGTGTACGAATCGGAGTACCGGCTCGCGCTGCGCAACAGCGGCTTCGACGGCCTGCGCGTCGCAACATTCCAGCAGACCAAGCTGACCGAGATGCACGAGGAGTTCGGCATTGAACTCACGCCGCGCGTGCTGCTGCCCGTGTTCGAGGCCGTCCTGATCGCAGACATCCTCAACGCGATCGCCCAGCATGTCCGTCCGTACGAGCACGAACGCGGTCGCACGGACGCGGCGCTGGGCGAGGCGATGGAGCGCATGGCCGCGCTGCTGAGCACGCCGCCGCCCGAGCCCGAGAAGCCGTCAATCGCGGCTCGGCTCATCGCGCGATGCACCGGCCTCGCGCCGCGCCACATCGCGTACACGATCTCGCATTGCCTGGGCGATCGCTACACAAGCGCGCTGACCGAGGCCGTGCGTGCGTTCGACGAGGTCGAGGTCGACTACACGCGGCCGCGGCCAGTCGTCAAGATCACTGGCGAGTTCTGGGCACAGACGACCGAGGGCGACGGCAACTTCCGCATGTTCTCCTTCCTCGAGGGGCAGGGGGCCGAGGTGATCGGCGAGCCTGTCTCGACGTGGTTCCTTTACCTGATCGCACAGGCGTGGGCGCATGTACGCGACCGAGAAGGGCTCACGGCATCCGGCGAACCCATCGCCGCGCGCGACCTCGCGACGCGGGGGCGCGAGTGGATCCGCAACCGCGCCGCGCGGATCAAACTGGCGCTTGGCTATCGGCTGTTCATGCGCGAGTACGAGCGCCTGCGCCACGCCGCCGGCGCGACCACGCCTCCCCAAGCCGACCAGTTCGAGCTGGCCCGCCTGGCCCACCCCTTCTACAACAGGAACTGCTTGGGCGGCGAAGGCCACATGGAGGTCGGCAAGACGATCTACTATGCGACGCACGATCTCGCGCACCTCGTGTTGAGCCTGAAGCCGTTCGGCTGCCTGCCTTCGACGCAGTCCGACGGGGCGCAGGCGGCGGTGGCGGCGGCGTTTCCGTGCGTCAGCTTCCTCCCGATCGAGACCAGCGGCGACGGCGAGATCAACGCCTACAGCCGCGTGCAGATGGCGCTTGGCGAGGCCCGGGAGCGGTGCACGGAAGAGTTCGACGCCTGCCTCCGACGCACGGGCCGCTCGATCGACGAGATCCGGCGGTTCGTGGAGGGGCGCCCGGATCTGCGCAGTCCATTCACGCCCCTCCCCCACGTCGACGGCGTCGCGGGGCGGGCCGCACGGTTCGTGATCGAGGCCGCCCGACGCATGGACGCGGCCGAACGGAACGTGACATACGGCGCGGCGCGGACGCCGCAGTCGAATTCCGGCTGAATCCATGGCCAGATCGTACACATCTCGCACCGACCGCCATGCTCCGGACCCGGGCGAGCCTGCGCCTGAACGGGCGTTCGCGCCGACGGCCGCCTACCCGGACGGTTTGTTCATCGGACTCGATGTCGGCAGCATGACGGTGAAGGCGGTCGTCGCGGACCCCCGAACCGACGCCATCCTCTGGTCTGACTACCGCCGTCACGGGACCCGGCAGGTCGAGACCTGCCTCGGCTTCCTCGAATCCATCGCCGGGGCCTTCCCCGACCTCCCCGAGAACGCGTTCCGCCTGTTCGTCACCGGATCCGGCGGCGGGGCGGTTGCGTCGATGCTCGGCGCGCGCTTCGTACAAGAGGTCAATGCCGTCGTGCTCGCCGTCGAGAAGCTGTACCCCGACGTCAACAGCGTGGTCGAGCTGGGCGGACAAGACGCGAAGATTATCGTGTTCAGCACGGATCCGCGAACCGGCGCGCGCCGCAAGTTCGCCTCGATGAACGATAAGTGCGCGGGCGGCACGGGCGCGGTGATCGACAAAATCGCCGCGAAGTTGGGCATCCCGTTGGACGAAGCGGCCCGCATGCGCTACGACGGCATTCGGATCCACCCTGTCGCGGGCAAATGCGGCGTGTTCGCGGAGACGGACATCAACGGCCTGCAGAAGCAGGGCGTACCGCCGGACGAGCTGATGGCGTCGCTGTTCGAGTCGCTGGTTCAGCAGAATCTCTCCGTGCTCACGCGCGGCCACACGCTGCGCCCGCGCGTCCTTCTCCTGGGCGGACCCAACTGCTTCATTCGGGGACTGGCGGAGTGTTGGCGCGCCAACATTCCCGAGGTCTGGCGTGAACGCGGCATCGCCCTGCCGGACGGCGCCACGCCGTCCGACCTGATCACCGTGCCGGAAAACGCGCAGTACTTCGCCGCCCTCGGGGCGATCGAACACGGCAAGCGCGAGACGCGCGAGCACCCGAACCTCGGCGTGTACGGCGGCGCGGGCCCGTTGCGGTGGTACCTGAACGTGGGCCGACGCGAAGAGAAACTGCGCAGCGGCGAGCCGGCCCTCGTGCGCAACGCGGCTGAGCGGGACGCGTTTGTCGCTGCCTACACGACGCCGCCGTGGTCTCCGCCGCGCATCGCATCCGCCGCGCCGATCGACGCCTACTTGGGGCTCGACGGCGGGTCGACCAGCACCAAGGCGGTCCTGGTCGATCGCGACCGCCGTATTCTGGCAAAGGCCTACCAGCTCTCCGGCGGAAATCCCATCGAGGACACGAAGCAGGTGCTCCGCGCGCTCGACGAGCAGGTCGCCGCGTCAGGCGGACGCGTACGCATCGCCGGCGCGGCCACCACCGGCTACGCCAAGGACATCCTGAAAGACGTGATCGGCGCGGACGCCGCCCTCGTCGAGACCGTGGCGCATGCCCAGAGCGGGATGCACTACTACCCGGACGCGGACGTGATCTGCGATGTGGGCGGGCAGGACATCAAGATCATCGTGCTCAAGAACGGCGCGGTGAAGGACTTCCGGCTGAACACCCAGTGCTCGGCGGGAAACGGCTACTACCTGCAGGCGACGGCCGAATCCTTCGGCGTCCCTGTGGACAGATATGCGGAGACCGCGTTCACGGCGGAGACCATGCCGCAGTTCGGCTACGGCTGCGCGGTGTTCCTTCAGGCGGATATCGTCGACTTCCAACGCAAGGGGTGGCAGTCCAACGAGATCCTGGCCGGACTCGCCGCAGTGTTGCCCAAGAACATCTGGCTGTACGTCTGCCAGATCCCGAACCCGGCGAAGCTCGGCACGACCTTCGTGCTCCAAGGCGGCACGCAGCGCAACCTTGCCGCGGTCAAGGCGCAAGTCGATTTCCTGGAGGAGCGCTTCCGCGAGACCGGCCAGACGCCGCGCATCCACGTGCACGCGCACTGCGGCGAATCCGGGGCCATCGGCTGCGCTTTCGAGGTGCAGCGCATGCACGCCGAGACGGGATTCGACACGACCTTCATCGGATTCGACGCGGTGCAGTCGATCCGGTACCGCATGACGCGCGATGAACGCACGCGCTGTTCGTTCTGCAAGAACCGCTGCATGCGCACGTTCATCGACGTGCGCACAGAGGGCCCGGGCGAGTCGGAACGCGTGCAGTTGGACGCCCGTCCCTATCGCGTCGGCGCGCAGGACGAGCAACCGTCGCGCATCAAGCACGCGCCGGATCTGGGCGGGGGGCGTCGATCGCGGACCGAGTCCGTCCCGTTGGAGCCTGGCGAGGAGCGGCTGATCATCGCGACCTGCGAGAAGGGCACGGTCGAGGATGTGGACGATATGCGCGCGATCAAGCGCGAGCTCGACGCAGTGAGGAATGCCAACCCGAGTCTGGCGGAGTTTGCCGCAGACTTGGCGTTCTCCCCGGTCAAGGTTGATCGGGTTGCGTCTGCAACCAGACGGCTGCCGTGGACATCGCGCCGTGCGCGGATCGCGCGGCGACGGAGCGAACTGTGCATCGGCATGCCGCGCGTGCTGAACCTCTACTCCCTTGCGCCGTTTTTCATGGGGTACTTCCAGAGCCTCGGCGTTCCCGGCGACCGCATCATCTGGTCCGATCCGACGAGCGAGCGAATGTTTCGCGAGGGCGCCAAGCGCGGCTCCGTCGACCCGTGCTACCCCAGCAAGGTGTGCATCCCGCACGTGCACAACCTGCTATTCGAGAAACACCCGGATGAAGAGCTGACGCACATCTTCTTCCCGATGATCGACGCCGTGCCGCCTTTTGTGGCCTGTGCGATGGCGAGCCGGGCCTGCCCGACTTCGACCGCGACGCCGGAAGCCGTCCACGCTGCGTTCATCAAGGAGGGTGACGTGTTCGAGCGGGCCGGCATCGTGTTCAAGAAGACGCTGCTATCGCTGGACCAGCCGGGACTGTGCGCACGGCAACTGGCCGAGGACTGGGCGGACGAGCTCGGCGTGACGGAAGGCGAGAGCGCCCGCGCCGTCGAACAGGGACTGCGCGCGTTGCAGACGTACCAGCAACGGCTGCGCGCAGAGGGTCGGGCCCTGCTCGAGACGATCGAGCGCGAGGACCGCTTGGGGATCGTGTTGCTCGCGCGGAGCTACCACGGCGATCCCGGCATCAACCACGGCATCTGCGAGGAGTTCCAGAAACTGGGGTATCCTGTGTTCACACCCGAGTCGCTGCCCACGGATCCGGACGTCCTTGATCGGCTGTTCGGAGAGGACCTGGTTGCGGGGCGCATCTCGCACCCGTTGTCCATCGAAGACGTGTGGGAAAACAGCTACTCGGAGAACTCGTCGCGGAAACTATGGGCGGCGAAGTTCGCCGCGCGCCATCCGAACCTGGTCGCCCTCGAGCTGTCCAGTTTCAAGTGCGGGATGGACGCGCCGATCTACACAACGATCGAGCAGATCATCGAGCAGTCGGAAACGCCGTTCTTCTACTTCAGGGACATCGACGAGAACAAGCCGCGCGGTTCGATCCGGATTCGCATCGAGACAATCGCCTATTTCCTGCGGCGCTACCACGAGCGGCTGTTGTCGGAGCGCATGACGCGGGCGGAGATCGAGGCGCGACTGCAGGCCTACGAAGAACGCCTGCGCCGCGCGTTCGCGTCTGACGACGACTCCGTCGCCGTTGCGTGACGCACGCTACTGGAATCGGACGTGTTCCAGGCCGACCAGCAGCACCGAAGGCGGATCGGCGGCGTCCATAGGCGCCGCGGCCCAAACGCCATCGCCGGACACGCAGGCGGGGGCCGCCAGACCGTTCGGAGCGAACGAAAGCTGTCGACGCGGGTAGGGCGCGGTCGCGCGGACGGCGAAAAGCTGGTACTGGTTGTTGCCGTCGCGTGCCAGCGCCACGATGAATGCGCCGGTCGGATGCCAATAGGGGCTGGTTCCGACGCCGAGATCATCGGGGTCGCCCTCGCCGTCCAGCGTCAGGAGTCTCAGGCGCGGCTCGCCGAATCCGGCCTGCGTCTCGTAGACCAGACGCCCTGAGTTCGGCGAGAACGCGCCGGGCGTGAGGCGCAGGTTCCCCGCGACGACGCGCACGGGGTCGGGATTCGCCGCCCCGACAGGCTGCATGCGGATCTCGGAATAGGACGACGAGACCCGTCGTACAAACAGCATTGCGAGACCATTCGGCGCGTAGAGCACGGCATCGACCGCCGGGCCGCTGGACGTGATCGCGCGCTGCCGCCACGCGCCGTCCGGCTGAGACGCAAGCTCCGTGATGCGCCAGTCGTCCGCTCCGGGCTCTCGGACGGCGAACGCGGCGCGACTCCCATCCGGCGAGATCGCTCCGCAGTTCACGGAGGATGCAGGCGCCTCCACCGCCGCGGCGCGCGGACCGGGCTGCGACGACATCAGCAGGCGCAACGGCTCATCGGCTCCCTGCGACGCGCACAGGTACAGGCCGGAATCCGCGCCTGGCCGCGATCGATCCACGCGCACCAGGGCGGCGTCCGCCCCAATCAGAGGCAGGAACGTCGTCCCGATCAGCGCGGGCGGCTCCCCCGGCCCGATACGGGCGGGCACGGTCCAGGGCGGAACGCTCACGGCCACCGACTCGGAGGAAGGCGTCGCGGAACAGATCACTCGCACGACGTCATAGCGCAATTCCTCAGCGCCGGCCATCTCGACGAACAGCGTATCGCGTCCCCAGCGGGCCCGCTCGACGCGGAAACCCGGGAAGTCGAACGTGAGGCGGAACCCCCCGGCGGCATCGCGCTCAAACTGCCCTACTTCCGGCGATTGCTCCCATGGCGACACATCGCGACGCAGCTCCCCGGCCGCGGTGATCCGCGGATCCTCTCGCAACGCATGGTCGACAGCGCTCCCCAGCGCGACCCCGGCCGCGACCACCGCCGCCAACGCCACAAGCACGTGCCAGGGATGGGTCGTGCCGAACCACCGCAGGGTGAACCGCGCGAACGCGCTGTCCGGCAGAAAGCGCGTGGTCGCATCGGGCGCAGTGAACGCCGGGGCGTCGACTCCGCTGCGACGGAAATCCTCGAGCGCCGACCGCATTGGGATCCGAATCTCGTCGAGCGGGCGTCCCTGCAACACGAGATGGATGGCCTCGCACACGCGCTCGGCGCTGTCGGGGCGGTCGGCGGTACGCTTCTCGATGAGGTAAGCCACGAGCCGTTCGACGCTTTCCGGAACAGAGGGAACGAACTCGCGCAACCGCGCAGGCGGTTCGGAGAGGATCTTGCGCACCAGCTCCACGGACGACGTCGCCTCGTGCGGGAGCCGCCCCGTGATCATCTGGAACAGGACGACCCCCAGCGAGTAAATATCGCTCGCCGCCACTACTTCCTCGTCGCGGCAGCGCTCCGGCGACATGTACTGCGGGGTGCCCAATCGGCTGCCATCGACGGTCAACTGCTCGCGCACCGAGAGGATCTTCGCGATCCCGAAGTCGGTCACGTAGGCGCGCCCCTCCTCATCGATGAGAATGTTGGAGGGCTTGATGTCGCGATGGATCACCTCGGCATCGTGGGCGCAGGCCAACGCACGCGCCACCTGCTCGGCGATGTGCAGGGCGCGCCGCCACGGAAGATGCCCGGACTGCTGCACCAGTGCGCTGAGGGGCTGGCCTTTGATGAACTCCATCGCGATGTACGGGAGCCCGTCGATGTGACCGACGGAGTAGATCTGCACGATGTTCGGGTGGTTCAGTCGCGCGGCGGCTCGCGCCTCTCGATAGAACCGCGTGACGACGTCCGGCTGGGACTGGAGGTCTTCACGCAGGATCTTCAGCGCGACGGTACGATCGAGCGACACATCGCGCGCGCGGTAGATGACGCCCATCCCCCCTTGCCCGATGCACTCAAGCAGGCAGTACTGCCCGACCATTCGATGCGCGGGGGCGTCGTCCGTGTCAGGTCTGTAGGGGGGCGCCATGACGCTGATTCATCTCCGTGGGGTGAGCTCGCCGAACGTGACCCAACCGATATGGATGAAGGCCACGCCGGATCCACCGGGGTCATCCAGCACCGTCGCGATCCAACGGCCGTCGCGCGAGAACGAACCGCCGCCGCGCACCCGCAGGTCGGCCGGCGTGAGCGCCACGCGTTCATGTCCGTCGTCCAGCGAGATCGCATAGAGTCGTCCCATGTGCGTGGCGACAACGAAGGCGCCGGACGGATGCCACGGCTCCTCGCCGAACTCCCCCGCGCCCAGCTCGGCTTCGAGCATGCCGTTCGCCGCGCTTACGATGCGCAGGACCGCTTCGCCGTCGCGCACCAACTGCCGCAGCGCCAGCAGCGTCTCGTCCGGGCTGAAGGCCACGTGGTCGTCGGCCACGCCCCACGCAACCGGGTTGCCGTTGAGCTGCCCGCGTTGCGACGCATAGGCCCACAGCTCCCGCATCCCGTTGGCATCGAGGCGTTGATAGCAGAGCTGGCGGCCGCTCGGGCTGTAACGCACCGACTGCGGAACAATCGGTTCCCCTTCCGTAGTGAGGCGATCGCCCAGCGACCTCGGGTCCTCGTCACGCAGGTCGCGCTCGACCAGGTAGTTTGATCCACCGTCCCCGCGGTTGAGCACGAGGCAGAGCGTTCGCCCGTCGGGCTTGGGCACGGCGAAGCCGCAGCTTACCGTCCACCAAGGGAGGTCCGCGCCGGGATTCCATACCTCCGCGGGGAGCCGTGCGGCGAGCGTCGCGGAGGAGGGCTGATTCCATGGAAAGGCCATGAGCGCCACGTCGAACGCAGCGCTGCGCTCGCCGGGCACGTACTCCGGCAGCACCACCGCATAGTCCAGCGGTTCACCGGCGGCGCTGCCCATCGCGGGCGGATGGCCCAGGGTCGGAGGCAGCAATTCGTGCAGATCAGGACGGCGCACCGGAGACCACGGAGAGCGCACATTGACCGAGCGTCGTCGCACGGGATCGACGGCCATCAGGCCGACCGCGCCATGCGTCATGGTTCCGGGAAGTCCCGACGCATGCACCAGCGCCGCCGATGCATCGCCGATCCACCGGATGCCCTCGACGCGAAATCCCGGGGCGGCTAGATCCGCAATCGTGATGTCTACGCCGAGATCGGTGAACGTCACGCCGGGGACCTCCGGCGCCTCAGAAAGGGTCTCCGTGCGACGCGAAAGGACGCTGACGCCCGCCGTCATGGCGGCGAGGAGCAGTAGGAACACCGCGGCGGCCGCGGCGCGCAGCGACCACGCCCGCCACGAAATCTCCGGAAGCGACGCTCGCTCCGGCCCCTCGATATCGCTGAGATCGGTCGGCTTGATCAGACTGCGCACGGGCCGGATGCGCGTCTGCTCTTTCATGAAAGCGGCCAGCGCCGCCGGCATTGCCGAACGGCCGCCGCGCTCCGCCTGCAACCGCAGAATCGTCATCACGACGGCTTGCGCGTTGGCGGGGCGTTCGTGCGGTTGTTTGGCCATAAGATGCGCCACGAGCCGCGCCACGTCGTCGGGGATCTCGGGCAGCAGCCGGTTCAGCCGCGCCGCCTCCTCGTTGGTGATTCGGTTGATCAGCGCCTCAGCGAGATCCGCCTCGAAGGGCAGACGCCCTGAGATCAGGTAATAGAGCGTGACCCCCAACGAATACAGATCACTGCGCGGCCCCACCTCCGCGCCGGCGCACTGCTCCGGCGACATATATGGGATGGTGCCCATCACGGCGGCGTCCGGCGGGGACTCGCCGAACCCCACGCCGACGTTCGCGATGCCGAAGTCGGTGAGTCGGGTGCGGCCGTGGCTGTCGAGCAGGATGTTGGCGGGCTTCACGTCTCGGTGGATCACCCCGTTGCCATGGGCGCAGTCGAGCGCCTCGGCCACCTGCTGTCCGATGTAGAGGGCGCTCTGCCACGGGATCCGGGTCTGACGGCGCAGGAACCGGTCGAGCGGCTCGCCCTCGATGTACTCCATCGCGATGTACGGGGTGCCGCCTTCGACGCCGGCGGAGTAGATCTGGACGATGTGGGGATGTCGCAGGCGGGCGGCCGTCTGCGCCTCGAGGTGGAAGCGACGAACCACTTCCGGATCGTCGGCGAGGCTGCCAAGCAGCACTTTCAGCGCGACGTTTCGATCCAGCCCAAGGTCGCGGGCGAGGTACACCGTCCCCATGGCGCCGCGCCCGATCAACGCCTGCACCTCGTACTCCGCCAACGTCTTGCCGATAAGCGGGTCTTGCCCTTGGGTCGTCACGGCGGAACTCGCCCACAGCGGCCGAACGGACGCCCTTCGCCCGCCTTCGCTGCCGGGAACTCCTCGATCGGAATGTAGCAGCACATCGGCGGACTGTCAAAGGACGCCTGGCACTGGCAAGCGGCTTCGCGACGCGAACCGAGGTCGGGAGGTCTACGCGCCCGGATAATCCTTAACGTGCATGCGCGCGACGGCTTCGTGCGTCTCCGGGGAGAAGGCGGGAGCGTCGGCCGCGGCGGCGCAGTCCTCGAGTTCGCTCCGATTCTTGGCGCCGGTCAGCGCCAACGAGATGCCCGGGTTGTCGAGCGCCCACCGAAGCGCGGCCTGCGCGATGGTGAGGTCCGTTCCTTGCGTCAGGGCCGCCGCAAGGCGTTCGACATAGTCGACGCGCTCGGCGATCTCCTCGCGGGCATACCGGGCGTTGAGGTTGTTGGCGGGAAAAACGGTGTCGCGCGTGACGGCGCCGGTGAGGAAGCCATTGGCGAGGGTCTCGCGCGCGACGACGCCGCAGCCCTGTGCGCCCACGTCGCGGATCAGGTCGGCGGCCTCGCGGTTCATCAGACTGTATACGACCTGGATCACGTCGATCTTGCGCTGCGCGACCCAGTCGCGGGCCATGCCCTCCGTATCGCGGAACATCGAGATCGAGTGGCCGATAGAGCGCACCTTGCCTTGGTCGCGCACATCGTTCAGCCCCTCCCACACATCGTCGTGGATGTCGTCCGGACTGAACGGCGAATGGAAGAAGAGCACGTCGATATGATCGACGCCCATGCGAAGCAGGCTCTCATCGACGGATTTGCGCGCTTGGGCGGCCGTGAACGCAGGGACGATGCCCGTGCTGGGGTTGCGGCCGAACTTGGTCGAGATGATCGCGCGGTCGCGGTCGGCGCCCAGCGCGCGGCCAAGCACCTCTTCCGCCACGCCGTCGTGCGCGTCGGGGCCCGATCCGATGCCGTAGAGCGGCGCGGAGTCGAAGAAGTTGATGCCGAGATCGAGGGCGATGCGCACGGCCTCGCGCGCTTCGGCTTCCGGCACGTCGCCGTAGGCCTGCGACGCGAAAGCCCACGTTCCCAATCCGATGCGGCTGCAGTTCAGTCCCGTTCGGCCTAGCGTCGCATACTGCATGGTCGTCGCGTCTCCTCGCGCCTTGGCGGCGAGCCTCTCTCGCCGCACGCGCAAGAAAACACCGCCCGGCGCCGGATCATTTCGCCGACGACGCCGCGTCCCGCGGCTCGCGCAGGATCACGGGTTGCACCCAGTGCGACCAGTCATAGCCCGTGTTCCCCAAGGCGTCGGTGCATAGGGTCAGCCGGATCGTCGTCCCCGCGTGCGCAGTCAGGTCGACGGCGTGCGCCACGGGAGGCTGCTCGCGCTGTTCGGTGCGGAAGACCTCCTCGCCGTCCACGAGCACCGCGTAGCGAACGCCGTTCACGCTATCGGCCAGGAGCATGGTCTCGAAGCGAAGGACGAGCGCCGTGTCGTCGGCGACATCCGGCAGGTCGACGACCCAAGTCGCCTCCCCCGCGCCCTCCTCGGGCGGATGCTGGAAGATCGACGGCGCGGCCCAGCCCGCCGCCTTGATCACGACGTCCGGCTGGAACGACAGGGTGTTGCGCGTCTCCGCCTCGGAGATCCGGGCGCACAGGTCATAGACCAGTTCGTCGGCGTCGATCTCCGGAGCCGGCGTCGTGTCGATCTCGTAATTCGGAAGGGCCTCGTCCCATGACGCGATGCCGATGATGGGCAACGCGAACGCGAACGCCTCTTCCCACTGGTCGGTGTCGGCAAGCCGGAACACATCCCAGAGGAACTTCTTCCGCCCCGGGTCGAACCCGCTCACGCTGTCGGGATGCGTCGTCCACAGCCCGAGCTTGAGCCCGCCCTCATCCCGCGCATCGACATGACGGTGCAGGATGAACGCGTCGATCTCCGGCATGTGCCTGACCTTGTGGTACGCGTAGGCGTAGGCGGCAGCCTGGATCTGCTCGCCGTCCGGTCCGTCCGGCGTGTGGAACCCTTGCTCGGTCAGCGCGATGCGGCGCGGCCGCCCCTGATAGAGGAACCGCTCCTGCCGCAGGAACACGGGAAGCACCTCGAGGTTCTTGAACGTGATGCGGGGCGTGTCGAATCGGTGCACGGCGGTGCGGTCGTTCCAGAACCGCGGCTCGAACAGATTCTCCGGATAGGGATGGAACGCGACATGCCACGGGAAATCGCCCTCGCGCCGACTCCAATCCGCCACGCCTTCAAGGAACTGGTCGCCGGGGATCTCCTTCAGCGGGTCGTTCATGTGTCCCCGCTTGGTCCAGTGGTGCTCCATCGACACGTAGATGCGCAGATCCTTGTGCGCCTTGCGCGCGGCGAGGTCGGCCATGCGCAACGCGACCACGTAGTCCCGGATCACCTCTTCTTGCGGCGTTTCGCCCTGGTTGTGCCAGACCCAGTGCGACTGAAGCTCATTTCCGATGACCAGACCGGAGATCAGCCCGTACTTCCGGTCGGGTCGCGTGTACCGATCGGCCATGAACTCCATCGCGGCGCGATAGCATCGGAGCCCTTCTTCGGTCACGACATTGAACGCGCCGTGGTGCATGGGCGCGTTCTCGACGTCGGTGTCGGGGTGGATGAGCGGGTTGTCGGGCTCCCGTTCGCGCGGCAGCGTGACCACCGGGATCGGCGTGAAGTTCACCCCCGCTTCCGTCAGGCGGCGGTACTTGGCATCCATCTGCCGCACGTAGTCCATGTTGATCGGAACCGGATGGCCATCCACGTCCCACGTGTGTTCGGGGTTCGGGTTTCGCCAGTCGATCAACACGTTCAACAGCACGCCTTCGTCGCCGTACTTGACGCCCAGTTCGATGGCGTCGTCCACGTCGACGATGCAGGTCACGCCCTTCTTGCTCTCCGGCCAGGGGATCTCGAAATCACGCGCCCCGATGCCGTCCAGATCGGTCACATACTGCGGATCGCCAAGGAAGTCTCCATAGGCGGCGCTCATGAGCTGGAACTTCCGGTACAGCCGGTCGCGCGCGCCGTCGAACCGGGGGATCGCCACGGTCTTCTCCGTCAGACCGTTCCACACCACGGGGAACGTCCGATCCGCGTCGGGGGCCTCATACGGCTCCAGTTCAAGGATCGCGCAGTCCACGCCTTCCGGGCCGGTCAGGGTGAACCGGATCTCCTCCGCGAAGACGGCGACCGCGCCGATGCGCGGCGCGTCCGACGCCGACTCCGCCGACGCGCCCAACGCCGCCCCCGCCAACAACACCGCGATGCAGCCCAGCGAACCGATTCGCATTCCACACCCTCCTCCGAGTCACGCTGACATCTCTCTCCCGTCACCCGCCATCATACCCGTTCCCGCCGCAACGGGGGTAGCTGTGGGAACGATCGGGTCAGGGAGTCGCGACGGACGCTTGATGAAACCGGAGGTCGCTTTTCCGGGGTGCAACCAGAGCGCAGGCATGGTATACTCCCCGCCCAACTGGCTCCTGCGAAAGAGCGCGGGCCTGCGTGGCGACCACGCGGTCCGTCGAGCGTCACGCAGACGCGACTGGGGGATACAGCAATGGAGGTGGAGGATTTCTCCGCCGAGGCGTTGCAGAAGCGCCTGGACATGGCTGACGACTCGGAGTGCGGCGCTGAGCAAGCGCTGACGTTGCGCGAGCGGTTCCGCAGGGCGATGTTCTATCAGGAGGTCGCCCCGCTGCCGAACTTCGAGTTCGGCTACTGGGACCGTACGCTGGCGGTGTGGCGCACGCAGGGTCTGCCCGACTGGGTGACCGATGAGGCGGCGGCGTACCGCTACTTCGGCATCGAGAACTGGGTCGTCGTCCCGGTGGACTTGGGTCCCGCTCCGGTGTGCGAGCACACGGTGCTCGAGGAGACGGACGACCGCATTGTGTACCGCGACACGCTCGGCGTCGTGGCACAGGTGAACAAGCACGGCGACCAGTCCATCCCCCATTTCCTCGACTTCCCGGTGAAGGACCGGGCCACATGGGCGCCGTACAAAGCCGCGCTGGACCCCGATACGCCGGGACGCTATGCGCATGTCGACGCCGCGCTGCCGCGCCTGCTGGCTTCAGGGGCGCCGATCATCGCCCCGGGCGGCAGTCTGGTCGGCATCCCCCGCAATCTCATCGGCTTCGAGCACGTCGCCGTGCTGCCGTATGAAGACCCCGAGCTTTTCCAGGAAATCGTGGACACTTTCGGACATCTGATCTGCACCGCGCTCGAACGCGTTCTGCCCCGCATCCAGGTCGACGCCTGCATGGGCTGGGAGGACATCTGCTTCAACCAGGGGCCGGTCGTGAACCCGCGGGTGTTCGCCGAGGTCGCGGGGCCCTGGTACCGTCGTATTTCCGAGCTGCTGGTCCGCCACGGGTGTTGCGTATACACCACGGACACGGACGGCAACCTGCTGCCGATTGTCGAGACGTTCCTCGACAACGGGCTGAACACCTTGTTCCCGGTCGAGGTCCATGCGGGCACGGACCCGGTCGTGCTGCGCGAGCGCTATGGTCGTCGCGTCCGTCTATGGGGCGGGGTCGACAAGATGGCGCTCATCGCCGGCAAGGATGCGATTGACGCCGAGTTGCAGCGCATCCGCCCCTGCGTGGAGCAGGGCGGATTCCTGCCGGGCGTGGATCACCGCGTCCCCGCGGATGTGCCGCTCGACCACTACAAGCACTACATGGACCGCAAACGGGAATGGTTCGGCGTGGGCGGCGAGCCGCTGTACTGAAGGGACCGCCCCATGGCCATGACTGGAATCGAACGCATCGGCAATATCCTCCAACGCAAGCCGGTCGACCGCATCGGCTTGTATGAGCACTTCTGGGGCGACACCTGCCGCAAGTGGACGGACGAGGGACATCTCCGCGAGGGCGAGTCGCTGGAGGATCACTTCGGCTTCGACCTGAGCGAGTGCGGGGCGTTCAACATGGTTGCGGATCTGGACTTCACGCCGGAGGTAGTGGAGGAAACGGAAGAAACGCAGCTCATCCGAGACGGCAACGGGGCGCTGCTGCGCAGGCACAAGCTGCACGACGCGACGCCGGAGCACGTCGACTTCACGGTGCGGGAGCGCACGGTCTGGGAGGAGTTCGCGAAGCCGCGGCTGGTCGCCGATCGACGTCGCATCAACTTCGAAGCGTATCGCGCCGCCCGGGACGCGGCGCGAGCGCACGAGCGGTTCTTCTTCTGGGCCGGCGTCAACGTGTTCGAGCTCATGTCCTACCTGTGCGGTCACGAGTACATGCTGATGGGCATGGCCGTCGATCCGGACTGGATCAAGGACATGGTGAGCACCTATTCGCGACTGAACGTGGACCTCATGGAGATCCTGTTCGCGGAGGAAGGCGCCCCGGAGGGCGTCTGGTTCTACGACGATTTGGGGTTCAAGCAGCGGCCGTTCATCTCGCCGGACATGTATCGCGAGATCATCCAGCCGGGCCACAAACGCACCTTCGACTACGCCAAGAGCCGCGGGCTGCCGGTGGTGCTGCATTCGTGCGGTTTCGTCGCGCCGCTCATCCCGGGTATGCTCGAAGCCGGCATCGACGGCCTGCAGGTGATCGAGGTCAAGGCCGGCATGGATCTGCTTCAATTGCACAAGGACTTCGGCGACCGGCTGTCCTTCATCGGGGGAACGGATGTCCGGGTGCTGTACTCAAACGACCGAGATCGCATTGAGGCGGAGCTTTGTGGCAAAATCCCCGTCGTCAAGGAGGGTTACGGTTACGTTTTGCACACGGACCACTCGGTGCCAGACCAAGTGGAGTATGCCAGCTACCGGTACTTTGTTGATCGCGGGCTGGAATTGGGGCAGTATTGAGCGGTTTTCTGTTGGGAACCACAAAGGATGGAGCTATGTCAGAGCTACTGGAACAGATCGCGACTTGTATCGAACGCGGCAAGGTGAACGCAGCCTCCCCCTACCCGCCCGACATGCGCGGGCAGGAAGGCGCCGATGAACTGGTCAAGAAGGCCATCGAACAGGGGGTGCCGGCGGGAGACATCCTGAGCCAGGCCATGATCGTCGGCATGGGACGCATCGGCAAGAAGTTCAGCAACAACGAGGTGTTCGTGCCTGACGTGCTCATGGCCGCGAAGGCCATGCAGGCGGGCATGAACCACCTGCGTCCGTTCTTCGACTCCGGCGAGGCGGTTCACAAGGGCACGTTCATCATCGGCACCGTGCAGGGCGACCTGCATGACATCGGGAAGAACCTCGTCGCGATGGTCATGGAAGGCGGCGGGTTCAAGGTCATCGACCTCGGCGTCGACGTGTCGGCCGAGAAGTTCGCGCAGGCGGTGAAGGACAACCCCGGCGCGTCGGTCGGCCTCAGCGCCCTCCTCACCACCACCATGGTGAACATGGAGAAGACCGTCAAGCTGCTCAAGGAACAGGCCCCGGACACGAAGGTTGTCGTGGGCGGCGCCCCGCTGACGCAGGAGTTCGCGAACAAGATCGGCGCGGACGCGTACTCGCCCGATCCCCAGGGCGCGCTCGACTACCTCACCGCAGCCGTGAGCTGACGCTTTGGAATCAGACTGAGGAAGCCCGGCTTGCCATGCAGGCCGGGCTTTCGTTGTCATGCGGGACAAGGCGAGGCAGGGACCCAGGGACCCAGGGACCCAGGGACCCATGGGGCGCCGTTGGCGCCCTGCGCGGTCTCCGGCTAGTCGTCGTCGTCGCGCGCGGTGCAGCGGCCGACGCTCGCGCAGTGCGCGCATTCAGTACGCGGCCGGTCGCATTCGTCGACGCCCTCGATCATCGTATGGAAAAAGAGCCGGTCCACCGCGACCCACGCCGCGGCCAGGACGAAGATCACCCCGGATACGACCAGACCGGTCAGCAGCACGGAGCCAAGGCCGTCCGCCATCGCGACCTACCCGCTGAGGCCCTGGAACCCCATGAACGCCAGCGACAAGATGCCGGCCACCATGAGCGTCAGGGCCGTTCCCTTGACCACGTCGGGCACGTCGGCGAGCTCGAGGCTCTCCCGCAGTCCGGCCATGATCGTGAGGGCCAGGGTGAAGCCGGCGCCCGCGCCGAGCGCGTAGACGATGCACTGGATCAGGTCGTACCCCTTTTGCGTCTGGAATAGCGCCACGCCGAGGATCGCGCAGTTCGTGGTGATGAGCGGCAGGAAGATGCCCAGCGCGCGGAACAGCGCGGGACTGAACTTCTTCAGGAACATCTCGACGAGCTGTACCGCGGACGCGATGACGGCGATGTAGCAGATCAGGCGCAGGTATTCGGCTCCGACGCGGATCAGCAACCAGTTGATGCCGGACGCGCAGACCGAGCTGACCAGCATGACGAACATGACCGCCATGCCCATGCGGGTAGCGGTCTCAAACTTGCCCGACACGCCCAGGAACGGGCAGATGCCCAGGAACATGCTGAGCACGAAGTTGTTGATCAGGCAGGCATTGAGGAAGATCTCCGGCAACGATTCCGTCGTGGGCATAGTCTACGCCGCCTCCGATTCGGCAAGCCGCGCCTTGCGCTTGTTCATCCAGCTAATCAGCAACAACCAACACCCGAGCGTGAAGAAGCCGCCGGGCGGCAGGATCAGCACGCTCCATCCCTCGAAATGCGGCCCGAACACGTTGAAACCGAGGAAGGTGCCGAAGCCCAGCAGCTCGCGCACGCTCCCGAGGCACAGCAGCGCCAGAGTAAAGCCCAGTCCCATGCCCGCGGCGTCGATCACGGCACGCACCGGGTCGTTCTTCGAGGCATACGCCTCGGCGCGCCCGAGGATGATGCAGTTCACCACGATGAGCGCGATGAACGCGCCCAAGGCGTTGTACACATCGAGGCTGATCGCCTGAATCGCGAAGTCGACCATCGTCACGAAGGTGGCGATGATGATGATGAACGTCGCGATGCGCACCTGTTTCGGGATGAACCGGCGCAACAACGAGACCAACGCGCAGGACATCACCAGAACGAAGGTCGCCGCCAGGCCCATGGACAGCGCGTTGAGCACGGTGTTGGACACCGCCAGCACGGGGCACATGCCGAGAAGCATCACGAAGACCGGGTTCTCGCGCCACAGCCCCTTGATAAAGGCATCCGGATAAGGTTCGGCCTTGGTCTGCGGCATCAGCGGGCCTCCTTCAGTTCGTCCAGATGGCGCATCACCAGCGGAAGGATCTCCGCGCTGCGTGCGTCCAGCATCGAGGCCACCGCCGTAGATGAGATGGTCGCCCCGGAGATGCCCTCGACTTCCCACATCTCGGTCTTCTCCCCCGCCTTCACCAAGGTAATCGGATTGGCCAAGGCGTCGCCGGCCTCATTCAGGCTGACGTCGAGCTGTTCGAAGTTGGCCAGGAAAGCGGGGTCCTTTCCGATGCGGTCGCCGAGCCCCGGCGTCTCCAGGCTTTCGAGCACCTGCAGGCCGACCACGGTCTGCGTCTCCGGGTCGTACCCGTACAGCGCGCGAACGGTACCGGCGTAACCCATGCCGGCCGCCTCGATGGCCACCCCGACAAGCTCACCGTCCGGGCCGTAGCCCGCGTAGACGCGATCGAAACCGGGCGTCGGAGAATCGACCCGCACAAACGCGCCGTCCCGCAGCTCGAACGTCGCCTGGGTCGTCGCCCCCGGCAGCACGGCGAACACCGCCGCCTCCAGCGCCTCGCGCTTGTTCGTCTCGATGCGGGCCTCGGTCGCCTTTACGGTCAGAACGATCAGGAACCCGGAGATCACCGCGACGCCTGCCAGCGTTCGGATCATCTTGATGCTGCTGACAGCGGGCTCACCTGGCCGAACGTCGCTGCTCATGCCTTCCTCCTCGCCTTGGCGGCGCCGTACACCCGGGGCTGCGTCAGGCTATTGATGATCGGGGTCACCGCATTGGCCAGCAGTATCGCGTACATCACCCCTTCCGGCAGACCGCCCTTGAGCCGAATCACCACCGTGATCAGTCCGATCAGAATGCCGAACGTCCACTCGCCCAACGGCGTGGTGGGCGAGGTCACCATGTCGGTGGCCATGTAGACGGCGCCGAGCATGAGGCCGCCGGAAAACAGCATAAACAGCGGCGAAGGGTACTGCCCCCGGTCGTAGACCCAGAACGCGGCCGAGAACACCGCCACACTGGCCAGCACCGCGACGGGGATGCGCCACCGCATCGTGCGCGTAGCGAGGAGGTAGATCCCCCCGAGCAGGATCAGCAGCGCGGAAGTCTCGCCGACGGAACCGGCCACGCGACCATAGAAGAGGTCGAGCCCGGTGATCGCCTCATAGGCCGGGGTCCCGAAATCGAACTTCATGAGCGAGAGGGGCGTCGCGCCGCTGAACCCGTCAACGGCCAACCCATCGACGTACTCGCTAATCGGGGCGGGTTTGAGGAACGGCCACGCCAGCGTGGACGGGATGGCGGAAAAGAGCCGGCCCGCGCCGAACGCCGGGGTCCAAGTCGTGATCGCTACAGGGAACGCCGCCTGCAGAAAGGCGCGGCCCACGAGAGCCGGATTGAAGGGGTTGTATCCCAGCCCGCCGAAGAGCAGCTTGCCCAGCGCGATCGCCACAAAGCCGCCGATAACCGCCATCCACAGCGGGAAACCAGGCGGCAACGTGAGCGCGAGCAGGAGGCCCGTGATCACCGCCGACCAGTCGCCCACGGTGTTCGCGCGTTTCAGGAGGCGGCAGTAGAAATGCTCCGTGAGCACGCAAGACGCGGTGCAGACGATCAGGAGCAGGGCCGCGCTCGGGCCGAAAGCGTAGATACTGAAGGCGCACACAGGCAACAGCGACAGCACGACGCGCTGCATGATCGCCTTGGTGTCGTCCGCGCTCCTGATGTGCGGCGATGTCCGCAATTCCACCGCCGGGTACGCAAGCTCGGTCACAGTCGACGCTTCCTTTCCCCTCTCCGCTCGGAGCCGTTCATGCTTTTTGCTGCGCCGCGGCGCGACGTTGCCGCACCATCCCCTTGGCCACTCGGAAGTACTGCACGAGCGGAATTCCTGACGGACAGGTGTAGGAGCAGCAGCCGCACTCGAAGCAGTCGAGCAGGTGGAACTGATCCGCCATGCGCTCGTAGGAGCCCTTCCGAGCCAGGAGACCCAATTGAGACGGGTTCAGGTGCATGGGGCACGCGTCCACGCAACTGCCGCAGCGGATGCATGGGTACACGTGCGCATCTTCGAGGCGCTCAAGACTATCCCGCGTCATGGCCAGCACGCCGGTGATCCCCTTCGTGATCGGGATGTCCGGCGAGGGCACGGTGGTTCCCATCATGGGCCCGCCGAGCACGATCTGACTGACCGCGTCGCCCTTGAACGCGCAGTAGTCGAGCGCGTACCGCAGCGGCGTGCCGAGCGGTATCATGAAGTTGCCGGGCTTCCCGACGCCGGGACCGGTAATGGTCACGACGCGTTCGATGAGACCTTGTCCCCGCGGCAACAGTTCGCCGAGCTGGGCGAGCGTCGCGACGTTGAACACAGCCGCTCCGCAGTCGACCGGCAGCCCTCCGGACGGGACCTCGCGCCCGATGAGCGCCTTGATCAACATCTTCTCGGCCCCTTGCGGGTACTTGGTCTGGCAGACTTCCACGCACATCGGCGCGCCCGCGGGGATGTGCTTGCGAAGGACCTCGACCGCGTCGAGCTTGTTCGCCTCGACGCCGACAATCCCCTGCTCCGCACCGAGCGCCCGCATGAGGATATGCAGGCCCTTGAAGATCAGATCGGGCTGCTCGAGCATGACGCGATGGTCGGTCGTGAGATACGGCTCGCACTCGCAACCGTTCACGATGACCGTGTCGACGGACTTGCCTTCCGGCAAGGCGAGTTTCACGTGGGTGGGAAATGCCGCTCCGCCGAGGCCGACCACTCCGGTCGCCTGAACGGCGCGGATGATGTCGTCGCGCGACATGGTGTCGACGTCGTGCGGCTCGCCGTAGAGGACTTCCTGGCTGGCGCCCGGATACAGCTTGATGAAGATCGCGGGAGACATGCCGCCGCGCGCGTCTCGGGCCAAATCGATGCGCCGAATGACGCCGGTAGCGGGCGCGTGCATCGGCACGGACACGAAGCCCCCGGGCTCGGCGATAGGCTCGCCGCGCACCACCTCCTGCCCCTCGCGCACGATAGGCTTGGCCGGCGCTCCCGTGTGTTGGACCAGGGGGATGATCATCTCATCCGGGAACGGCAGCCTTCGAATGGGGAGGCCCGCCGTCTGCGCCTTGTGGTCGGGCGGGTGCACCCCATGGGAAAAGGTCTTGTGTGCAGACAGTCGCGCCGCCAACGTCATGATCGCCCCTTCTCACCGAAGGGAGCCGGCGCATCGGCGAACGAGCGCCGGCTCCCGTGGGATGTTCAGACCAATCCTCAGTCGTTGAACTTCTCGGCCCGCTTGATCAGCTTCTCGATGCCTTTCTCAGAGCGGTCCGCCGGAAGCCCAGGCTTGATGCAGCGCGCTGAGCACTTCTCCGCGGCCTTTACCAGGTCCTTGTACGAACCGCCGTTCGGGTCCTGGATGAACGCCTGCTTCTTATCGTTCCACGCGAAGATCTTCGGGTTCACCAGGACGCATTCGCCGCATCCGGTGCACTCGTTGGAATCAAGGAACGGGGGTACGTATTCGTCACTGCTCACTGAGGATGCTCCTGCGGATTGCGATTGAGGGGCGCTCGAAGCGGCCTCGGCGGCGGGTGTCGCTACCGCTACCGCGGCCGCGGGCGCGGGCGCCGGCGCCGGCGCGGCCAGCGCCGCGTTCTTCCCGTTGGTCAGGCCCGCCAGTTCAAAAAGCCCCTGGGTCAGTTTCTGCACGACTTCCTGTCGCGCCTGTTCAGCGATGGCCCCGGCGTCGACGCCCGACTCGAGACCTGTCATGGACTGCAGCAGACGCCAGAAGTCGCGCCGGTCCTCGGTCGATCGGACGATCGGCTGGGACACGACCACGCGGTTCAGACGGCCTTTGCGGTCGATCGCCCACACGTACGGGAACTTGTCTTCGCGATCCTCTTCACTGAGCTCGATGAACTCGGCGATGTGGACCATGTCGTCGTTCCATGTGTCGCGCGGCGCTTGCTTGAAGTGCTTGCGGAACCGCGCCTCGGAGAGGGCGTAGTCGGCGAAGGTCAGCGGCAGCGTCATCGAGGCGGGCTTGTCGTCCTCGTCCACGTACGCCAGCTCATAGGTCGGCCACAGGTCGTCCACCGCCGGGTTGCCCTCGAGATCCAGGCACTCCTCATAGGAGATGCCTGCATCGGGATCGTACCGGAAGATGGGGTAGGCGCGCGACTCGAGCGCCAACTTCGACTGATACTTGGCCGAGTCGTCGCCGATGCCGTGCTCAGGCATGCACGGGCTGTGCACGTTGAACAGGGCCGGACGCCGCGCCATCAGGCCGCGGATGTAGCCCTCGATCAGGTGGCTCGGATTGGCGATGTTCCCTTGCACCACGTAGGTCGTGCGGTGCGCCATCGCGATGAGGCCGATCTCCTTGCGGATCTCCCTCTTGCCCTGGATGGCCTTGCCGAACTGAGCCATGTCGGACACCTGGCCGTAGAAGCCGGATGTGCAGGCCTGGCCGCCGGTGTTCGAATACACCTGCGTGTCGAGGCACATCACCTTGATCGGCTTGCCCGACATCATCATGCGGGACAGGTTCTGGAACCCAATGTCGTAGAGCGCGCCGTCGCCGCCCGTTGCCACCACCGGCGGGCAGAGGTGGAACTCGTCATCCGTGAAGTCGTTCCAGTCGAAGTAGCGAAGCTGCTCCTCGTGCTTGGCCGGGTCATACTCGCCCGCAAGCTCGAGCTCGGCCACGCGAATCGCTCGGAACCCGTCGGCCATCTTGGCCATATGGCCCTCGTAGACGCCCATCGCCATCGAGGTGGCGTCCTGGAACAGGTGGTTCGCCCAGGGGAACGGATACGGATTGTAGGGATAAGTCGAGCCCCACACCGAGGTGCAGCCCGTAGCGTTGATCATCCCCATGCTGGAGCGACCGCGGCCCGTGACGCCTTCGGCGTACTCCCACCGCAGGTGCTTGAGCTTGGCGAGGATCTGAGTGACCCGCTTCAGCCACTCGCTGTCCAGCGGCATCGTCACCTTGTTCTGGTCAAGCGCCGCCGTCAGATTGGACAGCGTCAGCTCCTTGTCGCGCAGGACCGACATCGCCCGATCCATGGCGGAAGTGTCGCTCACGTCCACCGACTCAGCCAACTTGAGGCGCAGGTGCTTCTCGAGTCGCGCGATGAGGTCGTCCAGCATGGCCACATGGGCTTTGACACGCGGCTGCATCAGCGCCTGAACGGCCGAGGTGAACAGATGCATCACGGTCTTTTCGCCGCAGCCCAGGCAGGCGCCGTCGCCGCCGACGAAGGACTTGTACACGTCCTTGTCGAGCAGGATGCTCTCAAGCGCGCCGATGGCGTCCTCGAGATCGTCCACCCGGACGTACTCCGGCTTCGTGTTCGGCAGCTCGAGCCAGAACTCCCAGTTCTTACGAAGCTCTTGAACCGAATCCGTCGTCTGCGTGACCGGCTTCAGGGCGTCATCCGGACAGACCTGCACGCACTCCATACAGCCCTTGCAAGTGTAGGGGTCGATCACGATGGAGAACAGACCGCCGCTGCCGGCCTTCTGCTTCTCCATCAGGCTGTAGTACGGCTTCGTGAGGGCGAACTTGAACGTGCCAAGCACATCCATGAGTCGGCCCAGCTCGTCCTGCAGCACGTCCTTCTCGGTCGGGGCCAGCGTGGTGGTCGCCAGCAGCTCCTCCACGGCGCTCTGCAGACACACTGTGACAGAGACCGCCTCATCGGCAGCATCCAGTCGCTGTTTCCAGAGCTTCTCGATCGACGGGGCGGAGCGGCGCAGGTGCTTGACGGGGCCGTCCTTCTCGACGCGCGAGATTGCCGTGCTCAGAACATCGGCAGGACTGTTCACCAGCCCCGGGATCGCCACGTCCGGGCACACCGTGTAACACTGACCGCAGCCGGTGCAGGCCTCGGCATTCCACTCGGGATGCTCGAAGCGAATCGAAGTCATGTCGCGGAACACGCCCGTCGACACGGGAATCAGGCTCATGCCGATGAACGGGTCGGTCAGATTGTCGTTGCCGCGACCGGTCAGGTAGAAGTTGCCGGTCTGCTCCCAGAACCGATGAATATCGGTCATTGCGTCGTTGCTCTTGGGCTGGACGCGCAGCATCATGGGCAGCAGCGGCTCTTTGCGCGTCGGCTCGACAACCGTCGTCGGAGTGCGATCCGTAATCTCCGAGATCTCCTGGAACCCGCGGCGCACGACGCGCAGGTTATCATCAACGACGCGGCGGCCCTTCGATCCGAACTTGTGCTCGAGCTGTTGCTCGACAGCCTTCATCAGGGCCTCGTCCGTCAGGTTCGCCTGCTTCATCACCGGCGACGCGGCGAAGAACGCGCCCATGAACGCGATGCCCTGCATGCGGAACTGGAGCTCGGCATCCGTGGCGATCTCGCGGGCGATCTTGAACCCGTCGACGTAGAACACGCGGATGTCCTGCTCCGCGATGATCTTCTGGTAGGTGGCCGGGATCTGCTTCTCCCACACTTCCTGAGGCGTATCGTACTCGCTCTGGATAATGAACACGCCGCCCTTCTTGAGTCCGGCGAGCGGGTTCGAGTGGCTGAACACGTTCGGGTCGGGCGACAGCACGACGTCGACGTAGAAGTACTCGCAGTTCACCCGGATCGGCTCTGGCGCAGCGGCGAGATAGTAGGTCGTGGGCTGGCCCTTCTTTTCCGAGCCGTACTTTGGATTGGCTTTGATGTGGTAGCCGAGCAGGTCGAACAGGGTCATCGCGAGGTTCTTGCCCGTCGTGATGGCGCCCCAACCGCCGATCGAATGGAACCGCGCGGTGATGCAGTCCTTCGGCATGAGATTCGGGTTCTCCGTGCCGCGCACCGCGAGATCCTTGATCGTCGGGTAGGCCTCGACAATCTGCTGCTGGTAGATCTCCTGCTTGGGCGTGTAGGCCTTATCCCGCACGAAGTCGATGCTGAGGTAGAAAACCTTCTTCTGCTTGCCGTCGGGAAGCATGTTCTCGACCGCGCCGATGATGGCCTCGGGCTGCAGATCGCGGCTGCCCATCCCGAACGACGCCGAGTACAGCGCCGGGAGATCGTTCGCGTTCTTGTAGGTGTCGTACTCGGGGAACGGGGCGCCCTTGCCGTTGGCGCGGCCGTTCTCGATGCACTTGTTCAGCATCGCGCGCACCTCGCACATGACCGGCAGATCCTCCGCCAGCGGCTGGTCGGTGCGCTCGAGAATGCAGACGCCCTTCTTGCCCTTGAGAATCGGGCCGAGGCAGTCGCCGGGGAACGGACGGAACATGGTGAGATTCACCACGCCGACCTTGATGCCGCGGGTCTCGCGGAGGTAGTCGGCCACAACCTCGCACGACGGCACGCTGCTGCCCTGACTCATGAGCAGGTAGTCGGCGTCATCCGCGCGATAGGTGTTGACGCGGCGGTAGCGGCGGCCGGTCAGTTGGTAGAACTCTTCCATGGCTTGGTCGGCCAGCGCGGCGATGTGGTCGAAGAAGAACGGGCGCTGCGCGGCGACGCTCTGCATGTAGGCGTCCTGGTTCTGCACCGTGCCGGCCATGACCGGATTGTCGACGTTCCACAGCTCGGGGATGCGCCGGCGGGTCGGGCCGTACATCAGGCGCTGCGCGGGGGTGGGCGTGTCGATGATATCGTCGGGGCGACCGAGGTACTCGGCGATAAGCTCACGCTCGGGCAGGAGTAACGACTCAATGAGGTGCGTCGTGAGGAAGCCGTCCTGGCCGACGATGCCGGGATTCAGCGACAGCTCGGCGATGCGGTGGGCGATGATGTTCAGGTCGCAGGCTTCCTGGACATTCTTGCCCATCATCTGGAAGAAGCCGGAGTCGTCCACCGCGTGGTAGTCGTCGTGCCCCGCGTGGACGTTCAACGTGGATTTCGTCATGGCGCGGCAGCCCATATTCAGGATGTAGGTGAGCCGCTTGCCCACAGCCGCATACAGCGACTCGTGCATATAGGCGATGCCCTGGCCCGACGAGAAGTTGCACGAACGCAGCCCCGTCATGGACAGACCGGCGGTGACCGCCGCCGCGGCGTGCTCTCCTTCCGGCTCGATGAAGATCAGGGAACGGCCGGAAATATTGATGTGCCCGGCGGCCGCCGCTTCCGCCCAGTACTCGCCCATCTGCGTGGACGGCGTAATCGGATACGCGCCGGCGGCATCGCTGGCCTCGCGCTCGCACATGATCACGGCGGTGTTCCCGTCCATGGCCTCGCGTACGCCCGGGTACTTGAACTCGCTCTGCTTCTCTTTCATGCTTTCACCTTTGCGTATGGTCCACTGGACCAGTGCCAGACCTGCTCCCTCCCGTCGGGCGCCTGATTCGCTGCGCTCGGCGAACCTCCCGGAATTGGGCCTTGCAGGAGTGCATACACTTGTCGATACGGGGGGACGCACGTCGCCCGCCCCAAGCCGCCCGGGCCGCGCACAGGACCCGGACGGGGCGGTTCACCGCACCGGCAGCGGCGACTTCCGCAGGATCCGCTTCGCGGCGGCGCCGCGCATCGGCCCCTTCTCGTCGTCGAGCCAGACGATGGCCCCCGTCGGACAGCGCTGAATGGCGACGGGGGCGGCCAGGTGATTCAGGCCATAGTCGATGACCGCGAGGTTGTTCTCGATGCGGATCAGGCCGTCGGGCGCGTCCATCACACACCGCCCGCAAGCCGTACACGCGACCTCGCACTCCGCCAACGCCTGGTCACCCATCGCTTCGCTTTTGCACGCAACCCAGAGCCGGTGACTGATCGGGTGGAGTGAGAATAGCCCCCTGGGACACACCTCCACGCAGTCTCCGCAGGCCGTGCATTTGTCGGCGTCCACCACCGGCAGACCATGGTCATCCATGGTGATAGCACCAAAACTGCACACGTCTTTGCAGTCGCCGAACCCCAGACATCCCCACGCGCAACCCTTGCCGCCTCCCGCGACGAGATGGGCTGCCCGACAGGTCTGCAAACCGCGGTAACGCGCTCGAACCCATGCAACGTGGTTGCCGCCCGCGCAGGCGAGCCGCGCGACGCGCTTCTCCTGCGCGCCCGCCTCCACGCCCAAGTAATCGGCGATCGCTTCGGTCATCGCCGGGCTGTTCACGCTGCATCCGCTCGGCGACGCCTTGCCCGCGACCACGGCCTCCGCGAATGCGCGACAACCTGCGTGCCCGCAGGCCCCGCAGTTCGCCTGCGGCAGCATCTCGTTCACCTCATCGATGCGGGGATCCTCATACACGTAGAGCCTGCGGCTCGCAATAGCCAGGACGCCGGAGAGGATCAGCCCCAGTCCGGCCATCACGGATCCTGCGGTGATGAGTTCACTCAGCATGGTCTTGTACGCGTTGCTCCTCTTAGTCGGCGGATGCCGGGTCCACCACGACGCAGGAATAAGTGCAACTTTGGCGCCAGATGGGTCGTGTTCGGATATGGCCGGGGTAAATGGCGGTCGGACAGGCGCTTACAGCAGTTCCCCGGAAAAGCGCGGGGCCCAAAGGGTGTTCATTGGAGGTGTTCAGGACACAAGTGCCATGCGCACAAGTGTCCTATCCTCTAGCGTACCGGGCTGATCGTCGAGAGGTCCAGCAAGTACTCCGCGCTGCTCCCCGAGATCTTCTCGCCCCCATGCTCGAGCCTCGCCTCGAACCGCACCGGCACGCCGTCCTGCTCGTTCAGCGTCGTGTAGGTCATGACGTAGTGACTCCCGAGATCACGCACGGCCATCGCTAAGCCATCGGCCAGCCCTGACCGCGTGAGCGCCGGCCCCTGGCCGGGGACGCAGACGGAACTCGTCGGATAGAGCTGTCCCTGCGTGCCATTCGACAGCAACGCGAGGAACCCGTCCGCCGTCTCCTTCCCCCAACTCACGTTGAACAGACGCGCACGGAGCGTCTGGGCCAGAATGATCGTCGCGTTGACGGGCGCCGGCGGCGTGGTGTCGCGACCGTCGGTCACGAACAACACCGCATTGATGACGCCGTCGGCGAAACCGCTCGCCGCTGTTTCGCGCAGGAAGAGCTCGGCCGCCGCCGCGTCGACCGCGGGCAGCAGCTCGGACGCGCCATGGGTCGGCGCGACGAACGCACCGAGGGCGTCGATGAGCGCCTGCCGGTCGTTGGTGAACCCATGCACCTCGCGGAGCGGTTGGTGACGGTCGTAGACAGCCCACAGGGCGATCTGGGTGGTCGGTTGCGGCAGATCGGCGGTGTTCTCGAACACCTCGCGCGTCACCGCGTCGACGTACATGTCGTGAAGCGGATCCGGCCCCGCGGGCGTGACGGGATCCTCGACCTCTTGCGCCGCCGCGAACATGCTCCCGGAGTAGTCAAGCAAGACGATCAGGTTGATGCGGTAGTCATCGGTTACGTACAGCGAGGTCTCGGTATACTCCAGCGGCGCCCCATCCTCATACACAGTCAGGCGATCGGCCAACGCGGCCGCGTCGGGCACGCGGATGGGGCTGATGGCCCGGTCGTACATGATGAAAGGAAACCGGATGAGCGAAGGCTGCCGCGCCCACGGGACGGCCGCCCGAATCCCAAGGGGCTGGGCCTCGACCGTAACGGGGATCTCAACCGGCGCGATGGTGGGGTCCGGCTTGATGACCCGGTCGGGACCGGAGCCTTCCGCCGTGTAGCCCTCCACCCGGATGAACCCGAGTTCGCCCGAGGCGGTGAGACAGCGGCGATTGACCGCCACGAGCACGGGTTGCCGGTCCAAGCCGGGCGGATCGGTTCCGAAGCTCGTGCCGAGCTGCGGCATGGTCAACAGCCAGGGCGCGTCGCTCGTCACCATGAAATCCAGCCGCTCGCCCTGCGGGGCCAGGTTGAACACTTCGAGCCCGTCCGAGTCGAGCCCCGTGCCGAAGCTGAGGGTTCCAGGCGCTGCGCCGATCAGCGAGCGCTGTCTGCGCGTGGCCTTCACGACGACGGACGCAGCGCCGCCGTTGTTCGCGCCGTTCGAGGAGAAGGCGAGCGTGTGCTGCGCCGGCACGGCGGGCAAGTCCTCCACGTATACCGTGACCGAGACCTCGTTGGGGATCAGGGCGGTCGTTCCGGACGTCGGCGACACCGTCAGCCACCCGGGCAGGTCGCCGGCATCCAACCCCCAAGTGAGCTCGTCGTCCCCGGCGTTGCCGATGCGGAGCGTCCGCGTCGTGTCGTCCAGCAGCGCCCCGACCTGGAGCTCGAGGTCCACGCCTTCGCTAACGATGGATTCGCCATCGGGCCCGATCACGGCGATGCTGATCTGCGGCGGATTGCCTTTCGCGACCCCCATCGTCACGGTTACATCCGCGCCGGGCAACGGCTGTCCCGCGCCGTCCTCCGCGGAGAATCGCAGCGTCGCGGCATACTCGCCCGGGTCGAGTCCCGAGCGATCGACGGAGGCGAGCACGCTCTGCGGCGCCTCCGCGACGACGCCGCTCACCGGGGATATGGACAGCCACGACGGCGCTTCGCCGACGAACGCGGCCTGCCAGGCCACCTCGCCCGCGCCGCCGTTGCTGACGCTTATGATCTTCTGGAACGCGTTCTCTCCGAACCGGAGCAACGCGGGCGCAACGACAAGCTGCGGTCCCTGCACTCTGATCCGCACCGTGACCGGGATGCTCGCCGTGACGGAGTCGCCGACCACGTGGCGCACGTCGAACGTCGCCGCGTATTCGCCATCGGGCAAGGCGGACCGGTCGGCGAGCAGCGTGAGCTGCGTCGACGCGCTTGGCGCCAGAGGCTCCGGCCCGACCGCGGGAACGACGGACAACCAGGGCGCGGGCGTCGCATCCGGGTACTGGATCGCGGACGTCTCCCAGTGCAGTTCCGCCTCGCCCGCGTTGCGGAGGGTCACGGCCAACTCCTCCCACCGCGGGCCGAAATCGACGACGGTCGGCGTGGCTTCGAGTACGCCTGACGCGCCGGGCACAGTGAGCGTGATGCGAACGGCGCGCTCCGTCGCTCCGGAACGCACGATCAGGTCCGCCGTGTAGAAGCCGGCCGCGAGACCGGCGCGGCTGACGGTGAACGTGACAGCGGTCGTCGCGTCCGGCTGCGTGACGCCGGACTCCGGGGCGATCTCGTCGATCCACGCGGCATCATCCGGGCGGATGATCTCCCACGAGACGGGGAGACCGCCGTTGTTGGCCACGGTGAAGGCGCCCGAGATCTGCCCGGCGCCGAGATCGATGGTCTCCGGATCAACCGACAGAACGCCGGCCGTCGGGGTCGCGATGCTGGCTGACAGGATCTGGTCGCCGCCGTTGGACGCGATGCGGAACTCCGCCTGCGTGCGGCCCTCCGAGAGCCCCTCCCGGTTCGCCATGAGCGTCACGACCTGCGATCCGGCCGCGAGCGTGCCGGAACCCGGGTCGGCCTCGAGCCAGGCGGGGACATCGGACACGGACCAGACGAGCGGCGCGCCGCCGCCGTTCGTGATGGTGAACGATCGGGCCGTCGCCTCGGGCCCGAAGTCGACGGCGAGCGGGTTCACGCGCAGACGCGGCCCGGAGGTCGGGCACCCGACCAAGGTGAGCGCGGCAGCGATCAGGACGACGCCGACCCCCGCGATGCGCGCCCCGCGCGCCGCGCCCCGCCCCGCGAACGCCTGCGTCAACAGCCTGTACACCATGCGCGCCTCCTCAGTCCGTCACGGCAACAAATCGTTCTCCGGATTCGCATCGTCGAAATCCAGAGTGCCGTCCTCGTCTCGGTCCCAGGCGCCCGGCGCATCGGGGTCGAAGCCGTCCTCCAGCAGCAGGGGCGCCTCCGAGGCCTGCGTCGCCTCATAGCCGATGGGCAGCACGAACGGGTGCTGGAAGAACTTGGTAAAGGGCGGCGCCGCATACAGCGCGTTGTCGACGCGGAACTGGAGCCCGTACGTGCGGGACAGGTCGACGCCCGGGTCGTCCGGCGGCGGGAAACCGCCCAGGGAGATCTTGAGCAGATTGCCGAAGCTGGCGTACTGCAGCGGCGTGCTCTCGGCCGTCAGGAACAACAGGGTGTCGCTGCCCGCGATCGGGTTGGGCTGCTCATCGACCAGATCGAACCACTCCGGCGCATCCAGAAGGCCGCCCTCGGCCCGTTCGATCGTCAGCGGCCGTCCGTTCTCTTCCCAAACGCGCATCCGAAGCTGCGTGATGGCCCGCGGCGCATAGTCCATACGCACATACACCGTCGCCGTGCCGTCGGGCTGGATACCGTTCGTGCGCAAGGCGATCTGACCGGCGCGCACATCGCCGCCCGGAGCGAACACGCCATCGCGCTGGAAGGAGCCCTCGAGCCCGCGGAACTCGGCGCGGATGACGTAGCTCGCCTCCTTCGTCACCAACGTGTTGTAGGTAAGCACCACCTGGCGGGACAACTCGTACGGGATCCGACCGACGGTTCCGGGGAGGTCCGGGTCGTCGACGAACAGCGCCTCAAGCGTATCGAGGTCCGGGGCGATGTAGTAGTGGCCGCCGGACTCCGTCGCGAGCTGCTGCAGCGTGACCCCATCCACGTTCTCGCCGTAGCCCACCGGGTACAGCCGCACGCGCGCGTCCTTGGCGGCGGTCGTCGCGTCGTTCAGCGTGATCGAGGAGGAGGTGTCGCGGCCGTCAGTGATGAAGACGAGTGCGCGCACGTCCGCGTCGTCCAGCGGCAACGCGCCTGCATCGCGCACAATGAACCGCTCGCAGGCGTCAACGATCGCGTTATACAGCTCTGAGGCGCCGTGGTCGCCCTCGGGAACAAAGAACCGGTCCAGCTCCTCCTTGACGCTCGGCAGGTTCGTCGTGAACCCGTGGATCAGGCGTTGCGTCTGCTGGCGCTCGTGGTACTCCAGCAGGGAGACGCTGAACGACGGCGGCAACCCGCCGAGGAACGGGGCGACGATCCCGTCCTCGGGATCGGACGGCTCGCCGGCGTAGAGGCGTTGCAGGGCGTCTCCGGCCGCGGGATCGAGATCCCGGAGCGCTGCATACATGCTCCCAGTGTAGTCGAGCATCAGCGTCATGTCATTGCGCAGATGCTCGGCGCCCGTCACGAACGCGTTGGTCTCATCCATATCGAGCGGCAACCCGTCCTCCTCGATGGAGAACGCCGTCTGCAGCTCATCCATGATGAGCGGGTCCAACGTGTCGATCGCGCGGCCGATCGCATCGCGCAGGAGGAACACGAACCGCACAATGAAAGGTCGGCGCGTTCGGTTGGTCGCGCCTTCCATGCCCAGCGGCGGCGCTTCCACCCGCACCACAATCTCAACCGGCTCGGCGCCCGGCGCTTCGACCCGGATCACGCCGCCGTCGATCGTTCCCTCCATGTTGTCGCGGAACACCGCCGCCGTCACGGGAACGGGGTCGTAGTTGGCGATGATCTGCGGGTTTCTGCCCTGACTTGACCCGCTGTCCGGCGTGAAACCGATGAGGTCCGGGCGATCGGTGGTCAGCGTGAAATTCAGGACGCTTCCCTGCGGCCCGGTGTTCATGATCTCGATCGGCAGAACGGACTGGTCCCGGCCGAAATCCAGCACGGGCGGCTCGACGGGGCTCGTCTCCCCATCATCCGTGGTGTCCACGCCGATGGCGGGCTGAAGGCCCTGCGAGACCCGCACGGTCACGTTGGCCGATCCGCCGTTCGAGCTTACCCGGGCCACGAACTCTGTGATGCCGACGTCAAGGGCGTCACGGTCCAGCTCGATGCTTACCGTCGACGCCTCTCCCCCTGCCAGCGATGCGCTGACCGGCGCGATCACGACGGCGTCGCCGAGATTCACAGGAAGACTGACGTCCTCTGCGCTCACCGGCGTTATCGACCAGGCGAGCACGCCGGTCCCGGCGTTGGTGATCGTGAACGTCGCGGCATCCTCCGTATCGAGGATGGTCAGAGTGGTCGTCGACACGCTAAGTGTCGGGCCGTCGCCGCCCGGGTCTCCGCCGTCGACGACGCTCACCGAAGCGCGAACGATCTCCTCGCCGCCGTTCGAGACGACACGGAGCTGATCGGAGTAGGTCCCCGACGCCAAGCCGGCGCGATTCGCGGTGAGGCGAACGCGCGCCGTCTCGAACGCGGTCGTGGCGCCGGAGCTCGGTGAGACAGACAGCCACGGGACGTCGCACTCGACCGTCCATTCGAGCGTCCCGCCTCCGGGGTTCGTGATGGCGATGGACTCCTCGGTCGCGTTCGTGCCGAAGGCGAGAACGGTCGGGCGGACAGAGAGCCGCGGCGGGCCCGAACCCGGGCACCCCAGGAGCGCCCAGGCCAGGCCGATCAGCACCCCGATGCCGCGGAAGGATAGCCCCATGTTTCCCATCAACACCGTCCTTGTCCCGGCTGGTTGCGGCTCCCGGCGAACCGGCCGACGACCGCTTCGCGCTACCGCGTCGACCCGCTCGCCTCCACGAGAATGACCTCGACCCCGAGTTCGCGCAGCGCAGGCACGTCCACGGTCAACGCGCGCTCGCTCAGCGTGGCCTGCTCGAGGATCACGTAATCCCCGAACCCGAGCCCGCCGTTCGTCGCATTGGCCACCAGGGGCTGAATATCGCCGATCTGGTTGTCGAACAGCGAGAGCCCGTCCAGATTGCGCAGGCCCGCCAACGGACCGATATCTGTGATCTCATTGCTATCAAGGTTCAAGTACGTCAGGTTCACCAGCCCTGCAACCGGGGTGATATCCGCGACCCGGTTCGTGTCCAGGTCCAGCCACGTGAGATTCTCGCAATGCTCCAACCCATCAAGCGACCGGATGCCGCGGTTGCGCGCATCAAGCGCAGTCAACCGAAGCAGGTCGGCGCGCGTCAGATACCCGAGCGGCTGGCCGAGCTCAAAGCGCACCGCCTGCTCGAGCGCCTCGTCCTGCAGGAAAACGGGCTCAAACTGCTGCGGGCAGCCCGTGCACAACGCGATCGCAAGACCGGCCAACCCGAACACAAGTCTGAGAGAAGCAGCGGTGCGATACATGGCAAACCTCATACGACGTCCTTCCGCCGTCGGGGACGGCCGGCCTCGTCCACTTGGCGCCACGCGACCCGAGCGTCCGCCGCAGCGCTGTCGGGCGGCGGAGCGTTCGGCGGACGAATCCCGAAAAACGCCCCGCAAGCCCCGACGCCGTCGCCTATACTACCAGTGCGACGGCCCTCCCGTCGATGCCTCAGGCCTCAGGCTCCGGGATGTCACACTCCTCAACGATCCACGTCAGGATGGGGATGTTTCCCCCCTTGAGCGAGAGCGTGTCGTAGAGAAACTGGCTCTTGGAGCAGGTGAACTCCTGGATTGCATCCGCGGCGACGGGCCGCTTTTTGCTCATACGAACGATGTGTGCCACGTGAGATCCCTCCGTGTCGTGCGATGATTCGCAGGACTGGTTCCGTTTTATTGTAAAGAGTTTACTGGCCGACGGATACGGTGTCAACCCCCAACGCGATGCCGCGAGCCGGCCGCCTCCGCCTCCATGGCGGACCGCCGACCGCGACGGGCCGTGCAAAGCGACGGTACGGCCCGAAAACCTGAAGATGGTTGCATACTTGCGAATTGTATGCTAATGTGGATGGCCTAGAGGCAAGTGTTCCCAAGAGTGGGTGTCAGCCCACTCTTTTTGTTATGTGCGCGCGTCGCGCGACGTGCGTAGAGGAGTTGTTTTGTCGCCATGCAGAAGGCCGAGATCACCCGCAGGGCGTGGGCGGAACTCGAGGCGCCCTTGGCCGAGATGGGCTATGAGGTCGTCGAGATTGAGTTTCTACAGGAAGGGCGCCGCATGATCCTGCGGCTGTTCGTCGACAAAGCCGGCGGCATCACGTTGGATGATTGCACCGCGGTTACGCAATTGGTCAGTCCCCTGTTGGACCGGTCCGACCTCGTCTCGGGCGAGTACTTCCTCGAGGTGTCATCGCCGGGGATCGACCGACCCGTGCGGAAGCCCGCCGACTTCGAGCGGTTCGTCGGCGAGCCGATCCGGGTGCGCGCGGTGGAACCCGTGCAAGGGCGCCGGAATTTTCGCGGCGTGCTGCAGGGGTTCGACGATGGGTTGATCGTCGTCGCGTGCGACGGTCAGGCGTATTCAGTGCACATCGAAAACCTGGCGAAGGCCAACCTGGACCGCTGAGGCGCGCCATAAGGGAGACGCACGTGGAATCGAATCTCCAGATCATCCTGCAGCAGTTGCAGGCCGAGAAGAGTATCGATCGCGACACGCTGATCGAGGCCATTCGCAGCGCGCTGGAGAGCGCAGCCCGCAAGGGATTGCACCCGGCAGCCCACGTTACGGTCGATGTCGACCCGACGAACCTGAGTTTCAAGGTCTACGAGATCCGCACGGTCGTGGAACACGTCGAGGATGAAGCGACCGAGATCAGTCTGGAGGCCGCGAAGGCGTTGAACGCCGCGGCGGCGATCGGTGATCGCCTCAAGGCGCCGACGGAGCCGCGTGATTTCGGCCGCATCGCTGCGCAGACCGCGAAACAGGTCATCATACAGAAGATCAAGGATGCGGAACGCGACAACGTCTACGACGAGTTCAAGAAGCGGGAGGGCGACCTCGCCTCCGGTGTGGTGAAACGAATCAGCCACGGCAACATCATCATCGGGATCGGGCGCGCCGAGGCGGTGCTGCCCCATCGCGAGCAGTCGCCGCGCGAGACGTACAAACCGGGCGATCGGGTGCGCGCCTATGTGCTCGAGGTGGACAAGAGCCCGAAGGGACCGCAGGTGGTGCTTTCGCGCACAACGCCGGAACTGGTGCGTGCGCTGTTCCAGCTTGAGGTGCCGGAGATCTACGACGGCACCATCGAGATCAAGGGCATTGCGCGGGAGCCCGGAAGCCGCACGAAGATCGCCGTCCATTCCCACGACCCAAACGTCGACGCCGTCGGCGCGTGCGTTGGGATGAAGGGGTCGCGGGTGCGGGCGGTCGTCGAGGAGTTGTGCGGCGAGAAGATCGATATCGTCCGGTGGAGCGAGGATCCCGTTGAGCTGTGCGGCAACGCGCTGAATCCGGCGGACATCATCGACATCACCGTGGATGAAGAGAACAAGGTGGTGCTCGTGGTGGTGCCGCACGACCAGCTTTCGCTGGCCATCGGCAAGCGCGGTCAGAACGCGCGTCTGGCCTCCCGGCTCATGGGCTGGAATATCGACATCAAGAGCGAGGAACAGCTCACCGGGACGGCGCCGGACACCGACATGGAAGGCTACCCCATCGAGGAAGCGGAACCCGGGGATGAGGCGGTCGAGGAATAGCGCGCCACACGCCGGGGGGGAAACGTGCATGCAGGGAAGATGCGTGCTATACTTCCCCGTTCGAAAATGCGAATGTAAAGGCTTTCGGGAGTAAGATCTTATGCAGACAGTCGCCAGCTTGGCAGAGCGTCTCGATATGACCGCTGAAGAGGCGGTCGAGAAGCTCCGCTATATGCTGTTCGACGTGGATGGCGTCGAGTCGTACATCACCGACGAACAGTGCGATCTACTGATCGACGTCGATGATGACGACAAAGTGGCGGAGCGGTTTCGCAAGAAACGACTCGCGGAACTGGAAAAGCAGAAGAAGCGCGCGGAGCGCCTGCGCCAGAACGCGAAAAAGGCCGCCGCGAAACGAAAGACGCCGGCGAAGGCCAAGACGAAGAGCCGGGCGAAGAAGAAGGCGACCGACGCCGACGAGTCCGGGACTCCCGAGGAAGCCGAAGAGTCGACGGGCGCCGAGGATGAAGCGGCGCACGAAGAGGCCATAGCCGAGATTCTTCCGCCCGAGGCGGAGCCCGCGGCGGTGCAGGAACCCGAACCCGCCGCGGAGATCATCACCGAACCATCACATGTGGACGCGCCTTCCGCGGGAGACGCCGTCGCCGACACCCCCGTTTCCGAGGGGCCGACCGCGCCCGAGCAGGCATCCCAAGAGGAACAGCCGCCTGTCCCGGTCTCGGACGAAGAGGAGCAGTTAGAGGTGTCCCCAATGGAAGGCGTTGTCATCGAGGAGCCTCGTGTCGAGGTCGCCCCGGAGCCCGCCCCTGCTCCCGCATCAGAAGCGGCGGTCGAGAGGACCGAGCCTGTCGCGCAGCCTGAGCCGACCGAAGCGGTCGAGACGGTTCAGGAAGCTGAGGAGACTCCACAGCCGGAGACGCCCGGCGAACCGGAGGCCCCTGCGGCCGAGATCGGCGAGAAGCCGACGGAGGCCGCGGAGGCGCCCGCCGAGGAGACGAAGGACAAGCCCGAAGAGACGCCGTTGCGTCCTGTGACCTCGATCGAGCCGCCTGAGGTGTCCGCCGAGATCATCCGAAAGCAGGAGCAGGACGAGCGACGGCGCGCCCGCGAAGTGGCGAACCTGCCTCCGCCCAAGCCCGATCCGGCGGTCGTGGCGGAGGTGAAGCGACGCGCCGCGGAGCGTTTGCAGGAGATGCGCGCCGGTCGAGCGAAGGGACGCGTACCGGGGCGCAGCACCGGCGCGCCGACAGGCGCCGCTGGAACTCGGACGCCGAGCGCGGGTCGCGGCCGGCCCGCGCCAGGCGGCGATCGGGGTCCCGCTCCGGGCGGCGGTCCGGGGGCGCCGCTTCCCCCCGCCCCCGGCAAGACGCAGCGCAAACGGTCGAAGAAGGCGGAGCGTGGTCGCGCGGAAGAGGACAAGCGTCGCGACGCCGCGGCGGCTGTCCGCGAGTTCGAGTCCATCGCGTTCGGCGGACGGCGCAAGAAGCGTAGACGCTCGCGCGACGCGGACGATTCCGCTCCGGCCGAGGCGGTCGCGAATACGCCGCAGGTCATCGAGATGGAAGAGACCATCACCGTCGAGGATCTGGCGACCAAGCTCGATGTGCCTACCAACGATCTGATTCTGGGCTTGATGGACTTGGATATCCTGGCCACCAAGAACCAGCCGCTCGATATCGACACCGCGCGGCGCATCGCGGAGCAGTTCGGCGCCGAGGTGCAGTCGGCCATCCCCGAACTTGAGGAGCTGCTCGAAGAGGAGCCCGACGATCCGGCGAAGCTCGTACCGCGCGCCCCGGTCATCACGGTCATGGGCCACGTGGACCACGGCAAGACCTCGCTGCTCGACTGGATCCGCAAGGCGAACGTGGCCGAGGGCGAGGCCGGCGGCATCACGCAGCACATCGCCGCCTATGAGGCGCAGGTGGGCGACGGCCGCGTCGTGTTCCTGGACACGCCGGGCCACGAAGCCTTCACCGACATGCGCGCCCGCGGCGCCAAGGTGACTGACGTGGTGGTGCTGGTGGTCGCGGCCGACGACGGCGTCATGCCGCAGACCGAGGAAGCGATCAACCACGCCCGGGCGGCCGACGTGCCGATCGTCGTGGCCATCAACAAGATCGACAAGCCGGAGGCCCAGCCCGACCGCATCCGACAGGAGCTGACCCGCTTCGAGTTGGTGCCCGAGGAATGGGGCGGCGATACCATCATGGTGGACATCTCGGCCAAGATGGGCACGAACGTCGACAGGCTCATGGAACTGCTGCTGCTGCAGGCCGAACTGCTCGAACTGAAGGCCAACCCGGACAAGCCCGCCCGCGGCACGGTCGTCGAGTCCGAGATCTCGCGCGGCCAGGGCGCCGTGGCTTGGGTTCTGGTCGGCTCCGGCACCTTGCGCCTCGGCGACGCCTATGTGGCGGGCTCCACGCACGGCCGCGTCCGCACGATGATCAACGCCCGCGGCGAGCAGGTAGAGGAGGCCCGGCCTTCCACGCCCGTCGTCGTGACCGGTTTCAGCGAGCCGCCGAACGCCGGCGACCCGTTCGTCGTCGTGCCCGACGAACGCACGGCGCGCCTGGTGGCGGAGAAGCGCAAGGACTTCGACCGGTCCAGGGAGCAGGTCCGGCGTCATGTCACGCTGGAGACGTTCCGCGATTTCATCGGCGAGGGCAAGCGCGTCCTCCATGTGATCATCAAGGCCGACGTGCAGGGATCGGTGGACGTGATGACGTCCAGCCTGATGCGTCTGGGCAATGAGGAAGTGTCGGTCGACGTCGTGCATGCCGGCGTAGGCGGCATCAACGAGTCCGACGTGGCCCTGGCCGCGGCGAGCGAGGCCGTCATCATCGGGTTCAACGTGACCGCGAACCCCCGGGCCCAGAAGAACGCCGAGCAAGAGGGCGTGGACATTCGCTCCTATCAGATCATCTACGAGGCCGTGAATGAGGTGCGGCAGGCGCTCGAGGGCCTGCTGGCGCCCGAGACGCGAGAGGTGGTCTCCGGCCACGCCGAGATCCGGCAGGTGTTCCGGTCGTCCGCGTTGGGCAACATCGCCGGCTGCTATGTCACGGACGGCGAAATACAGCGCGGCGCCTTGATACGCCTGATTCGCGACGGCAAGGTCGTGCACAAGGGCAAGCTGGCCTCGCTGAAACGCGAGCGCGACGACGCCCGCACGGTGGCGTCCGGGTTCGAGTGCGGCATCAAGATTGACAACTACGAAGATGTGAAGGTCGGCGACGTGATCGAGGCGTACCGACTTGAGGAATTCGCGAAGACGCTTGAGTAGCGCCGTCCAGGGGCGTGCGGGGCGACCAGACGGCCCGCACGCTCCGGACGCTGATTCGACCCAACAGGTCGTCCGCGTCTTCACGCCGCCCCGCCTCACCCGGGAGCTGTCAAGTGACGATCGGCGTACTCCAACTGGACCTGCGCATTCCGGAGGCGCGTTCGCTCAAGGATCGCCGCCGGGTCGTGAAGAGCCTCAAAGACCAACTGCGGAACCGGTACAACTGCTCCGTGGCGGAGCTGGACCCGAAGGACCGGTGGGGGCGCGCGCGGATCGTCGCGTGCGTAATCGGCGATGACAGCCGCTTCGTCAACACGCAGCTTGACGAGATCACGCGCTTCGCCGGCTCGCGGACCGAACTCATCGACTATCAGATAGAATTGCTGTAGCCCGACGCGCCGCGTCGGATAACCGCACAGCGGGTGATTGCACATGGGACAGAAACGAAGCAGACCCCGGCGCGTGGCCGAGCAGGTGAAGCAGGAGATCGCGTCGCTGCTCACCGACGGCCTCAAGGACCCGCGCGTGGGGTTCGTCTCCGTGATGGAAGTCCGCATGTCGCCCGATCTGCACTACGCGAACGTCTACGTGAGCTTGCTGGGGGACGAGCGCGAGAAAAAGAGCTCTCTGATCGGCCTGCGACAGGCCTCCGGATGGTTTCGCAAGGAGATCGGCAGTCGGATCCGGCTGCGTCACGTGCCGGAGATCCGGTTCTTCGAGGACGACTCGCTGGACCGCGTCTACCACCTCGAGGAGGTCATCCGCGAACTGCACGAGGAAGAGGACGGGGACGGCGACGAGCCGGCGATGGGACACGATGACGACAGCGAGGAGTGACCTGGCACGGGTCGTCGAGACGCTGCGCAACGCGGAACGCTTGGTCGTATCGACCCACGTCAACCCGGACGGCGACGCGGTGGGAACGGCGCTCGGCTTGGCGCATCTGCTGCACGGCATGGGCAAGCGCGACGTCGTCTGCATGATGCAGGACCCCGTTCCGGCGTTGTATGCGTGGCTGCCCGGGGCGGATTGGTTCATCTCCCCGGCCGGCGACCCGGTCGACTGCGACTGTTTCGTGATGGTGGATGCCGCGACCACGCCGCGCCTCGGCGATGCGGCTCCGTGGATCGCTCACGCGCAGACGCTGCTCACGATCGACCACCACCTCGAGGACCATCCGGAAGGCGACATCCAGTTCGTCGACCCGACGTACGCCGCCGCGGGCGAGATCGTGACGGAGTTGTTCGCAACGGCGGACGTTCCGCTGACGCAGGCCGCGGCCGCGTGTCTGTACACCGCGATCGTTACCGACACCGGCAGCTTCCAGTACCACAGCACCCGCCCCCGCACGCATGAGATGGCCGCCCGCCTGGTCGCCGCGGGCATCGATGTCGCCGGCATCTCGAGTCGCCTGTTCGACAGCATGTCGCCCGGGAAGTACCGGCTGCTCGCCCGCGTGATGACCCGGACGCGGCTGATCGCGGACGGTCGGGCCGCCTACTCCGAAGTCTATCCCACGGACTTCGACGACACAGGCGCCGATGGAGACGACTTGAACAACCTCGCCAACTACGCGCGCGCGATTGAGGGCGTCGAGGTGGCGATGGTGTTCCGCTCGCTCGGCCCCGCGCTCACGAAGGTCAGCCTGCGCGCCACGCCTGCGTTCGACGCGACGCGCGTAGCCGGGTTCTTCGGCGGGGGAGGCCACACCGGCGCCGCGGGCGCCACCCTGCCGCTCCCGCTCCACCAGGCGAAGCACGTGGTGCTCGAACGCGTAAAGGCTTGTTTCGATGGCGCATGCTGACCGCGATGTGAAGGGCGTACTGCTTGTGGACAAGCCCGCCGGCATGACCTCGCACGACGTGGTCAACCGGATCCGGCGTGCCGCGCAGACCCGACGCGTCGGCCACACGGGCACGCTGGACCCCGCCGCGACCGGCCTGCTGATCCTGTGCATCGGTCCCGCCACGCGGCTTTCGGAGTTCCTCACGGGGCTGGACAAGACCTACGAGGGAACGATGCGCCTCGGCGTCACGACGGACTCCTACGACCTGGACGGCGTCGTGCAGGCCGAACGGTCGGTTCCCCAGCTCGACGCGCAGGCGATCCAGGACATCTGCAACCGCTTCATCGGCGCCATCCAGCAGGTCCCGCCGATGGTGAGCGCGGTCAAGGTCGACGGCGAGCGCCTCTACCAACGGGCGCGCAAGGGCGAGGTCGTGGAACGGGAACCGCGCGGTATCCACGTGCACGAGTTCAGCGTGCTGTCCTATGAAGCGCCCGATGCCCGGTTTCGGTTGCGGTGCAGCAGCGGCGCCTACGCGCGGTCTCTGTGCCATGAGGTCGGCGAGCTGCTCGGCTGCGGCGCCGCGTTGGCCGGACTGCGCAGAACGGCCGTGGGCCGACACACAATCGACGAGGCCACGCCGCTTGACCAGTTCGACGCGCCCGAGGCCGTATCCGCGAAGCTCGTGCCCATGGGCGCGGCGCTGGACCTCCCCCGGGTCGTTCTGATCGACGCCGGCGTGCAGGTCGCGCTCTCCGGAGGCGTTCTCGACCGCAGGCACTTCCGAGACGCATGCCCCGTCGACCAGGGTTGGGTCCAACTGCTCGACCACGCGGGCGATCTCGTCGCCGTCGGGGAAGCGCTGCTCGGTGCGCGGGTCCAGCCGCGTCGCGTGCTCCGCGAACGCCACTGAGAGCGCGGCGCGATGGTAGTCATCGACGACATCCGCGCAACCCGCCTCGATCTCCCGGAGACGGTGCTCACGATCGGCAGCTTCGACGGCGTCCATCTGGGCCACCGCTGCATCCTCGACCGCGTCGTCCAGGCGGCCCGCGCACGCAACGGAACCGCAGCCGTGCTCACCATGGTCCCCCACCCCCGCCGCTTCTTCTCTCCCAACCACGCGCCGAACCTGTTGACCTGCGAGGAGAAGAAGGAGCGTCTACTGGCTGAGGCGGGCATAGACGCGTTGATCCGCCTGCGGTTCGACGCCTCGGTCGCGTCGATGGAGCCGGAGGCGTTCGTCGAGGAGATCCTCCACGGGCGCTGCCGGACGCGCGCGCTGATCATCGGCCACGATTTCCGGTTCGGGCGGGGGGCGTCCGGGGATTACGACCTGTTGGCGCGTCTCGGCCCGGTATACCGGTTCGAAGTCGGCCAAGTCGAGCCGCTGCTGATCAAAGGCGAGCGCGTCAGCAGCACCGCCATCCGGGAGCGCATCATCGAGGGGGACCTGGCGGCCGCCGAGGAGTTCCTGGGCCGGCGCTACTCCATCCTGGGCGTTGTTGCGGGAGGGCGCGGCATCGGCCGCCGGATGGGCTTTCCCACGGCGAACGTGCTGCCGCACCACAGCGCCGTGCCCGCGCACGGGGTCTACGCGGCGGAGGTTCTGATCGAGGGCGCCGTCTATCCCGCGGCCGTGAACATCGGCATCGCACCGACCATCCGCCACGAGGACATCACCATCGAGGCGCACGTGATGGGGTTCGCCGGGGAGCTTGTCGGAAAGGAGATCGAGATCGTGTTCCACCGACGGCTGCGTCCCGAGCAGAAGTTCGGCGACCGCGAGGAGCTCGTCGCGCAGATCGCGCGGGACGTCGCTCGGATCAGGGACTATTTCGCCTCGTTGCGCGAAGACCGACCCGACCAAGCCTAGGTCCTACGTCCACAGGTTCCCGAGGTACGTCGCACGATCCGGCAGCCCCGCTTCGATGGCCGCGCGCAGTTCCCGCCGGATATCCGGATAGAACTCGAGGAAGACCAGCTCCTCCATCGACACGAACCGCGCCTCCGCCAGGTTCGGCTCGTCGCCGACTTCCAGCGCGCCGCCCACAATATCCGCCAGGAAGTACAGATTGACGACGTGACGGCTCCGGTCGGGCGGGATGGTGTCGTTCGCAAAGAGCAGCGCCCCGACCTCCACCTCGAGGCCGGTCTCCTCGCGCACCTCGCGGCGCAGTGCATCGGCCAGCGACTCGCCATACTCGACCCCGCCGCCCGGCAGCAGCCAGTAGGTGCGGTCGCCCTTGGTATGGCGCACAAGGAGCAGCTTGCCGTCCTGGAGGATCACTGGGGCTACGCGAATGCGCGGCGCAGCGCCGCGGCTGTCGGCCGTCATTCGGTCCCGCCCGCGTCCGGCGCATCGTCCGCTCCGGTCTCGCTCTCGACAAGGTACGGCGTGACAGCCTGGTACAACGCCTCCCCCACCTCAGCCTCTACGAGAACGGCCTCGTCCGTGTAGTCGATCGACCGAACGCCGCCCTCTTCGTGCAGCCGCGCAATCAGCGCGCCCTCCGCGTGGGGAAGCCTCAGATGGACACGGCGACGTCCCTGTCCGAGCATGTCCTGTACGCGGCGCAGAAGCGCGTCCAGACCATCGCCCGTCCGCGCCGACGTCGCGACGGCGTCCAGGCCCGCCCGCCGCTGTTGGAGCGCAAGGTCTTCGAGGACCTCCGGGTCCGCGACGTCCGCCTTGTTCAGCACCACGATCATGGGCTTGTCCGTGGCCTCGATCTCGCGCAGCACCTCATGCACGGTCCAGATGCGGTCCGGAGCGCCTTCGTGCGCGGCATCCACGACCAGAAGCAGCACATCCGCCTCCGAGACGGCCTCGAGCGTGGCGCGGAACGCCGCGACGAGCGAGTGCGGAAGCCGATCGACAAACCCGACCGTGTCGCTGAAGAACGCAGTCTGACCCGCGGGCAGCCTGCACCGACGCGTGAGCGGGTCGAGCGTCGCGAAGAGCTTGTCCTCGACGAACGCTTCAGCGCCCGTGAGCGCGTTCAGCAGCGAGGACTTGCCCGCGTTTGTATAGCCCACCAGCGCGATGGCGGCGGACCCGGCGGCGCCGCGCTGCTTACGCTGCACCTGGCGATGCTTCCGAACAGTCTCGAGGTTGCGCTGCAGCCGCGCGATGCGGTCGCGAATCACGCGGCGATCGACCTCCAGCTTCTGCTCGCCCGGGCCGCGGATGCCGATGCCGCCCTGCTGCCGCATCACCGCCCCTCGCCCCGTGAGTCGCGGAAGGAGATACTGCAACTGCGCCAGCTCGACTTGCAGCTTGCCTTCGGCCGTGCGCGCGCGCTGCGCGAAGATGTCGAGGATCAACTGGGTCCGATCGACCACCTTCCGCCCCAACGCATCTTCCATGTTCGCGCCTTGGGTCGGCGTGAGGTCCGAGTCCACCAGAATGGTGGTGACGCCCAGCTCCTCGCAGGCGTTCTTGAGCGCCTCCAGTTTCCCGGGGCCGATATGGGTTGCGGGACACGGCCGCTCGCGTCGCTGCACGACGGTGCATCGGATGTCCGCCCCCGCCGTCCACGCAAGGCGCCGCATCTCCTCGAGCGACTCGTCCACCTCGTCCTGGGTGTCGGCGGGCGTCACCAGGCGCACCAGCGCGGCCGGTTCGATGACCGGCGGCCGCTCCAACTCGATAAGGCCTTTTCGTGATTCTTGCATGGATGCTGTTCGCTCCTTGGACGGCCGCGCGGCGTCGCGCGTCGCTCCGTACCCATCTTACGATCCCCTTCGCGGCGCCGCAACGCACCCCTCCCCGCCGATATGCGCATGGTTCGGGGGAACCAGCGAGGGCGACGACGAGCAGGGGTTCGCGCTGTTCTTCAAGGCAGGACCGCACATCCCATCGTGGCGGACGTAGTGGATGAAATCGCCCGACGGAGAACGCACGTGGACGGAGCCCGTCGAGCTCGTGCCGGGCGACGAGGGCGGCCGGGGGCCCGTGCGCGCGAAGCCGATCCGCCTGAGCGACGGCGCGTGGCTGGCCGGGGCTTCGACGGAACTGGGGTCGTGGCGGCCCTTCGCGGACCGCAGCGAGGACCGGGGCGAGGCATGGACCCATAAGCGCCGACTTCAAGAGGGATCCGCGGGCCTTCACCGGCAAGGGCGCGATTCAGCCGACGCTCTGACGGAGACGCGCGGCGACTGACCAATCGAGCGACGCATTCCTGCGTCGAGATGCGACATCGCACCCCGACCGCAGGGATCGGGGTGCGATGCGTTTGCTGCAGGGCGCACCGCGACGACTGAGCGCCGCAGACGCGACCAAGGCATGCGGCTTAGCGCTTGGAGAACTGGAACCGCTTGCGCGCGCCGGGCTGACCGTACTTCTTGCGCTCGACCTCGCGGGCGTCGCGCGTGAGCAGTCCCGCCCGCCGGAGCGCCAAGTGGTTGTTCGGATCGGCCTCCGCCAACGCGCGGGCGATGCCCAGACGAAGCGCGCCGGCCTGACCCGTCAGTCCGCCGCCGTCGCAACGGGCGCGGACGTCGTAGCGGTCGACGGTCTCGGTGACCGAGAAGGGCTGCTTGGCGATCATCACCAGCACCTCGCGCGCGAGATACTCGTCAACGGGGCGACCGTTCACCACGATCTGGCCCGTTCCGGGCTTCATCCGTACACGGGCCCGCGATTCCTTGCGCCGCCCGATCGCCACCACTTCGTTCGATACTTGAGCCACGATTCAGATTCTCCTCACACAGCCGACTCCGGCGTGCACCGGGTTGGTTACTGGCTAATTGTACGGGTCTCGGGGCATTGCGCCTCATGCGGATGCGCTGCATCGGCGTAGACGCGCACATGCTTCATGAGCTGACGGCCCAGACGGTTGTGCGGCAGCATCCCGCGAACGGCGAGCATCATCGCGCGCGTCGGGTGCTTCGCCACCATCTCGTTGTACGTCATGGTCCGCAGACCGCCCGGGTACCCCGAGTGCCGATAGTACTGCTTGTCCGTCGACTTCGCCCCGGTCACGCGCGCTTTGGCCGCATTCACGATGATCACGTGGTCGCCGCAGTCGAGATACGGCGTATACTGGGGCTTGTGCTTGCCGCGCAGCAGCTTCGCCGCCTCCGCCGCGACCCGACCCAGCACCTGTCCCTCGGCGTCAAGGACGTACCATTTCTTAACGAGTTCTCCCTGCTTCGGGACATAGGTTTTCACTACTCGGTTCCTCCAATAGAGCCTGACCGCGGTAATGCGGAAACGTGTCGACAGACGGTGGAAAAGGGCCGTGGAAAGATACCAAACCGGCGACGCCTGTGTCAAATCCAATTTCCATTGTGCATGGGCCGCGCGCAGCGCGCTACAGCATCAGCAGCGCCAGATTGCGCCCCCCGTCGGCGTCGCGCCGGTGCGAGAAGAACCGGTCGTCCGATATCGTGCAGCGCCCGGCGATATGGATGCGTCCGCGTCGCAGCCCGGCCGCCTCCAACAGGCCCGCGTTGGCTTCCCACAGGTCCAGCAGGCGCCCGCGCGCCGGCAGCCCCTGCGCAACCCAGGCCGCGGCCATTTCCTCGCTCACCTCGTAGCGGTCCGGTCCGGCGCTCGGTCCGATCACCGCGACCATGCGCCCGGGCTCGCAGCCGTAGGCAGCCGCCATCGCGCGCACCGTCTCGCCCGCGATGTCCGCCCGGGTCCCCTCGCGTCCGGCATGGGCCAGGCCAATGGCCGGCCGTTCCGGGTCAAGCAGATACACGGGCGTGCAGTCCGCCACCAGGATCCCCAGCGGCACGTCGCGCCGGTCCGTGATGAGCGCATCCGTCGCGGGGAACGCACCGCCTCCCGCTTCGGCATGCGCCGTCGTCGCCCGACCCACGCGGTTGCCGTGGACCTGCCCCGCGTACACCACGCGTTCAGGCGCGATGCCGCACGCGCGCGCCGCGCGGATCCGGCCGCTGTTCGCGTCATTCGCCGCACGGGATGCGCAATCGCCGTCGCTGCGCTCCGTGAACGCGGCGACCCGCGCCCCTTGCGTCTCCAACACGTTGAACCGTAGCACGATGGATGGGCCGTCTACAGGATGTACCGGCTCAGGTCGTGCCGTTCGGTGATGCCGGACAGTCGCCGCTCGACCTCCGCCGCGTCGATGACCAGCGTCCGCGTCTCCAGCTCCGGCCCGTCGAACAGCGCCTCCTCCAGGAGACACTCCATGATGGTGTGGAGCCGGCGCGCGCCGATGTTTTCCGACTCCGTGTTCACCTGTTGGCAGATGCGCGCCAACGCCGTGACGGCGTCATCGGTGAACTCCAGCGTGATGCCTTCGGTCGCCAACAGCGCGGCGTACTGCCGGATGAGCGAGTTCTCGGGCTCGCGCAGGATCCGCTCGAAGTCGTCCTGTTCCAGACTCGCCAACTCGACGCGGATCGGGAACCGCCCCTGCAGTTCCGGGATCAGGTCCGACACGCTGGTCATGTGGAACGCGCCCGCGGCGACGAACAGGATGTGATCGGTCCGCACCACGCCGTACTTGGTCGTGACGTTTGAGCCTTCGACGATCGGCAGAATGTCGCGTTGCACACCCTCGCGCGAGACGTCCGGGCCGTGCCCCGAGCCGCGTCCCGCGATCTTGTCGATCTCGTCCAGGAACACGATCCCGGCGTTCTCCGTCCGGCGGATCGCCTCACGCACGACGGCGTCCATGTCGATCATGTTCTGCAGCTCTTCCTCTTCGAGGATGCGGCGCGCCTCGCTCACCTTCACGCGGCGGCGCTTCGTCCGCTGGGGAAGCAGCTTGCCGAACATCTCCTGCATGTTGATGCCCATCTCCTCGAGACCGGTGTTCGAGAAGACCTGCATCATCGAGGTGTTGGACGAATCCCGCGTCTCGATCTCGATCTCGCGATCCTCGAGGCGGCCTTCGCGCAGCCGCTGCCCGAGGATCTCGCGCGTACGCGCCTCGGCGTCCGCGCCGGGCGACACAGGCGGCCCTTCGTCGCCGGCTTCCGGATCATCCGGCCGGTACGGCCCCCGAGGCGGACGCGGCTGCGGCGGCAGCAACAGCTCGAGCAGGCGTCGTTCCGCGGCGGCCTTCGCTGCGTCGGCGAGGCTCGCCTCCATCTCCACGCGCACGATCTGGATTGCGGCGTCGGTCAGTTCCCGGATCATCGACTCGCAGTCGCGACCGACGTAGCCCACCTCGGTGAACTTGGAGGCCTCGACTTTGATAAAGGGCGCGTTGACCAGCCTGGCCAGCCGCCGCGCAATCTCGGTCTTCCCCACGCCCGTCGGCCCGATCATGATGATGTTCTTCGGCGCGACCTCGTCCCGCAGATCGTCCGGCAACTGCTGCCGGCGCCACCGGTTGCGCAGGGCGATGGCCACTTTGCGCTTGGCGTCGCCCTGGCCGATGATGTACTTGTCCAGTTCCGCGACGAGTTCCCGCGGCGTCAGCTCGTTTCCGGACGTCGGAGCCGTCATGGGCCGGGTCATCCCATCTTCGCTACGCGCCGCTTGTGGCGCTCGCCTTCGCTGAACGGGGTCTCCAGCCAGATGTCGATGAACTCCAAGACCTTCTCCAGCGGCAGTACCCGTCGCCCCATGGCCAGCACGTTCGCGTCGTTATGCTCGCGCGAGAGACGAACCATCTCCTCGGTGGCGACCGTCGCCGCGCGGATGCCCTTGTGGCGATTGGCCGCGATGGCGATGCCGATGCCCGTGCCGCAAAGCAGGATGCCCCGATCCGCCTTGCCGCTCAGCACCGCCTCGGCGACGCGATCGGCGAAGTCCGGGTAGTCCACGCTCTCGGGGCCGTCCGTACCGCAGTCAATCACTTCGTGCCCCTGCTCCCGCAGATGGGCGATGATGCTCGGCTTGTAATGGGGAGGCGGGTCTTCGAAACCCGCGTGGTCGCTTCCAACAGCGATTCGCATCGCGCAAATGTCCTTTCCATTGGTTCAGCTCGGGCCGCAACCCGGAGGGGTATTGTAGGCGTTACGTCCGATCCGGCACAAGAAACGGCCCGCTCCGCCTTGGATCGGGCCATAGGCAGGCGCAAGACGGCGCGGCGAAGCGCCCCTGAACGCGCCGCCGGTTACGGTGCGTGCTGCGCACTTGCGTGGATGTCTTCCTTCCCCGGTTCGATGCCTGGCGGGAGCTGCCGCCTGGCCCCCCTGGAACCGTCGGGATTCACGAAATCGTTATCCTGGATCCGGTACCAGCCGACTCCGGGCGCCTCGATCTCCTGCGCCGGATCGTCCAGCACAAGCCGCGTGACGCGCCGGGCGGCTTACTGCCGCTGAGGTTCCAGGCGGCGCAGGGCTTCGGCGGAGAGCGCGCCTTCCCGAAGGATCTCGTCGCGGTCGGGGGCATAGACCGTTGACGGCGCGGATGGCGGGAGTTCGCCGCCGTCGAGCACGCAGAACACGCCGTCCAACGCGGCATCCGCGGCGCGCAGGGCGGGCGGGGCCCCGGCGCGATTGGCCGACGTGCTGGTGATCGGCCCGCCGAACGCCCGGGCGAGCGCGCGGGCCGCAGGACACGCAGGACACCGCACGGCGACCGTGCCGTCGGGCGCCTGCACCCCGGAAGGAAACGCGCCCTTCGCCGGGAGAACCAACGTGAGCGGCCCCGGCCAGAAGGCGTCGATGCAGCGACGGGCGGCATCCGACACGACGACGATCCGCTCGAAGTCCTCGGGTTCGGCGATGATCAGCAGCACAGGCTGGTCCTGCGCGCGTCCCTTGACCTGGAAGAGCCGGTCGACGGCCTCGGGACTGCGGGGATCGGCGCCGAGACCGTAGACCGTCTCGGTCGGATAGGCCACGACCTCGCCCCGACGCAGCGCTTCCGCCGCCGCGGCGATCGATGCTGCGTCGACGGGAAGGATCACCGTCCGGCCGCCTCCAGCATGCGGCGGATCGCGGCGAGCGCGCGCGACCGGTGGCTGATCCGGCGTTTGATCTCAGGATCGAGCACGCCGAAGGTCTCCGTATAGCCGTCGGGGATGAACACGGCGTCGTAGCCGAAGCCGCGGTCGCCCGAGCAGGCGTGAGCGATCCGCCCTTCCACCGCGCCAAAGGCGACCTCGCAGCGCCCGTCGGGCAGCGCGAGCGCCGCGCAGCAGACGAACCGCGCCGTGCGTCGTTCCTCGGGAACGCCCTCAAGCTCCGCGAGCACGCGCGCGTTGTTGGCCGCGTCGTCGCAAGGCTCGCCGGCGTACCGCGCCGAGTAGACGCCCGGGGCGCCGTCCAGCGCATCCACGACCAAGCCGCTGTCATCGGCCAGGCAGGCGGTCTCGAGCCGGGCCGCGTAGTAGCGGGCCTTCAGGCGGGCGTTGGCTTCGAAGGTCTCGCCGTCCTCGATCGGCTCGGGAAGGGGCGGATAAGCGCGCAGGCTTCGCACCTCGCACGGCAGTTCCTTCAGGAACTCGGCGAGTTCGGCCGCCTTCTTCGCGTTGCCGGAGCCGACGACGATCACGGGCGGCGGCGAGCGGAACAGCGGCTCAGTCAAGGCCCAGCGCCTCGCGCTGGGCGGCGAACAAGGTCTCGCAGCCGCTGCGGCCAAGGTCCACCAGCGTCGTCAGAACTTCCGGCGGGAAGGGCTCGCCCTCGGCGCAGCCCTGGACCTCGATCAGGCTGCCGTCGCTGCGCATCGCGATGTTCAGGTCGACGTCCGCGGCGACGTCTTCGAGGTAGCACAGGTCAAGCCGCGGCTCGCCTTCGATCAGCCCGATGCTGACCGCCGCGCACAGGCCCAGCAGCGGCGACGTCGCGAGGTCGCCGCGCTCGCAGAGCACGCTGATGGCGTCGTGGAGGGCGACATAGCCGCCGGTGATCGCGGCCGTGCGCGTGCCGCCGTCGGCCTGCAGCACGTCGCAATCGATCACGACCTGCCGCTCGCCCAGCGCGTCCAGGTCGATCACCGCCCGCAGCGAGCGCCCGATCAACCGGCTGATCTCCAGCGCACGCCCTTTCTTGACCGCGTCGCGCGAGATCCGCGTCGTGGAGGATCGCGGCAGCATCGCGTACTCGGCGGTCACCCAGCCTGTGCCCGCGTTGCGGAGAAACGGAGGAACGTTGTCCTCCACGGTCGCCGTGCACAACACCTTCGTCTCGCCGAAGGCGATGAGCACGGACCCCTCGGCGTGCTTCGTGTAGTGACGCTCAATGGTCACGGGGCGCAACGCATCCGGCGTGCGGTCGTCCGGCCTCATAGGCGCTCCCTGGTTCACTGCGTCCGCACTACTGCGGCACAACCGCCGAGGACTGGTCAGCGAACGGTTCGACCGCAGCGGCGTCCGCCGTCTCAGCCGACGCCGCGCGCTGCGTCTCGTTGGTGTCCTTGTGGTACCGTGCGAGCAGGTTGTGGAACACCGGCTCCGACTTGAGCAGCTCCACCGCCTTGAGCAGTTGCACGTCCTCGACGGTGTCTTCCGTGACTTCGTTCCCCGTTACGCTGCCATGGTTCTGCCTATCGCGCATGTCGGGGTCGTTGCGGTACGAATCCGCCATCTGGATCAGCAACTTGCGCCATTCCTCGCGCGACATCGGCGCCTCGACATCCGGCAGGATCCCTTGCTTATCGATGGTGACGTCGCCCGGCGTGTAGTACAGCGCGGTCGTCAGGCGAATCGCGCTGCCTTCCGGACGCGCCAGCGGGATGATCGTCTGCACGCTGCCCTTGCCGTAGGTCTTCACGCCGACAATGAGCGCACGTGACCAGTACTGCAAGGCGCCGGTGACGATCTCGGAGGAACTGGCGGTGTGCTCGTTCACCAGCACCACGAGCGGGAAGGTGTCCGGCACAACGGGCGACCGCTCGGTGCGCAGGCGCATCTCCTCGGCGGCCGGCCCGGCGATACCGCCGCGGCCGCGGGTGTAGGTCACCAACGTGCCTTGCGGCAGGAACAGCTCGGCCACCTCTTTGCTGGCCGTGAGCAGTCCGCCGGGATTCCAGCGCAGATCGAGGACAAGGGACTTCATGCCTTCGCCGCGCAACTCCTCGATCTTCTCCGCCAGCTCCTGCGCGGTCGTCTTCTTGAAATCGGAGACGCGAATGTACCCGATGCCGCCGTCCAGCACACGCGCCTCGTCGATGCTCCACAGCGGGATGGTCCCGCGCTTGATCGACACCTCGATGATCGGATCCTCGTCTTCGACGGGCTCATCGTACGGCCGGATCAGCGTGAGGTTCACCACCGTACCGCCCGGACCACGGATGAGATCGCGCGCCTGGTCGAGGGACATGCCCTTCGTCGATACGCCGTCGATCTCGGCGATGATGTCGCCGGCCATCACGCCGGCTTCGGCGGCCGGAGCGCCCGCAATCGGCTGGAATACCGTGATCAGCCGGTCCTCATTGAGGTGAATCGTGACGCCGATGCCCTCGAACTCCCCGTCCGTGTCTTCCGTCATCAACTCGAAGGCGCGCTTCGGAATGTAGGAGCTGTGCTCGTCGAGCGAGTTCATCATGCCGATGATCGCCCCTTCGACGACATCCTCAATGTCCGGCTCGTGCACGTAGCCTGTCCGGATCTCATCGAGCACATTCCCGATGGGTTGGATCTGGCGGAAGATGTCTTCCTCGGGCGACTGCGCGAAGATGCGCGCGGAAAAGCCGTTTCCGAGGAGCAGACCGACCACGGCCAGAAAGACCGCCAAAGAGATGAACTGAGACCGGCTGTCTCGCATGGGCGCCTCCAGAGTGGAAACAGTCTCGCGACTCCCGAGAGAGCGGCAAGACCTGCATCACGTCGTCATGTCATGGTGTCACAGGGCTTCCGTCCGATCAGCCAACAGCGACCGGCGATCCCCTCATTCCGTATCGGACAAGGATACCAGATCGCGGAAACGATTGCGACACGCAGACATGCAGCGGACGCCCTGCGCGGATCAGTGGTGGTGGTCGTGTCCGATATGGCCATGGCCCGCCTCATGGAGCGCCAACCCCGCTTCGTTGACAGGGAACGGCGCCCCGTACGGCCCTGTATACCGCACAAACTCCACGTGCCCGTCCATATGAAGTACGTTGCAGCCGCCGGGCAGGTGGTTGAAGTGTGCGGGACCCCCGTGGCCGCCTTCGCCGATCGCATCCCACATGACCGGGATAACGCTCTGCGCCTGGCTCCCTGCAGCCGGGTTGTTGATATCGGTGATGAAGAAGCGCTCGACCCCCTCCTTCAGCCGCGGCGCGCGCGACCGTCCTCCGATCGAGATGGCAACGCCGTCGCGTTGGAAGGCCCAGTCGCTCTGGACGAGGTCGTGGGCTGCGTCGAGGTCGAAATGGTCCGCCGCCTCGTGGAACGTCTCGAGCAGACCCGCCAACGCCAGCGCGAAATGCTCATAGTCGTGCTCGTCGGCGAAAAGCCCCTGGTTCACGGCCCAGCCCAGATAGACATAGGGATGGTCGAACACCTCGCACGGATCGACGCGCCCGTCGAACGACGCCCACGTGGCCTTCCAGCCCTCGGACTGATTGTTGCCTTCGTCCCACATATCCACGGGATCCGTGGCGATCGGCGCGCTCGGGCAGATCAGCACGTTCCAGTCATTGAGGTAGTCGGGGAAGATGGCGCGGGGCTCCGCCATCGGCGAGAAGACGACGATGTCCCCGTCGCAATTCTGGAGCTTGATGGCGGGGAAGCGCCCGTTGTGCTCATTGGCGTACATCTGGAACACGAGCCCCATCTGCTTGAGGTTGTTCTGACACGAGGCGCGGCGGGCCGCTTCGCGCGCACGCGCCAGCGCCGGCAGCAGCACGGCGGCGAGAATCGCGATGATGGCAATCACTACCAGCAGTTCGATGAGCGTGAAGCCCATCTTCCGAAGTTGGGACATGGCCATTTTGCGTGCATCTCCTGTTCTGCGGGCATTCCACCCGACGAAACGCGGCTTGGTAATACGATGTAATACTATCGCCTCCCCCGGCTCGGAGTCAATCCCTCTGGCGCCCCTGCTTGTCCGTCTCGTCCGCCCGCCCGTATACTTACTCAACGGCATGAATGACACTTGTGAAACGGAGCGCCGCTCCGTCCGCTCGATCCGAGGATGACCCCATGCGCGAGTTCACTCATCTTTTCGCCAACGTCTACAGCTCCATGGCGAACCTGCGGCTGCGCGACCAGCTAAGGCCCTACGGGGAATGCGACTGGCAACCGCCGGTCGACATCTTCGAGAAGGAAGACGCCATCGTGGTGGTGGTCGAGCTGCCCGGGGTGACGAAAGACGACATCGACGCCCGCGTGGACCAGGGCGTCCTGCTGATCACGGGCGAGCGCGAGAAGGATGTTCCGGCGGGTGCCCGCCACGTTCACCAACTGGAGATCCCCTCGGGGCGGTTCGTGCGCGCGCTCCCGTTGCCCGATGACGTCGACGCGGACCAGATCGAGGCCGCATACGAGTCGGGCTATCTCGTTTTCACCCTACCCAAGAAGAGGACGACATGAGTACGGAGAAGTTGGATAACTGGGACGGCGGAACCGACGACGCGACCGTGAAGAGCCCCGTAATCCCCGCGGAGATGCCCGAAGCGATCCCGTTGTTGCTGCTGTCGAACCAGGTGGTGTTCCCCATGTCGGTCGTCCCGCTCCGCGTGACCCAGCCGCCCGAACGGAAGCTGCTGGACGACGCGGCGATGAGTCGGCGATGGATCGGCCTGGTCGCCCGCCGGTCCGCGGAGAGCGAGGACCAGAGCCTCGAGCAGGCCTACGAGGTCGGAACGCTCGCACGCATCATGCAGTTGCAGCACCTGCCCGACGGCTCGGTACAGGTGGTGGCGCAGGCGGTGAAGCGGTTCCGCATTGCGGGCCTTGTGAAGCACGCTCCCTACCTGGTCGTGCGTTACGACCAACTCGAGGAAGTGACGCGCGAGGGCGACCAGTTGGCGCCGCTCATCACGACCGTGAAGAACCAGATGCTGCGGCTGATCCAGCTCTCGCCGAACATCCCGGAGAACGCCTCGGCGGTCATCGAGAGCATCGAGGAAGCGGGCTTCCTCGCCGACCTGATCGCGTCGAACCTGAGCATCCCGATCTCCGAGAAGCAGAAGCTGCTCGAGACGCTCGATCCGGCGGAACGACTGAACCGGCTGACGTTCTTGCTTGCCCACGAGCTCGAGATCCTCGAGCTGTCCGACAAGATCCAGAACGACGTGAAGAGCTCGATCGACAAGAACCAGCGAGAGTTCTTCCTGCGTCAGCAACTCAAGGCGATCCAGTCGGAACTGGGCGAGAGCGAGGCTGATCGGCCTGAGATCCGCGATTACCGGGAACGGCTCGAGGCGCTGGACCTCAAGGAGGATGTGCGAAAGGAAGCGGAACGCGAGCTGGACCGCCTCGCCAAGATGAACGAGGCGAGCGCGGAGTACCACGTCCTCACCACCTACCTCGATTGGATCGTCGACCTGCCGTGGAACAAGCTCACGGAGGACCACCTGGATATCGACGAGGCGGAGCGTGTCCTGAACGCGGACCATTACGGACTGGACAAGGTGAAACGGCGGATCCTCGAGTATCTGGCGGTTCGCATGCTCAAGCCCGATGCGGGCGGCCCGATCCTGTGCTTCGTCGGCCCGCCGGGCGTCGGCAAGACCTCGCTGGGCCAGTCCATCGCCCGGAGCATGGGCCGCGCGTTCGTCCGGATGTCGCTGGGCGGCATGCGCGACGAAGCGGAGATCCGCGGGCACAGGAAGACCTACGTGGGCGCGCTGCCCGGCCGCATCATCCAGAACATTCGCAAGGCGGGATCGCGCAACCCGGTGTTCATGCTCGACGAGCTGGACAAGGTCGGCGCGGACTTCCGCGGCGACCCGTCGTCGGCNNGCCCTGCTCGAGGTGCTGGATCCGGCGCAGAACGACACGTTCGTAGACCTGTACCTGAACGTACCCTTCGACCTGTCCAAAGTGCTGTTCGTCGCGACGGCCAATGTGTTGGACACGATCCCCTGGGCGCTGCGCGATCGGATGGAGATCATCGAGATCCCGGGCTACACCATGCAGGAGAAGGTGCAGATCGCGCGGCGCTACCTCGTGCCCCGACAGCTCGAAGCCCACGGCCTGGCGCGCAAGCAGCTCAAGATCCCCGTCGCGTCGCTGCGCCGCGTCATCACGGAGTACACCCGCGAAGCGGGCGTGCGCAATCTGG
>DIWA01000049.1 GCA_002422525.1 Candidatus Hydrogenedentes bacterium UBA6118
GTCTCCTCGCCGCAGACGAACGCGCCGGCGCCCATCTTGATGATGATGTCGAGGTCGAACCCGCTGTCGTGGATGTTCTTGCCGAGAAGCCCGTGCTCCTTGGCCTGGGCGATGGCGACCTTGAGCCGTTCGATGGCGAGCGGATACTCCGCGCGGATGTAGATGTAGGCCTTGGTCGCGCCGATGGCGTAGGCGGAGATGGCCATGCCCTCGAGCAGACGGTGCGGGTCGCCCTCGATGACCGCGCGGTCCATGAACGCGCCGGGGTCGCCCTCGTCGGCGTTGCAGACGAGGTACTTCTGGTCGGCCTCCTGGACGAGGGCGAACTGCCACTTCTTGCCGGTGGGGAACCCGCCGCCGCCGCGCCCGCGCAGGCCGCTGGTCTCGACGAGGTCGCACAGCTCCTTGGGGGTATAGTTGCGCAGCGCGTTCGCCAGGGCGTGGTATCCGCCGCGGGCCACGTATTCCTCGAGGCTCGAGGGGTCGATGACGCCGCAGTTGGCCAGGACCCAGCGGGTCTGGGGCGCGAAGAAGGGGTGCTGGCTGAGCGGGATGACGTTGTCCCAAGGCTTGAGTTTGGGATTGTCATGTCGGCCGAGCGTGCAGTCGAGCGGGATCTGTCCGCCGTAGACCGCGCGCAGCAGGCCGGGCACGTCCGCCTCGGTCACCTTCTTGAAGGCGACCCGCTGGCGGCCGGGCATCTGGATGTCGACGAGGGGCTCGGCGGCGCACAGGCCGATGCAGCCCACCTCGACGACCTTGCCCTGCAGGTTGTTGCGGCGCAGGAAGCCCTTGACGGCCTTGATGACCTTGCCCGCGCCCGCGCCGAGGCCGCATGTGCCGGCGCCGACGTAGATGATGGGCGTGTCGGACGTCTCGCGACGCACCTCGGCGGACCGCTCATCGATGAGACGGGCGAGCGCTTCCGGGTCGTGCTTGTCTGCGTCCGGAACCAGGATCTTGGCGAGCTCCTTGCACATGCCGCTCTTGCAGCAATCGGTCTGGCTAGTCATCGTTGTCCTCTTCCTCCTCGGCGCTCTCGCGCAGTTCCTCGACGAGGGCCCGCACCTTCGCAGAGGTCATGTCTGCATGGAACTCGCCGTTTACGGTGATCACGGGGGCCAGGCCGCACGCCCCGATGCATGCCACGACTTCCAGGCTGAAGGCGCCGTCGCGGCTGGTCTCGCCCGCGTTGATGCCCAGCTCCAACTTGAGGGTGTCCAGAACGTTGCTGGAGCCCTTGACGTGGCAGGCCGTGCCGCGGCAGACCTGGATGTGGAACCGGCCCAGGGGTTGGAACCGGAACTGGTTGTAGAAGGTGGCCACGCCGTAGATCTTACTGGCGGGCAGGCGCAGATGGGTTCCGATTTGGAGGATGGCGTCCTTCGACAGATAGCCGTGCTTCTCCTGAACCTCCTGGAGGATGGGGATCAACGCGTCGCGACCGGCGTCGGGATGCGCCGCCAGAATATCCCCGATATCCGCCTTGATGCCTTTCGCATCCATGGTAGTTGCACTCACTTCAGACCCTTTCCTGGACGCGCTCTCGCGCGAAGTAGGCCACCCGCTCCAGAGCCATCGTCACGTCCACGTTCTCCACATACACGCCGTCCGGCACCCAGAGCCGGACGGGCGCGAAATTCACCAGACCATTGACGCCCGCGGACACGAGTCGGCGGGCGGCATCCTGCGCGGCCGCGGCCGGCACGGCGATGATCGCCTCACGGATTCCCCGTTCCCTGATGACCTGTTCCATATCGTTGACCGGATAGCACCGGCACCCGTGTATGACGCGGTTGACCTTCTCCGGGTCTTCATCGAAGGCGGCCACGATGGCGAGCCGGGGACTGCGACCGACGAAGTAGGACAGCATGGCGCGCCCGAGGTTGCCGACGCCGACGAGGGCGATGCCCTCGTGCTCGGGCGGGTCGAGCACGGCGCTGATGCTGTCGATGAGCTCCGCGACATCGTAACCGCGGGCCGGACTGCCGGAATAGCCGATGGTCATGACGTCGCGGCGCACCTGAGCAGGGGTGCACCCGGCCATCGTCGCGAGCTGATGGGAGAAGACGTTCGTCTCGCCCTTGGCGGCGACCTCCTTGAGGAGGCGTCGGTAGACGCTGATGCGGCCGATGGTTTTGTCGGAGACCATGGGTAGGGGTTCCGTTCGGGGGCTCGCCGGGATTTCCTGTTGTGATCCGGTTCACGCTGTGAATCGTTTCACAAACACTGTAGCATACGCGGGGCGGCCTGTCAAGTGATGCACAGTGTGAAATCCCGATGGGAAACATGAAGCGAGGGCGGTCGTAAGGGCTTGTTTTAGCTTGTGTTAACTCTGAGCCGCGGCCGGTTGGATCGGCCTTGTCAAGGTCTATGCTGTACTAGCAGCAGTGTAGGGTCTCTTCCCCAAACGAGCCTGGTCGGTGCGCAAATGGGCCGGTTCCGTTCCGGATCGGCGATGCCGCGTACCGCTGCAACCCGCGTCGCCGCAGGGTTTTGCGTTGCGTATCGCCGGACGGACTGGTACCATTGAAGCGCCCAGAAGCGGGCGCGCGGCGGGGAATGCCGGGCGTTGGGGGCGCGGCGTCGTATGGCTGCGCGAGGGCTGAGGTCGACATGGATGAACGAACACCTATGGTCACTTGGCGGGACGCAAGATGGTCGAGACGATGGGCGCCGCAGCGGATCAGGCGTTGTACCAGGCGAAGGCGGACGGGCGGAACTGCGTACGCATCGCGAGCGCGTAGCACATGCCGCGGCTGATCACCCTGACGACGGATTTCGGCGTTCGCGACTGCTACGCGGCCGCGATGAAGGGCGTCATCGCGACGCTGGCCCCTTCCGCGACGATCCTTGACCTGACCCACGAGATCGCGGCGCACGACGTGTTCGAAGCGGCGGTGTTCCTGGCCGGCGCCACGCCGTATTTCCCGCCTGAGACGATCCACGTGGTCGTGGTGGACCCGGGCGTGGGCACGGCGCGCAGACCGGTGGCCGTGCGGGCCGGCGGCGCGACGTATGTGTGCCCCGACAATGGCGTGCTGACCCTGGCGTTGCGGCGCATGCCCCTGGAGGAGGCGCGTGAGATTCGGTCCGCCGCGTTCCGTCGCGAATGCGTGTCGGCGACGTTCCACGGGCGCGACGTCTTTGCGCCGGCGGCCGCGGCGTTGGCGGCGGGGGCGTCGTTCAGCGCCATCGGGCCGCGGATGGCGGCGTTGACGGAGCTGGATGCGCCGCGCGTCACGCGCGATGTCGAACGCATCGCGGGGGCGGTCGTGCATGTGGACCGGTTTGGGAATGGGATCACCAACGTCCACCGCGAGGATGTGGGCGCGGCGGCGGTGCGGGAGGTCGTGATCGGCGGGCGGACCTTGCCGATGGAACGGACCTACGGCGACGTGGCGCCGGGCGGGGCGTTGGCCTTGTGGGGCAGTTCGGATTTGCTGGAGGTCGCTGTGCATCGCGGTCGGGCCGACGTGGCGTTGGGCGCGACCCGGGGCGCGCCGGTGGAGGTGTGGATTGGGTAGTACGGAGATCGCCATCACGCCGCGTTCGGGGCTGGATTCGGAAGTCAGCGTGCCGGGGTCGAAGAGCTGCACGGCGCGTGCGTTGATCATGGCGGCGCTGAGCGACGGACGCACGACGCTGCGCGACCCCGCGGACTGCGACGACTCCGACTACATGGTCGGCGGTCTGCGGGCGCTCGGGATCGAGGTGCGCAAGACGCCCGGGGCGCTCGAGGTCGCGGGAGGGCCGTTCCGGAGTCCGGACGCGCCGGTGTTTCTCGGGAACTCAGGCACGGCGGTGCGGTTCCTCGCGGCGGCTTGCGCCACGCTGGACGGCGAGGCGACGCTGGACGGGATGGCCCGCATGCGGGAGCGGCCGATCGGCGATCTGCTGGAGGCGTTGCGGCTTTGGGGCGTGGAGGCGGAGGCGCCGACGGGCTGCCCGCCCGTGCGGATCCGTTCGCGGGGGCAGTTCGGCGGCGTGACGCGGGTGAAGGGGTCGGTGAGCAGTCAGTACCTGACGGGGCTGTTACTGGCGGCGCCATGCGCGACGGAAGACGTTGTCATCGAGATTGACGGTGATCTGGTGTCGAAACCGTACGTGGACCTGACGCTCGCGATGATGGCGGAGCGCGGCGCGACGGCGCGAAACGAGGGTTACCGTCGGTTCGCGATCCCCGGCGGGCAGCGGTACCGGGCGGGCGCCTATGCGGTCGAGGCGGACGCCTCCGGCGCGTCGTACTTCCTCGCGGCGGCGGCGACGGCGGGAGGCCGCGTACGCGTGCGGCATCTCACCACGGCGTCGCAACAGGGGGATGCGCGGTTCGCGCAGGTGTTGGAACGCATGGGCTGCACGGTGACGGAGGGGCCGGACTGGATCGAGGTGCGGTCGGGCGCGCGGCTCGCGGGGATCTCCGTGGACCTCAACGCCATGCCGGACATGGCGCAGACCCTGGCCGTGACGGCGCTGTTCGCGGATGGGCCGACGACGATCCGGAACGTCGCGAACCTGCGGATCAAAGAGACCGACCGCATCGCGGCGACGGCGACGGAGCTGCGCAAGCTGGGCGCGGAGGTCGAGGAGTTCGACGACGGTCTGCGGATCACGCCCGGGAAGCTGCGCGCGGCGGCGATCGACACGTATGACGACCACCGCATGGCGATGAGCTTCGCGTTGGCAGGGCTCCGGATCCCGGGTGTGGTGATCCGGGATCCGGGCTGCGTATCCAAGACGTTTCCCGACTTCTTCGCGCGGTTCGCGAAGCTGTAGGTCGCTACGGCGTGCGGGGCCGGACTTCCTCGACGATCCGCTCGAGCCGACGTCCGTACTCGGTGTACGAGTCGTAGAGCAACTGTTCGTTGTCGGCCTGCTGGCCCGTGTGGGGCACGGCCGCGAGGTGGGGCTCGATGGAGAACCCGCCGTCGTAGCCGCTGGCGAGCAGATCGGCGATCGTCTCGCGGACACGGCCTTCGCCTTCGCCGCAGTACGTGTAGGTCGTCTCGCCTTCCGGGCTTCGGACGGCGTCCTTGATGTGGACGTACACGATGTCGTCGCGGACGGTCTGGTAGTAGTGCCATGCGTCCTGGCCGTAGGAGACCGGGTTGCCGGTGTCGTACACGAGCTTCAGGGCCGGACTCGCAACCTCCGCGAGCAGGATGCACGAGTTCTCCGCCGACAGCCCGCCCCAGCCGCTGCAGTTCTCATGGACCAGCGTAACGCCGCCGTTCTCGGCGATCTGGGCGAGGGTCTTCACCCGCCGAATGGCCTCGGCGCGCCACTCCGCCTCCGACACGGGGTTGTCCGGGTCGTTGAGGTAGCTCATGATCCGGATGAACGGGGTTCCGAGCCGATGCATGCGCGGGATCGCGCGGGTGAGGTCGTCGATATCGACCTGGAAATCCTTGGTGACGGGGCGCGCCCAGTTCGCGATCGCCGAGGCGAAGCAACTCACTTGGATGCCCGCGTCCTCGAGTTTGCCGCAGATCGCGTCGAACACATCGTCGGGCACGGCAGTCAGGTTGACGCCGTCGATGTTGCGCAGTTCGACGTGCGACCAGCCGAGGTCCTTGTGTGCGCGGATCTGCGCATCGATGCTTTTCCCCGCCTCATCGGCGATACCGGTCAGGAACATTCAGCCCTCCTCCTCCCCGGCGCGGGGCCGGGCGTTGCGTTGCGTTGCAGATCTCGGTGCGGCGGTTACGGGCGCATCAGGCCCTTCTCGACCTTGTCGCGCTCAGCCCGTCCGAGCAGGCGCTCGATGAGGGCGAGGGCGAAATCCATGGCCGTGCCGGGCCCCTTGGATGTGATGATCGGCCCGTCCGACTCGACCGAGGCCCCCGTGTACTCCACGTCGGGCAGGTCCATCTTGTCGAGGAACCCCGGGTAGCTCGTGGCCTTGCGGCCTTTGAGGAGCCCCGCTTTCCCCAGCACGATCGGGGCGGCGCAGATCGCGGCGATTGGCGCGCCGCGCTCCGCGGTGCGCTTGAGCACTTCGTGGACGCGCGGGTCGTTGTTGAGGTGCTCCGCGCCGGGCATGCCGCCGGGCAGCACGACCATGTCGTAGTCCTTGCCGGCGGCCTGATCGAGGGTCGCGTCGGCTTGCACGATCACCTGGTGGGCCGCGTGGACGGTGCGCCCGGCCAGGCCGGCCGTGACAACCTCGATGCCGGCTCGGCGGAGCAGGTCTATGATGGTGATCGCCTCGATTTCCTCGAATCCGTCTGCGAGCGGGACCAATACGCGCTTCATGGGACGTCGCCTCCAGATGTTCCGGCTGTGAGCATGCCGGTTTCGGGTGATTCTGTCCGCAGTCGAGCGCTCTGTATGGATGAGGCCCGACCCGGACAATCAGCATGGCGCAACCGGGCCGCCGTGTCAACCGTGCGACGGCCGAGGCGGCCGCACTGGCGCCCCTTCGAGGGATCGAGTACACTGCGCGCCATGCGCAGACTCATACTGAAACCAAGAGAAGAGCGGCGCCTGCTTCGCGGGCACCTGTGGGCCTACCGGAACGAATTCGCGACGGCGCCGGACCTGCCGGATGGGGCGTTGACCGACGTCTACGCGCCGGGCGGGCGGTTTGTCGGCAGGGGCTTCTACCAGGCCGAAGGCGGCATCGCGGTGCGTCTGTTGACGCGTCGGCAGACGGAGATCGATGAAGCGTTCATCGAGAACCGCCTGACGCAGGCGTTGGCGCTGCGGGAGCGGCTGTTCCCGGGCGAGACGACGTACCGCTGGGTGTTCGGCGAGAGCGACGGTCTGCCGGGGCTGATCGTGGACCGATACGGCGCGACGGCGCACGCGATGAGTTCGTGCGCGTTCTATCGCGAGCAGTCGGAGGCCGTGGTGCGCGGGCTGATGCGGCACGCGGGCGTCGAGGGAGTACGATGCGAATGGCCCGGGGGCGTCGAGACCGCGGGCGACGCGCCGAACGATGTCGAGGTCGTGATGGAGGGGTTGACGTATCAGGTCGACCTCGCCGGGGGACAGAAAACGGGGCTCTTTCTGGACCAACGGGTGAACGCGCGGATGATGCGGACGTTGGCTCCCGGGGCGCGGGTGTTCGACGGGCACTGCTACGCGGGCATGTGGACCATGGAGGCGGCCCGGGCCGGCGCGACGGAGACCGTGGGCGTGGACTCGTCGCAACGGGCGATCGCGGCGGCGACGGCGAATGCGGCGCGCAACGGGCTCGATGCGCGGACCCGGTTCGTGTGCGGCGACGTGATGGAGACCTTGCAAGCGACCGAGGCGCCCTACGACGTCGTGCTGCTCGACCCGCCGGCGTGGGCCAAGACGCGCGGAGCGCAGGGGCAGGCGCGCACGCTGCACCAGGCGCTGCACCGGGCGGCGTTCGGCGCGCTGAAACCGGGCGGATTCATGGTCACGTCGACCTGCTCGCATCACCTCGATCCGGCGGACTTCGTGGAGTCCATCAAACGCGCGGCGCGGGATGTGCAGCGCGACGCGCTCATTCTGGAGATCGCGGGGGCCGCGCCCGACCATCCGGTGTTGCTGGCGATGCCGGAGACGCGCTACCTGACCTGCGTGGCGCTCCGCGCGAGCTGACGCGCAAGGGGAGGAGAGGACCGGCGGCAATGCCGTTTGCGGCTTCTGAACGAACGCGGTGGTTCACGGAAGCGCGGTTCGGTCTCTACACGCACTGGGGGCTGTACAGCGTGCTCGCGGGCGAATACCGCGGGCGGCGGATGGACTATATCGGCGAGTGGATCCAGAGCAAGTTCCGCATCCCAAACGCGGAGTACGCGCGGTTTGCGGAGCAGTTCAACCCGACGGAGTTCAACGCCGACGCATGGGCGCGGCTCGCGCGCAAAGCGGGCATGCGCTACCTCGTGTACACCGCGAAGCACCACGAGGGGTTCGCGATGTACCGCTCGAAATGCGACCCGTACAACATCGTGGACGCGACGCCGTTCGGTCGCGACCCGTTGAAGGAGCTGGCCGCGGCGTGCGAGCGCCACGGGGTGCGGCTGTGCTTGTATTACTCGCACGATCTGGATTGGCACGACCCGGACGGCGGCGGGACGCACCCGGACCTGCCCAAGAACTTCGGCATGAGCTGGGGGAACGACTGGGACTTTCCGGACCATGCGGGGAAGGATCTCCGCCGCTTTCTCGATCGGAAAGTGAAACCGCAACTGCAGGAGCTGCTGACGGAATACGGCCCGATCGGGGTGTTGTGGTTCGACTGCCCAATGACGGTGACGCCCGAGCAAGCGGCCGAAATCCGGGACTGGGTGCTGCGTTTCCAGCCGGACTGCCTGATCTCTTCGCGCATCGGCCATGGACTGGGCGATATCGGCTGCCTGGGCGACAACCAGATCCCGGCGGGGCCTCTTCCGGGCGTATGGGAGACGGTGGGCACGATCAATGACACGTGGGGCTACAAATGGTTCGACGAGAACTGGAAGTCGACCCGCGATGTCCTGACGACGATGGCGGGGCTGGCGAGCAACAACGTTAACTATCTGCTCAACATCGGCCCGACGCCCGAGGGCGTGATGCCGGAGCCCGCGGCGCGTGTGTTGACGGGGCTGGCGGGTTGGTTCGGCTGCCACGGCGAGGCGATCCACGGCGCGGGACCGAGTCCGTACCCGTATCCCATGCCCTGGGGGTGGATGACGCAGCGTCCGGGGCGGATCTACTTGCTCATTGACGCGCCTCCAGCCTCGGGTCGGCTCACGCTGCGCGGTCTGCGGAACCGGATCGTCCGGGCGTCGCTGCTGGCGGACGAGGAGCACGTGTTCCCCGTGGAGCAGACGCACGTCGACGGGCGGGACGAGGCGACGTTGTCGATCGGAGCGGGCGCGCTGCAGGGGCTGGCGCCTGTGGTGGCGCTCGATATCGAGGGCGAGGCGGAGGTCGCGCCGGAGACTCTGCAGCAGGGCGATGCGACGCTGCTGTTGCCTGCGAGCCTCGCCGAGCTGCATCGCGACGACGCGCCCGGGCCGGATGGCGCGGAGGTCTCGGCGGAGGCGGCAGGGGCGCGCGGGCTGGGTCCCGCCGGTGAGGACCTCTCGCAGAGCGCGATCCAGCTAGACCTCGCGCGGATCCTGGTGAACTGGTTCGACACGCGGGACTGGGTGTCGTGGCCGGTGCGCATCGATGCGCCGGGGACCTACGAGGTCTCGTTGACCACCTCGGCGGTGGCGCACAGCAACCCCTGGCGCGGGGGCCATCGCGTGGTGTTGCGCGTGGGCGACCAGGAGATCGAGGCCGAGGTCGTCCAGCACGAGAAGATCGAGACCCCGGCGACGCGGTGCTACGCCCAGAGCGTGACGCGGCTCGGTCGGGTGCGTATCGATGCGCCGGGGACGTACGTCGTGGAACTCAGGGCGGCACGCATCGATCCCGCGGGCGGCTTCGGGCTGGCCTTGGTGCGATTGGCGTTCGAACCGGCTGTTTGACGGACCCGCAAGGGTGCGCGCGATCAGCCGGATCGTGCGCCGCCGCGGGGCGTGGCGAGCTTGACGACGAGGAGCTCGAGCGCGAGGACGCGGTCTACGCCGGTGGACCGCATGAGCAGGTCCGTCTCGGTGCAGAGGGCGAACGCGTCGCGGAACTTGGCCAAGCCGAGCTTCTCCGCCAGCGGACGCACCTTTCCGGCGACAAAGGGCTTGACCTGTCGGCCGGCCTCGCCTCCGGCGGCGACGCCGTAGGCCGACCGCAGCAACCAAGTGATCTGGCCGAGGATCTGGAACTCGTTCGCGCCGGACTGGACGATCTCGCGCAGCACCCGCAGGGCCTCCTTCGTGTCCGATCGCGCGATGGCGTCGGTGAGGCCCCATGCGTTCTCCTCGTGCACGTCGGAGCACGCCGCGACAACGTCCGCCTCTTCCAGCGTCTCGCGTTCCCCAAGGTAGCTGATGAGCACCCGGATCGCGTTCTCAACGTCGCTGAGCCGGGTCCCTGTGCGCGCGATGAGGGCGGTGAGCGCCGCGGCCTGCACCTGCTTGCCTTGGCTCTCGATCTCACGGCGGGCCCAGAGCAGCGCCTCGTGTTCGCGCAGCTCGGGGCACTCGACGATTTCGCCGTTCTTGTCGCAGGCCTTGTAGAACTTCGACCGGCGGTCCATCCGCTCGGCGACGAAGAGGAGGATGGTCGATTCGCAGGGACGGTCGAGGTAGGCGAGGAGCCGGTCGACGGGGCGGCGGCCGGACCGGCCTTTGGCGTTCGAGGACGCGTCGCCCTCGTACGCCTCGGCCTTGCGCACGAGGATGACGCGACGCTCGGCGAGGAAAGGCAGCGTTTCGGCCGTCTCTACGATCTCGCCCGGATCGGTCTCGTCCGCATGGTAGCTCGAGTAGGCCAGGTCGGACAGGGACGGATCGATGAAGCGAGCGACGAGGCGATCGACGGCGCGCATGGCGAGCACCGGTTCGAAGGTGGCCTCGCGCGCCCGCGGCGCCTTGTGCGGACAGAACAGGTACACGGGCTTCGGATCGAGGGTGTCGACGCGCTCGAGGAAATCCGTGACGTTCACGGCCGGATCACCACGGTTCGACGGTGCGGTAGAAGATGTCCGATGCGAGTTGCTCGAGGGCCTCGGCGGCGCTGCGGTTCTCTTCTTCGCTGGCGAACGAACGCACGGAGGGCAGGTACACCTCGGCGTTGCCGCGCAGGCGATCGGATGACTGGCCGGCGGCGCGCGTGTAGAACGTCGTTTCGCCCGTCATGCCCTGCTCTTCCCACAGGACCTCGCCGGTGTCGCCCTCGGTGCAGCGGACCCCGGCTACGACCACGCACAGGAACTGCGTGACCTCGTCGTCCTGATCGTAGGTCAGTCCCTTGAGGGTGTAGTCGAGGATCGCGCCCTCGAGGATGAGGTCGGCGTCCTTCTGGTCGACCACACGCAGCCGTCCGTCGGTCATGAACTTGCGGCGCATCGCATTGGTAAGCGGGGCCTGCAGGTCATATTCCTTGGTGGCGTTTTGGAAGGCGGCGACGTGGATGGTCTGATACTTCGGGTCAAGCGTGCTCTGCGTGGTATATCCGCAGCCCAGCAGCAGTAGGCACGCCAGCCCGGATGAGGCCGCGAGGGCCCAGCGCCGTTTCATGGGGGTCTTACGACTCCATGTTCGAGGCGCTCCCCGCGGCCGGCTGGTTCTGTTCCAGCCAGCCCCGCGCCTCCTCAGCGGACGTGGTCTCGGGGAACTGCTCGACCACGACTTCGTAGTACAGACGGGCCGCATCGAAGCGGCGGCGTTTCTCGTAGAACCGGGCGGACTGCATCCGCTGCGCGGCGACCTTCTCGCGCATCTCGGCGCGCTTCTCCTCGAGGTCGCTCACGCGCGCGTCGCCCGGGAACCGGGCCTTGAAATCGTCCACGGCCGCGATGGCCAGCAGGCTCGGCTCCTGGTCGTACTCGGGCGGCAGCGACGCCTCGTAGTAGCAGCTTGCGAGTCCGTAGGCGGCCTCATCGACCCATTCGGACGCGGCGTAGTCCTCGATCACGCGGCGGTACTCATAGGCCGCCTCGATGTACTGCTCGAGGGTGAAATGGCAGAGACCGACCTTATACTGGGCCTCCGCGGCGCGCGCGGTGAAGGGCTCGTTGTCGATCACCATCGAGTACACGTCGATGGCGCGGCGGAACGGGCGCTTGCGGAACAGGCGCCACCAGCCGTCTTCGAGGTTGGATTCGCCCTTGGCGAACAGGGCGTCGCCGATTTCGTACTGCTTGGCGATCACGTCGTCGTAGCGTTCGCTGCCGGGGTAGTTGGCGACGACTTGCTGGAACTCCTGCGCAGCGGAGATCCATTTGCCCTGCCGCATGCGGATCTCGCCGCGCAGGTACTGGTTCTCGTCGGCGAAATCGCTGTCGGCGTAGTAGTTGCGAAACTTGATGGTCTCGCGAAGCGCCTTCTTGTAATTGCCGTCGAGCATCAGGCTGCGTGCGTACTCAACCTGCAGCTCCGGCGTTTCCTTCGGCAGGCGCTTGAGGTTCACCCATCTTCCGGACTGGGGCGTCCATGTCCACTGAGCGGCGGCAGGCGCAGCGACGCAACACACGGCCAGTGCGGTTACCGTAAGCGCTCGCATTACGTTACCCATGTCTCCGGATCTCCAGTTCAGGTCTGTCCCCATCGCGACGCCGCACCGCAAGTGGATGCGCGGTCACGGCTCGCAGAGGATGGTATCAGGGACGTCGGCCGGGCCGCAAGCGCGGCGCGTCCGACGAAACCGGGGCGCGTCGCTGATGAGGCGCGCATCAGGCGTTTGGATCCTCGGCCTCGCAGCACAGGTGCAGTTCGTGGCACTCCGCACATTCCGCGAGATGGTGCGTTCGCGAGAACTGCGACCAGTGCTCCTTCTGCGGAGGCGTGAGGACGCCGGCGCCGCCGCACAGGGGGCACGTGTTGTCCAGCGCGGCGAGGATCGCATTGCGGATGAACTCGGACCGGTTCTCGATGCCGCGCATCGCTTCGGCCAGATGGGCATCCACCTTGAATGTGATGGTATCGGCCTTCGCCCTGGCGTTTGACATGCTTCATTTCCCTCGTGGGTTACAGCCGATGATACCACAACCAGGGCGGCGCGGGCATTCATTCCCGCGTGAGAGCGGTGCGAAACGGCGTTGACAGCGGGGGCCGGGCAGGGTGCGCTGTGAACGGTCATTCACAAAAGGAGGCGATCGGCTGTGGCGCGCGAGAGGCTCGGCGCCGAGATCCGTCAGGAACGGATCATCGAGGCGCTCCTCGGGCTGCTTGTCATGGGCGTGGCGATGCTGTGGTTCGCGGCCCGCCGCTTCAAGAAGACGGCCGCGTAGGGGCGCGGCGGCACGCCGTAAAGGGGCGCGGTAAGCAGGGGCACGGGACGCCGTGCCCCTACCGTGCCCCTACCGTGGTGCGGGAACGAACCGGATGCGGTGGATGGGGCCGAAGGGGGTGCGGCCGACGGCGAGGAGGCGCAGGGCGGTCTCGGCGTCGGGTTGCGCGTCCAAGGCGATGCGCGCATCGAAGGTGATCGTCTCGTGGCGGTCGACGCGTCGCGGCAGCGCGGCCTGCACGACCTCCGCGCCGGTCGCCTCGAGTACGACGGCGCCTTCGCCCCGGTTCAGCCAGGCCGCTTCGGCGAGGTTGGTGAGCGTGACGCGTGCCAACACGGGTTCGCCGGGCTTCACGGCCGCCTCGCCGCCATCCGCGACGGCGACCCACTCGCCCGTGACGTTGCGCACTTCGACGCGATCAAAGAAGCCGTCCAGGTACTTCGGCGGGTTCGATCCGTTGCAGGGGACGCCGCCCACGGCGACCAGCGGGCACGTGCCCGAGTCCGTTCCGGTTCCGGGGGTGCGGAGTCCGGGCGTGTGTCCGGCGTCGATGGCTTCCCAGAACGCATCGGCGAGATCGCCGTATACGCCCGTGATGCCGGAGGGATGCTTGTCGCGGTCGAACTCGAGCCACACATCGATCTCACCCGGCGGGGGCCCCTCGAGGAAGGCTTTGGCGTGCTCGCGGATCGCCGCGGTTGCGGGCCGGTCCGTGCCGTCCGGGTTGACGATGCCGTAGTCGCTGTTTTCGCCATAGCGGAACCCGCCGGGATACCACCAGAAGTAGACGCCGTCGGCGCCGCTGCCGATGAGCATGCGGTAGAAACGGCCGAAGTACTCGCCTTGGAATGCGAGCTTCTCCTCGGAGCTGCGGCCGAGCCCGATGTCCCACGCGGACACGCCGGCTTCCGCCCACAGCATGGGCAGATCCGGTCCGGCCCAGCGGGCGTAGGCGTGCTCGAACCAGCCGGGCTTGACGCGGTCCCAGTCGCCGATGCGTCCGTAGGCCTCGGGTTCGAGCAGATCGACCGCGGCGGCGAGGTAGGGGAAGTCGTAGGGCATGATGCCCTGCCAGTCCATGGTGGGGTTGCCGGCCTCGGCCATACGGAAGCTGACGGCCGTGTTCGGGTCGACGGTGCGAACGAGGTCGCGGGCCTGACTGTAGAACTCGTAGACGAGCGTGTCGAGGAACCTGCGGTAGGCGGCGACCATCCGGCCCCAGGGCCCTTGCGCTCGGGTCTGGTCAGCGTCGGGATTGGTCACGGCGCCGTCCTCGTCGCGGGGGATCGGGAAGCCCCAGTCCGCCTCGGCGTTTTCGATCGACCCGTAGCGTTCGATCACCCACGCCTCCCAGCGCGGGTCCCATTCGCGCCGATCCTGTTGGGTCATCCACATGGGTTCCCAAGCGAGGTCATAGGCGAACACGATGTTGTGTTCGGCAAGGCGGTAGTGACGGATCATCTCGAGGACCGCCGGTCCGAGCTGGTCGAAGTGGCGCTTGGGCGTGAAGTTGCTGTGCCGCAGCGAGAGATTGACGTAGATGCCCAGGTTTTCGCAGCGCCGGAGCAGATCGAGCAGGTTCTGGTCCTCCATCGCGTCGCGGTAGCAGAACACCGCGACGGAGTTCATGCCGAGACCGCGAACGATCTCGAGGTCGCGCTGGATCACCTCGGGGTCATAGGATTTCCGGCCGAGCCAGTTCTCGAAGTAGCCGCCGTCTTCCGTGCCGATGCCGGACGAGGGCATGTAGTTCACGCCGTGGGCTCGCCACGGTTCGCCGTTGCGCAGGAGGGCGCCGTTCGCGCGGGTGATGGGCGGGAGCGCCGGGTCGGGACGCCACACGTGCGCCTCGTGCGCGACGCGGTCGATCACGGCGCCGTCGGCGAGCAGTTCCGCGACGACGTCAAACCCGCCCTTGGGCCAGTTCCGCGGCGTCCAGGATTGCCGCACTGTCGCGAGGGCGCGGGGGGGGAGGTCGAGCGGCCAGATCCGTTCGAACGCGAGTTCGCCGGTGTCCGCGTCCGTGATGCGGATGCGGGCGGAAAGGTCGGACCGATGGGCCTTGGAGAGGTTCGCGACGCGCGCGCCCGCCACGATCGGCTGGTCATCGAAGTAGGTGTAGAACTGGGCGCCGCCGTCGACGAAGTACACGCCGAGATCCATGCGCCGCAGCAGGGTCGTGATCGCGTCGAGCACGGCCGGGTCGCGATACCACGCGTGGTCCGCCACGCCAAACGCCGCCCACTGTCCGCCCTTGGCGGGACCGTCGGCCTGGATGAGCAGCGCGGCGGGGGTCCCGCGCCAGGCGCCGTCGGCGTTGCGCGCTTCGATGAGCGGGATCCACCGCCACGAGCGGCCCTTGTCGAAGCCGGCGCCGCGGGGGCGGGGATGGGGCGAACGGATCTGCGCGGCCTCGGGCCACGCGGCGGCATCGGGAACGGTCTGGTCGGCCCGCGTGTGCAGGGCGACCGGCTCCGATATGTCGAAGTACTTGTAGACGGGGAACAGGGCGTCCTTCGGCGCGATGCCGGGGTCGGAGAGGAGCAGGGTGTTCTGTTCGTTCGGGGCTTCCGCGCCGACGGTCGCGATCCAGTACTCCTTGGGCGTGTCGATGGGGCCGGTGTGGCTCATGGCGAGGCCGAAGGTCAGCTTGCGCGCTTCGGTCGGGTTGAACTGGGTGTGCTGGCGGTGCGCCACGCTCTCCCAGAAGTGGAAGTCATCCGGCGTCAGCACATAGCGTCGCCACTCCTGCGTGAGCGGGATTGTAGCGATCCAGCGCGACCCGTCGCGCTCCTCCCATTCGACTGAGAGGGTGTGGGTCTGGGGTCCGCCCTTCGCGGCGAACACGGTCAACGTTTGGTCGTCCGTGAAGGGAGAAGCGTCCAGCTCGGGCGCGCCGAAGGTGTCCCAGCCGCGGGGGGTGTCCATGTAGACATGGAGGGATTTCGCGCCGGGCGCCGGGCCGTCGTCCACGATTTCATAGACCGCCTCGACGTCCTCCGGCCAGAACGACCGTTGCCACGCGTCGAGGTTGGGGATCTCGGCGAAGTCGTAGAGCATGGTCTGCGGCGGATCGACCGCGGCATCGCGTTCGTACTGGTCGCGGTCCATCCACTTGCCGTCGCGATGCAGCATGCGGGCCTGCCAGAGCGGGGCATTGAGCGCGAGGATATCGCCGCCCGCGTCGAGATAGGCCTCGACGGCGCCCGCGGCGGTCGCGGGCAGCCGGGACGCGTCGGGCAGGATGAGCGCGTCGTACGCGTCCGGCGTGAGGACGGCGGGGTCGGTCAGATCCATCGCCGAGATCATTACGGCCTCGTAGCCCGCCTCCGCGACCGCTCCGCGGACCGCCTCGATCAGGGCGACGTCGTGTGCGCCCATGTCCTCCGCGAAGATGGCCGCGCGCGGGGCGTTCGTCGCTTCGGCGACCGTGGTCGCCGTCCCGGTGCACAGCGTGAGGATTACCAGCATCATCGTCCAAGCCTTCATTTTGAGAAGTCGCTCCTCTTGGTGTGCCGGCTCCGTCCGTGTGCGGCGCTCAGCGTCCGTCAGACATCATGCCGTGCAAAGTCGTGTGATGCAAGAGGATGAATTCGCCGGGCGGGACAGAGTAGTCTATAGGGAAGTCGTCGGCTGCGCTCTGTCGCGCAGGCGGATGGGGAGTCGGCCCGGAACGCGCAGGGAGCCTCCGCGGGCGGGTCGGAGATCAACAAAAGGATACAGAGCAGATGGCGGAGAAAAGCGTCGGTACCGAATCCCTGGCAATCGAGGGGGCGAAGAAGGAGTACAAAGGGAAGAAGTTGCGCGTAGCGTTCATCGGCTGCGGCGGCATCAGCCACACGCACGCCGCCGCGCTCGCTGGGATGCCCGACGTCGAGATCGTCGCCGGCGTCGACATCATCCCCGAGCGCCTCACCGTGTTCCAGGAGCGCTGGGGCGTCCCGAAGCTCTATGAGAGCTGGAAGAAGATGCTGAAGGAAGTGGAGCCGGACGCGGTCAGCGTATGCACGCCGAACGGCGTGCATAAGGCCCCGACGGTCGACGCGCTCAACGCCGGGTGCCACGTGATGGTCGAGAAGCCGATGGCGATGAACCCGGGCGAATGCGAGAAGATGATCGCGGCCGCGGAGAAGGCCGGCAAGCAGCTCGCCGTCGGGTTCCAGTACCGCTACCATCCGAACACGCAGTTCCTCAAGCGCTCGGCCGACGGCGGCGAGTTCGGCGACATCATGTTCATGAAGTGTCAGGCGCTGCGGCGGCGCGGCATCCCGAACTGGGGCGTGTTCGGTCAGAAAGAGAAGCAGGGCGGGGGCCCGATGATCGACATTGGCGTGCACATCATCGAGATGGCCCACTACTTCATGGGTTCGCCCAAGCCCGTCGCGGCGACCGGCAACACCTGGACCTATCACGGCAACAAGCCGTCGAAGGTGGTTGTGCCGTGGCCGAACTGGGACTACAAGACCTACACGGTCGAAGACCTCGCGATCGGCCATATCCGCTTCGAGAACGGCGCGATCCTGCAGGTCGAAGCGAGCTTCGTCGCCCATATCGAGAAGGACGTCTGGAACTTCAGCTTCATGGGCACGAAGGGCGGCGGCCAGTGGGATCCGCCGATGACGTTCACCGATCGCAATGACACGATGGTGAACACGGCGGCGCACTACGTGGGCGGCGACGTGGACTTCCCCGCGCTGTTCCGCATCAAGCTGCGCAACTGGGTGGACGCCTGCATGACCGGCTCCCCGCTCGAAGCGCCGGGCGAGGCCGGGTTGGCCGTGCAGAAGATGCTCGACGGCGTATACCGTTCCGCGGCCGCGGGCAAGGAAGTCACGATCAAGTAAGCGAGACGCGATAGCGGCGCACGACCGCTGCCATCGCGATGTATGCGAGAACGCCGCTCGACCAGTCACTGACGGGTCGGGCGGCGCTCGTCGTCTGGGGGATCACGCGCGAGGGAGGGTGCCCGTGTCGCGCGCTACAGCGTCTCGGCGGAGGCTGCGGCGACGAGCTGATCACGGTCGAGGCCGACGATGCGCATCCAGGCGCCGGGCGGGAGTTCGAATCGCGTCCCCGTCGGGCCGAGCGGTCGGCGTTCGCCTTCGGGGGCGACATAGGCGTCGGCCGCGCAGCCTTCGGGCAGGGCGATGCACAGGGCTGCGCCCTCGGGCTGTGCGGGCCAGAGGTAGGCCGTGACCTGACCGTCGCGTGCGAAGACCTGGCCGTGGACGCGGTCATCGATCGCGATGGCGGTCTGCGCCGGTTCGCGGCGGGGCGCGCGCAGTTCGAGCTCGACGGTGTTCATGCCTTCCTGCATGTCGACGACGAGCACGCCGTTGAGGGCGCCGGAGAAGGGTGCGCGGACGGGGACGAAGCGCGCGCCGTTGGAGGCGGTCCACCACTCGTCGCCGGGTTGCCAGCCGCACGGAAGCCGCCAGAGTCCGATGGGCAGTCGCGCGTGGGCGCGTTGGGCGTCGATGCGCACGATGATGCGGGTCGCCGCGCCCTGGTGCGCGTCCTCGCGGGTCACGGAGAAGGCGCGGGTGTCGACGACGGCCGGCGAAACGGCGAAGCGGTCGTAGGTCCCCGGTTCGAGGTAGCCTCTCTCATTGCGCGGGAGATCGTCGTTGCCCCAGTCCGGATAGTCCCACGGCTGCGTGTAGTCGTAGAGCATGTAGGGCAGGGGCTCGCCATCGAGGAGAACGGCCCGGAACCGCGCGTTCTCGATCTCGATCAGGTCAGGGAAGGTCGCGGGCTTGCCGTTGCCGGTGATCGCGCAGAAGTAGTCTTGCTGATAGGCGACGGTCTCGGGGATCTCCGTGTAGTGTCGCCGGTAGTAGTCCGTTATATCCGCCGAGGTGGCGAACACGAGCGGCTCGGACGCGGCCTTGCGCACGGCGTACTCCATGAGCAGGCGATTGGAGTCGCGGATGACGGGGTCGACGCCGTTGAACTCGATGCCGACGCTGAAGATGAGGGGGCGCGTGTTGTTGCGCTGGTTCTGCAGCATGGCGTCGAAGTAGTCGTACATGCGCGACATGTGAACGTCGTCCACTTCGCGTCGCCCGCCCGCCGCGTTGCCGAACTCATTCCAGGCGGGCTCGAGGCAGTAGGTGCAGTTGTAGTCGCGACAGAGCGCCGGGTTGCGCGTGCACTGCGACACGCCGACGAGGCCGTCGGGTCCGCCGTCGCCGGTCTTGCGGAAGTCCTCTCTGCTGATGAAGTACGGGCGCGTGGGCATGCCGGAGTGGTTGATCCGGAAGCTGCCGTCCTGCCAGTTCTGGTCGGCGCAGAGCGCGGCAATGGCCGTGAAGCCGACATCGCGGGCGGCTTCGACGACGCCGCCGCCCATGCTGTAGGCGGCGAACGCGCGCATCTCGCCGTCATGTCCGATGAGCGGCCAGACCTCGCGCAACGCGCTCAGGATGGTTCGCTGGTACGCGGGACTCGCCTCGGCGAAGCGGCTCTCCTTGGGGAACGTGCGCAGGAAGTAGTCGGTGAACAGCATGGGCGTGGGGGACAGGCCATGTTCACGGGCCCGCCGGGTCGCATTCGCCCACGACCGCGCATACGGTTGGTCGACGAAGTTGGCCAGCCAGAGACAGGTGTGGTCCCAATAGTCGAAGGGGAGGCGCAGCGCGTCGAAATCGGGTTCGGGACGCGGGTCGCGGTGGCTGGTGGACTCGAAGCGACAGATCGCGTAGCCCGCGTCGAGCACGGCGACGTGGCGGGTGAACACGTCGATATCGCCGCCGATGTCGCAACGCCAACGCAGCAGCCAGTTGCCCGCGACGTCCGGCGTGAAGCGGTAGTCGGCGCGGTACACGGTGAGCCCGTGGCGGGCGCCGTCCTCGCGCCAGTCCAGCGCAACGGATTGCGGTTCATCCAGGCCGCGGGCGAAGTGATCGGCGTGGATCTCGAGGGTCGCCTCGGGCGCGCGATCGGCGAGCGCCTCGATCGAGAGCGTCACTTCCTCGCCGAGATCGACCAGGCCCGGCGCGACGCGCATGCGGACGGGGGCCAGACGCGCGAGCTCGGCATCGATCTCGCCGCAGATCCGGCGGATATCCGACACATGCCGCTGGACCTCTTCGATCGCGAGCTCCTCTTTCACGCGATGGTAGTAGGCTTTGTAGGCTTCATACGCCGCGCGCGCGTCCTCGGGCGATCCGCCGAACGCGCCGCCGCCGAACGTGCCGAGGGACTCGGCCCGGTGCGGGTCCATGAAGGGGAAGTAGCCCCAGTTCACGATGTTGTCCGCGTACTTGGCCGAGAGCCGCAGCTTCTGTTCGAGCCAGTCGATGGGCGTGAAACGCCATGGGACGTCGCCCTCGCGATCCGGATCGAGGAACTCGTCCCAACTCGCGACATCGGCTTCGCCGGTCTCGACATTCAGCCAGAACGCCCCGCCCGCCTCGTGGATCGCCTTCGCGACCGCCGCGAAGAAGGGCTCGCGCTGCTCGAGCGTGAAGAAGGCGAGGTGCTCGCCGCTGTCCTGCAGCATCAGGACGTCGATGCCGGTCGCCTTGAACGTGTCGCCCCACCAGGCCGCGTACTGCTCAGGCGTGAGGTAGACGAACCCGCGACGGCTTTCGTCGTCGAGAAGGAAGAACGGCGAGATGGTGACGACCGAGTCGGGCGCGACCCGGTGGCATTCGTCCGTGATCGCCTTCCACACGCGCCGCCAGTAGGCGGTGGCCTCTTCCTCGCCGGGCGGCAGCGGATTGACTTCGTAGTTCAGATACCAGCCGTAGAACGAGGGATGGTCGCCGTACCGGTCGTGCAGGTCGCGGACTCCGGCGCAGGCGGTCGCGATGACCTCGTCCGCCGGCGTCTTGCCGTACCAGCCGCCCTGCGGCAGATCGATGATCACCTTCATGCCCTTGGCGTCGGCCAGCGCGTAGATGCGCTCGAGCACGTCGGCCTGGCCCTCCGCGGCGGGAAACGAGGTTCCGTTGAGGATCCAGAGAAGGTCGAAGCCGACGTCTTGCTGCGCCTGCACGGCGCGGTCGAGGCGCGCGTCGTCCCACTCGGCGACCTCGGCGGGAACCCACCACAGCGTGCCGCGCATCAGCGGCGGCGTGGGGGGGCGCTCCTCGGCCGCGTCGGCGGCGGAGATCGCCGCGCCGCAGAGAAGCCCAAGTGTCAGGGCGATGCTTCCGTACATGCGTGTTCTCCTACTGGTTCTCGGGCGCGGCCTGTTGCAGCTCGGCGATCTTCTCCGTGAACGCGTTCGCGGTGTAGCTGAACCAGTTCGCGCGTTCGCGGAAGCTCTCGTTGTCTCGGTTCTCGTCGAGCCAGAGCCGTTCGAAGTCGGCCCGCAGTTCCTGGTAGGTCTCGATGAGCGCCTCCATCTCGGCGATGACCTCCTCGCGCGGGACGGTCTCGTCCTGGAAGCGGCCGAGAACGATGAGCTTGCGTCCCATGGCCTCGTAGCAGCGCGCGCCGAAGAGCATCTGCTCGGCGATGTCGCGGTTGCGCGCGGCGTCGGCGACAGCCTTCTCGAGCAGGGCTACGGCCTGCTCCGCGGGCGCCAGCACGTCCCGGCCCATCTTGCCCGGATCGGCGAGCTTGACGATGTCCGGGTGGGTGAACGGGTCGTGGAAGAACTCCCAGAAGTGCATGCTGGCCTGTTCGGTCACCGCGCCGTCCTCGTCGCGGACGGACACCATCTGGCCGTTGATGTCGCCGGCGAGGACCGTGGCGCGTCCGACCGAGTCGTCGGGCAAGCCGAAGAAGATCCGCGTGTAGGCGTCGTTGAAGTAGGCCCGGTCGAGGCGGGCGCCGGTCCATGCGCTCGCGCCGTGGTACACCGTGGGATACCACTCGTGGCCGACGAAGTGCAGGTGTCCGGCGTCGCCCCAATCGCAGGTGACGCTGCCGAGGGCGCCGTGCATCAGGCCGCGGGCGACCTCCTTGTCCGAGAAGTCGGCGGCGTCGGTCGTCCAGGGGAGGATGCGCGTGTGGGCGGTAATCCAGGCCTGGGCGAAGAAGTCGAAGCCCATCTGCTCCATGCGGGGGAAGTCCTTCTCCCACGCGGGGGCGTAGGGGCCGCCGGCGCAGTAGTAGCTGCCGATGATGATATCCTTGGGCAGGTCGTCGAGGCGCGGTCCCATGCCGGCCAGGTGGCCGACGCTGTCGAGCGGTCCCTGCGCGATCAGGAGCCGCATGTCGTGCTTCTTGACCATCTCGTTGAGTTTGAGCACGTAGTCGAAGACGAGGTCCGTGACCTCCTCGACGGAGATGCCCTGATCGGCGAGGCCGTCGATGTCGATCTCGGTGATGTCCACGGTCAGAAACGTCCCCGGGAACGTCTTGCAGACGTCGTCGACGAGGTCGTTGATCAGCGCGACCGCCTCCGGGTTGCGGATGTCGAACGTCATGATCCAGGGGGCCTTCTCACTGGGCCCGATCCGCAGGTGTTCGTACTGCGGCAGCTTGAGCACGTGGTAGGAGTGGCCCAGGACCTGGAGCATCGGGTGGACTTCGATCCCGAGGGTGGCGGCGTAGTCGAACAGCGCGGCGCCTTCCTCAGCGGTGAGGGCTTCGGGCGGCGCGATGTCCGGGTGGCTCGGGAAGCGGAACGCGTGCTCGATGTACAGCTCGAGCACGTTCATCTTGGCTTCGGCCAGCACGTCCGCGAGGCGATGCAGCGTCTCCGGCTTCGGGACTTGGCCGCGGGAGATGTCCTGCATCAGTCCGCGGTACTGGAGCGCGGGCCAGTCGCGGATCCGCATGCCGGGAACGACGGCGCGGTCGGTCGCGACCTGGGCCAACGTGCGGATGCCGTAGCGGAGTCCTTCGACGTCCTTGGCGCGCAGGTCGATCGCCGCCGACTCGTCGGCGCCGATGGTCAGCTCATAGCCGCCGGCGGGGGTGTCCAGGTTCGGATCGATTGACAACGTGACGGCCGGCGCCGCATCGGTGGCCTCGGTCTGCACGGAGAGCGCGACGCCCGCGCGGTCGGCGAGCAGATCGGCTAACTGGCGCGCGATGGCGGCGATCTCATCGGGGCCGTCGGCGGGACAACGGATGCCCGCGAGAGCCGAGAGGTCGGCCTGTGCATTCGCGGTGAGCTGCACGGCCTTCGGCTGGGGCAGGATCCACGTGTCGGCCGCGCGCAACGTCGCGGCGACTTGGGTCGGGTCGGTGAGCATGGGCGGTTCCTCCGCGGCGTGCGTCGTCGTCGGTCCGCCGACGAGGGCGAGGACGGCGGCGGTCGTGAGCGTGATGCAGGCGACTACGCATCCGGCGATCCTGGATAGACGGTTCATTTGCAACGATCTGTTCTCCCTGTAGTCAGTCCCAACGGAGCGTGAACTGCTGTTCGTCGATCACGCCCGTGGCGCGATACGGGTTGCTGAACTTTATGGTAATCTGCGCTTCTCCCGGAGCCTCCGGCGCGACGCCCTGCAGTTCGACGGCCCCGCGTTCGCCTGGCGCGATGGGCGGACCGTCGTAGGTGAGCGCGGTCGGGAGGCCCAACGTCTCGGCCTCGCCGTCCAGTTCGATCCACTGCGCCGCGTCCGCGATCCATGGGCAGACGCCCGTGTTGGCGAGTTCGACGTGCAAGGTGAACGGTTGTCCCGCGGTCAATGACACGGGGTCGACGGAGAGTGCGCCGGCGAACTGCGGCAAAACAAGGTGCGGGTCGAGCCAGCCGTCGTAGCCGGCCATCCACTCCTTGTACGGCGCGAGCAGGTGCTGCGTCGCCGCCATCATCCCGCCGGGCGCCTGGCGCGCGACCTCGGCGTACTTCGCTGCATACGCGTAGATCGCGGCGTAGTGGTCCAGAACGGCCTGGCGGGCGGCGTCGGGGAGTCCGCGCAGTTCCGCGACGGCATCCCGGTGTTCCGCGACGATCGCGTGGATGGCGGCGAAATGCCGCAGGCGTTGCAGGTGGTATTCGAAGAACGGCGGGAAGATCCGCACGTGCGCCGTCCAATCCGGCTCCGCGTCGCCCAGGACCGCCGTGAGGTCGTTGAGCGCCTCGCGGCACTGCGCGAGCGCGGCCTCGGCCTCCCGCGTCATGGCGTCGCGCTGCGCGTCCGACAAGTCCATCCAGGTCTTCGGGAGCATCCAGCGCGCGCTGATGTCCCAGAGGCGTTCGTAGGCGTCATTGAACGCTACGAACGCCGGAGTCGCGGCGAGCCCGAACCGGCGCGCGGCCCACAGGGCGCGCAGGCTATTCGGCGTCGATGTCGGCTCCCAGCCGAACCGGCCGATGCTGAGCCAGGGCAGCTCCGTGCCGCGGTACGCGCCGCCGATGTAGAACGTTGCGCGGTCGGCGAGCACGCGGCGCATGCGCGGGGTGGACGGGAGACGGAAGTTGGCGTAGAGGTTGTCGAGCCACGTGTCGGGCATGTGGCCGACGAGCTCGTGGCTGCGGGTCAGGCCGGCAAGCGAGGCGCCGTGGCCCACGATGTACAGGTCCGCGGGAAGCTGACTCTCCAGTTCCGCGGTGTACGCGTCGAAGTAGGGATAGACGCCGACGGCGCCGTCGAACCCGAGTTCCCGCAGCGTGTCGTAGATGATGAGATACTGTTCCCAGGCGCCCTGGCCCGTGCGGGAGTCCTCGAGGAACGCTTTGCAGCGTTCGCACGCGCAGAGCTTGCCGTTGTCGTCGCGCACGAGCATCAGCCCGTCGAGCGGGTACGTCTCCGTCAGCTCGCGCAACAGGGCCTTCAGATAGGCGAGGTACGTCGGGTGCGTGAAGCACGGCGTGCCTTTGGGCCGGCCCCAGAACTCCTCGACCTCGCCCGGCGCCATCGCCTCCGGGTGGGCCGTCGAGAACGTGGTGGGGACGCAGCCGATCGGGAGCCAGAGCCAGACCTTGCCGCCGCGCTCCTGGATGAACTGCGTGAGGCGCAGGGCGCGGTCGCGGTGGGCGTCGGCCTCGACGAACAGCACCCCGGTGGACTCGTCGTAGGCTTCGGGGTCGTCGGAGTAGAGCTCCGGCATGTACTTGTAGGTCACGGGCATTTTCCACTCGCCCCACATGCCCAGGCAGGTGAGGACGTTCATGCCCGCGTCCATCAGCTCGGTGAGCGCCTGCTCCCATTCGGCGTCGTCGCCGTAGGGGAAGTCGACCTCGAAGTTCCCGCCGCCGAACCCGCCCGCGCGGAACGCGACGACCGGGTTCGAGGCGATCAGCGGCAGGCCCGCGTCGCGACCGAACAGCAGGACGTGGTCGGCGACCGCGCGGACTGCCTGGTAGAGGCCGAAGCGCGTTCCGGAGACGAGCGCGATGCCGCCTTCCTCCTCGCGAATCAGGAAGCCGTCGCCTTCGAGGCCGATCGCTTCCGGGGCGTCGGTCTGGACAAGCCGGACCGATGGGGCGCCCTGGGTCGCGTCGCCGGCGCCCAGGACTTCGCGAAGGCGCGCCGCGATCGCTTCGGCCTCCGCCGGACCGGTCACGGTCGGCGAGGCGGGGAGATCGGCGCAGACGGGCCGCACCGCAACGACCAGCCCTTCATCGGCCAGCTCGACCCAGTCGGCGAAGGCGTCGGCGTCCATGTCCGCGGCAGGGAGGAGCACGCGGCGCCAGCGACGTCCGTTGGCGGCCTCCTCGCCCCACTCGGCGAGGCGCGTGCCGTCGCCCGTCCAGACGCGACCGACCTGCGGGAATGCGGCGACGTAGTCCTTGAAGCCGTAGAACGGCCAGCGGGTCTCGAAGTAGGGCATCGGCGCGGGGTCGCCCGCGATTGGCAGCGTCCAGCTCACGGCATGGTCGGTCCATGGGGACGGCCCGCTCCACGGGCGTTCGTCGGCGACGATCTCGACCATGCCGGACGCATGGATGCGGTAGGTCAGGCCCATGGCCGGGCCGGCGGCGGGTTCGAGGATCCAGTGCAGCTCCGTCAGGGCGGGGGAGGAGGCCTCGCCGACCAGCCGGGCGCGATGCGAGACCGTCCCCGTGCGCCGCGGCTCGACGGTCATCTCGTGATAGCCCGGACCTACCGCGCCGCTCGCGACGTAACCGGGCGACGCGAGCGTGTGGAAGCTCACGGAGAGCGGATCGGCCAGGAGAGGCTTTCCGTGAACCGACAGGCCCGTCAGGCGACCGGTCGCCTCGTCCAGCTCGGCGACGACAGCCGGATAGCTCACAACGATGCGGCCGTCGCGTCGTGTCACGGCCCCGACGTTCGCCGGGGCGCCGTGCGCGATGGTTACGCGGCGGTGTCCGCCGGGCGGCACGGCGACGTTGAAGCACAGCAGGTCTTCCGCGCGGGGCTGCGCGACCGGCGCCGCGAGGTCCGCCTTCCAGTGCGCCCGACCCTCCCGGATGAGCCAGGGAATCTCCTCGCCGTCGCACAGGAGCCGCACGGCGCTCCAGTCGACCAGCCCGGGCGCCGCGATGCGCCCGACCGGCACTTCGACCGGAACGGACCGGGCGCTTGCGCCGGGGTTGTGGACTTCGATGGAGGCGATCGCCTCCGTCTCGGCCGCGGTGCATGCTTGCGCGATCGCCAGCGCGCTGAGGAGTGTCAGCATATCGATAGTCCCCTCTCTGAGATCTGTGAATCTCTGCCGTTCCGCTGTCGTCGGTCTGGAGCCGTTCAACGGTTCCATGCATTATACGGCGAGGAAGCGTGCGTTGCGGGGGCGGAATACGCACAAATCCTTGTAAAAAACAATCCGCCGGCGGGAGGTTCGGGCAGGAGCGACGGTTTCGTACAAGCGGACTGTCGCAGGGATCCAAGGGGCGGCGAAGGGTGACGGGGTACGATGTCGGAAGCGGGCGCTCCGGACGATCCGGGCGCCGCGGCCGGGGCGGACGTCCCGAACAACCAAGGAGTCGCTGATTCATGCAGACCTACGCATCGCGCGCCGCGCAGTGCCGCACGGCATTACTGGAGGACGTTATCCCGTTCTGGGAGCGCTGCTCGATCGACCGGGAGTGCGGCGGGTACTTCACCTGTCTCAACGGTCGGGGCGAGGTGTTCGACACGGACAAGTTCGTGTGGCTGCAGGCGCGACAGGTGTGGACGTTCTCGATGCTCTACAACCGCGTCGAACAGCGGCCGGAGTGGCTCGATATCGCCCGGATCGGCGCGGAGTTTCTGCGTGATCACGGCATGGATGCGGACGGCGCGTGGCATTTCTCGCTGGATCGCTCCGGCGCCCCGCTGATCCAGCCGTACAACATCTTCTCGGACTGCTTCGCCGCGATGGCGTTCACGCAGTATGCGCTCGCCTCCGGCGATGAGGCCGCGCGGGACTTGGCCGTCCGGACGTACGGCAATATCCTGCGGCGGAAAGACAACCCGAAGGGCCGCTACAACAAGGCCGTTCCGGGGGCGCGCCCGATGTCGATGCTGGCGCTGCCGATGATCCTGGCGAACCTGTCGCTGGAGATGGAGCCGGTTCTGGATGCCGACACGCTGGAGCGTTCGCTGGACGTCTGCGTCGAGGAGGTTATGGGCCGGTTTCTGGACCCGGAGCGCATGCTCGTGCACGAACACGTGGCGCCCGACGGGACGTTCGCGGACACGTTCGAGGGACGGTTGATCAACCCCGGCCACACCATCGAAGCGATGTGGTTCGTGATGGACATCGCGGCGCGGCGCGGGGACCGGGCCTTGATCGACCGGTGCATCGACGTGGCGATGGCCACGCTCGACTTCGGGTGGGACCCCGAGTTCGGCGGCGTGTATGCGTTCATGGACGCGCTCGGCAAGCCGCCGCAACAGCTCGAGTGGGACCAGAAGCTCTGGTGGGCCCAGTTGGAGACGCTGGTGGCGCTGGCGAAGGGCGCGGCGCTCACGGGACGGCAGGACTGCCGCGAGTGGCTCGACCGGGTGTGGGCGTATGCGTGGGCGCGGTTCCCGGATCCGGCGTACGGCGAATGGTGGGGCTATCTGAACCGGCGCGGGGAGGTGCTGCTCGATCTCAAAGGCGGCAAATGGAAGGGCTGTTTCCATGTGCCGCGGGCGCTGTTCCTCCTGTGGCGCGAGCTCGAGGCGGTCGCGCAGCGGGAAGGAGGCGCGGCGTGAAGGGCATCACGGGCACGTTCATCGACGAGATCACGTGGGACATCCCTTCGCAGAACTGGGGCTTCGCCGACTGGCGGCGCGATCTGGACGCGATGCAGCGGATCGGCATCGACACGCTGATCGTGATCCGAGGCGGTCTGCGCGACCGCTGCACGTTTCCGTCGAAGGTCGTCGGCTGGAACACGGACTACGATTTCGCGGGGTTCCTCTTCGAGGAAGCCTCGCTGCGCGGGATGGACGTGTTCTTCGGCGCCTATGACACGGCCTCGAGCTTCGACGGGCGCGAGGTCCACTGGCGCGACGAGTTCGCGATCAACAAGCCGTTCATCGAAGAGGTCATCGTGCGCTACGGCGACTATGCATCCTTCAAGGGGTGGTACATCTGCCAGGAGTTCGGCCAGATCCACACCGGCGCCCGGGAGCTGTTCATGGCGATCGGGTCGCTTTGCCGGGAACGCACCCCGGACAAGAAGACGCTGATCAGCCCGTTCTACCCGTCACGGCTGCTCTACCCGAAGAACCCGCTGTCGCCGGATGCGTTCGCCGAGCAGTGGCTGGATGCGTTGCGCGGCATCGACGTCATCGACTTCTGCGCGTTTCAGGACGGGACCGCGCCGCTGGCCGAGCTGGGCGCCTACGTGAAGGCGGCGCGGCGGGTCTGCGACGAGACGGGCATCACGCTCTGGAACAACGTCGAGACGTTCAGCCGGGACTTTCCGATCAAGTTTCCGCCGCTGGATTTCCAGATTCTGCGGGAGAAGCTGCGGCATTCCGACCCGTTCGCGGCGAAACACATCACGTTCGAGTTCTCCCACTTCATGAGCCCGAACTCCGTCTACCCCGCCGCGCGGAACCTGTACGCCCGCTACGTCGAGACGTACTGCCCGGAGGAAGCGGGGGTGACGTGATGCGGAGGCCGCGCCTCAGCCGCTGCGGTAGCGGGCGCGGTACTCGCGGGGCGACACGCCGCGGTGGCTGCGGAACACGCGCGCGAAATGCGGCGGATCGAGGTAGCCGAGGGCGTAGGCGATCTCCGTGACGGCATTGTCGGTGTTGAGCAGCAGCCAGCACGCGTGTTCGACGCGACGGCGCTGGTAGTAGGCCATGGGCGTCGTGCCGGTGGATTCGCGGAACAGCCGAGTGAAGTAGTTGGGGGAGAGATTCGCCGCCTCGGCCAGTTCCCGCACGCGGAACGGCCGGTCCGCGACGGCCTCCGCCTCGATGCGTTCCAGCGCGAGATGGACCTCCCGAGGGAGCGGCCCGGCGTTGCGCAGCTCGTCGCTCCGCGCGAGCACTCGGCCCACGACGATCATGATCTTCTGGATGCAACGGCGGAGATAGGGGCGGCTCGGCTGCTCGCGACCCAGCTCTCGCCCGATGCAGCGCATCTCATGCAGACATTCCTGCAGCTCCGCCCCCTCGAGCGGATGCTGCGGGGCCCAGGGCGCGTCGGCAAGATCGCCCCGGCCGATGCCGAGGAACAGCGGGAGCACGCCCGGTTCGCGCCACAGCTCGCTCGCATCGTGCATGAGCCACTCCGTGATGTACACGCAATCGATGATGTGGAGGCCGTCGATCTCGTCCAGCGCGTGGACCTGGCCCGGCGCGATCACGATCACGTCGCCGCGCTGGAGCGGCATGCGGTACTGCCGCGTTCGATGGACGGCGCGTCCGCCCATCACGATGGAGACCTCATAGTGCTCGTGGTCGTGGGGTTCGATGGCGTTGCGGTCGAGAATGGGGTAGGACGGGCCGCACGCGCAGGCGGGATCGTCCATCGTCGGAGGGAGCGCGCCGTCGCGTTGCGCGAACACGTGGGCGATCACGTTCACCGGGCGAACGGCGCTGAGGGCGTCGCTCGCCTGGGTGATGGTCAGTTCGGGGAGCAGAGCGAAAGGCGCATTCATACAAGTATTTCACGCAGAAACCGCAAGACGGTCCCCGAGGTTGGCGCTACGATCAGTACAGACGGTCCAGTTCCGATGCGACGCCGGCGCGGGCGTCCGCAGCGCGTGTGGAGACACGATACCGGGGGCGGCCCCGGCGTTCAAGGGCCGATCGGGCTTGGTTCACGGCGCAACGGCGCAGCGGCATGTCGCCCTGCGCGTTTGGCGTAAGGCGCAGTCATCTTCAGGAGGAGACCGATGGACGTGCGCAGAAGAGGTTTTACACTTATCGAACTATTGGTGGTGATCGCGATCATCGCGATCCTGGCGGCGATCTTGTTGCCCGCGCTCGCCCGTGCGCGCGAGGCGGCCCGGCGCGCGTCCTGCCAGAACAACCTCAAGCAGTGGGGCATCATCTTCAAGATGTTCTCCGCGGAGGACAAGAGCGGCGCGTTCCCGTCGTGGTCCAACAAGTTCCCGATGGTCAACGGCTACGGCGCCGGCGGGTCGGTGATCCTGTGGTCCAATATGTCGCCGGACAGCGAGGAGCTGTATCCGGACTACTGGAACGACCCGAACATCAAGATCTGCCCGTCCGACTCGCGGTCCGACGGCACCGGCGCGCAGTTGAAGCTGGACGCCGACTTCGGGGAGATGGTGACGAAGCAGGGGCAGGCGATGTCCGCTTCGGACATGGGCCAGGAGATCCAGCACGAGGCTTGCCTGCACGGACTGCTGGGCCTGGCCAACTCGTACATCTACCTCGGCTATGCGACGGAATCGGCGTTGCAAGTGGCTGACCTGATCTACGTCAAGAACAACGCCACGAACGATCACTTCTATGGGTGGCTGAACCAGACGCCGGACGCCGCGACGTGGGCCGACGAGCCGGCGCCGTACTGGGGATGGCCGGGCCAGGGGGCGAACGACTATGAGTCCTGGATGGATCCGACCATTCAGTGCAAGTTCTGGTCGATGAACGCGCCCAAGCTGGGCGAGAAGGACTTGCAGACCGTCGGCGGGCAGACCTACACGGGTTGGTATCCGAATCTGTCCACGTGGCAGCCGGCCGCGTGGGCGGTCGACGAGAACGGCAACCGCCTGCCGACGAGCTACCGGCGGCTGAAGGAAGGCGTGGAGCGGTTCGCGATCACGGATATCAACAACCCGGCCGCGGGCGCCCAGGCGCAGAGCGCGCTGCCCGTGATGTTCGACTCCTGGGGCACGGGGATCGACTGGATGACCGGCACGGGCTGGGGCGGCGGCGAAGGCGACTCGAGCATCGCGCGGTTCAACCATGTGCCCGGCGGCAGCAACGTGCTCTACATGGACGGCCACGTGGAGTTCCTGCGCTACTCGCAGAAGGGCAAGTTCCCGGTGTCGAGCCCGGGCGGGCTGCTGCAGCTCATGGTCGGAACCGCCGGCGGCTACGGCTGATCGCCGGATGCTGCATATGGCATAGATCTATAGTCAGGCAGGGTACGGCCCGGAAGGCGCGCGCGCGTCGTCCGGGCCGGTCTCATTGCGGGGCGACTGCGCCGGGCCGTTCACTCCGCGCGGACGATGGCCGCGACCCAGTCGCTAGTGTACTGACTCATGTATTTGC
>DIWA01000022.1 GCA_002422525.1 Candidatus Hydrogenedentes bacterium UBA6118
TCATCATGGACGAGCCGACGAGCGCGCTTACGGAACCCGAGGTGGCGCGCCTGTTTGGCATCGTGGACGGGCTCAAGGCCCGCGGGTGCGGCGTGATCTACATCAGCCACAAAATGGAGGAGGTCTATCGCATCGCGGATCGCATCACCGTGTTGCGCGATGGACGCCATGTGGCCACGGCCCCGGCGTCGGAGATGCCGCGCCGGGATCTCCTGCGCTTCATGGTGGGGCGGGAGGTCGGCGAGCAGTTCCCGGCGCGCTCGGCGGCGTTCGGGCCCGAGCGTCTGCGCCTCGAGCGTTTCAGCGTTCCGAGCGCCGACGGGCGCGGCCGTCCCGCGGTGGACGGCGTGTCCGTCTCGGTGCGATCCGGCGAGATCCTGGGCATCGGCGGGTTGCAGGGGTCGGGCGCGAGCGATCTGCTGAACGGCTTGTTCGGAGCGTACGGGGCGCGGACGACGGGAGCGGTCCGTCTGGACGGTCGCCCATTCCGGCCCGAGTCGCCGGGCGCCTCGATCCGGCAGGGGGTGGCGCTGCTCACGAGCGACCGCAAGGCGAATGGGCTTGTGCTCGGCATGAGCGTGACGCGGAACATCACGCTGCCTTCGGCGCGGAAGTACTCGCCGTGGGGCTGGTTTCTTCAGGGTCGGGAGTACGCCTGCGCCTGCCGTCACCGCGACGCGCTGCGGATCCGCGTGGCGTCGGTCAACGCGCCGGTCGCGTCGTTGTCCGGCGGAAACCAGCAAAAGGTCGTTCTTGCCAAGTGGCTCGAGACGACCCCGCGGGCGCTGCTGCTCGATGAGCCGACGCGCGGCGTGGACGTCGGCGCCAAACACGAGATCTACGAGCTGATTCGACGCTGCACGGCGGAGGGGATGGCGGTGATGCTGATCACGTCGGAGCTGCCGGAGCTGTTGGCCCTGAGCGACCGCATCCTGGTGATGCACCGGGGCAGGCGAACGGCCCTGCTCGACGCCGACCAGGCGACGCCTGAAGCTGTGCTGCACGCGGCGATGGGAGGCGAGTTGCAGGGAGCCGTCGGCGACGCCGCGGCGGGCAACGAGAGCGAGGGAAACTGACGTGTCCGAAGACGCCAATTCCACCGGGAGCGCCATGATTCACCGCATGGCAGGCGGGGTCCGCCGCGTGTTCGCGGAACCGATCGCCCGCGCCGCGCTGGCGCTGTTGATCATCTTCGTGCTCGGGGTGGTCTTCCACGCCGACGGCGCGTTCTACAAGTGGGGCACGCACCGCGACATGCTCCGTCAGACGTCCGTCTACGGCATCCTCGCGTGCGGGCTGACCGTTGTGATCATCTCCGGAGGCATCGATCTCTCCGTGGGCAGCGTGCTCGGGCTGGCCGCGGTGGTGTTCTCCATCCTGAGCATCCACTGGGGATGGTCGCCTTGGGTCGCCGTGCCCGCCGTGTTGGCGGTAGGGGCGGCCTGCGGCGCGACGTCCGGCGCGATCGTCGCCGCTTACGACCTTCGCGCGCGCTCTCTGGCGCTGATATCCGCGGCCATCGCGGCCTGCGCGGCGGCGATGGCGTGGTCGCTGCTTTCCTGGTCCGGCGGCTATGTCGCCGCGGCGTTCCTGGTCTGCCTTGTCGCGGTCGCACTGGCGTTGCACGCCGTGTCACGCGTGGCCGTGCAGCCTTTCATCGCTACGCTGGCGATGATGGTGTTCGCCCGTGGCCTCGCCAAGCACCTCTCCGGCGGCAAGAAGATCTCGCAGTACGTCCAGACTGAGTCGGGGTTCGAGGTGGTCGACCTGCCGCGGATCTACACGCTCATCGACAGCCGGATTTTCGGCGGTAACCTCAGCGTCGTCACGCTCATCTTTCTCGGATGCTTGGTGCTGAGTTGGCTGCTCTTGGCGCGGCTGCGGCCGGGGCGGTTCGTTTACGCGATCGGCGGCAACGAGGAGTCGGCTCGGCTGTCCGGCGTTCCCGTGGCCGCGACGAAGATCCTGGCGTACGGGCTGTGCGGCGTCTTCAGCGCTGTTGCGGGCATCTGTCAGGCGGCTCAGGAGACCCAGGGCGATCCCGAGGCCGGGGCCGGCTACGAGTTGAGCGCGATCGCGATCGTGGTCATTGGCGGCACGAGTCTGATGGGCGGCAAAGGCGGCGTCTTGCTTACACTGCTCGGTACCCTTACCATTGGATATCTCGAGAAGATCCTCAGCATCAACGCGGTGGGCGAGTCGCTCCGCCTGATGCTGACCGGCGCGATCATCGTCGGCGCGGTGCTCTTCCAGGCCACCCGCAGACGATAGCCGTCGGGCCCGGAGGAAGAGGAAACCACGCGCGAGGTTCGCAGAGAACCCCGCGCAAGCGACCAGGGAGAGCGTGCAATGCTTCGACGATGGATGGCGGTATGGATGGTGTCGGCGGCGGGCGCTGCTCTGTTGCTCGCCGGCTGCACCGAGACGGCCTCGGATGAGGATGCCGATACGACCGCGCCGGCGGAGACGGCCGCCCCAAGCGATGAGGCGACGGCGTCGGCGGATGACGACGCAGGCGGCCCGGACGCGCCGGTCGGGCAGTACAAGATCGGCATGAGCCAGTGCAACCTGGGCGAGCCGTGGCGCGTCCAGATGAACGAAGACATTCGGGCGACGGCGGCCGAATATGCCGAACTCAACATCATCTTCAAGGACGCCCAGAACGACACGCTGCGGCAGCGGGCGCACATCGAGGAGTTCGTCAGCGACGGCGTGGACCTGCTTATCGTGAGTCCGCTCGAAGCCGCCCCGTTGACCGAGCCGATCGCGAAAGCGTACCAGGCGGGCATCCCGGTGATCGTGCTCGATCGCGACGTGCTCGGCGACCAGTACACCGTGTTCATCGGCGCCGACAATAAGCTGATCGGCGAGGCTGCGGGCCGGTGGGCGGCGCAGGCCCTTGAGGGGAAGGGCGACATCGTCGAGCTCAAGGGGCTTATGACGACCGTGCCTGGCCACGACCGCAGCAACGGGTTCCACAAGGGCATCGAAGGGACCGAGATCAACGTCATCTTCGAAGCCGACATGAAGTGGCTCGAACCCAACGCCCGCAAGGAGATGGAGTCCGCGCTCGCCCGCTTCCCGAAGATCGACCTGGTCTACGCCCACAATGACCCCGCCGCCCACGGCGCCTACCTCGCCGCGGCCGCGGCCGGTCGCGAGGACGAGATGATCTTCATCGGGATCGACGGCCTTCCGCAAGAGGGCCGCGCCTACGTGGAGCAGGGAATCCTTGACGTGACCTTCGAGTATCCCACGGGCGGCATGGAAGCGGTCGAGACCGCACGCGCGATCTTCCGCGGCGAGGACGTGCCGAAGCGCATCACGCTGCGATCGCGATTCTTCACCCCGGAGAACATCGCCTCCGGCGGCGAGTGGATCGACCGGGCCTTCGAGCTTACGGGTCTAGGGGCGGCGGACGAGACCGCGGATGTTGGGGAGAGCGCTCCGGCTCCGTGAGGTCGCTCAGGATGGCATACCGGTCTCCGCGCGGCGCGGTCGGGAAGCGTGTCGCGGCGCTCGCGGTGTTGGTCGCCGTGCTGGCCGGATGCGCCGAATCCCTGCACGATGTAGCCGCGCGGGGGGATCTCGATGCCGTGCGCGCGCTGCTCGAGAAGGACCCTGGGTGGCTCAACCGCCCCGATGACCGCGGCAAGTCTCCGTTGTTTCACGCGGTAACGAATAACCGCGTCGAGATTGTCGCCTTTCTGCTGGAGCAGGGCGCCGACCCGCGGTTCGCGGACTCTACCGGCCTCACGCCGCTCCACATCGCCGTCTGGCATGGACGGGCCGAGCCGGCGAAGCTCCTTGTCGAGCGCGGCGCGGACATCCAGGCGCGAGATGTGTTCGGCGACACGCCGCTGCATACCGCCGCCATGCACGGTCGCGTCGACATGATCAGGTGGCTGCTGTCGGTCGGCGCCGATCCCGCCGTGACGAATGACGAAGGTCTGACCCCGGCCGCGCTTGCCCGTCGACATCGCCAGGCAGAGGCGGCCGAACTGCTTGAAGCGTTGACACGCGAGGACCCGTGAATCGACCGATGCCACGCCCGCGAGAACTTGGGGAACACGACGGCCATGACCGATAGCGGCGCGCGTTCCGCCCGTCCGCGCGTCGTCATCTACACGGACGGCGGGTGTTCGCCGAACCCCGGCGTCGGAGGATGGGGCGCCGTGTTGATCTGCGGCGACAAGCAGCGGGAGATCTCGGGCGGAGAGCCGCGAACCACCAACAACCGCATGGAGCTGACCGCCGCGATCGAGGGGCTTCGCGCCCTGAAGCGCCCTTGTCAGGTGACGGTGTACACCGACTCCGAGTATCTCAAACGTGGTATTCTGGAGTGGCTGCCGGGTTGGCGCAAACGGAACTGGACCCGGAAGACGGGTGCGCTGAAGAATGAAGACCTCTGGCGGGAGCTGGACCGGCTGATCACGAAGCACGATGTTGCATGGGAGTGGGTCCGCGGGCACGCGGGCGACCCCATGAACGAGCGTTGCGACGAGCTGGCCGGCGCGGAGATTCAGCGCATCCGCCGCCGAAGCTAGGCCCGGGGGCGCGGAGCGCCTGCGGGAGGGAGTGCAGCGCGATGCCCCGCTTCAAAAGATCTCGCCAGACTCTGCCGTTCTACCTGCTGCCGGTGATGATCGGGCTGTGCGGCATCCTGTTCTCGCGCCAGTTTCCCAACGACCTGGTGCGCGTGCTGGTCGTCCTCATGTCGGTGGCCGTGCCGTTGTTCACCTTGGGCAATGCCATGGCCCGCCTCCGCTCCGGTCGCAGTCGACGCCTGGTCTACGTCCTCGGCGCCCTGATGGTCCTCACCGGCGGGGCCGTCGCCCTGTGGGACCTCTCGCTCGATGTGGGCGTGGGGGGTGTGCTCGTGGGGTGGAACGACGCCCCCGGCTGGGCCTGGGAGCTCTCGCGTTGGACCGGCATGACCGGGCTCTTCCTGGGAATCATCGTGCTGCTGTACATGGTGGTTCGGCGCGAGGAAGAGGTCGACGATCTGGCCCGCCGCTTCAGCTCGCTGGCCGAGCACATGAGCGAGGGCTTCATTCTCACGAGTCCGGACGGCGTGATCACACTGGTGAACAGCGGGTTCCTGAACATGACGGGCGCCCGCGAGGAGGACCTGCTGGGGCGGAGCGCGTCCGAGTTGGGGCAGCGCGTCGGCTTGCAGCCGCTGCTGTCTGAAGTGCGGAGCAATCAGCAGGGCGGCGCCTCTGAATACACCATCAAGATCGAACGCGACGGGGAGGAGCGGCACCTGTGGGTAAGCGGCGCGCCGGTGTTTGACTCCCGCGGCGAGTTCACGGGCATGCTTGCCACGTTTCGAGACATCACCGACTTGCAGCGGTTGTCCGCCCGGCTCGAGCGCTACACCAAGGGTCTGCAGGAACTCGTCGAGGATCAGACTCGGAAGCTGCGCCTCTCGGAACAGAGGATGCGCGGCATTCTGCTGCACATGAGCGAAGGGTTCTTGACAGTCGACGAGGACCTGCGGATCCGGTTCGCAAACGAGCGGTTCTGCAGCATGCTGATGATCGATCCCGCGTCGCTGCCGGGGCGGGGGCTCGTTGAGTTTGTGGATCCCGTGCACCGCGATCAGGTATTGGACCTGATTCGCCTCGCCGGGGAAGCCCACACCGATCGGTTGCAGCGCGATGTCGGGTTGGTCCGTTCCGACGGCGTCGTGATCCCGGTCGTGTTGGCGGTCGCGCCCATTGACCCGGAGCAGGGCGACACGCGGCAGTTCTCCGTTGTCGCGACCCATGTCGGTGAGCTGGTGCGGATGCAGCGCGAGCTCGAGGAGCGGGCCAAGGAGCTTGAACGCGCGAACCAGGAGCTCCGCGAACTCGACCGCGCCAAAGACAGCTTCCTGACCAACGTGAGCCACGAACTCCGCACCCCGCTCAGCACGATCCAGGGCTACATCGAGATGCTCGAGGACGGCGGCATCGGACCGCTGTCTGAGGAGCAGTCCGGGGCGATCAAGGTGATGAGGCGGAACGCCGAACGCCTGGGATCCCTTATCGAGGAGATGATCGACTTCGGCCGGATGCAGGTGCGCGGCATCGATCTGGCGGTGTCGGTCATCGACGCGGCGGAGCTTGTTCGCGAGGCGGTCCGATCCGCGGCGCCCCAAGCGAGCGCCAAAGGACTGAAGATCACGAGTGAACCGGCGCAGGAGCGCATCGCCGCGTGGGGCGACCGCAAGCGCCTTGGGCAGGTTCTCGGCATCCTGATGTCGAACGCGGTCAAGTTCACGCCGACGGGCGGGAGCGTCACGGCAGGCGTGGACGTGCGCGAGGATGGCTGTCTCGCGATATGGGTGCGCGACACTGGCATCGGTATCGACGTGGAGCATCAGGAGCGCGTGTTCGACAAGTTCTACCAGGTTGACAGCGCTCTCGACCGACGCTATGAGGGGGCCGGCATCGGGCTCTCCATCGCCCGACGCATCGTGGAGGCGCACGGGGGACGCATCCTGCTCGAGAGCGTGCCGGGCGAGGGAAGCTGCTTCACGGTCGAGCTGCCCCGCGCCGCGATCCAGACAGCCGCCGGCGACGACCATCGCGGCGCGCTGGCCGGCAGGACGGCGCTCGTGGTCGAAGCCGACGAGGCGCTGTTCTCTGCGGTCCGCGACATGCTGCGCGCTTCCGATTGCGCCGTGCTGCATGCGCAGAACGTGTACGAAGGCATCCGCATGTTGCGTGACCAGGGCGCGGATGCGGCGCTGTTCCTTGATGGCGAGAGCGATCGGACCGCGCTGGAGAACGTGCGACGACTACGCAGCGAGGGCCTGATGCAGCCCGTGGTGGTTTGCCTCTCGGGGACGCCCGATTCCGCGGCAATGCGCGAGATCCGCGCGCTCAATGCGCGGAGGCTTGAACGTCCCTTTACGCAGCAACAACTGGTAGTGGCTCTGCTTGACGCCGCCAACGCTGATGCGCTAGATATAGTGTCTAAGGAAGACGAGGTCGCCGATGAAAGGCCTTCGGTGGTGTTGTTCGAGTCGGACGGCGACGTTCGTGAGTGGATCGAGACCGGCCTGGCCCGACGCGGCGTCGATTGCCGCTGTGTCACGCAGCTTGACCAGTTCGCGGAGGCCGTCGCGCGGGATGACGTCTTGGCGGTGGTGGTCGACCTCGACGCGTCCGTCGACAATGCCGGCGACTGGATCGCGGAGGTGCGACGCGCGATGCCCAAGTCGACGGGCGCCTTGGTCGCGATATCCGGCCTGCCTGCAATGCAGCGGCCGCGCTTGGACGCTGCAAGGGTGTTGTCGAAGCCGTTCAAGCTGGATGAACTTGTGAGGGCGATAGGCGTCGCGCCGGCGTCTCGGGGCGGCGGACCTCACTGATACAGGGGGCGGTTATCCATGATGCATATGAGGCGGCGAATTGCTTGCGTCATCGCGGCCGCGGTCGTGGTCGCGATGACGGGCGGCGCTCTCGCCCAGGAGGGGCCGATCGCGTATATCTGCATCGAGGCGGAGACCGGTCTCGTGCTGTCGGAATCAAACGCGGATCTGCCCCGTCCGCCGGCCAGCATGCTGAAAATGATGATGATGCTGCTCGTGGTGGAGGGTGTTGAGCGCGGCGACTGGACATGGGACCGTCAGATCGTGGCGTCGGCCGCCGCGGCCGCCATCGGGGGCTCGCAGGTCTATCTCCGCGAGGGGGAGGTGCACGACCTTGCGAAGAGTATGCAGGCCGTCGCCGTGGCATCGGCGAACGACATGGCCTATGCGGTCGCGGAGAACCTCTGGGGCAGCAAGGAGGCGTATCTCAAACGGATGAACGAGCGGGCGCAGGAGCTGGGGATGGCCGACACGGTCTTCTACAGCGTTCACGGCCTTCCCCCGGACGCGGGCATGCCTTACGATCGCACGACGGCCCGGGACATGGCGATCCTCGCCCAGTACTGTCTGCGCAAAGACGTCATACGCGAGTGGGTCGGCACGCGCGAGCTGCAGTTTCGTCCGCAAGACGCGGTGAAGTACAACACGAACAAGCTGTTGTTCCGCATGTCGGAGTGTGACGGGCTGAAGACGGGGTTCACGCGGGCGGCCGGGTTCTGCGTCGCCGCGACCGCCGAACGCGACGGGATCCGCCTGATCTGCGTGGTCATGGGGCATCCGAGCAGCGAACAACGGTTCCGCATGGCGGGCGATCTGCTGGAGGAGGGCTTCCAGCAGCTTCAGCGCTATCGCTATATCGCCGAGGGTCAGGAGATCGACCCGCCGGTGCGCGTCTACAACGCGGGCGTCGGGGAGATCCGGCTCGTCGCGGCCGAGGACGCCTGGGTGGCGCTGCGCGAGCAGGACAAGCCCCTCGTCCGCGTCGTGGCGCTGCAGCCCGGCCATATCAGCGCGCCCGTCGCAGCCGGCGAGACGGTGGGCGAGGTGCAGATTCGGCTCGGGGACCGGACCATCAAGTCCACGCCGCTGGTGATCGCCGAGTCCATCGAGACGCCTTCGCGCGGGTGGAAGCTCGCCCACAGCGCGCGACGCCGGTTCTGATCTCGTTCTGATCTCGACCGCGGCGCCGAACGACGTGCGCTCGGTTCAACGCCACGCGGCTTCGACGGTCTCGATCGGATGCAGCAGCCATTCCCCCAGGCAGACGTCCACCGCGCGGTCCGCGACGAGGCGCGATCCGTCGGCTCCCAAGTGGATCGCGTCGCGGAAGTCCCAGAACTTGATCATCGCTTCCATGGGCGAGGGCAACGTCGGATCGCCGCCGGGAAAAGGGCCCTCGGAGATTGTGTCGCCGGGATAGGGCGCGTCTCCGGGGCGCAAGCCGGCCGGCCCATAGCCGAACGCGTGCTGCATGAGCCCCGTGTTGTTGACGTAAGCGACGCGCTCCCGCTCTTCGGCAATCTTGAAGCCCGCCTCCGCCAGCCAGATCACCGCCTCGTTCGCCTGCGCCGGGTTCGGCCGTCCGGCCTGTTCGTAGATCCTTCGCTGCACCGCCCACATGCGATGCTGCACGGCGTCTCGGAAGTTCGGGTAGTCGTAGCCGATAAGGGCGACCCGCACATCCGGGCGCAGTGAGAGGATGTAGTCGATCACCCCGGCGACATCGCGCGCGGCCCGCGCGACAACCGCCCTGCGCTCGGCCTCCGGGGCGCGGCAATTGAAGTCGCCCATCACGTCGTTTCCGCCCATACAGAGCACAACAATGTCGATCGACGGCGCCGACATCAGCCGCGACCCGATGAGCAGGCGTCCCATCATCCGGTTCCATCGACGGGCCTCGCTGCCGGGGAGGTGAAGGGAGGTCACCGCTGCGGGATCCAGTCCGAGGTCCTCCAGCGCGTGGTCGAATGACCGGAAGACGGTCAGGAACGTGATCCAACTGTCGCCAAGGAGCAGGACGCGCGGTTCTTGGGCCGACGGCGCGGCGTCGTCAACCGCCGCCGCGGGGGACGGACACAACGGCCCACTCGCGGCGGCCAGCGCCGCAGCGATGCATCGAGTGTAGATCATGACGACCCTCCGTCGAAGGATGTCCCGCGGACATTCCCGTCCGTAGAGTCTACCACATTCCAGAGCAGTCCGGGGCGGACTCCTATCGGCGGGTGGGGACCTTGCGCCTTTTTGCGTCCATTGCGGTATTCTGGTAAACTCCGCGATAATAAGGAATCCTTGGCATGGAGACCAGCCTTTGGCTGGGGTGCCTCACATCCGGGAAAGGGGAGCATATCCACCATGGATCTGCCCGATATCATGACCATAGAAGAGGTGGCCGGCTACCTCCGCGTTTCGGAACGCACCGTGTACGACTGGGCCCAGAAAGGCGAGATCCCCTGCGGGAAGCTGGGGACCTCCTGGCGGTTCAAGCGCGACGAGATTCAGCGTTGGGTTGACGAGAAGCTGGGCACGCGCGACCGGCGTCAGGCGGAGAACGTCTTGACGATCCGGGAGGTGCTGTCCGAGGAGCGCGTCGTGATGCTCGACACGTCGACCAAGCGCGAGGCGCTTGATGCGATGATCAAGGTGCTCGCGACGGCGCCGACCATTCGCAGCGAGGAGGAACTGGCGCGCGAAGTCTATCGTCGCGAGACCCTCATGAGCACGGGGATCGGCGGCGGCATCGCGGTGCCGCACGTCCGCCTCGACACGGTCCACGACATCACGATGGCCGCGGGGGTGTCGCGCGTGGACATCACGGATTACGACGCCATCGACGGCCAGCCCGTGCGGATCCTCCTGATGGTCGCCGCGGGTCGGCATCAACATGCGCAATACCTGCGGACCTTGGCCTCGGTGAGCTCCCGGCTTCGCGACGACACCGTGCGGGAACGGGTGTTGGCGGCGCAGGCGCCGCGGGAGGTGTACGACCTCCTCGCGGGCAACGAGTTGTAGCCATGCCTTCGTATCAGATCGTATGCCGCCGTCCCGACAGCGTGAGCGCGGGGGAAGACGGGTGAACGGCGGGCTGCTTCTCATATTCGGGATTGGCGTGTTCGGCGGAACGTTGGGCGCGTGGCTGTTCCAGCGCCTCAAGATCCCTCAGGTCGTCGGCTACATCGCGATCGGCGTGCTCGTCGGCGAGACGGGCCTTCGTCTGATCCGGGCCGATGACATCGCGGCGCTGAACACGTTCAACCTGTTCGCGCTCGGCGTGATCGGCTTCCTGGTGGGCGGTGAGCTGCGCGGCGAGTCCTTCCGGCAGTACGGGAGGCAGTACCTCGCGGTGCTGCTCGGCGAGGGGCTGGCCTCCGTCGCGCTGGTCGGCGTCGCCTCCGGCGCGATCGTGTATGCGATCACAGGCGACGCGCCGCTCGCCATCGCGGCGGGCGCCATTCTCGGCGCCATCTCCTCCGCGACCGATCCCGCGAGTACGGTCAGCGTGCTCTGGGAGTACCGCGCGCGAGGCGTCCTTACCATGGCGCTGATTGCGGTCGTGGCCCTGGACGATGCGCTGGCGCTGGTCCTCTACGGCATGGGCGCCAGCACGGCGCACCTGGCCGTCGGGGGCGCGGCTGATCTTGCCGGCGAGGCTCGCCAGTTGCTGATCGCGCTGGTCGGCGCGCCGGCGCTCGGTGCAGCCTGCGGCTTCGGGCTCAGCCGACTGCTGCGCTACAGCCACCAGCAGGAGCGTACGCTGGTGCTGGCGTTGGGGCTGTTGCTGCTCGTGATCGGCGCCGCCGTCCTGTGGGACATGGACGTGATCCTGGCCGCAATGGCGATGGGGCTCGTGCTGGCGAACCAGGCGCCCCGCCGTACGCAGGATCTGTTCCAGGTCATGCGCAGCTTCTCGACGCCGATCTACGTGATGTTCTTCGTCCTCGTAGGGGCGCGTCTCCAGCTCGGCGACATGCCCGGCTGGATCTGGGGCATCGTCGCGGTCTACGTCGTCGGGCGGTCGCTGGGCAAGTATGGCGGGGCCTATGTCGGCGCCCGCATCTCCGGCGCTCACCGTGTGATCCGTGACTACTGCGGCTTGGGGTTGATGGCCCAGGGGGGCGTGGCGATCGGGCTTTCCATCATGGCGACCGCCCACCTCGCCCACATCGATGTCGTCGCCGGCGTGAGCATCGGCGACATGGTGGTGTTCGTCATCACCGCTTCGACGTTGATTGTGCAGGTTCTCGCGCCGCCGCTCGTGAAGCTGGCAATACACCGCGCGGGCGAAGTCAACCGCGATGTGACCGAGGAGGACATCCTCTCTACGCTCCGGGTGATCGACGTCATGGACGAGAGCGGTCCTCTCGTTGCGGAGAGCGAGCCGCTCCGAAATCTGGTCGATCGCTTCTCCCGCGAGAGCCGCTACATCTACCCCGTCATCGACGCCGACCGGAACCTGGTGGGCGTCGTGAGCCTGTCGGCGCTCAAAGACATTCTGCCGAACCGGGACACGTGGGACTGGATCGTCGCCGCGGACGTCCTCGAGACGGTTCACGACCAAGTGTACACATCCACGCCGCTGCGCGAAGCCCTTGACCTGCTGAACGATCTGGGGATCGAGCAGATGCCCGTGCTGCTGAGCGACAACAACCTGCGCCCGGTCGGTATCATCGACCGCCGCAAGGCCCGGCGGCGCGTGCAGGAGGAGCTGCTCCGGCGTCGCGGAATGGACCCGGCAGCCGGCACGGTCGGCGGCGCGGTCGGCTGACGCGCTCGCGCGGAGCGGCTTGTCGCATTGCCTCTGCCTGCCCGGTGCGCTACCATGGACTCTTCCAGGCTCCGGAGACCGCCTGCGAACCGAGAGGGAGTAGATTATGAGCTACGCGATCCGAACTGCTTTGCTATGCACCGCGCTCAGTGCGCACTTCGCCGCCAACCCGGCGATGGGGGAGGAGGCGTCGGACTATCGCGACATCTACCCCGACACCTGGGTGGCTACGGATGCGTTGGGCCGCACGATGCCCGCCGCGGAGGAGGTCGGCCCGCCCAAGACCGACCAGCGCCGCGTCGCGGGCATCTTCTACATCACCTGGCACACGCAAGACCGCGCCGCCGGCGAGCCCCCATACCTGTACGACGTGACCAGGATCTTGGAGGAGCATCCGGAGGCCCGGCTCGATGCGGCTCATCCGGCCTGGGGTCCTCCCTCGGGATCGGGCTACCACTGGGCCGAGCCCGAGATGGGCTATTTCCTCAGCCAGGACGAGTACGTGATCCGGAAGGATATGTCGATGCTCTCCGACGCCGGGGTCGACGTTCTCGTCATGGATGTCACCAACGCCGTGCGCTACTGGGACGAGTGGGACGTGACCTTCAACACCATGCTGAAGATGAAGGCCGAAGGCAACAAGGTCCCGCAGTTCTGCTTCTGGTCGTTCAACGGTCCGGCCATCACGGTCGTTCAGGACCTGTACGACCGCATCTACAAGGCGGGCAAGTACAAGGACCTCTGGTTTGAGTGGGACGGAAAGCCGCTCCTGCTCTACAACGGCTCGCCTGGCGTCGACGCCAACCGCGGCGGGATCCAGCATCCGAATCCCCACTACGACCCGGCCGCCAAGACCGACCCCGACCACCCGCATTTTGGCGATCCCGACTACGCCGAGGAGTTCTACCTTGACTACACCAAGGAAGTCCGGGAGTTCTTCACGCTCCGCACCATGTGGTGGGGCTATTACGAGTGGGCGGGCGAGCGCTTCATCGGAACCGAGGACAACTGGAGCTTCGGCTACGACCTCGGCGACGAACGCGTGCGGTCGATGGACCCGGACGACCTCGTGTCTCGCCACGAAGGCCGGAAGGAAGAGGCCGCCGTCACGCCGGCGCAACACGCGTCAACGATGATCGGAAAGAGCTGGACGCGGGAAAACCAAGAGCCTGAGCTGAACGAGTATGATCTGCCCGTTCCCACCTACGTGCCGTGGCTGGGCGAGACGGTCGAGGACCCCGAGGGATACGGCATCTACTTCCAGGAGCGGTGGGATGAGGCGCTCGCCGCCGACCCCCAGTTCCTCTACATCAACGACTGGAATGAGTGGACGGCGGGCAAGTATCACCTCACCGACGGCGGCTTGTCCCTCGCCGTTCCGCCTGAGGAGGAGCGTCGCAAAACGCAGTTCCTGGGACGTGACAGCGAGTTTCTGTTCGTCGACCAGTACAACGCCGAGTTCAATCGGGGCATCCAGCCCATGAAGGGCGGATACACCGACAATTACTACATGCAGATGGCCCAGAATCTGCGCCGCTACAAGGGCGCGCGTCCGATCCCCCGGCACAAGGGGTATGTCGCGATCGATATCGATGGCGATCTCGAGGACTGGAAGGACGTGGCCGTCGAGTATCGCGACACCATCGGCGACGTCGCCCACCGCGACCATCCGGGGTACAGCGGTCTCCACTACACCGACGCCAGCGGTCGCAACGACATCATCACGAGCAAGGTCGCTGTGGATGCCGAGCGGGTGCACTTCTGGGTCGAGACGAATAACCCGCTCACGCCGTGCACCGATCCCAACTGGATGCTGCTGTTGATCGACGCCGACAACGACGCATCGACCGGTTGGTACGGCTACGACTTCCTGGTCAACAAGCGCGTGATCGATGCGGAGACGACGACGCTGATGCGGTGGGAGGCCGACGGCGGCGACGGAAAGTGGGTCGAGTGCGCCCGGCTGCCGCTGCGCGTCAAAGGCGCGGAGCTGGCGCTGGCGATTCCCCGCGACGTGCTCGGGTTGACGGGCGACGCGTTTACGTTCGACTTCAAGTGGGCCGACAACCCCGCGGATCTGGTCGATCCGATCTCCCTCTGCACCGCCGGAGACACGGCGCCGAACCGGCGATTCAACTATCGCTTCATCTGGAGCGAGTAGACGAAGCGGCGCATCGGCGGAATCGATGCGCTGCATCCGGAACGGCGGGAGGAGCATTGCTTTGCGGGACTCCGCATGGTATCCTCCCGCCGCCTATCCCTCCTGTAACCCCGTGGATGTCGAGGTCTCTCTATGCAAATCAGTTCCGTGCACGTTGGCGCCTTCACGATGGAGCTTGAGGTCGAGATCACCGATCGTCTCGCGATGAACTACGCGGCGTCGGTGGGCGACGACAACCCGCTGTACCTGCACGACGAACGGGACGGGGGCATCATCGCGCCGCCGCTGTCCTGCATGGAAGTGACGTGGCCCCTCTCGAGCGAGATCCTCATGACATGGGACATCGAGTCGTTCACGGAGCCGTTTCCCTTCGATCTCCTGCAGCAGCAAGTGCACTATCGCGAGACCATCGTGTTCCACCGCGTGCTGCGTCCGGGCGACAAGCTCCGCGCCAAGGGAACCATCGCGGCCATCCTGCCGCACCGCGCCGGCACGGAGCTCGTCGTGCGCTACGACGCCGTCGCTCCGGACGGGACGCTGATGTTCACGGAGTATATCGGGGCGCTGCTGCGGCGCGTGCGCTGCCTGGACGAAGGCCGCGGCGCGGAGAGTTTGCCGGCCGTGCCCGCATGCCCGACGCCCGACGCCTGCAAGTGGGACCTTGTGCTGCCCATCGACCCGCTCGCCGCGCACGTATACGACGGCTGTACGAACATGCACTTCCCGATCCACACCTCGGTGAAGTTCGCCAAGTCCGTCGGGTTGCAGGGCATCATCCTGCAAGGCGCCGCGACGCTGAGCTATGCGCTGCGCGAGATCACAAACCGGGAGATGGACGGCGATCCCACCCGGATGCGGTCGACGAGCTGCACATTCACCGGGATGGTCACGCCGGGCTCCTCGATCCACATCCGCCTGCTGCACCGCCGCGACGTCGACGACGGCACGGAGCTGTTCTACGACGTGGTCAACAGCGAAGGCCGCCGCGCGATCTCCGGCGGCTACGTCCTCTTGGGTCCCTCGCGCCTCTGACGCGGGCGTGATCGGCGCCTGGATCTCCGGCGATTGCACGCGGGCCCGGGAGCAGGCGGCGAATTCCTCGGTCCCATCCAGCGTTCCGACGGTGGTCGGAGTCTCGCGCGCCGTCGTCCTGTGCATTGCCCAAGCTCCGGGTGAACTCCTGTATGATGGCGTAGCGGCTTGACGGCCCGATGCATGAGACCGGCCCGGAAGGAGAGGAGAAGCCCATGGCGACGGAAGGCGTTGAGGTGCACGTGTTCGCCGATCGCGATGCGCTCGTGCGTGCGGGGGCGGAGGCGCTGGCGGAGGCGATCACCGCCGCGGTCGCGGCGCGCGGGGTCTGCCGCATCGCCCTGTCCGGCGGGAGCACGCCGAAGCCGGTCTTCGCGTTGATGGCGGCGACGGGCCGCCCAAGCGCGGAGGTTTGGCGGCGCACGCACGTGTTCTGGGTCGACGAGCGGTGCGTGCCGCCGGATCACGCGGACAGCAACTACCGCATGGCCTGCGAGGCGCTGTTCGACCACGTTTTGCCCGCGTCCATCCACCGCATGGCCGGCGAGGCCGACCCCGACCGCGCCGCGGCGGACTACGAGGCGTTGCTCCGCGCGCACTTCGATGTCGCTCCCGGCGAGGTCCCCGTGTTCGACGTCGTGCTCCTTGGCATGGGCGACGACGGCCACATCGCGTCGCTCTTTCCTGGCAACGAGGCGCTGGACGAGCGCGAACGCCTGGTCGTCGCGCCGTACGTAGACAAGTTCGGCGCACACCGCGTCACGCTCACCTACCCCGTGCTCGAAGCCGCCCGCGAACGGCTCGTTCTCGTGTCCGGCGCCGGCAAGCATCCGGCCGTCACGCGCGTTCTCGGCGGTCACGCCGCCCCCGCCGCCGACCCGCTCCCCGCCCAACGCCTCCGCCCCACCCAGGGCCGCACGCGCTGGTTCCTCGACCGCGCCGCGGCGGAGGGGAGGTCTTGACAAGCCCCCAGATCGGGGCTATCCTCGATTTGGAGGCTCGGCCGAGGGGTCGCTCCCTGGAGCGGCTCCGAGTGCGTTGCCTCCTTTTTTTGTCACGCGCCGCAGCGGAGGGGGCGTAGGTCGAGGGCGCGAGCGGTATTTGACAACCCGGCCGCGTCCGGCTACGCTTGCGCGACGGAGGGTAAGAACCGATGTTTCGTAAGTACTGTCTTTTGGCGGCGGCCTTGCGCCTTGGTCTCGGAGGGGTCTCCATGGCGGATTCCGGTCTCGCGAACATGACGCGTCTGGAACGGCTGCCGTTTCTGAAGGACCACATCCAGGTCCACTATGAGGGCAGCATCGACAAGCAAGGCGGAAACGCTGACTGGGACTGGCAGCTCTATCAGGCAGGCGATGAGTGGGTCCTGTTCGACGTCGAAGGGCCCGGCTGCGTCTACAACTTTGTGCAGCATCGCTACCCCGACAGCGAGGAGCCGGTGTTCCGGTTCTACTTCGACGGCGCCGCGGAGCCGCAGTTCGAGATCCGGCCGTCGGAGTTCGGGAAGAAGGCTCCGTTTGTCGAACCCCTCGCGGCAATCTACCAGGGGCCATACGACAATGGCCGCGGGCCGATCTGGGTGATCCGCAGTTTCGTGCCCATGCCCTTCCGCACCTCGTGCTGGGTCACGTCGTCCGTTCGGCTTGAAGGATTCGACCGCGCGCTGGGCCATGGCGGCTGGGGCCACATCACCTACCATACCTACCCGACCGCCGACGGCGTGGAGACGTTCACGGCGGACATGGACGTTTCTGAACTGGCGGCGCTCTGGGAGCGGACCGGACGGGATCCCAAGCCGACGGACGGCAACGAGACGGAGACGGGATCGCGGAGCGTCGCGCCGGGGGCGTCGTGCGTGATCTACGACCGTCGCGGGACCGAGTCGATCGCGTCGATCCATCTGAACGTGCTCCGCTGCACGCGGCCGCAGCGGAAGGACCTGCGCATCCGCATCTGGTGGGACGACGAATCGGAGCCTTCAGTCGATCTGCCGCTGGGCGCGTTCTTCGGCAACGAGTTCGGCGTGACGGACACCAGGTACTTGCTGCTCGGTTCGACGAAGATCGGCGATTTCTACTCCTATTTCCCGATGCCTTACTGGGAATCCGCCCGGATCGAGGTCGTCAACGAGGGACCCGAGCGAACCGCCGACCTGTCGTGGCGGATTGCGCGCCGACCGACCGATGCGATGGCCTACCCCAAGGACCAATGCGGTTACTTCCGCGCGTCAGCCTATTACCCGGAGACCCTCGTGACGCCCGGTCGCGACACGACGATCGGCGAAGTTTCAGGGCGCGGGCACGTCGTGGGCGGTCTGGTCACGGGCACGTCGGAGAACGAGCAGTACGTGTCGTGCGAAGGTGATGTGCGCATCTACTTCGACGGCATCGGCACGCCGCAGATCGAGAGCGACGGGTCGGAGAGCTGGGCCTGCTACGGCTGGGGCTTCCCGCGCCAGTCGGAGACCAACCCGACTTCCGGCTACGACCGACAAACGGGGCCGCTCTGCGCGTTCTCGATGCTGCGCCTGTGCACGGGCGACTGGTATCCGTTCCAGCGGGGCGCGCGGTTCGACATCGAGGCGGGCGGCGCCAACGACTGGCCGATGCGCCACTCCGGCTGCTTCTACTACTACGGCGTGGATGCGCCGGGCCTTGAGCTGACCGATGAGGTCGATGTCGGAGACGCCGGTTCGGAGCAGGCCCACGACTACACCGTCGAAGGGCAGACCTGGGAAGGCGAGCTGGTGGCGCGGTACGAGGACGACGTCTCGACCGAGGCGACCGACACCGGCCGCGCGTTCACGGGGGCGAGCGCGTTCACGGTGCGGATCCGACCCGACAACGACGGCGTGCGGCTGCGTCGGCGGAGCGACCAGCAGTTCGGTCGGCAGCGGGCGCGCGTCTATGTCGACGGCGAGGAAGTGGTCGAGCGCGCGTGGTATTTCGCCGATCGGAACCCGCATCGCCGCTGGCTCGACGATGAATTCCAGATCCCCGCATCGTACACCCGCGGCAAGGACGCGATCCGCATTCGTATCGAGTTCGCCCCGCGCGACTACGTCCCGCCGGCGGATCCCGCCGCCGCGGAGACGTTCCCTGTCGCGCCGGCCTGGACGGAGTTCCGCTACTGGGTCTACTCTTGATTCCATGGGGGCGGCCGCCTGGACCGGCGCGTGATTTCCTCGTGAATACCCAGTGCGCTTGGGGTATCATGTCTGGCAGCGCGGCGTCGCGAGGCGGCATGGGTCCGTCCGGATGCCGTGCGTCTTCGCGCGCGGCCCTGAGAGCGCGACTCCGCGGGCGCCGCGCAGCAGGGAAAGGCAGGGATCGCCATGGAAGCAGTCAAGGCCATTGGGTGGCTCGTGGCCGCCGTTGCGGTGGTCGTGGCCGTCATGTTGGGCATGCAGGTCGGCCGGCTTCAGCGACAGTTGGAGGTGCTCGAGGCCGAGGTGGGCGCGATGCAGGCCGAGACCAGCCGAACGCGTGGCCAGCTCGAGCAGACGCGTGACGTTGGTCTTCCGCCCGCGCCCGTCGAGTCTCCCGACGTGGACGCCGTGACCGAAGGGGAAGCGGAGGCGGAGGCGGTTCCGGAGGCGCCGCCCGCCCCGGCGCTGCCCATTGCGCCGGAACCCGCCCCCGCGCCGGTGGAAGCGCCCGCGGAACCGACGGCGTCGAGCAATGGCCAGCCGAGCGAGGCCTCCCTCGACGAACGCGTCGCCCGGGCGCAGATGGTCGCGCTCGAGAACGCCCTGGTGCGGATGCAGGACGCGCTCGATGCGGACCAGTACGATGCGGTGGCGCGGTTCGTCGACGTCGCGGGCTCCGCGCTCGGGAACATGGCCGCTCAGTAGTCGATCTCGAGTCGATCTCGCGTCATCCAGGGCGCAACTCGGCGTGGGCCGGGGAGTCGTCGATCTGTCGACTCCGCCGGCCCGTTGCGTTCATCGTGGTCGTTGCGGGAAGCGCGCTACCGCGTCTTCATGTAGTCCGCGCTGATCCTCACCGCTTCGAGCGAGTCGATCGCGCACTGGTCCTGCTCGACGATATACCACTGGACGCCCGCCGTCTTCGCAGCCGCGAAGATCGGGTCCCAGTCCATCGTGCCCTGTCCGACCTCGGCGAAGATCGGGTCGGCGCCCTCCGGGGCCCGGTCCTTCACGTGGAGCAGGGGACACCTGCCCTCATACTTCAGGATATACGCGGCCGCGTCCTCGCCGCCGTACTCGACCCAGAAGGTATCGATCTCCGCTCCCAGGTGTTCCGGCTGCGTCTCCTCGAAGAGCAGGTCGAAGGCGTGGCGGCCGTTGTACTTGGTGAACTCATGCGCGTGGTTGTGGTAGCAGAGCTGGATTCCGCGCTCACGCAACGCGCCGCCGGCCTTGTCGAGCCGCCGCGCGATGTCCAACCAGCCCGCTTCGTCGTCGGCGGACGTGTGCGGCACCACGGCGAAACGCATGCCGAAGACCCCGCATGTCTCCGCGACGCGCTCGGGCGCGTTGTACGCTTCGTCGAGGCCGATGTGGCAGCTGATCGCCTTCAGCCCGACGGCGTCGAGTGTCTTGCGGTACTCCTCCGGCGTCATGTCGCCGAACCCAGCGAGTTCGACGTTGTCGTACCCCGCTTCCTTGACCTTCGCCAGCGTTCCGGGAATGTCTTTCGCCAAGTGATCGCGAACGCTGTACAACTGCAGTGCAAACGGTAAGCCGGCCATCTTGAGCTCCTTCTGCGCCGTGCGTTTCCGCCCGGCATGCGCGCCCGCCACTCCGCGGACGCTGATCGCTGCCCCGCCCGATCTCGATCGGGTATACTACCGCCTGCGACGTACGGCGTCCCCAAGGCGGGCCCTCGACGGGGTCATGAGCACGTATAGGGCATTGTGGGAGCGTCGATGCGGCATGTCAAGACGCTGCTGACCGCGCGTGTGCGCCGGGCGAGATGCGCCGAGGCGCGGCGTCCGCGGCTGAGCGGCGATGTAGGAGGCCCGCCCTCGTGGACGCCTGCACCATCGGTCTCCCGACAGACGCAACGGGACGTGTCCGCCGTCCGCGGTTGCGCCTTGGCTTCGCTGTGTCAGCCTTCGCGCTGTGTGCGATCATTCTGACGCGCGTCGCGTCTGCGGCGGAGGGCACGCAGGCGCTCGGCGTGGGAGCCATCCAGCAGGGTCTCGCCGGAGCGGGGGTCGCGGCGCCGCAAGACGCCGCCTGGATCCGCGTGAACCCCGCCGCCATCGTTGATCTCGAACGCCGCCTCGACCTCGGGCTCGAGCTGTACTACAACGAGGCTGCCGCCGACCTGATGGGTCCGCTCCTGGCAGGGGCGCCCGAGAACATCGGCCCGGTTGTGATCTCGCTGGTCAACCCGTGGGCGGGCGAGATGCACGACGTGTCGCTCATGCTGTCGCCCTCGGCGGCGGCTGTCTTCCCGCACGGGGATTACGCGATCGGTCTGGGCTTCTTCGGGGTCCGCGGCAGCCGCGTCGACTATCCCAAGGCGCGCACGCTCGTGGGGCTGCGATGGGGCGGAGATCGACGGACCGGTCTGGAAGTGGTCGAGGCCCCGTTCGCATGGGCGCACCGGTTCGATAACGGCTGGGCCGTCGGGGCGTCGCTCGTCGGCGTCGGCGCGCGTCTGCGCAGCGATAGCATGACCCGGCGGCTCACGGTGGCCCGCGCGGACTACATGTGGGACTACGCCTACGGGGCGGGCTTCCGGGTCGGGATCTACCGACGGTGGGACGCGTGGTCCGTGGGGCTCTGTTACTCCTCGCGGCAGTGGATGCAGCGCTTCGACGACTACGGCGACCTCATGCGGTTCAGCTTCGACCACCCGCAGACCGTGCAGGCGGGGGTCGCGTGGCGGCCGCACCCGAAGTGGGAGATCCTGGCCGACTATCGGTTCATCGACTGGTCGGGCGTGCCGCAACTGTCGCATCCGACCATCGAGGCCGGGCTCGGTTGGGAGGACCAGCATATCGGGAAGCTCGCCCTGCAGTACGCCCTCTCCGACGCGTGGACGCTCCGCATGGGCGTATCGTATGGCAGGTCGCCGGTGCCGGACCGTGAGGTGTTCTCGAACGTGATGTTTCCGGCGAACAGCGAGGCGCACGCAAGCGTGGGCGCCTCGTGGCGGTTCGCGCCGCGTCACGAGCTGCACGTCGCCTACCAGCATGCCTTCGAGAAACGCCTTGAGGACAGCGGCAAAGGCGATCTGTTCTCGCTCGGCGGCGGCGGCACCGCGACCCGACTCGCGCAACACGCGCTCAGCATGCAGTATACTTGGAGATTCTGATGCCGATTGCGACGTCCATAGCCCTTCCCCGAACTCCGCGCACCGCTGCGGCGATTGCTGTCGGGCTCCTCGTCTGCGCCGTCGCGTCCGCCACCAACGGCGATGAGCTGCTCGGGATCGGCGCGATCCAGCGGGGGACCGCCGGCGCGGGCGTGGCCTCGCCGCAAGACGCGACCTGGTCGTTCCTGAACCCCGCGTCCATCGTCGATTTGGACCGGCGCATCGACGTGGGACTGGACGTGATCTTCCCTCGTCGTACCGCGAAGCCCGAGGGTCCGCGGCTGGTGATCAACCTGCAGGCGCCGAACGATGACTTCCTCGTGTCGCTCGCGAACCCGAACGCGGGGCATCTCGAAGACCGGCGCCTGTCGCTGTCGCCCGCGCTCGGCCTGATCTGGCCGCTCGAGTGCGGCGCACTGGGATTCGGGGTGTTCGGCGTCGAGGGGAACAACGTGCGCTATGCCCGGTCGCGCACGCTGCCCGGACTGCAGAGCGGGAACAAGGACCGCCGCGCGCAGCTCGAGACGATCAAGCTGCCGCTGTCGTATGCGCATCGGTTCGACAACGGCTGGGCGGTCGGCGGGGCGCTGGTCGGCGTGTACAGCCGGTTGCGTACCGACTCGCTCACCCTCGAGCTCACCCCGACGGAAGGCGACTTCAAGTGGGACACGAGCATCGGCTGGGGGTTCAAGCTGGGCGTGTACCGCCGTTGGGACCGCTGGAGCTTCGGCGCGGTCTACTCGTCGCGCCAGTGGAAGAGCAAGTTCGGCAAGTATGAAGACATGCTGATCTATCACCTCGACCATCCGCAGCAGTTCCAGATCGGGCTGGCTTACCGGCCCCGACCCAGGTTCGAGTTCGTGGCGGACTACAAGTTCATCGACTGGTCGGGGGTCAGCCAGATCTCCCGCGACACGGTGCGCGGCGGGCTCGGCTGGAACGACCAGCACATCTTCAAGCTCGGCGCCACGTGGAACGCCTCCCGGCTATGGACCTTTCGCGCCGGCGTGTCGCACGGGGACTCGCCCGTCCCGAGCGACGCCGTGTTCTCCAGTGTTCTGTTCCCGGGGATTTCTGAGACGCACCTGACGCTGGGCGCCGGCTACCGCATCTCGAAGCGCTCGGACCTCAACTTGGCGCTCATGCACGCCCTCAAGAACACCGAGACGGACTCCGGAACCGGCGACCTGTTCTCCGTAGGGGGCCGGGGGACGGAGATCTCTCTCGAACAGACTGCCGTCACCCTCCAGTATTCCTTCCGCTTCTGACCCTGCCGGGACGCCTGACGTTCTTCTCACACATCGCTTGCGCGCCGCTCGCGCGCCTGCCGCGAAGACCTACGCCGCGCCTCACACGGGGCTTACGCAGCGTCCCTACACTCTCGGACGACGGCGGGGCCGCGCGGCCCCGGGCGCCGTCGGAATCCGGTAGCCGTCGGAACGCGACGGACAAGGAGGGAACGCACAATGCGAAAACGAGGCTTCACCCTGATCGAACTGCTGGTGGTCATCGCGATCATCGCCATCCTGGCGGCGATCCTGCTCCCGGCCCTGGCGCGGGCCCGCGAGGCGGCGCGCCGAGCATCCTGTCAGAACAACCTCAAGCAATGGGGGCTGATCTTCAAGATGTACTCCAGCGAGAACAAGGGCCAGTGGCCCGATGCAACGCGCTATCTCTACAGTTGGCGGGGGTTTTCGTGGGGCTACACCCACGGCGTCGACTCGAGCGCGCTCTATCCGGACTACTGGAACGACGTGAACATCGCGGTGTGCCCGTCGGACAGCGGCGGCTACGCCGAGTGGTTGTTCTCGGACGCGTACCTGGACGAGGTCGCGTTCACTGAGCGGCGGATCCAGGAGCTGGGCGATCCACTGGGCGCCGGCAAGGCGTGTCTCCACATGCTGCTGTCCAACCCGACGTCGTATTTCTACATCCCGTACGCGACGACCACAACCTCTCAGATGGTGGAGGCCCTTGTGCGCGCGGGGCGGGCGATCTCGAACTACCCCGGGCCGGTGCAAGTCGGCCTGAGCCCGATCTTCGAGCGCGGCGGCCAGTACGGAAGCGACGCCTACGGGTGCGAGATCGACATCTCCTACTCGACCAGGGGGCGTGAGGCGGACATGCCGTTCGCGTCGATGCCGACCAGCTCGTGGGGCGCGCAGTACCATATCCAGAACGATTACCCGTACCAGAGCTCCGGGTATCCGTACGGAAACGAAGCGCGGGCGGTGCAGGTGTGGACGGATGACGATGGGGTCACGCCGATCGACTACGCCATGCAGAGCGTGCGACGTCTGAAGGAGGGCGTCGAACGGTTCGCGATCACCGACATCAACAACCCCGCGGCTTCGGCCATGGCCCAGACGGCCATCCCGGTGATGATGGACGCGTGGGGAAGCGGCGACCGGACCTCGTACATCGAGATCTTCAACCATGTCCCCGGCGGGTCGAACGTGCTCTATCTCGACGGCCACGTCGAGTTCCTGCGCTATCAGTCGAAGGCGCCCATGACCAATGCGGACATCTCCGGCGCCTCCGCGCCCGTGTCGGCCTTGGCCGGGCTGTTCGTGGGATACTACTTCGGCGGCTGGGGCTGAGCGACGCACATCCCGGCGAGTCTGGAGGCGCGGTCCGTTCGATGCGGGCCGCGTCTCCGCGTTCTCTGGCGCATTTCCATCCAACGCCATCCAGCGGGTACGATATGCATAGCGAGGCGCATCGGCTCTTCTCAGCACGACGCGGAATGCACCTGCGGGTCCCATGGTTCTATTCAAGGCATGCCGTCGAGAGGGGTGATCGCAACGGGCTGAGGCGTCGCCTGACCGCTCGGCCTACGGCCATCCGCTATCCTGCGCTAGAGGAGTTGTACCCATGACCACGATGTTCACGCCCATCCACTGCGAGATCCCGCTCGAGGCCGCGGAAATCCTGCAATCGTGTCCCGGTTACCGCGTCGCGCGGAACGAAGAAGAGCTGGTGGAGCTCGCCGTTCGCGACGCCGTCGACGGGTTCCATGAAGTCGCCTACGACGTGCCGGGTCAGGGCCGCGTTGTGGAGGCCACGGTGTGCCGGGTCCGCAACGGCATCGCGGCCAACTACACGGATCCCTACATGCGGCGACGCGACGCCAACTGCATGTTCATCGCCGACGACCGTCCCAGCGACAAGCCTCGGTTCAGCGATCACTTCGACCGGCCGTTCCCCGATGTCCGTCAGGAGACGTTCGACTGGATCAAGACGCAGGAACTCGCGGTGTTTTTCTTCATCGCGGGCGCGCCGGGCAAGGGGATCGACTCCATGGTGATCGCCCCGGCCAACGCGGGCTTCTTCGCGTTGGGGCTGGCGCAGCTTCAGGGCATCCTCGACGCGGAGGCCCTGCCCGAGGGTTTCGCGCCCCGGTCGGTGATCTACGTCGCGCCGCCGCTGCGGCACACGCATTTCGGCGGCCGGCAGGTGGTCGTTCACAACCGCACCCGCGAGATCCATGAGCTCTTCAGCTACAACCTCTATCCCGGACCGAGCGCGAAGAAGGGCGTGTACGGCGTGCTGATCAACTTGGGGGAGAAGGAAGACTGGGTGACGGCCCACTGTTCGACCGTGCGCGTGGTGACGCCGTACGACAACCACATTACGATCATGCACGAGGGCGCCAGCGGCGGCGGCAAGAGCGAGATGCTGGAGCAGATGCACCGCGAGCGCGACGGTCGCCTGTTGCTCGGGCGCAACCTGGAGTCCGGCGAGGAGCGCTACATCACCTTGCCGCGAAACTGCGAGTTGCGTCCGGTCACCGACGACATGGCGCTGTGTCATCCCTCGCTCGATCAGGGCGATGGAAAGCTCGCGCTGATGGACGCGGAAGACGCGTGGTTCATCCGGACCAACCATATCACGAGCTACGGCGCCGATCCGCACCTCGAGTACCTGACCATCCACCCCGCGAGTCCGCTGCTGTTCCTCAACATCGACGCCGCGCCGAACAGCACCGCGTTGATCTGGGAGCACATCCAGGACGCCCCGGGCCAGCCATGTCCCAATCCGCGGGTGGTGATACCCCGGCGGATCGTGCCCAAGGTGGTGAACGGGCCGGTCACCGTCGACGTGCGCAGCTTCGGCGTTCGCACGCCGCCCTGCAGCCGCAAGAAGCCGTCCTACGGCATCCTGGGCCTGTTCCACGTGCTGCCGCCGTCGCTCGCCTGGCTTTGGCGGCTGGTGGCGCCGCGCGGCCATGCCAACCCGAGCATCGTCGAGTCCGACGGCATGAGCTCGGAGGGCGTGGGGTCCTACTGGCCGTTCGCCACGGGCCGCCGCGTCGACCAGGCGAACCTGATCCTGCAGCAGATCATGGATTCGCCCAAGGTGCAATACATCATCTGCCCGAACCAGCATGTGGGCGTGTGGAAGACCGGCTTCATGCCGCAGTGGATCGTGCGCGAGTACCTGGCCCGTCGCGGCGGCGCATGGTTCACTCCGAAGCAGCTTGCGCCGGCGCGTTGCCCGTTGCTTGGCTACGCCGTGCGCGACCTGATGGTGGAAGGGCAGACCATCACCTCCTGGTTCCTGGACGTCTCGTCGCAGCCCGAAGTCGGCGCCGAGGCCTACGACGCCGGCGCGCAGATCCTGGCCGACTTCTTCCACGAGCAGTTGAGCAAGTTCCTCGTGGACGATCTGATGCCTGAGGGGCGGCGGATCATCGAATGCTGCCTCGCCGGCGGATCGCTCGAGGAATACATCGACCTGCTTCCGGGCGAACCCATCTTTCGCGAAGGGTACTGAGGGCCGAAGGCTGGGCGCGGCACGCCGCCGACGCATGGAAAAAGGGGTTCCTCTTGCCGCAACGGCTCGGGGAACCCCTTACTCAGTGTCTGGGATGGGCTGATGTCGCCGCGCCGGAGACTAGTCGACGCGCTCTACATCCACGGCCTGCAGGCCCTTGTTCGTCTCCACGAGCGAGAACTTGACCTCCTCGCCCTGTTTCAACGTCCGGTACCCCTCCATGCGGATGGCGGTGTGGTGGACGAAGATGTCCGGCGTATCGCCATAGACGATAAAGCCGTAGCCCTTCTGGTTGTTGAACCACTTCACCCGACCGACCACGCCCCCCTCGGAGGTCGCGTCCGCGGAGCGGCTCGCGTTGCCATCGAAGCTGTTTCCGAACTGACTGCTCTCTGTCTCGTTGGTGGACACGTGCCATTCCTCCTCATCGGCGGAGCCCTGACTCCACTTGCCCCCGGGATTTCCGCGCCCGCCCAGCCCCCAGACAAGGCGCGCCGCCGAATACCTTACTAAAATGATAGCCTTACATCCCCTTCCTGTCAAGTCCCTCGTGTTCGTCCCTGCCTGTCGCCTTTCCGCTCCCCCCGGAATCCGGAAGTCGCCTTGACATTTCCCGCCGAATCGGGCACCCTTGGGGCTGACGTCTCCGCCGTGACTGGCGATTTCGCGTGGAGTTCACCACGAGGGAGCGGCGGGGTTCGCATGCCGTTCGCCTGGGCGCCCGAACACTCGGGTCGCGTGTGAGGACTGCGCCTCGCCGCACCTGACGGGCAGCCCAGGAGGATGCGCGTATGCGGCCGACCCCACTCGTAGACGACCATCAGGAGCGCGGGGCGCGCCTGGTCGATTTCCACGGCTGGCAGCTCCCTTTGCAGTTCGACGGCATTCTCGCCGAACATCGCCGCACGCGAACCCACGTGTCTCTGTTCGACTGTAGCCACATGGGGGAGATCCGCCTCCAGGGAGACCCTGCCCTGGCGTGCTACGGCGAGCTGGTCATTTCTGATGCAACCGCGATCCCTGTCGGGCGGGGACGGTACGGCGCGCTGCTGAACGAGGCGGGGGGCGTCGTCGACGACCTGATCACGACGCGTCTGTCAGACGACGAGGCGTGGGTGGTCTGCAACGCGGGACCCAAGGACGAGGTCGTCGCGACGTTGCGCTCCGTGTGCGGCGAAGGCGTTGAGGACCTGTCTGACGCGCTCGCGAAGATCGATGTGCAGGGTCCGGAGGCCCGCGCAACGCTGCAAGCGGCCGGTTTCGGCGACGAGTCGGCGGCCTTATCCGTCTTCGGCGCCTGTCGGGAAGTTTGGCGGGGCTGGGACGTGGTCGTGACCCGGATGGGGTACACCGGCGAGCTTGGCTACGAGCTCTACCTCGCGAACGCCGGGGCCGTCGATCTGTGGCGTGCACTGCTTGCATTCCCCGGGGCCGCGCCGGCAGGGCTCGGCGCGCGCGACACCTTGCGCCTCGAGGTGGGCTACCCGCTGTCCGGTCAGGACATCGGTCCGGATTGCACAGCGCTTGAGTGCGGACTCGACCGGTTCATCGCGTGGGAGACGCCATTTCGGGGGAAGGCCGCGCTTGAGGCGCAGCGAGCGGAGGGGATTCGTCGGAAGCTGACGGGCATCCGCACGCGTGATCGTCGCGCACCGCGCCCCGACTATGCTATCTACAACGGCGACAGTGTGGCGGGACGGGTGACCAGCGGGGCCCCGGGGCCGACGGTCGGCCATGGGATCGGACTGGCGATGCTCGACGTCGCCGTCGCCGATCCGGGCGTCCAGTTGGAAGCCGGACCTAAGCGAATAGCAATCGAAACAAGCACTACACCCTTCTATAATGAGGGAAGCTGGAAGCGCTGAACCAGGAGAACGCGCATGGTCCCTGATGATCTGCTCTATACCGAAGACCACGAGTGGATCCGCGATGATGGCGGAGAGTACGTCGTGGGAATCACCGCGTGGGCCTCGGAGCAACTGGGAGAGCTCACCTTTGTCGAACTGCCGGAGACCGGCATGGATGTGCACCAGGGCGAGTCGGTGGGCACGGTCGAATCCGTGAAGGCCGCCAGCGACGTCTACTCGCCGGTGTCGGGCCACATTGTGGAGGTCAACGAGACGCTTGAGGACGACCCCGGTCTGTTGACGAAGGACCCGTATGGCGACGGGTGGCTGTTCAAACTGGACAGTATTCGCGTCGCCGATCTCAAGAAGCTGATGAAGCCTGACGCCTACGAAAGGTTCCTGGAAGAGCAGACGGAATGACTTGGATACCTGCTACTGACGCCGACGCCCGCGCCATGTTGGATGCCATCGGTGCGGAGACGGTAGAAGACCTGTTTGATGTGATCCCCGAGCCGTTGCGCGTGTCGGGGATGGACCTGCCCGAGCCCATGTCCGAGATGGCCGTGGCGGACCATCTCGAGCGCATCGCCGCGGCCAACGACCACCGCCTGACGTCGTTCGTCGGCGGCGGCTTCTACGACCACTACGTGCCCGCCGCCGTGGATGCGCTGTCCGGACGGAGCGAGTTCACCACCGCTTACACGCCCTACCAGCCGGAGTGCGCCCAGGGCACGCTCCAGGGCATCTACGAGTACCAGAGCGCGATTTGCCGGCTGACGGACATGGACTTCGCGAACGCGAGTCTGTACGACGGCGGCACGGCGGTGTTCGAGGCGGCTACGATGGCCGTTCGCTGCACGAAGCGGCGGCGCGTGGTCTGCCACGACTCGCTGAACCCGATCTACCGCCGCATGCTGGAGACGCACATCGCCCACCTCGACCTCGAGCTGGTCGACGGCGACGACCCTGCAGAGGCGGCATGCGTGATTGTGCAGAACCCGGCGTTCCGCGGCGAGGTGCGGCGCTACGACGAGCTGGCCGAGCGCTGCCGCGCGGCGGGCGCTTTGCTCGTGGTCTCGTTCAACCCCGTGTCGCTCGGCATCCTCGCCACGCCTGGCGAGATGGGCGCCGATATCGCGATCGCGGAAGGGCAACCGCTGGGGATGCCGCTGCAGTTCGGCGGACCGTACCTCGGCATCCTTGCGACACGCAAGGCCTATGTGCGCCGCATGCCCGGCCGCATCGCGGGACAGACCGTGGACGAAGCGGGGCGGCGCGGGTTCGTGCTCACCCTGCAAGCGCGCGAGCAGCACATTCGCCGCAAGAAGGCGATGTCGAACATCTGCTCCAATGAGGCGCTGTGCGCCCTGCGTGCGTTGATCCACCTGTGTCTGCTCGGGCCGCAGGGCCTGCGCGAGGTCGCGACCCATTGCCACGCCAAGGCCGAGCACCTGAAGCGGCGCCTGAGCGAGGTCGTCGAGGTCGTCACGACGGAACCTGCCTTCAACGAGTTCGTCATACGCCTTCCCAAGCCCGCCGAGGCGGTCGTCGACGCGATGGCCCGGCGCGGCATCGCTCCCGGCCTGCCGTTGGCCGCGCTGGATGCGGGCGACGACCGCGAGTTGCTGGTCGCCGTGACGGAGCGGCGCACGCGCAGCGAGCTGGATGCCTATGTCGACACCCTCCAGGAGGAGCTATGCAGCTGATTTTCGAGCAGAGCGCGCCCGGCCGGCGCGCCCTCGAGTTGGATCCCCTTGACGTCCCCGCCGCGGACCTGCCGCCGGAGCTGCTCCGCAGCAAGCCCGCTGCGTTGCCGGAAGTGAGCGAGCTGGACGTCGTGCGTCATTTCACGCGGCTCTCGCGCCGCAATTTCGGCATCGACACGCACTTCTACCCGCTTGGCTCTTGTACGATGAAGTACAATCCGAAGCTGGCCGACCGGGCGGCGGATCACCCTGGGTTCACCCGACTCCACCCGCATTTCAGCACGAGCCCCGCATATCGCGCGCGCTGCCAAGGCGCGTTCGAGGTGATCCACGCCACGGAGCGCATGCTCGCGGAGATCGGCGGCATGGCCGAAGCGAGCCTGCAGCCCATCGCCGGCGCGCATGGCGAGTTGGCGGGCGCGTTGCTCATGGCCGCGTATCATCGTGACCGGGGCAACACCGGCAAGGACACCATCCTGATCCCGGACTCCGCGCACGGAACGAACCCCGCGTCGGCGGCGATCGCGGGCTTCAAGGTGCGCGAGGTCCCGTCCAAGCGCGACGGGACCCTCAACGTGCGCGCCCTGACCAGGGCGCTCGATGACTCCGTGGCCGGCATCATGCTGACCTGCCCGAACACCCACGGACTGTTCGAACCGGCGGTCGGCCGGATCGCCTGTATGGCGCGCGACCGCGACGCCCTCATGTACTACGACGGCGCGAATCTGAACGCCATCATCGGTCGGTGTCGCCCCGGAGACATGGGGTTCGACATCATGCACTTCAACCTGCACAAGACCTTCGCGACGCCCCACGGGATGGGCGGGCCCGGTTCGGGTCCTGTCGGCGTGAGCGCGCGTCTGGTCGATTACTTGCCGGGCCCCCGCGTCGTGGCGCGCGACGGCGCGTACGACCTCGCGACGCCGCCGAAGTCCATCGGCCGGATGGCCGCGTTCTTCGGCAACTTCCTCGTCGCGGTCCGCGCATACGCCTATATGCGTGCGCTCGGCGCTTCCGGGCTGCGCGACATCTCGACGGGCGCCGTGCTCAATGCCAATTACGTTCATGCCAAGCTCAAGTCGGCGTTCACCTCGGCGTTCGACACGCCCTTCATGCACGAATGCGTGTTCACGGCGACTCCGCAGGCGCGCAAGGGCGTGCGTGCGTTGGACATCGCGAAGGCGTTGCTCGATCGCGGCTTCCATGCGCCGACCGTCTACTTCCCGCTCACCGTGAAGGAAAGCCTGATGGTCGAACCGACGGAGACCGAGTCGCGCGAGACCCTGGACGCGTTCTGCGAAGCCATGCTCGAGATCGCCAAGCTGGCTGACGAGGACCCGGATGCGCTCACCCGCGCGCCGGAGACGTTGCCGGTCGGACGCCTGGACGAAGTGCGCGCCGCACGCCGACTGAACTGTTCGTTCTGACCATGCGGCTGCTTGACTGGTCGTCGTCGGCGCCCGCTGAGAACCTCGCGTGCGACGAGGCCCTGCTGAACGAAGTTGAGGAAGGCGAGCGCGGGGAGGCGCTGCGGTTCTGGGAGAGCCCCCGACCGTTCGTCGTCCTCGGCGTATCGCAGCAGATCCGGCGGGAGGCCCGCATTGATGCCTGCCGGGCCGACGGCGTGCCGATCCTGCGGCGCTGTTCCGCCGGGGGCTGCGTGTTGCAGGGGCCCGGCTGCCTCAACTTCAGCCTGATTCTGGACCGCTCGCTTCGCAGCGGACTGGACGGCGTGCGCGCGTCGTACTGCGTGATCCTTGGCCGCGTCCGCGAGGCGCTGGCCGAGCTCGGCATTGAGGCGCGCATCGTCGGCTCCTCGGATCTGGCCGTCGGCGACCTCAAGTTCTCGGGCAATGCTCAGAAGCGCAAGCGCCGCGCGATGCTGCACCATGGCACGTTGCTGTACGGCATGGACGGCGGATCGATGGCGCGCTATCTGCTAGAGCCGGACGACCGCCCCGCCTACCGCGCCGACCGCGTGCATGAGACGTTCGTCGCTCCGGTGTCGGCCTCGCCTGAGGCGCTCCGCGACGTCGTCGCGCGGGCGTGGCAGGCCGATCCGGCCGAGTACGCGCCCACGCCGGCGCTGCGCGAAGCGATCGCGTCGTTGGTGCAGTCGCGCTACGACGCGGAGGCGTGGACCTGGCGCAGGTGAGGTCGCCTGTCGGCCGTGGGCGGCCCGCTTTGGATCCGAGCCGGCGGAATCCGTAAACTCGCAACGGTTTCCATTCCGGCGGCCCTATGCGGCGATCGCCCGGTGAACAAGGGCGTTCCGTTCCGGAAGTTGCGGAGTTCCAGCGTTGTCATTGCATGCACCGAGCATCTGCGCGCGCAAGCGCGATCATCGGCGACCGTCCCCGCGGCGGGCGCTGCTTTGCTGTGTTGTCACGGCGCTGCTCTGCTGCGGCGCGGCTGCGGTATTGATGCTCTTCGGCGGGACGGCCTCTGCGCAGATCGAACCCATCCTGCCCTCTGATTCGGAGGAAGAGACCGACCTCGAAGCGCCGCTGGCTGAACTGCCGCGTCGGGCGCCGACTCCGCGCGCCCCGGTGACGCCGGTCGCCGTGATCGTGCTCGATCCCGGCCATGGCGGAAACGATGCCGGCGCAACCGGGGCCGGCGGTCTTGTCGAGAAGACGGTGACTCTCGCGGTCGCCCAGCGCTTACAGATCCTGCTGCTCGACGCCGTGCCCGGCCAAGTGCTGCTGACGCGGAACGAAGATGTAGACCGGACTGACGCCGCCCGGGTGAACTATGCCAACACCCAGGAGGCGGGGTTGTTTATCAGCCTGCACACGGGAGCCAGCTACAGCCCCGCGGCCCACGGAATCGAGGCGTTCTACCAGGGGCCGACCGGTTCGGACCAGGGCCGCGCGCGCCGTGACGCCGCGTCAGGCGAGGCCAGACGGATCGCCGACAGTCGTCGACTGGCAGAGGGCATCGCCCAATCGCTGTCTCTCGCCACGAATGCCGCGAATCGCGGCGTCCATGGCGTGGAGAGCCGCATTCTGCGCAACGTCAAGTGCCCGGCCGTGCTGATTGAACTGGGGTGCCTGACGAACCCCGGGGATGAAGCCCGGTTGAGCGAGGAGGCGTACCTGGACCAGTTGGCCCAAGGACTCGCCGCCGACATCCTCGAGTACATCGATCCCGGACGCGCGGCGGGAGAGGCGCCATGAACCGGACCCAACGCCACGCCTTCTACAGAAAGGTCTTTCTCGCCGTTTGGGCCATGGCGACGGTGATCCTGGCTGTGTGCGTCGTGTTGTTGGCCAAGGAGATGATCGACCGCGGCTACCAGCCCCTGCCGATGCCCGGCGAGGACGCCCCGACGTTCACGACGGAGCGGGTTCGGCCCGACGCATCGGTCGGGCGGCGTGTCAGCCTGTACTTCGCCCGTCCGGAAGCCCGGGGGCTGGCCGTGGAAGAGCGTGAGTTGCAGTTGACGCCGTACACGCAGGAGAACGCCCGCATCGCGCTCGAGGCGCTGGTCGCCGGTCCGACGCAGGGGCTTACTCCTGTGCTGCCGCCGAGCGTGAAGGTGCGCAGCGTGTTCCTGCTCGACGACGGCGAGCTCGTGCTCGACTTCTCGCAGGAGCTGCAGACCGACCCGGTGCGTCCGCGCAGCGCGTCGGCCGACGCGCTGCTGATCCAGGGCATCGCGCACACGCTTACGCAGAGCGCGCTCCGCGGCCAGGGCGATCGCGCCGTGCGCCGTCTGCGCTTCCTTTTCGAGGGGACGCCCCTCTCGGAACAGTTCTCCTTTCCCGAGCATCTCGCCCTGACCGGAACCGTGGTTCCCGACCCGGCGTGGGTCGCAACGCAGGGCCTTGCCGACGTCTATGGCCAATAGCGACCCCATCGGCATCTTCGATTCGGGCATCGGGGGTCTCACGGTTGCGAGCAGCATCGTCCGTCGGCTTCCGGGGGAATCGATCGTGTATCTCGGCGACACCGCACGCGTGCCCTACGGCGCCAAATCGCCCGCGACGGTGATCCGTTACGCGCGCGCCTGCGTCCAGAAACTCATGGCGTACCGCGTCAAGGCGCTGGTCGTCGCGTGCAACACCGCTTCGGCCTATGCGTTGCACGCGTTGCAGCATGACCTCGCCATCCCCGTCGTCGGCGTGATCGAGCCGGGCGCCCGTCGCGCCGTCGCCGTGAGCCGCACGGGCCGCATCGGCGTGATCGCCACGGCCGGCACGGTGGCCAGCGGCGAGTACCCCGCGGCGATCGGCGACTTGGCGCCTGAGATGCGTGTCCTATGCCGCGCCTGTCCATTGTTTGTGCCGCTGGTCGAGGAAGGATGGACCGAAGGCGAGCTGCCCGAACTGGTCGCCCGTGCGTATCTGTCCGACCTTGTGAAGGACGCCATCGACACGCTCGTGCTGGGGTGCACCCACTATCCGCTGCTGCGAGAGACCATCCAGCGCGTGGTCGGGCCCGACATCGCTATCGTAGACAGCGCGGAATCGACGGCCGAAGTGCTGGTCCAGCTTTTGGAGGTCGCCGATCTGCTGCGCCCGGAGGGTGAACCGACGGAGCGCACGTTCCTGGTCACGGACGCCCCCGATGGGTTCGCGTCCGTCGGCCGACGCTTCTTCGGCGGCGAGATCGGGCGGGTGCAGTGGGTGGACCTGTCATGACGCCGCGCGGCAAGCGGACGGGATCGAAGCCGACGCGGTCGCCGCGCAAGAAGGCCGCGCGCTCGACGCGGAAGCGCAGGACGGCGCCCACGCACTCCTGGTCGGCCTTGGCGTTCTGGCTCGGCATGGCCGTCGTCATCGCAGTCGGCGCGGGGATCTACACACGGCACTTCCTCGCGGCGCGGCCGGCATCGCTTCACCGCGAGGCGCGTCGGGTCGCCACGGATCTGCGCGCGTTGCTGGAGAGCGATCGCATCCCCCACCAGGATGTGCGCGTTGTCGCGCCGGAGCCCATGTCGGACGACGAGGCCCGCTGGGAACGCACGCGTTTCGAGGTGGCGCTCGCCCCCGAGATCGCGGCCGCAACCGCGGCCGACATCGTTGTGCAAGAGCTCGCGTCGGAGGACCTACGCGTTCTCGAGGACGTGACCGACTCCGAGGCCACTGCGCGGTTGCGGGTGGCGATCGGCGCGCGGGAGGTGGCCCTGGTGGATCTCCGCGCGAGCCGGTCCAGAGAGGCCTCGCGCCCGCCGCGGACCGTAGTGTCGCCGCCTGCGACTGAACCAACGCCGTCCGAGCCCGAGACGCCCGAGCCGACGCCCCGCCGGCGGATCGCGGCGATGGAGGAGGAGATGTTCTCGGCGCTGCGGGGCGATCTGCCCACGTATGACGAGCTTCCCCGGGACTTCGAGGGGCATGAGCCGCCGGCTGCGCCGGAGCGCCCGGCAAGAGACTACGACGGGTCGCCGCGCGTCGCGCTGATCGTGGATGACGGCGGCTACGGCGGTGAGCCGACGGAGACGATCCTCGGGCTGGATCCCGTGTTGACGCTGGCGATCTTGCCGTTCGCCCCGGAAAGCCGCGAGACCGCGGAAGCGGCCGCCGCGCGCGGGTTCGAGCTCATGCTGCATATGCCCATGGAATCGGCCGACCCATCCGCGACGTATCCCGGCGGCCTGACGGTCTCGATGACGCCCGAGGAGGTGCGCGAGGCGACCCGCCAAGCGCTCGAGGACGTGCCGGGCATCGCAGGCGTGAATAACCACACCGGATCGCGGTACACGGAGGACGAAGCGGCGATTTCCGCCTTTCTCGCGGCGCTCGACCCGAACGCGCTCTACTTCGTCGACAGCCGTACGAGCCCGAAGTCGCGGGCCCACGACACGGCGGTGCGCCTCGGGTTCCCGGCGTTGAGCCGCGACGTGTTTCTGGACAACCGTGACGACCGGCAGGCTATCCTGCGCCAGACGGACGAGCTCATCGAGCGGGCGCGGGCGCACGGCGCGGCGATCGGCATCTGCCACTTCCGTCCCGTCACCGCCTCCGTTCTTGGGGACGTGCTCGACCGGCTCGAGGCCGCGGGCATCGAGGTCGTGCCCGTCTCGCAGTTGATGGCATCCACAGCGGTTCAGTCCGCCCGGAAGAAGGACTCGGCGCAATGACCCTGATCCTCGGCATCGAGACGTCCTGCGACGAGACCGGCGTGGCCGTCGTACGGGACGGGCGCGCCATCGTCGCCAACGAGGTCGCGTCGCAGATCCACATCCACCGTGAGTTCGGCGGCGTGGTGCCCGAGATCGCCTCGCGCCGTCACACCACTTGCATCTCGCAGCTCACGCGCCTCGTCCTCGACCAATCGGGGCCTGTCGACGCCGTCGCGGCCACGTGGGGGCCCGGCCTCATGGGATCGCTGCTGGTCGGCGTGAGCTTCGCCAAGTCGCTGGCCTACGCATGGGGCGTTCCATACGTTCCCGTGCATCACATCGAAGGGCATATCTTCTCCGTTTTCGTCGACCCCGAGCAGTCGGATGTCGATTTCCCGTTTCTCGCACTCGTCGTCAGCGGCGGCCACACCTGCCTGATCGACTGTCCGCGGCCGCACGTCTACGAGATCCTCGGCAGCACGCGCGACGACGCCGTGGGCGAGTGCTTTGATAAGGTCGCGCGTCTGCTCGGTCTTCCGTATCCCGGCGGCCCGAGCATCCAGAAGGCGGCGGAAGGAGGCGACCCCCATGCATTCAGCTTCCCCCGCGCGATGATGCAGGGCGACTCGCTCGAGTTCAGCTACAGCGGCCTCAAGACCGCCGTGCTCTACGAGATGCGCGACGGCGCCCCGTCTCCGGCCGACCTTGCGGCCAGCTTCCAGCACGCCGCCGTCGATGTGCTCGTCATGAAGACGCGCCGGGCGCTCGAGGTCTCCGGCCGCACGCGCCTTGTCGTGGCGGGCGGCGTGTCCGCGAACCGGCTGTTGCGGGAGCGGCTGACGACCGAGCTCGACATCCCGGTCCACGTGCCGCCGCTGTCGCTCTGTGTGGACAATGGCGCGATGATCGCCGCCGCAGCCTACTCGCGACTCCAGCACGGGTTCGTCGGCCAGCTCAGCGACACAGCGTCTGCTTCGATGCGCCTCGCGTGACCTTGCCGTCTGTTGCGCATGGCGGGCCGAGGCGTTGCGTGGTAGGATGCACACCGAGCTCGATGCCCGCGTGCGGTTTTCTGGGGGAGTAGACGATGAACCGGCAAGACGAGGACATTCTTCGCAGGTTGGCGGCCGATCTGGCGGAGATCGCGCAGCTTTCCGTGCACCGGGAGAAGGCCGAGCTGTGGCGGCGGCTCAACGATCTCGAGCCTGTGCGGCCGATGGTCTGGATCACCGAGACGCCCTGGCATGAGATGGAGGACGGTTCGGGCGAGCTGACCCTGCACTGCACCGACCCGTGGGCGCGGGGCCAGGAATGGCAGTTGCGTGTCCTGCTGTACGAGTGGCGTCACCTGCGCGTCGACCGCATCATCAGCGACTACCTGCCCTGTCCCAAAGCGATCCACAACACGGGCTACGGGCTCGACGTCGACATGGACTGCGTGACGACCGACCCGTCGAGCGACATCATCAGCCGCCGGTTCCATCCGCGGATCCGCGAGCCGGAGGACATCGAGAAGATCCGGATGCCCGAGGTCTGGCACGACGAGGCCGCCACCGAAGCGAACTACGCCCGCATGTGCGATGTCTACGAGGGCATCATGCCGGTGCGCCTCGAAGGCGTGCGACACATCTGGTTCACGCCGTGGGACCATCTGGTCCAGTGGTGGGGCGTTGAACAGGTGATGATGGACCTGCTGCTGCGTCCGGAGATGGTCCACGCGGCCGTTGAACGATGCGTCGCGTCGTCGCTCGCCGGACTCGACCAGCTCGAGGCCCAAGGGCTGCTGTCGTACGGGTGCGACAACATGCGCGTGGGATCGGGGGCGTATGGCTACACCAAGGCGCTTCCGGCGCCCGGACACGACCCGGACCGCGTGCGCGCCCGCGACATGTGGGGCTGCTCGAACGCGCAGATCTTGTCGACGGTTTCGCCGGAGATGCACTGGGAGTTCGCGGTCAAGCACGACCTGCCCTGGTTCGAGCGCTGGGGGCTGAACTACTACGGATGCTGCGAACCGCTGGACACGAAGATCGACGTGCTGCGCCGGATCCCGCGATTGCGCAAGGTCAGCATCAGCCCGTGGGCGGATGTGTCGCGCGCCGCGGAGGGAATCGGGCGCGACTACGTGATCAGCTACAAGCCCAACCCCGCCGTGGTCGCCGATGCGGCCTGGCGTCCGGAGATGGTGCGCCAGCAACTTCGTGACGCGATTCGGCGGATGGCTGCGTGTCCGCTCGAGATCGTCCTGAAAGACATCTCGACCGTTCGGCATGAGCCGCGTCGGCTGTGGGACTGGGCTCGGATCGTGATGGAAGTCGTTGATGAGGTCTCCTGCGAGGCGCGCGCCTGAGGAGGAGCCGGAGAGGCGCCGTGGCCGGGCGTGTGGAGGGCGAAGCGATGGCCCTGTTGTCGAGTCTGTTGATGGGTCTGGCGACCGGCGCCCCGGCGGCGGACCCGGCGCTGACGCTGTGGTACGACGCCCCCGCGGCGATATGGGATGAGGCCCTGCCCGTGGGGAATGGGCGGCTGGGCGCGATGGTCTTCGGCGGCGCGGCGGAAGAACGCCTGCAACTGAACGAGGACAGCCTGTGGTCGGGCGGCCCGCAGGACGCCGACAACCCGGAGAGCCTGGCGCATCTGGATGAAGTGCGACGGCTGTTGTTCGCAGGCGAGTACGCGGCGGCGCAGGCGCTCGCCATCGAGAAGCTGGTCTGCCGCGGTTCGGGCTCGGGGCTGGGGCGCGGCAGCTTGATTGCGTACGGCAGCTACCAGACACTGGGCGACCTGCTCCTGACGTTCCCGGACCACGTGGACGCGACGGATTACCGCCGCGAACTCGATCTCGACGCCGCGACGGTGCGTGTGCGCTACCGTGTCGGCGATGCCGCATACACGCGGGAGGCGTTCGCGTCCGCGCCGCATGAGTGTCTGGTCGTTCGGATGACCGCCGACGGGCCGACCGGGATCACCGGGACGATCGCGCTGCGTCGCGTGGAGCACGCGGTCACCGAGACCGAAGGCGACACGGGGCTCGTGATGCGGGGACGATTGCGCAACGTCGACGCGCCCGGCATGCGCTTCTGCGCCCGGCTGCGCGTGGAGACGGAGGGCGGGAGTTGCGAGGCGGCGGACGACGCGCTGTCGGTTCGCGATGCGCGGAGCGTCGTGGTCACGCTGGTCGCCGCCACGGACTACCGGGGCGATGATCCGGATGAACGGACGGCGGAACAGATCGAGACGGCGTCGGCCGTACCCTACGAGACGCTGCGGGCCGAGCAACTCAAGGACCACCGCGGCCTGTTCCGGCGGGTGACGCTGGACCTCGACCTGCCGCCCTCCGATGAGACGCCGACGGATCAGCGGATCCTGGCCGCGCGGGAGGGACGTCCGGACCCGGCCCTCGCGCCGCTCTACTTCCAGTTCGGGCGGTATCTGCTCATCTGCAGCTCGCGTCCGGGCGGGATGCCTGCGAACCTGCAGGGACTCTGGGCTGACGGCACAGCGCCTGCATGGAGCGCGGACTACCACCACAACATCAACGACCAGATGAACTACTGGCCGGCGGAGACGACGAATCTGGCCGAGTGCCACGAGCCGTTCTTGGCGTTCATCGCCTCGTTGCAGGCGCCGGGCGCCCGGACCGCCCGCATACACTACGGCGCCGACGGGTGGACGGTGCACACCATCAGCAACGTCTGGGGCTTCACGTCGCCGGGGGAACACCCGGGCTGGGGACTGTACCCGACCGCCGGGGCGTGGTTGTGCCGACACCTGTGGGAACACTATGCGTTCCAGCCGGACCGGGAATCGTTGGAGCGGGCGTATCCCGTGATGAAGGGCGCGGCCACGTTTCTGTTGGACTTCCTCGTCGCGCATCCGGACACGGGGCGCCTGGTCACGGCGCCGTCGGTGTCGCCGGAGAACGCGTTCCATGCTCCCGACGGCGGGCGGGTGAACGTGTGCTATGCGCCGACGATGGATATTTTCCTGGTACGCGAGTTGTTCGAGAACTGCATCGAGGCGGCGCGGGTCCTCGGCCGCGACGGCGACTTCGTCGCGCGTCTGGAAGCGGCGCGGGATCGGCTGCCCGAACCGCCGGTGAGCGAGAAGACCGGACGGCTGCAGGAGTGGCCGGAGGACTTCGCGGAAGCGGAGCCGGGCCATCGCCACATGTCGCATCTGTACGGGCTGCATCCCGGAGACCAGATCACCCTGCGCGGCACGCCAGAGCTGGCCGAGGCCGCGCGGAAGTCGCTCGACGCGCGGCTCGATGCGGGCGGCGGGCACACCGGATGGAGTCGCGCATGGGTCGTGAACCTCCGGGCCCGGCTCGAACAGGGCGACGAAGCGCTGGAGAACCTGTACGCGCTGCTCGGGGAGTCGACCATGACCAACTTCTTCGACGCGCATCCCTACGCGACGCCGTCGGGGTATACGTTCCAGATCGACGGCAACCTCGGCGGCGCGGCGGGGATCGCCGAGATGCTGTTGCAGTCGCACACGGGCGAGCTTCATCTGCTGCCGGCCCTGCCGAGGGCGTGGCCGCGCGGACGGGTGACGGGCCTCCGCGCCCGCGGCGGCTATGAGGTGGACCTCGCCTGGTCCGACGGTCGGTTGGAGGAGGCGACTGTCCGGAGCACCGGCGGCGGCGCCTTCGTGGTGCGCTATGGCGAGCGAACGCGGCGCGTCGCGCTGGCGCCCATGGCATCGGTGCGGATCGACGCGGAACTGAACGCAGGGTAGAATGATTTGAGGCCCGTGCACGCAGCGTCGCGGCGCGGAGACCGGGAGGATGAGATGAAAGGGCGTATGATGGCTATCGGCGCATTGCTTGTATCCAGCGCGGTCGTGTCCGCGGCGCAGGCGCCCGCGGGCGGACCGCCGTATCCGCCCGTGCCGCCGGAGGAGCGCGCGGTCGGCATCGCGTACACGAACTGGCACCGCACCACGGATTGGCAGGGCGTTTGGGGCGAGCCCGAACTGGGCTACTACACCTCGTTCGACCGCGAGGTGATCCGGCAGCACGCGGAGTGGCTGTATGACGCCGGGGTCGATTTCGTATGGCTCGATTGGTCGAACAACGTCTCCTATTTCCCCGGGGAAGGGGGAGAGGGCAGCGGTCAGGAGACGATCGAGCTGAGCACGCAGATCATGTTCGAGGAGTACGCCAAGCTCGAACGTCGGCCGCAGATCAGCATCTTCGCGGGCGTGACGGGCGCGCCGGAGGCCGTGGAGGACGGACGCCTTCAACGCAAGGCGGATCAGATCTACGACATGTACGTGAGCCATCCCGAGTATGGCAAGCTGATGTTCCAGTATCTCGGCAAGCCGCTTCTGGTCGTCTATGTGAACACCCCGACCCCTTGGCCCGATGGCGTGCCCGCGTGGGACGACCCGCGCTTCACGGTGCGATGGATGACCGGTTACGTAACGGAACAGCGGTCGCTGCGGACGGACGACCTCGTGAGCAAGTACGGCTACTGGTCGTGGGAGGATCGCGGCAAACAGACGTACACGGTGCATGACGGACGGCCGGAGTCTATGGTGGTCGTCGCGAGTTGGCGCAAGCAGGGCGAGGAGGGAGAGCCCGGCTACATCCCCGCGGCGGGCCGACGCAACGGCGAGACGTTCCGGGAGCAATGGGCGCGGGCCCGTGAGATCGGTCCGCGGATCGTCACGGTCGTCTCGTGGAATGAATGGGTGAGAGGCGAGCAGCCCAGCGTGGAAGTCAGCAAGGACATCGAGCCCTCAAAGGAGCTGGGCCGGTTCTACCTCGATCTGATGAAACAAGAGATCGCCAAGTTCAAAGGCAAGGAGTAGCGCCCGGCCCGAAGTCAGGCGGGGCGCACACAAGGGAACGGAACCATGCGATGAAGACGACCTATCTGCTGATAGACTACGAGAACGTGCAACCGACCAAGCTGCCGGCGCTGGCCGGGCAGCCGTTCAGGGTGATCCTATTCGTGGGCGCGAGCCAGACGAAGATTCCGGTCGAGTTCGCCAGTGCGTTGCAGGCGCTGGGCGACAGCGCCGAGTACGTTCGGATCTCCGGGAACGGATCAAACGCACTGGACTTCCATATCGCCTTCACTATCGGCGAGTTGTCGAAATCAGAGCCCGACGCGGCTTTCCACATTATCTCCAAGGACACCGGGTTCGACCCGCTCCTCGACTACATCCGAAAGAAGGGCATCTCGGCGCATCGGTCGAAGGAGCTCGCGGACGTCGTGGCGCAGAAGGTGACGCCGAACGCGAAGAGCGAGGACGACAAGGTCGACGCGATTGTCCGCAACCTCTCCTCGCGCGCGGGCAGACCGCGGAAGATCAGGACGCTGTCCAACACGATCACCGCGTTGTTTCCCAGGTCGCTGAAGGAGGGGGAGGTCGCTGCCCTGGTGAAGGCCCTGGAGAAGCGCGGGTACATCACCATTGACGGTGAGAACGTCAGCTATCATCTGGCGAACCCGTTGTAGGGGTCTGATGCGGGACAGCGGCGCCGGGGTCGGGCGACCGTGGCGCGCTCGAATGTCGTGTCAGTCCTTGCGCGGGCCGCGCCGCCGTCTCCGGTAAACGCGGTCGGCGCCCCACAGCCGCTACGAGCGCCGCACGCGACCCGCGCGCTGCGCGTCGGCTGTGGAGATGACAGGGCGTGGACAGCTCCTGCGCACCTGCCCCGCCCCCTTTGGACAATCCGCTCACCACTCCCCGGAACCGGACATTTCTATTGTGGCCGCCACCGGACATTTCTACTTTGCGTTGACACGCGTTGGGGCCAACGCTTGCCATGTCCCGTCGAAGATCCGTATCCTTGGCGGACGGTCGAGGGCGGATCGGCCAGAGCCAGAAGGAAGGGGCGCGCAATGACGACGCACGCGTGGCGCATCGCGGGCATTTCGTTTGACCACATGCACATGCTCGGCAACCTGCGCATGGCGTACGAGCACCCCCGCGCCGAGATTGTCGCCATCTGCGACCCGGACACGGATCAGATGTCTGAAGCGGCGGACGCGTTCGATATCTCCGACGATCACGTGTTCACGGACTGGCGCGAATGCCTCGAAAGCGTATGCCCGGACATCGTGCTGTTGTGTCCCGCCACCGCGCGGCACGCGGACTGGACGGAACGCGTCGCCCCGTACGGCGTACACATCATCATGGAGAAGCCTTTCGCTGCGTCGCTTGCGGAGGCCGACCGGATGATCGCGGCCGTGGCGCAGTCGGACAGACTGCTCGCGATCAACTGGCCGCTTGCATGGTACCCGCCGCACCGCACGACCAAACGGCTTATCGATGAAGGGGCGATAGGCGAGATCCGCGAGGTGCACTACTACGACGGCAACCGAGGGCCGATGCGCCATGTCGCAGACCGGCCCGGCGCGACGCCGGAGCAGGTCGCGCGCGACAAAGCGCGCAGTTGGTTCTACCAGCGGGCGCAGGGCGGGGGATCCCTGCTCGATTACTTGGGCTACGGCGTCACCCTGGCCACCTGGTTCCAGAGCGGCCGCGCGCCGATCGATGTGATCGCGATGACCCATACGCCGGATCTGCTTGAGGTGGACGAGCACAGCGTGACCGTTGCGCGCTATGCGCACGGCTTGTCGAAGTTCGAGACGCGGTGGGGCACGTTCACCGATCCGTGGACGCATCAGCCGCAGCCGAAGTGCGGGTTCGTGGTCGTCGGCGCGGCGGGCACGATCAGCAGCTATGACTATGAGTCCGCCGTTCGGGTACAGACGCGCGACTGCCCGGAAGGCCGGGATGTGCCGGTCGATCCCCCTGCGGCGCCGTACAGGAACCCCGTCGAGTACCTCATCGATTGCATCGAACGGGGACTGCCCGTCGAGGGGCCGTTGTCTCCGGCTGTCAGTCGGGTAGGGCAGCAGATCGTCGACGCGGCGCTTGCGAGTGCGGCCGACGGGGGCGTCGTCTCGCTGCCGACGGAGTGACGGGGGAACCATGCTGAAGTCTCAGAGGCTCCTGCGGATGCGGTTCTGCGTAACGCTCCGCCCTGTCTGCACGACGCAGGTCGTATCGGCTTTCGCGAGCGGTCATCCATGCGGGCGCGCCAGCGACGCCGACGACGGCGGGGACCGCCAGTGAGCTCGCCTGATGCGCAGCCGCCCCGGGCCCGGATCACGTTCCGCAGCGTGGTGATCGGCCTGTTGCTCACGCCCATGAACTCGATCTTCGTCATCCTCACCGAGGTGATGTGGCAGTCGGGTTACCCGACGGCGCTGAGTCTGTTCTACAACGTCGTGTTCGTGCTGTTCTGGCTCGTAGCGGGCAACGCCGTGGTGCGGCGGATCCGTCCGTCCTGGGCGCTCAGCCCCGCCGAGTTGCTCATCGTCTACACCATGCTGTCCATCGCGTCGGCGCTCGCCGGCCACGACATGCTGCAGGTGCTTTTCCCGTCGCTGTGTCATCTCCACTGGGCCCACGGCGTGGACGGGCGTTTCGGAGAGCTGATCGAGCTGGCGCCGGCCTGGCTCGTGGTGAGCGACGCCGCGGCCATCGAGGGCATCTACACGGGGCAGGAGTCGATCTACCAGTGGGCGATGCTCAAGCCGTGGCTCGGGCCCCTGGCCTGGTGGCTCGCGTTTGTGGTTGCGCTCTGCGCCGTGATGCTCGGGATCACGCTGCTTCTGCGGCGCCAGTGGACGGAACACGAGAAGCTGGCCTATCCGATCATCCAGGCCCCCCTGCTGCTCAGCACGCGCCCGCGTACGCTGTTTTCGAGCCGGGCGTTCTGGATCGGGTTCCTGACCGTGGGCGCCATCCATCTGCTGAACGGGCTGCACGTGCTCTATCCCTCCGTGCCCAACCTGCCGATGACGCGGCTCGTGAACATCCAGGAGCTCTTCGCGGAGCGCCCGTGGCGCGACATGGGCTGGGCGCCCGTGAGCTTCTATCCCTTCGCCATGGCGATCTGCTTCTTCATCCCGCTCGATCTAGCCTTCTCGAGCTGGTTCTTCTGGATGTTTTTCAAGCTCCAGCGGGTGTTGGCGAGTTACATCGGCATGCAGGGCATGCCGGGCTTTCCCTACATCGAGGAGCAGACCGCCGGCGGCTACTACGCCATCGCGCTCCTCGCCGTGTGGGTGAGTCGACATCACCTGCGGCGCGTCGCGACCGTTCTGATCGGCGCGAGCGGACCCGACACGACCCCGGAGGAACGACGCGAGGCCAGGCTCGCCGTGCTGCTGATCGGCGGGGGAGCGGCATTCCTCGCGTACTTCTGTCTGCGCGCGGGCATGTCGGCCTCGATCGCCGCGCTCTTCTTCGGGCTCTACTTCCTCATGGCGACCGGCGTCACCCGGATTCGCGCGGAGCTGGGCCCGCCCGCCGTGGACACCTACGGCATGGGGCCGCACCTGCAGATCACGCGCTTCTTCAGCACGGCGGACATGGCGCGCGCCAACCCGCGGGATCTCTCGATGCTGGGGTTCCTGAGTTCGTTCGCGCGCACCTCTCGCAGCCATCCCATGCCGCACATGATGGAGGGATTCCGCATCGCCGAGCGCTTGGGCGCCCGGCCCGCCCCCTACCTGCTCGCCATGGGGATCGCCGTGGCGACAGGCGCCGTTTGCGCGTTCTGGGCGATGCTGATCGTGAACTACCGCTACGGCATGGCGGCGCAGGTGCAGGGGCTGCCCTTCTTCCTCGCCGAAGAGACCTGGTCGCGGGCGGACACTTGGCTGAACGCGCCGGCGCGGTGGCAGGCCGCCCCGATCTACGCTCTGGGCCTTGGCTTTCTCTTCGCCATGGGCATGGCGACGCTACGCATGCACTTGGCCTGGTGGCCCTTCCATCCCGTCGGTTTCGCCATGGGCGGCGCCCCGTGGACCATGGATCTGCTGTGGATGTCGTTCTTGGTGACGTGGCTGATCAAGCTGATGTTGCTGCGCTACGGCGGCGCCAAGGCCTACCGCGCCGCCGTGCCGTTCTTTGTCGGTCTCATGCTCGGCGACTTCATCATCGGCGGTCTCTGGAACGTCTACGGCACCGTCCTCGGCGTCGACGTCTACCACTTCTGGCCGTACTGACGGCGGGACCTGCCGTGTCTAGCGAGGAAAAATCTCGTTAAGTATGGTACAATGCGAGCGGTACAGGGGAGGAGATGGCGATGATTGTCTCCGTTACGCTCGAGAACTGGATGTCGTTCCGGGATCCCGTGACGTTTTCCATGGTCGCCGGGCGCGAGCGCCAGCATGGAAGTCGCGTTCCGAAGGTTCGCAAGTACCCGGTGCGTCTGCTCCCCGTCGCCGCGATCTACGGCGGCAACGCATCTGGCAAGACCAATTTCTTCAGGGGGCTGAGTTTCGCGAAGCGGTTCGTGACGGACGGCCTGCGGCCCGGGGCGCGGATCCCTGTCGAGCCGTATAGGCTGGACCCTGATGCTGCCAAGCGTCCTACCCGGTTCGTGTTTGAGCTGCTCATTGACGAGACCATCTATGAGTTCGCCTTCGCTGTCACGGAGGAGGCTGTCATTGATGAGCGCCTCGTCCGCGTGACCAGCGCTGGGGAGCGGACGCTGTATGAACGCCGCTCTGGCCAGACGCGGCTGGAGCCGCCGCTATCGGATGAGGCGTCTCTCCGGTATGCGGCCGAGGGCACGCGCGACAACCAGCTATTTCTGACCAACACCGTCTCGCAGAAGATCGAGGCCTTCGAACCCGTCTATGACTGGTTTCGAGACGGACTCAGGCTGGTCGCCCCGGACTCCCGCTACGAGGCGTTCGAGCAGTTCATCGACGAGGACGACCCGCTGGCCGCGCAGATGAACGACCTGCTTGCGCAGGTGGACACTGGCATCGTCCGTCTGGGAGGAGAGGAGACGCCCCTCTCGAGCATTCACCTCCCCGACCCCCTCAGGACGGAGCTGCTCGAGAAACTCGCGCCCGGCGACACGGCGCGGTTGATCGGTTCAGCGCAGGACGACCGCCTTACTGTGTCCCGAAGAGGAAGCGGACTGGTGGCGAAGCGGCTGGTCACATACCACCGGGGCTCAACAGGCGATGAGGTCCAGATGAGCCTTGTCCGCGAGTCCGACGGTTCCCGACGTGTCATCGACCTCCTCCCCGCGCTGCTTGATCTCGCGTCGTCCGGATCGAAGCGGGTCTATGTCATCGATGAAATCGATCGAAGCATGCACACCCTGCTGACGCGGCGGCTGCTTGAGCACTATCTCGGCAGTTGCTCGGCCGAGAGCCGGAGTCAGCTTCTCTTCACGACGCACGACGTGCTGCTCATGGATCAGGATCTGTTGCGGCGAGATGAGATGTGGGTGGCGGAACGCGACGGGCAGGGCGTCTCGACGCTGATATCGTTTGCCGAGTACAAAGGGATCCGGTACGACAAGGATATCCGCAAGAGCTATCTGCAGGGGAGGCTGGGGGGGGTGCCGCGGATCCTGTTGACGACCGGTTGCCCTGCGTCGGAATCGGGGGAGAGGGGCGGTTGAGCAGGCGCGATCCGGGGCGACGTCGTTTCAGAAGAACCGAAGGCGTACGGCCTCGCAGGAGGCTGTTCCTACTGGCAGTTGAGGGGCGGAGAACCGAGCGTGAGTACTTCGCGCTGCTGAACAGCGAGTTCTCAACCGCGAAACTGGAGTGCATTCCGGGGGGAAACCGCAGCGCTCCGCAGGCGGTGCTCAGACGGATGGAGAAGCGTCTCACGGCGGAGGGGCTGGAGAAGGGCGATGAGGCCTGGATAGTGGTGGATCGAGATCACTGGGACGAAACGCATCTCGATGCGTTGCACGCGTGGTCGCAAGAGAAGGGCAATCGCGGCTTCGCCCTCAGCAACCCCAAGTTCGAATACTGGCTCTTGCTGCACTTTGAGGATGGCGTCGGGATCAGAAGCGCCGGTGACTGCGACAGACGCCTGCGGGCCCACATGCCGGACTACCGCAAGAGCCTGGCCTCGGCGTCCATAACGGAATCAGGGATCCGAGAGGCCATCCGACGCGCCCGGAATCGCGACAGGCCGCCCACGTCCGGCTGGCCTCGGGAGCCCGGCCAGACGACAGTATACCGCCTCGTGGAACGGATACTCTTCCGGCCGGACGCCTAGTTCCGCGCATCACCCTTTTCCCGTTAGCGTTCGAGGTCGGCCTGGTGCTGCACGATCTTTTTGTTCGCGTCGCGGAGGCGTTTGCTGGGAGCGGCGACGAAGGGGAACAGGATCTGAATGGCCACGCGCTTGGTCATGAGCCGCTGGAATGTGGTCTTGCTGAGGACGAACAGCCGCGTGTCCTCCTTCGCGACGGCGGCGGCGCTGCGCGGCTCCTCGCTGACGAGCGCCATCGCACCCATCGTGTCGCCGGTGCGCAACGTGGCGATGGGCTCCTTGCCGTCGTACGGCTCGACGCACCCGGCGAGGATGACGTACATCGTGCTCCCCGTCGCGCCTTGGCGAAAGATGGCGCTGTCCTTGGGGCCTTCTCGGTTGTGCCCTTCGCGGAGATGCGCGCGAGATCATCGGGCGGAATCTTGTCAGACAGGTCGATGTTGCGGGCCAGTGCGCGGAACTGGTCGAGGCTGATAGAGCGGGATCTCCCTGCCCGAAATCGATCCTATACCACGTAGATGAACCGGCTGCAGTTGGTGCACGTGTGGATGTGCTGCTTGTCTTGTCGCACTTGTTGAACGAACTTGCTGGGCAGGCGCATGAAGCAGCCCTGACAGGTGTCGCCTTCAACGGAAACGAGCGCCGGCGGACGTCCCTTCATGAGGCGGTCGAAATGCTGAAGGATTCGCGGGTCGACGAGGCTGCGAATGGTCTCGATCCGCTGCTTGATCTGCCCCTTCCCGGTTCGGGTGTTGTCGTACATCTCCTGGCACAACTGCAGCCGAGCCAACAACACCAGATCCGCGTGCGCGTCGGGCATCTGCGAGATCCCTGGATCCGCCTTGAGCTTGCGCACCCCTTCCTCGTGATGCTCGGTGAAATGCGTTGAGGTCTCCTCGAGCAGGTCGAAGATCTCTTCGGCCGAATCGGCCTTCATGATGGCCTCGAGATGCGCTGCGTCGCCCAGGAGCTTGGACACGGTGGCGATGAAATTGAGGTAGACGGTCTGTTGGGCGGGGGGATAGCAGATCAGGAAGATGAGGTGGACCGGCTTGCGGTCGATGGCGCTGAAGTCGAGCCCTTCGGGAACGCGACCGACAGCGCACATGAGCGACTTGATGCCGGTGACGCGCGCGTGGGGGAGGGCGATGCCCCTTCCGATTCCCGTGCTCTCGGTCACCTCGCGCGCCATGATCTGGTCCAACGCCGGTCCCGTCTCTTCCGTCAGCTTCCGCTTGTCGAACAGGGTGCGCGTGAGTTCCTTCAGCGCATCCGCCTTCGTGTTCGCCTCCATCACCGGGACAATGCATGGTTTCGTAATGTACTTGGTAAGGACCATCGAAAAGGGATCCTCTTGCTGGTTTGAGCCGTCCTGCTTGGTACTCATTACGTTTTAGCCCGTGATTGTAGCACTGCCTGACGGTGCGTACCAAATCGACGTAATCACTACCGGTTCTTTGCTTCCCGTGTCATGGTGGGAATCAGTGCAGAACGTCTGGGTGATGTGCTGGGGCTCGACCTGGCTCTGCTCCAGCCACTGGTTGATGTGCTCATCCATCTGGCGGAGCCCCTCGACGCTGACCTTGCCGATAAAGGTGTGAACGTGCATTGCTTTCGCGCTCCTCCCGTGGCGGCGCAGCGACCGTAGGAACCCCCCGTACGGTGCGCACCGACCTCTGCGTTGCCATGCCCATGTATCGATTAACGGGCCGAATCGACGCGTTGATACGCGACCGCAGTGCGGGGCGGCTATGCTCTGGAGCCGCCGCGTTCAGTCCCGGAGCAGCACGTGAACGACGTGTCGCAGTATAGCACGAAGGTCGGGGTATAGCATGCATAAAAGTGAGCAAACCGCGCACGCAACGCGGCTGATTCCGCAAGAGTCCGCTATCGCGACGGCCGGGGGGCCAGGATTTCGAGGATCTCCTGCGCAATCTCGTCAAGCGTTCGTCCGTCGGTCGCCACGGCGTGGTCGGCGTGCCGCGCGTAGAGTGGGGTGCGCCGGGCGAGGACGCGGTCGATCTCGTCGGTGAACGACGTCTCGCCGGTCAGCGAGGGGCGGTCGCCGGCATCGCCGATGCGTGCGCGGATCGCGTCCGGCGCGGCCTGGAGCCAGAAGATCACGCCGCTCTGCTTGAGCAGACGCATGTTCTCCTCGCGCTCGACCACCCCGCCTCCCGTGTCCAGCACGCAGTCGGCCAGCAGCGCCGCCTCGCGCACGATCGCCGACTCGATGTCGCGGAACGCCGGCCAGCCCTCGGCCGCGACGATATCGGGAATAGAACGACCCGCGCGCGCGATGATCTCGGCGTCCATGTGCAACACCGCCCGGCCGGTCGCGCGCGCGATCCGGTCGGCGACGCTGGACTTGCCGGTCCCGCGGTATCCGATTAGCACGATGTTGTTCATCCCGGCCTGACCCCTGCGTCGGCGGCGCGTGGCCTGATCATTTGTCGTCCGGCTCCAGCGGCGCATCGAGGATGTCCAGCATGGCGCGGGCCTCGCGTTCGATCTGATCGGCCAGCTCGATCGCCTCCTTGCGCGTGCGCGGCCTCCCCTGGCCCCGAAGCTCCTCGCTCAGGCGCACGCGCGCGCCTTCGGTCGTCATCCGTTCGGACCACAGGAGTTGGCGGATGCGTCTGGCAATCTCGATGTCTTCGTGCAAGTAGTAGCGGCGGCCGGCCCGATCCCGGCGCGGACGGAGCTGGGGAAAGCGCCGTTCCCACTGGCGCAACACGTAGTCGGGCACGTCGAGCTGGGCGCTGACCTCGGAGATGCTGTACCGCCGTCTGGGGTCCGGCTCCTTCTGAATGTGCTGCGTCTGCATCGCGCTGCCGTCTTTCTGTTGCGCCCGCCTCAGTGCACGCCGTCCCGGTCTTGCGTCCATACGGTGAGGTTGGTCAGATCCCGCTCGCGTCTCGGGAGAAGAAGGCCTAGCCCGTAGCCGATCACGAACATCAGTGCATGGCCCAGCAGCCCTGTGTAGTAGGGGTCGATAGGCAGGCTCGGCGTGCTCAGGGGGCCGCCCACGGCCTCGAGGGCGCGGTAGACGCTGAACAGCAACGTCGCGGCGATCGCCACGCCGGCGGCGCGCGCATCGCCTACGCGGGTCAGGAAGCCGAGTCCGAACAGGCCAAGCAGCCCCCCGGCCGTGACCGCGGATATCTTGGTTGCCGTGTCCTGCAGCGTCTGGCTCTCGACCTCGGCCAACACGAGCGCTCCGCCCACCATAAAGACCGCCGCCCCGATGCCGATCAGGCGGGCGGCCAGGAGGTAATGGCGGTCGTCGCACAACGGCATGATGCGACGCTTGTAGACGTCAACCACGCCGACGGTGGAGATCGCGTTGAGGCTGGAGTCCAGCGACGACATGGCCGCGGCGAGGACGGCGGCGATGACCAGGCCCGCGAACCCCGGCCACAGGTTCCTGAGCACGAAGTAGGGCAGAATCTGCTCCGCCTTGGCCGTCCCGTCGAGCATGGCCTGCGCATCGGGCGTCGGAAATACTTGATAGTACACGTAGAGACTGGTGCCGAGGAACATGAAGAAGCCCCAGATCGGAACGCTGGACCATGCGCATACCCACATCGCTCGGCGGGCGTCGCGGATGCTGCGCGATGCGCAGTACCGCTGCACGACGTTCTGGTTGGCGCTGTATTCGGCGAGCCAGTTGGTCAGGCCGATCAGCAGCATCATGGAGGCCGTCTTCTCAACGAGCGAGAGGCCCCAAGGCGCCGGAACGAGTTCGCCGGTGACCGGGTCGGGGTCCGCGAAGGCCAGTTTGCCGTCGGCGAGCGCTGTCGAGATGATCTCGCCGAAGCCCCCGGGCAGCGCGATCACGATGTGCAGCAGGCAGGCCGCGCCGCCGATGACCAGGATGATCGTTTGGATGACATCGGTCCAGACCACGGCCTCGATGCCGCCGGCGATGGTGTAGAACGACACGAAGACCCCCGCGAGGACAATGCACCACGTGACGTCGATCCCCGTCGCCTCGTGCATGAGCAGCGACACGAGATAGAGGATAAGGCTGATGCGCACGAGTTGGCCCACGACGAAGGCGAGTGCGCCGTACAGCCGCGTCGACGGCCCGAAGCGCCCCTCGAGGTACTCGAACGCCGAGGTCACGTTGCCGCGCCGGAAGAACGGCAGAAACACGCGCGAGGCGACGAGGATGGCGACCGGCAACATGAAGTTGGGGAGCATGCGCAGCCAGGCCGTCTTGTAGGCGTCGGCGGGGTAGGCGAGGAACGTGACCGAGCTGATCGACGTGCCCACGAGCGACAGGCCGATCGCCCATGCGGGGAAGTTGCGGTTGCCGAGGAAGTACTCGTCTGTCGTGCGGTTGCGTCGTGCGAACCAGAGGCCGGCCAGCGTGACGCCGAGGAAATAGATGACCAGCACAGCCAGATCGGGCGTTCGCATGTTCATGATATCGGCCTCGGCGGTTCACCTTGGATTGCGCCGACACGCTACCAAGACCGCGACAGGCAGTCAAGCGCGTCGGCGATAGGTTGGCCCCGCGTCGCGCTCTCGCCTACAATGGCCGTTCAGCAAGGCCTCAAGGCTGCTGGAGGAGGTATCCATGTCTTCAGATTTCCGTCTCGGCTTCGTGGGAGCGGGGTTCATCGCCAAGTTTGAGGCGTCGGCGATGCGGTCTATCCGCGGCGTCGAGCTGGCGGGGGTGTACGCCCTCGATGGCGCGGAGGCGCTGTCGGAATATGCGCGGGAGTACGGGTTGGGACCATGCACGGTCTACAAGAGCGTGCGCGAGCTCTGCGAGCATTGCGACGCCGTCGCGGTGCTTGTTCCGAACTTCGTGCGACTGGACGTCGTGGGCCAGATCGTCGATGCGGTGCGCGGCGGCGCAGCGCTGAAGGGGATCATCTGCGAGAAGCCCCTGGGTCGAACCGTCGCGGAGGCGCGCGAGCTTGTTCGGTTGGCGCGGGACGCGGGAGTGAAGACGGCCTACTTTGAAAACCAGATTCACATGAAAGCCATCCGGAACGCGATCGCGCAGCTCGCTCCCGCGCAGCGCGCGATGGGTCCGATGACGCTGGCGCGCAGTTCCGAAGAGCACGGCGGCCCGCACGAGCCCTGGTTCTGGGATCCGGTGCGGCAAGGCGGCGGGGTGCTCTCCGACATGGGCTGTCACAGCATCGCAGTGTCCTGGTTCGTTCTGACCCCGTATGGCAAGGATCCGATGTTCCTGCAGCCGGTCAGTGTTCAAGCGGAGACGGCGCTGCTGAAGTGGGGCCAACCGCGCTATGCCAAGGAGCTCCTCGATCGGACCGGCGTCGACTACAGCAAGACCCCGGCGGAGGATTTCGCCACGGGCGTGGTCACCTTCCGCAATCCGGAGACGGGGCAACGCGTGAAGGGGCAGTTCACGAACTCCTGGATGTACGACAAGCAAGGGCTGCGACTGCTGATGGACGGTATGGGCCCCGGCTACGCCTTCGAAGTGAACACGCTGCGTTCCCCGCTGGAGGTATTCGTGGGCGACGCAGCGGCGGAGTCCGTGGCCGATGCCGAAACCGCGCTTGAGAAGGCGACGGCTTCGCGCGGATTGCTGGCGGTCCAGCCCAACGAGGCCGACTTGTACGGCTATGTGGACGAGTTGGCGGATGCGATCGCTTCCTTCCGCGCGGGACGCGACGCGTTGCTGAGTTGGGAATACGGGTCGCGGATCACCCTCATGTGTCAAGCGGCCTACCTTTCCGCCGAACGCGGTTGCGTGGTTGACCTGACGGATGCGCGGGTGCGGAAGGACTTGGACGGGTACACCTCGCTCATCGCGCAGGGCCGGGGCGCGGAGACGCTCTTGTAGACCTGTGCGTCGAGAGCGAACGATGGGCGACGATGCCCGGTTCGGAATGCTCAGTCCGGATCGGGCGTTCGAAGGCGACGATGGTAGACATCCAGCATGGCCTGGACTACAATGGCGGCAAGGCTCCGAGATGCGTTCGACCGGAGCGCTGGTCGGGGCTTGGGGCAGACATGCCGGATTGGCGCCGCAGCAAGCACATGGGCTGATCCGAATGCAGCGACCGCGTTCAACGCGCCGTTCCGCGGCGTCGTGAAAACGGGTGGGAGGGTTTCCCGGATGTTCCTCACGCGCATTGCACGTGTTTCCTTCATGTTGGCGGTGTCGGCCATCGTATCGGGCGCCCTGGTCGGGTGTCCCCCCGGACCCGGACCCTCCCTCACCACAACCCCCGACATCGTCGGACAGACCGAGGCCGCCGCTGTCGCATCCTTGACCAATGCGGGGCTGACGGTCGGCGCCATGACGGAGCAGTACAGCACGACTGTGCCCGCCGGTCGGGTGATCTCGCAGAACCCGGCGGCAGGCGCCAATGTGAACCCCGGAAGCGCGGTCGACTTCGTGCTTTCGCGCGGGCCCCGGATGGCCGTTGTCCCGGACGTCGTGGGACAGACCAAGGCGAACGCCGTCGGCGCTGTGGAGGCTGCGGAGCTGGTCGTCGGCATCGTCACGGACAAGTACGACCCGACGGTTCCCGTCGGCCGCGTCATCGCGCAGAAGCCGGCCGGCAATACCGTCGCCCTGGTCGGGGCGGCTGTGAACCTGGCCGTTTCGCTTGGACCGGAGTTTGTCGCGGTTCCCGACGTGGTCGGCAAGACCCAGGAAACGGCTGTCGCGATGATTGAGGCCGCCAAGCTGCGGGTCGGGATCATCACGGAGAAGTACGACCCCGATGTGCCTGCGGGGCGTGTGATCGCCGTCAAACCCGTTGCGGGCACGCAGGTTGAAATGAACAGCTATATCAACCTGGCCGTATCCCTCGGGCCGGCGCCGGTGACCGTGCCGAATGTGGTAGGCATGGCGCGGGCGAATGCAGAGAACGCGATCGTGAACGCAGGCCTGGCCGTCGGCGCGGTTACGGAGCAGTTCAGCAACAGTGTTCCGGCCGGGCGAGTGATAAGCCAGAACCCCGTCGGCGGCACGGTAGTCGTGGCGGGCGCCGCGGTGGATCTTGTGGTCTCCAAGGGCGTCGAGCCGGTGACCGTACCGAACGTGGTCGGGATGGCGCGGGCCAATGCCGAGAACGCGATCGTGAACGCAGGCCTGAAGGTCGGCGCGGTTACGGAGCAGTTCAGCGACACGGTGGCGGCGGGCCGGGTGATCAGCCAGAACCCGGCGGGCGGCGCGAAGGCCGCTCCGGGCTCCGCGGTGAGCCTGGTCGTCTCGAAGGGCGTTGAGCTGGTGGCCGTGCCGAACGTGGTCGGGATGGCGCGGGCCAATGCAGAGCAGGCCCTCGTCGCGGCGCGGCTGCGGGTGGGCATCGTTACGGAGAAGTACGACCCGGATGTGCCCGCGGGCCGCGTGATCGCGGTCAAGCCGGTCGCGGGCACGCAGGTTGAAGTGAACAGCTACATCAATCTGGCGGTATCCCTCGGGCCGGCGCCGGTGAGCGTTCCGAACGTGGTCGGGATGGCCCGCGCGGCGGCGGAAGCGGCGATCACGGATGCGGGGCTGACGGTCGGCGCGGTTACGGAGCAGTACAGCGACACGGTTCCCGAGGGCGTCGTGATCAGCCAGAACCCGGTCGGCGGCACGGAAGTCGCGCGGGGGTCCGCAGTGAGCCTGGTCGTCTCGAAGGGCGTTGAGCTGGTGGCCGTGCCGAACGTGGTGGGCATGGCGCGGGCCAATGCCGAACAGGCCCTCGTCGCGGCGCGGCTGCGGGTGGGCATCGTCACGGAGAAGTACGACCCGGAGGTGCCCGCGGGCCGCGTGATCGCGGTCAAGCCGGTCGCGGGAACGCAGGTTCCCGTGAACAGTTACATCAATTTGGCGGTGTCCCTCGGGCCGGCGCCGGTGAGCGTTCCGGATGTGGTCGGCATGACGCAAGGGGCGGCGGAAACGGCGATCACGGATGCGGGGCTGACGGTCGGCGCGGTTACGGAGCAGTACAGCGACACGGTTCCCGAGGGCGTCGTGATCAGCCAGAATCCGGTAGGCGGCACGGAAGTCGCCCGGGGGTCGTCGGTTGATCTGGTTGTCTCTAAAGGCGTGGAACCGGTGGAAGTGCCGAACGTGGTCGGCATGGCTCGCGACAACGCCGAGGCGGCGATTACGGACGCTGGCCTCGCAGTCGGAACCGTTACCGAGGAATATAGTGATACAGTCCCCACAGGCCGGGTGATCAGCCAGAATCCGGTAGGCGGCACGCTCGTCGCGCCGGGCTCTGCTGTGGATCTGGTGGTCTCTAGGGGCGTGGCGCCGGTTGAAGTGCCGNNGCGGCGGAGACGGCGATCGTCGATGTGGGCCTGACGGTCGGCGCGGTGACCGAGGAATACAGCGACACGGTTCCTGAAGGGGTCGTGATCAGTCAGAACCCGGTCGGCGGGACGATGGTCGCTCCGGGGTCCGCGGTTGACCTCGTTGTTTCCAAGGGCGTGGCGCCGGTTGAAGTGCCGGACGTGGTCGGTATGGCGCAGGCGGCGGCGGAGACGGCGATCGTCGATGCGGGCCTGACGGTCGGGACGGTGACGGAAGCGTTCAGCGACACGGTTCCTGAAGGGGTCGTGATCAGTCAGGATCCGACGGGCGGGACGATGGTCGCTCCGGGGTCTCCGGTGGCGCTGGTTGTGTCGAAGGGCGTGGCGCCGGTTGAAGTGCCGGACGTGGTCGGCATGGCGCAGGCGGCGGCGGAGGCCGCGATCGTTGCTGCGGGCCTGACGGTCGGGACGGTAACAGAGCAGTACAGCGAGACGGAGACGCCGGGCACGGTGCTTGCCCAGGACCCAGTCGGTGGGACAGAGGTTGCCCTCGGGACGCCCGTCGATCTGGTTGTGGCGACAGACGTCGAGCCGGTGGAAGTGCCGGATGTCGTGGGCATGGCGCAGGCGGCGG
>DIWA01000021.1 GCA_002422525.1 Candidatus Hydrogenedentes bacterium UBA6118
TGTCCCCCCGTGCCTGTCCGTGCCCGTCCCTCCCCGTCCGTGTCCCCCCGCACCTCCGCGCTCCCAATAGACCTCGCCGCGCGCCCCATGCTAGAATCCACCCCCCGAGGCGATCCCCCCGGACCCCCCGTTCCATACCCATCGACATACACCGGAAGGAGCCCGATCCCATGAAGAAGACGTTCACGGTCGCCGTACTCGAAGGCGACGGCATCGGCCCCGAAGTCGTCGCGGAAGCCGTCAAGGTCCTCCGCGCCGTCGAATCCTCCGATGTCGCCTTCGACCTCCGCTACGCCCCCTTCGGCGGCCGCGCCTACTTCGACACCGGCTCCGCCTTCCCCGAACAGACCCAGGCCGTCTGCGACGCCTCCCAGGCCATACTCAAGGGCCCCATCGGCCTCAGCCACGAGGAGTCCAAGCGCATCCCCGTTGACCAGCAGCCCGAGCGCGCCGGCCTCCTCCCCCTGCGCAAGCGCTACGACACCTACGCCAACTTCCGCCCCGTCTACCTGCCGCCCGAACTCGCCCACTTCTCCCCCCTCAAGCCCCACGTGGTCGGCGGCGGCATCGACATCATGATCATCCGGGAACTCGTCGGCGGCCTCTACTTCGGCGCCAAGGAAGAGGGCGTCACCCCCGAAGGCCTGCGCTACGTGCGCGAGATCCTCGAGTACGACGAACAACAGATCCGCCAGATCATGGAGATCGCTTTCCAGGAGGCCATGGGCCGCAAGAAGATCCTCCACAACGTCCACAAGAGCAACGTGCTCAAGTCCAGCGTCCTCTGGAACGCCGTCTGCGCCGAGGTCGCCCCGTCCTATCCCGAGGTCGAGGTGCGCCACATCATCGTCGACGCCGCCGCCACCGCCCTCGTGCTCAATCCCCGCCAGTTCGACGTCATGGTCATGGAGAACATGTTCGGCGACATCCTCAGCGACCTCGGCGGCGGCCTCCTCGGCTCCCTCGGCCTCATGCCCTCCGCCAGCCTCGGCAAGACCAACGCCATCTACGAGCCCTCGCACGGATCCGCCCCAGACATCGCCGGCAAGGGCATCGCGAACCCCTACTCGATGATCGGCAGCGTCGCGCTCATGCTCGACAAGAGCTTCGGCATGCCCGACAAGGCCCGCCTCATCTGGGACGCCATGCGGAAGGTGTTCGGAGAAGGCTACACGACCCCCGACCTGCGCAACCCCGATGGCGCCGAGCAAGTCATCTCCACCGCCGACTTCGGCGATCGCGTAGCCGCCGCGGTCGCGGCAAGCTGAGTCAGTCCGCCGGTTCGATCACGTGCACCGTGATCTCCGGCGGACAGAAGAACCGCACGGGAACGCCGCTGCTGCCCGTCCCCCGCGACGTGTACCCCGCAAGTCCGCCGACGCGCCACGCCCCCGCCATCAGCGCCCGCGGGCAGCGCGCGTTGCGCAGAATCGGCCAGCCCCCCGGCAGACATACCTGCCCGCCATGCGTGTGGCCGCTCAGCATCAGGTCGAACCCGCACGCCGCTGCCTTCAGGTACGTCGCCGGCGTGTGCGACAGCATGATCGAAGCCGCCTCGTCCGGGATCCCCTCCGCCGCCCGATGGAAGTTCTCGGCCAGGTAGAAGTGCGCGTCGTCCACCCCCGCCAGGTAAAACGCCGCATCCTCGCACCCGACCCGCACGTGCTCGTTCAGCAGCAACCGCGCCCCCGCCGCCTCCAACGGCGGCGCCATCTCGATGAAGTCGTGATTCCCCAGCACCCCGTACACCGGACACCGAACGCTCCGGATCAGCTCCGTGTTCAGCGCCGCGGCCGCCTCGATCGGCCCCCACGTCCGCGCCCGGTAATCGCCCGTCAACACGCACAGGTCGCACGCGATTCCACCGACCATCTCCTGTAATATCGGCAGCAAGTCAGCATCCAGATCCAAGTGCGTGTCGCTGATCTGCATGATCCGGTAGCCGCGCAACGCCTCCGGCCAACGCCGCATACGCACGCGATTCTCCGTCAACCGCACCGCCCGCGCGTTCCGTCGTCCCCATGCATACGTCCCCGTCAACCGCAGCCCCGTCCGAAACACGCGCAACATCCAGTCCAGGTTCTCCAGATGGAAGTACGTCGTTCCCTGACCGAACGCCTGCGCGGCGTGTTCCACCTGCACGCGGATCCGGTGCCGCAGATGCGCCGCTCCCATCCGCGCCGCCAGCGATGCGGGGATCGCGGCCGCCGTACGCGCCGCCTCATCGGAGTAAGAGCCGGGAACGGGATCCGCGCTCACGAGTCGCTTCGACCTCGGCCCCCCGCGCCCGCGTCGTCCTCGGACACCGCCTGCGCCGTGAACCGATAGAGCCGCACGTCGGGGTCCTCCCACGCCCGGTCGGGATACCCCGCCTTACGACACACCGCCGACAGGAACATCCGCGCGTCCCACCCCTGCTCGACCGCCACCTGCGGCAACAGCAGCCCCCCGCGCGTCCCTTCCCGCTCAATGTACAGCCCGTCCCGACCGATCACGATCTCCTGCGGGTCCTGCACCCGGATGAACGGCGTATCAGGCCGGTCCCCCCGCCCCAACACCGTCACCTCGAACGAAAGCTGCGGCAGTTCACCCAGGGTCACTGGCATGAATCGATAGTCGCGCGTCCCTGCGGCGATCGCGTTGTCCCGCACCGACCGCGCCAGCGGATACTGGTGCATGACATGGCCGATGCATCCCCGCAGCTCCCCCCCGCGCCGCAACGTCACGAAAGCGCCCCGCGGCTCGCGCAGCAACTCCGTCAGCGGGTATCGCTCCGGGTCCGCCAGCGCGCCCCGTTCGAGCCACGCCGTCAAAGCGTCGCGCGCGATGCGCAGCAGCGTCCGCCCTTCGTCCTCCGTCAACGACCTCTCACGATCCATCGTTGTCCTCCCTCGCCGACGGCGCCGCCGCTTCTTCCCCCTCCGCGCCGTCGTCGTCCGCCGCGGGCGCCTCGTCCGGGTTCGACGTGATCAGCCGCACCGGCTTCTCCTCGGCAGGCGGACGCGTCGGGTCGAAGAACGCCACCGCCGCATAGCTCACCGTCGAGTCCGGATCATCCAGCAACCGCCCGCTCGTCTCATAGTGCAGCGGAACGCCGATCGCCCCTTCAGGCAGAAGCGCCATAAGCAGCTCGAGCGTCCGCGCCGCCGGGATCACATTCTGCGTCCGTTCCAGATACGCCCGGAACCCCGCGATGTCCCGATCAATGATGTAACTCAGCGCCTCCGCGTCAAGCGCCTCCACCCCCTTCACGAGATCCCCCCGGAACGGCGTGAAACCATACTCCGGACCCACATGCGTCAGGTTCGCGCTCGCCACAATCAGCGTGTCGTCATCCACCACATCCGACAACGCGCCCACGATCGTATCGAACGCATGCTGGTCGAACTCGCCGTCGCGGTCAACGACATCGCCCACCAGCACCGGGACCATCGCAAACTCCGTTCCCAGCCGCGCTTGCAGGAACGGCAACTGCACCTCGATCCCGTGCTCCCGCTCGTGGATCATCACCCGCTCCCCTCGGCGATACACCTCCGGCCGATAGCTCACCGACCGCAGCGAGAACAGCGTCGACCACGTCAGCCGCCGCACCGGCTCCGGCTCCACCGGAACATCCCCGAACGGCGTGCGATAGCACTGAACCGACGCGATCGAGCACCCCCGAAACCGGGCATAGTGCGCCGGGCTCATCACCAGCACCCGGTCATACTGCCCCGGATGCACCAGCGCGTACGCCCGCCCCGCCGTCGGACCCGACAAGGGATACGGCGCGTTCGGCGCGATCAGCCCCACGAGCCGCCCCCCGCGCGACGCCGTCTCCGCTTCGTTCGTATACTGCATCACCGCCGCATAGAGCTGCGCCGCGTCCGCCGGGTACCACGCCCCCGGGCCCACCGGCCGCCGCACCCGCATGCCCGGCGACATCGCGACCATCAACGCCGCCGCCGCAACCAGCAGCGCAACATGCCGTCCGCGCAGTCTCAACATCACCTTACGGCGCTCCTTCGGCGTTCCCCAATGTCACAACCAGTCCGCCTGCGCCCCCGCCGGCCTTCAGCATAGCACAGCGCGTCGCGCACCTCCCCTTCCCCTACTCCCGCAACAGCACATCGCACCCCAGCCGAACGGTCCGCAACAACCGCTGAAGCGCGGGCGTTTTCTGCGTCATCCCCCGCAACCCCACGATCATCCGCCGCTGCAGCCGATAGCGCGTCCACCGTCTCCGTCCGGGCGGCCGAACCGGCGCATCCGCCCCCTCCGTCAGCGGGGCCCACAGCGTCTCCACGGGATACCCCAGCTCCGCCAGGTCCGCCGGGTCCAGCTCCGCGATCACCTTCTCCAGAAACGCCCGCTTTCGCGTGTCCTCCCGGACTTCCGCCGCCCACTTGTGCAGACTCGCGGTGCTCGGCCTCCGATGCGCCCCCACCCCGATCGGGTCGCCCAGCGATCCGGCCCCCCCGCGCGACGCCGCCTCGCCCCCGCCCGATGCGCCGTAGTCGATCGTCTCCGGTTCATGCGGCACGCAGAGGTACGCGTGGATCCGCTTCACCCACGCCTCCGGCGCCATCACCAGGTCCTCGTACCGCACGTGCAGCGCGGCGACGTCGCGCCGACGCAAGAACGCCGCCATCGCGGGCGCGTAGCGACGCAGAATCGGGTTGTACGCATACGCCGCGGCGTAGTCCCCATCGAAGAACGAGTTCGCATACGACGCCAGCGTCGCCGCCGGGTGCCGCGACAGCACGATGTACCGCGCGTCCGGAAACACATGCGCCAGGAACGGCAAGATCAACGCATACGCCGGCGTCTTGTCCAGCATGATCCGCTTGCCCGACGCCTCCAACAGCCGCCCGTACAGCGCGTCGCAGTACGCCCGGCATGCCGCCCAGTAGTCCGCTTCGCCCCCCGGAAGCCGCTCCACGAACGCGCGTTGCGCCTCCGCCGCCAGCACGTGGTCATACGGCGCCTTCTCGACGTTCGCCCACACGCCCAAGTGCGCCAGCGGCGTCAGCAGATGCGGCTCCGGCCCTCCCAGAATCGCGCTGTGCGCCTCCAGAATGCGCTCAAGCATCGTACTGCCCGACCGCGGCGAGCTGATGATGAACGCCATCGGCGTGCCATTCCGCCCGCCCCCCGCAACGGCATCCGTATCGTTCCCCTGTGGCGACGCGTCTTCTTCGTGCATACCGTCGAAGTCTAGTCCCCGCTCTCCCGACAGTCAACGAGACCCGCTCCCAACGCAACGCGGCTTGCGCAACATCTCCCGCGCGTGCAGAATGCTTTCCGCGCCGTCTGGGCGCTGCGTGTCGCCGTCCCGTCCAGGCAGCGCCGGGAAAGAGAGGGTATGAATACCAAACGCATCGTCGGTTTCGCCGTCAAGCTCCTGTTCGTCGTCGCCGCGTTCACCGTCATCTTCCGCCCCCAGACCTTCAACCTCCCCGAAGACCTGTTCCAGGGCATCACCCCCTGGAGCCTCGTCGAGGTCCTCCGTGACGTCGATACCGGCACGGCGGCGTTCTGGTTCTCCTTCGCCGTGCTCATGAAACTCGCCGGCATCGGCTGCGGCATCCTGCGCTGGCGCATGCTTCTGCGCGGCCAGGGCCTCTCGATCCCCCTGTGGTACCTTGCAAAGTGCTGGTTCTTCGGCCGGGCCGTCGGCCTGTTCCTTCCCGGCACCCTCGGCCTCGACGGCTACCGCCTGGTCGAATCCGCCCGCCACACCGGCGAAGTCATCAAATGCACCACCGTCATCGTCGTCGAGAAGCTCACCGGCTTCATCGCGCTGTTCCTCCTGGTCTTCCTCACCTTGCCCTTGGGCGTTCGTCTGCTCGATATCAACCTCATTCTCCTGGCCGTCGTCCTCCTCGCCCTCGCGGGATTCATCGCCGTCGCCCTGCTCCTCCTCATGAACCCGCGCGTCATGCAGGTGCTCGTCGCCGTGCTGCCCGCGCCCCGCTTCCTCCGCGCCAAGGTCGACAAACTCGCCCTCGCCATCACGGCCTACGGCGGACGTCGCGTCGAACTCCTCGCCGCCGTCGGCCTCGGGTTCGGCGTGCACCTCGGCATCTGCCTCATGTACTTCGGCGCCGCCTCCGCGATCGGCGCCCCCCATCTCACCCTCACCGACATCCTCTTCGCCAGCCCCCTCGTCATCGTCGGCGCCATCATCGCCCCGACCGTCAGCGGCGCGGGCGTGCGCGAGTTCGGCTTCGGCTTCCTGCTCGGCGCCAAATCCGGCGCCGCCCCCGCCGTCATGGCCGGCCACCTCGGGCTCTGGGCCGGCGAGATCGTCCCCCTTATCCTCAGCCTCCCCCTCCTCCTCTTCACAACGCGCCCCTCGCGCGACGCCATCGAAGCGGAGATGGACCAGGTGCGCGACGCCTTGGCCCATCAAGACCGCCCCGCCGCCCTGATCGCCCCCGACGCCGTGCGCTGCTACCGCGTTCGCATCGTCGAACTCCTGATCGCCGCCGTGCTCGCGGGGCTCACCGCCGGCGCCCTCGCCGGCGGCGCGGAAGCCCTCTGGGTCGTTCGCACGCTGGCCGGCCTCGACGAAGCCGCCGCCCTGTGGTGGGGTCCGCTCGTCTATGGCCTGCTGTTCGCCTGCGCCGGCGCGGGAATCGCCGCCGCCCTCCTCCTGCCCTGCCTCGCCGTCGACCGCCTGCCCAAGGCCCCCGCGGCCTATGCAACTTGTCTCGGCCTGCTCGGCGCCGCGGCCGCCCTCGTGCTCGGCCGCTTCCGCTTCCAACGGGATGTGCTCTCCGGCCACGCCGTCACGCTCACCCAGAACCTGCTCCTCCTCGCCGCCGCGATCGGCATCGGCCTGCTCCTCGCGTTCATTGCGTGGCTCGCCCTGCGCCGCACGCGCCGCCGGCGCACGGCCGTCGTCGCTGCGGGCCTCGGCATCTATGCCGCCTGCATCGTCGCGGGTTGCGCCTTCGCATGGGTCGGCGGGACCGACCACCACGGCGACATCGCGTTCACGCCGCCCGACGCGCGCCCCGGCCCCGACATCCACCTCATCGTGGCCGATGCGCTCCGCGCCGACGCCCTGCCCTTGTTCAACCCCAACGCCGCGGCGACCACGCCGAACCTGGCCCGTTTCGCCCAGGATGCGATCGTGTTCAACCACGCCTTCTCCCAGGCATCGTGGACCAAACCCTCGTTCGCGAGCCTCTTCACGAGCCGCTACCCCGAGTCCCACGCCGCCACCGCCAAGGTCTCGATGCTAAGCGACGAGCTGGACACCTTCGCCGAGGCGCTCTCCGACAACGGCTACTACACGCAGGGCTACGCCAACAACCCCAACATCACCTCGGTCTACAACTTCAACCAGGGGTTCCACGGCTACGTCGATCTCAAACCCGACCTCTATCTCGGCGCGACGCCCTCCGCCGCGCGGCTCTCGCTCTACGAGGTCCTGCGCCGCGTCATCCTCCGCGTCGTCGGCCCCCTCACCGGACGCGGCATGCGCGTCGGCGACTTCTACCAACCCGCCGAATCCGTAACCAGGCACGCCCTCGCCTGGATCGACGGACCCGACCGCCCCAAGGACGCCGCCTTCCTGCTCTTCCTCCACTACATGGACTCGCACGACCCCTTCATGGACTGGAAGCGGCCCGGCGTCGGCTACGCCCGCGCCCAGCTCGGCGACCCCGACCCGGATCCCTACCGCGACCTCATGCGCGACGCCTACGACCAGGAGATCGCCTACTTCGATGAACATGTCGGCGCCTACCTCGACGCCCTCCGCGAACGCAGCCTGTACAACGACGCCCTCATCATCATCACCGCCGACCACGGCGAAGAGTTCTATGACCACGAAGGCTGGTGGCACGGCCAGACCCTCTACGACGAGGTGCTCCACGTGCCCATGGTCATCAAGCTGCCCGGCGGCATGCTCGGCGGCGCGGTCAACGAGAGCTTCGCCCGCCTCATCGACCTCCCCGTCACGATGCTCTCCTGGGCCGGCGCGCCGGTCCCCGAAGACATGGCCGGCCTCACGCTCGTCGGCCCCGACGGCCGCTTCGGCAACGCCGAGACCGCATTCGTCTACGCCGAGAATGACTTCGAAAACAACGTACTCCAGGCCGTCCGCACCTTCGACGCCAAACTCATCCACGCCAACCCCGACAATCCGCGCCAGACCCCGCCCGTCGCCTTCTTTGATCTGCTGGTCGACGACGCCGAACAGGAGAACCGCGCCGGCGGCGGCGATCCCCGCGAGATCGACCTCGAGCGCGTCATGACCGAGATGCAGGCGTTCATCGAGAACCGCGCCACGGAGCCCGTCCTCATGGACGGCGTCCCCGACGAACTGCGCGAACAACTCGAATCCATCGGGTACGGCGGCTGACCCCGGGAACCCTGCGCCGAACTGCGGCATTAACTCAGTACATACGGAATCGCCCCCTCCGGTCGGCCCCGGCCCCCGGAGCAAAGACGAGGGATACGCCCATGCATCGCCTCAACACGGTCGTCCAGCTTCGCACCCCCACGGTCGCCATCGCAATCGCGCTCTTCTGCGTTGCGCCCGGCCCGTTCGCCCAGGAGTCGCTCCTTCCCTCGACCTTGGTCGCCGATCCCGAAGCTATCGAACTGCCCGCCATCCGGTCCGCCGGCGAGGTGCGCATCTACGCCGACGAGACCCGCGCCGTCCCCGCGCGGATCGAAAAGGCCGCCATCGACGGTCCCTACGCCCGCTTCTTCCACGTCCTCGTCCCCGCCGAGCGCCCCGGCGTCGTCCGCGTCGCCACGCGTCCCGACCGCGTCGAAGCGGGCTCCTACGATCTGCGCGTCCACGCTGACGGTCAACAGATCGTCGTCCCCGTGCTGGCCACCCTCGCCGACGAGGAAACGATCATCGAACGCGACGCCGAGATGCTCGGCCAGACCGAGGAAGCCGTGCGCATCCGCTACGGCCTCGCCAAGCCGCTCTGGCGCGAGAACCTCGAGATCTCCCTCCCCGACTCCTACACCGAAGGCGCCATCCTCACCCTCGACCTCGAACCCCACCCGAACCGCTGGTTCACCTGGGTCGTCAACGACATCGCCGTCCTCGAAGGACACGGAGAGAACGTGCTCCGCCTCCCGCTCGACGAAGTCGGGCCGCTCAAACTCGCCGTCGAAGTCCGCGACAACGGCGCCGTCGTCGCCGGCTGGGAAGGCGCCCTCCGCGTCGACCCCGAACCCGCGATCCCCATCCGTCGCCGCGCCAACGAGACCTTCCGCCTCATGGCCCCCGACGGCTTCGAACGCTACGAGTGGCGCGTCGACGATGAAATCCTCTCCCGCGAACAGACCTGCGCCTTCCGCTTCCCCAAGCCCGGCGCCTATGACATCGAATGCCGCGCCCTCGACCCCGAAAACCCCGACGCCGCCGCCAAACGCCTCTTCCGCCGCATCACCTGGCGCGCCGAGATCCGCTGAGCGGGGCGCCAGACCACGCTTGCTCGGCTTGCCAAGCTTGCAGCGTGTTCATCTCATGCTGCACGATGAGGCCGTTGTAGGGCACGGAAGGGCGGTGACATGGCGCTAACCAACGCTGACTTCGAGAAGGTACTGAGCGACGACACCAAACGCATCGAGGGCGACATCGTCTGGGGAACGGATGAAGACCGCTCACCCTCTGTCGAGTTCTGCGCCGAAGTGGAATCAGATGCGGGTTGGCCCCTCTTCGTGCGGGGCAGGTACAATCCATCCATACCGGCTCTCTCGCTCGCACTAATCCTGAAGACAACGGGACGGGTCTACGGTCTGGACCTTGGCAAGGACCACCACAACCCGAATTGCAACCAGGTCGGAGAGAAGCACAAACACAAGTGGACGGACGGGTCTAGAGACAAGGTGGCTTACGTACCGGATGACATAACGGCGTCGGCCTCGGATCCTGTTGCCGTGTGGCGCCAGTTCTGCACCGAGGCGAAGCTGACGCACAACGGGACTCTGCACGCCCCGCCGCCTCGCCAAGAGGAGCTGTTCCCATGAACCCCCTCAGCGTCTGCCGCGACTTCGAGGCCGGTCTTCCTCGTCTGTTCCAGTGCACGCCGCACGGAGAGTACCAACGTATCCGCACGCCGTATCTCTACCCGGACGGCGATAACATCGACGTGTTCTGCAAGCCGATGGGTGACGGCAAGCCGACGCTCGTGACCGACTTGGGCGAGGCCGTAGGCTGGCTGCGCATGCAGACTGTTGCGCCTCGCAGAACTCCCAAACAGACCGCGCTGATCCACGATGTGTGTCAGACCCACGGCGTCGAGTTCTCCAGAGGCATGCTGACCGCGCGTTGCAGGGAAGGCGACCAGTTGTCAGCGGTTGTTCTCCGCGTTGCTCAGGCCGCGTTGCGCGTCTCGGACCTCTGGTTCACGTTCCGCACGAGATCGGTCGAGTCCCTGACGGATGAGGTGGCGGACGCCCTCTCCGAGCGCGGACTCCGCTTCGAACGCGGCGTGAAGCTGGCGGGCCGTTCAGGCCGAGTGTGGACGCCGGACTTCCACGTCCGCGCTGTCCAGCGCAGTTCTCTCGTCTATGTCCTGAGCACGGGCAGCCGATCCGCGGCCCGGTCCGTCGTCAGCAACGTCCACACGGCGTTCTATGACCTCAATCACCTGGCTGTCGGACCCGAAGCCCTCAGGTTCGTCTCGTTGTTCGACGACACGCTCGATGTCTGGAGCGACGAGGATTTCCGGCTCGCAGAGCAGGTGTCCACAGTGACGCGCTGGTCGCAACCTGACGAGTTCGCCGACGTACTGCAGGCCGCCTGACGCACCGCCTCCCGAACGCAACGCTTGCCAAACCGCCCCGCCGCCGCTACGATGATCCCCAGGATCAACGCCGCGCCCGCGAACGGCCCGGCTGACAACGAAGGGGGTTCATCCCATGACCGCGAAGTCGTTGCTCGTTCCCGTCGCCGCCGCGCTGTTCACCGCCGTCCCCGCTTCCGGAGTCGACATGCAGATCGACACGGACCGCATGGCCGTCGTCGACGGACAGCGCGTCTTCATCCTCGGCCTCTACGAGAACCCGGAGGATGACGCCGACCTCGAACGCGCTGTCCAGGCCGGCTTCAACCTGGTCCAGGCGAGTCCGAACATCGACTCCCTCGATCGCCTGCACGCCCACGGCGCCTGGGCCTGGGTCAACACCGGCATGGCCATCGATCTCCCCGAAGACGACGCCGAACGCCGCGACGCGCTCCTCGCCATGGCCGAGCCGCTCGCCGCCCACCCCGCCCTCGCCGTATGGGAAGTGCCCGACGAAGCCCTGTGGAACTGCTGGCACACTGCGGAAGGCTGGCGCATTGCACGCGAGCCCGCTCTGCTCGAGGAACGCATCGCCGCGCTCGACGACCGCGCCCTCGCCGAGGAGCTCTCCGAGCGCCTCACGGAGGCCAACCGCCTGCGCGGCAAAGCGCTCTACGCCGAATCCGAACGCCTCGCCGATAGCATCTGGGAAGCCTTGGGCGAGACGCCCCCGGTGACGGGTCTGAACATGTCCGAGTCCGCCGCCAAGGCCGAGACGCTGCAACAGGGCCTGCTCCGAGGCTACGCCGCCCTGCGCGCCTTCGACCCCAAACATCCCGTCTGGATGAACCACGCGCCCCGCAACACCCTCGCCGACCTGACCGCGTTCGGCCAGGCCGCCGACATGGTCGGCTGCGACATCTACCCGATCCCCGAAGGCTACAGCGTCCGCCACTCGGATCTCTCGAACCGCACCCCCTCCTCCGTCGGCGCCTACACCGAACGCATGCAGCGCTCCGCGCCGAGCAAGCCGGTCTGGATGGTCCTGCAAGGCTTCGGCTGGGGCGACATCCTGCCTGAGCGTCCGGAGGAGGAACGCGAGCAACTGCGCCGCCCCACCCATGACGAGACCCGCTTCATGGCCTACGACGCCATCGTACGCGGCGCGCGCGCCATCCTGTACTGGGGAACGGCGTACATCGAGAAGGACAGTGAGCTCTGGGACGATCTGCTCAAGCTCGTCGGCGAGCTCAGCGACCTGCAGCCCGTGCTCAGCGCGCCCGACGCCGACATCGACCTCGCCGTGAGCTACGCCCCGACCTACGGCTCCGTCGATCGCGATGTGCGTCTACTCGCCAAGGAAGTCGACGGCAAGACCTGGATCATCGCCGCCAACGAATGGGAAGGCCCGCTGGTGTTCACGCTCTCCGGGCTCGACGCCATGAACGCCACGCGCTACACCGACGATGCCACAGGCGAGTCGGCCGAGGTCGTCGACGGGCGCCTCACCTTGCCGATCGTCCCCTACGGCGTCTACGTCCTTCGGCCGGAATAACCCTGGAAGGAGAGAACGAGCGGTTCAGGCCTCACGCCTCGGCGACGACCGCCTCGGCAAACCTTCTCAGCGCGTCCCCGCCGCCGGGGACAGCGCGCCCATGCAGTTGGACATCGCCCCCTGTCGGCGCGACAGGTCCGACCGCCGCGAACCCGTCAAACCCGAACCTCGCATACGCCTCGATCACCGCGTCCGGGTCCGCCTCGCCGCAGACCAACGGAACCGCCGTCGCGTCGACGCCCGCTTCCCGGATCCGTCGGTTCAGCCCCGCCAACTCCGGCGCGAGCGCTTCGACGCCGCCTGCGCACAGCACGCCCAGGCAACGCGTCTCCGCCGTGATCCGGTCCGCGCAATACCCGTCCCGCAAGGCGTCCGCGCTGATCTGTCCCGGAGCCGTGCCGGCGCGGTCGTTCGGACTCACGAAGGTGAGGTAGGCGCGATACCGTATCGCGAGAATCCGGCTGACCAACCCCGCCTCGCCCATCGCCAGCGCGATCGTCGGCGTATCGGCCGCCCGAAGCGTTCGCAGCGCCGCCAGGGCATCCAGCGCATCGTGGGCGAACCCGACCATCTTGGCGATGTCCGCCCCCGCCGCGACGCACCGCTCGTACAACGCCGCCATGTCCGGAACGCCCGCGAAATCGTGCGCCGACCGGATCACGCGCGTACCGCCCAACGACCCCGACGCGGGAGGCGCCGTCGGCGCGGCCAGCTCCCAGTCGATGTGCTCCGCGCCCAGGGCCGCGGCCTCCAGCAACAGCCCCACGCGCTCCGCCTCGTCGCCCCGAAACGCGCCCCCTTCCCATGCCGCGCGGCACGTCACGATCACGGGACAGGGCCGCTCCCGCAGCAGCCGCGGCAGATCGCATTCGGTCATCCCGTCGATCCGCAGTTCGACGAGATCCGCCGCGCCCGCCTGCGCCTCGAGCGCTCGCAACATCTCATCCGTCGTCCCGGCGTGCAGGGCCAGCGCGATCTGCGTGCGCGCCATCGTCGTTACGGAACCACGGCCTGGATCGCCTCGCCCGTGATGCTGACACCTCTTCCAACCGCCTTGCCCGCGGTCCGGAAGACCACGCATCCGGGGAGCGCCAGCGCCAGGCACAGCGCGAGCGCGATGATCAGTCTATGGGAGTTCCTGCGCATGTGATAAACCCAGCTCCGGTTGTCTCGAAGCCGTCGCTACATTCCCAACCCGCCGTCGACCTGCAACACCGCACCCGTCATGTAGCCCGAGCCCTCGCCCGCGAGGAAACGAACCACGTGCGCGATGTCTTCGCACGAGCCGAGGCGGCCCAACGGCACCTGACTCAGTATGCCGCTCCGGTGCTCTTCGCTCAAGACCGCCGTCATGTCCGTCTCGATGTAGCCCGGCGCAACCACGTTCGCCGTGATGTTCCGCGATCCGAACTCCTGCGCGAGCGACTTCGTGAACCCGATCAGCCCCGCCTTCGACGCCGCGTAGTTGGCCTGTCCCGCCTGCCCGCGCAGCCCGATGATCGACGACACGTTGATGATCCGGCCCCAGCGCTGCTTCACCATGTCGCGCGCCACGGCCCGGCAGGCATAGAACGCACCGAACAGGTTCGCGTGAAGCACCGCGTTCCAGTCGTCGTCCTTCATCCGCATCAACAGCCCGTCCCGCGTGATCCCCGCGTTGTTGACCAGAATCCCGATCGGCCCCAGCTCGGCCGCGACCTGCTTGACCAAGCCAGCCACAGACCCCGGTTCGCTGATCTCGCAGCCGTATCCGCGCACGTCGCCGCCGCACTCCGCCGCGATCCCCTCCGCCGCCTCGCGCGCCGTGTTCGGGTTGCGTCCGCAGATCGCCACGCGCGCGCCGTCGCGCGCCAGGAACAGCGCGCACGTCCTGCCGATGCCTCGTGTGCCGCCCGTGACCAAGGCGACCTTGCCCGTCAGATCTGTAGTATGCGTGTCACTCACGATAGCTCCTTCGTCCGCCGGTCTGCCGCCGCGCTATGCCGACGCGGCGCAGACCCCCTCGATATCCGCGACGGTTCCCGCGGACCGGACGACGGGGCCGCCGTCCATGCGTCTCGCGATCCCCTGCAGCACGCGTCCCGGACCGACCTCCAGCGCCGCAACCGGGCCCAGCGTCCGCATCACGGACGTCCACCGCACCGGCGACGTGATCTGGTCGGCCAGCAGCGCCCGGATCGTCTCCGCATCCCCCACCCGCTCGCCGCTCACCGACGACACGAACGCGCACGCGGGCGCCTTGAGCGCCGCCGCCATCACCGCTTCCCGGAATCGCGCCGCCGCCTCGCGCATCAGCGGCGAATGGAACGGACCCGACACCGGCAACGGCATCACCCGCTTCGCGCCGGCCGCCTTCAGCGCCCCTTCCGCCGCCGCGACCGCCTCCCGGCTTCCCGAGATGATCGTCTGCTGCGGCCCATTGTAGTTCGCCACCTGCGCGCCTTCCGGCAGCGCCGCCTCGATCGCTTCAGGATCCAGCCCCATGACCGCCGCCATCGCCCCTTCCGGGACCGACTCGGACATGCAGCGGCCCCGCAGCTCGACCAGCGCCAACCCATCCTCGAACGTCAGCGCGCCCGCGCATACCAGCGCCGTGAACTCGCCCAGGCTGTGCCCCGCGCAGACCGTCGGCCCAACCCCGCGCCGCTTCAGCGCCTCCGACGCCGCGACGCCGACCGTCAGCAACGCGACCTGCGCGTACCGCGTCTGCGATAGCCGATCCGCCGGGCCCTCGAACATCACCTCCAGCAGACCGTCCACCGCCTCGGCCGCCTGCTCAAAATAAGGCCGCGTCGCCGCGTCATCCGCGAGGTCGCGCCCCATGCCGGGCGTCTGGCTGCCCTGTCCGGGAAAGAGAAACGCCAACTCAGCCGCCATGCTGTTCTCCCAGCGCCGCTTTGTTGTTCTCGTGATGCCGCAAGGATTCGATCTCCTTGCGAATGAACTCGTTGATGCGCGACTCCACGGAGCGGCTCGCCCCGTAGATCGCGTTCGCGATCCCCCTCGACTTGATGCTGCCATGCGTGATGATCACCACGCCGTTCACACCCAACAACGGCGCCCCCGGCATGTCATTCGGATCCACCCGCTGCTTCAACCGACTGAACGCCCCCAGACACAGCGCCGCCCCGATCCGACTGATCCAGCGCGACTTCAGCTCGCGTTCCAGCGTCTTCCCCACATAGAACGCCACCGCCTCGCTGGTCTTCAGCACGAGATTGCCCATGAAACCGTCGCACACAGCGATATCCACCTCGCCCTGGAACACCCCCATGGGCTCCACGTTCCCGACGAAGTTGATGTGTTTGGCCGCGGTGAGGTTACGGTGGACCGCCTTCGAAAGCTCGTTGCCCTTGAGCTGCTCCGTACCGATGTTCAGCAGACCCACCCGGGGGTTCTTGTAGCCCAGCGCCCGCTCCGCATACACCACCCCCATCTCGGCGAACTCGCACAGGTGACGGGCGCTGCAATCCACATTCGCGCCCATGTCGATCAACAGCGTGCCGCGACTGCCCAACGAAGGCAACTGCTGACACACCGCCGACCGCGCCACGCCCCGAATCGGGCCCAGCACGATGCGCGCCGCCACCTGGACCGCGCCGGTGTTTCCGGCGCTCACAATCCCGTCCGCCTCCCCCGTCTTCACCATCCGCATCCCCACCAACAGCGATGCGTCTTTCTTACGACGCACCGCGGCCACCGGCGCGTCGTCCATCGTGATCACGTCGGACGCGTGCCGGATGGTGATGTTGGATCGGCGCGGGAACTGCGCCAAGTGTCGCTCCAGCGTCGGCTGGTCGCCTACCAGGACAATCTCGACATCGGGATTGGCATCGCTCGCTTCGATGGCGCCCTTCACCTCGATCATCGGGGCTCGGTCTGAGCCCATGGCATCGAGTGCGATCCGCATGGGTCTCCTATCCCGGGGAGGGTGCGCCCGGCGAATCAGTCACCTTCGACTTGGACGACCAGCTTGTCCTTGTAATGCCCGCACTTCGGGCACACCCGATGCGTCGGGATCCGCTCCCCGCAGCTCGGGCATTCCGCCAACTGAATCGGAGTCAATGCTTGGTGAGCGCGGCGCGTGTTCCTGCGCGTCTTGCCCGTTCGTCTCTTGGGTACCGGCACAACCTTACTCCTCGACCTTCGGCTTCAAGTCAGGGAACATCTCCGCCAACTTCGCCAGGCCTCGCCCCCCCGATGGGGAGCCTGAATCCTGCGTCTCTTGACAACCACACTCGGTCTCGTTCAGATTCGCTCCGCACGCCATGCAAAGCCCGGCGCAATCCTCCCGACAGATGAACTTCGCGGGATATCCCAGAACGAGCTCTTCCCAGACCAACGGAGCGAGATCGATCTCTCCGCCTGCCACATAACCCAGGCGTGGACCGTCTTCATCCCGCTCGTCCGCCTCGTCATCGTCCTCGCCCCACACATCAAGCAGCTCAGACGACGCACTATGTTGGAAAACCCAGTACGCCTCGATCCGAAACGCCGACGCCATCGGCGCGAGGCACCGGTCGCACACCGATCCGTACGCGCCCGTCAGCGCGCCGCGAAACAGGTACTCTCCGCCGATCGGCTCAAGAACGCCCTGAACCCGCACCGCCGTGACGCCGAGTTCCGGTTCTCCTTGCGGCCGCAACGCGCCCTCTTCGAGGGTGCAGTCCACTGACGCCCCTGCGTCGGGCAAGGCCGAGAGGGACACGACAAGCGTGCTCATGGCATCCCTTGCCTCCATACAAAGCGTACCGAGTAGCGTAGCAAAATAAAGATTGACAAGTCAACTGTCAACGCGCCCTCGCGGACCCGCGCCCCGGCGCTAACCGCTTCAGCCCGAACCGCTTGCGGAGCCCCTTGCGGAGCCCCTGCCTCGGCCGCGCGCGCGCCGCCGCCCTATGCCCCCTCAGCCCGTTTCCTCGAACAGCGCCGCCGTATACGCCGCCGACGGCATCAACCGCACCACGGGCGCCCCCGGCAGCTCCGGCCGCACCATCTCCAGCGCTTCAGACAGCGACCCCGCCTTCCGCGCCCCGAGCAACCGCACATCGGCCTCGGCCATGTCCGTCACCATCACCGCAATCGGCGCCTTCTCCACCGTCGACAACGCCGTCTGCCCGTTGATCTCGCTCCGCCGCCGCAGCGCCGCGATGATCGCTTCCCGCGACCCCAGCCGCACCCACTGCGCGAACTGCTCCCCTCCGAGCCCCTCCTCGCACCGCGCGAGCAGGATGATCCGGCCCTCCGGCTTCACCGCCTGGTACGCGTTGTACAGCGCCTTGTGCGTCTGCACGTAGTTCTTCGTCGGCCCGCTCGACGCGATCACCAGATCCGCCCGCTCGTCGATCGGCGCCGCGTACAAGCTCCGCGCCATCTCGCACGCCGCCCGATGCGCCGCGTCCAGCTCCCCCGCGAACACCCCCGCAATCTCGCCCCGTCGGTCCAGCACGGTGTTCACGATCCCCGCGCACCGCGCCAGCCGCGACCCCTCCAGCATGTCCTCGGCCACCGGGTTGCCGTCCAGCGCCCCGATCCGCACCGCCGGGTTCAACTGATCGCTCACCGGGTCGAGGTTCATCGCGTGGTTGTGCGAGATCGTGTCAATCGCGGCCACACCCGGCAGGATCGCCTTCCGTCCGCCCCCAAATCCGCCGAAGTAGTGGAACACCACCGCGCCCGTCACGATCAGGCAGTCCGCCTCCACCGCCCGCCGGTTCAGCCGCACCGGCGTTCCCCGCGACGTCGTCCCCACGTGCACCAAGTTCGCCTCATCCCGCGGATCATGCGGATGCGCCCGCTCGCCGAACCGCGCGTACACCTCACGCCCCAGAATCCGCTCCTGCTCCCCGGCCGTCGGCGGCCGATGCGAACCCGTCGCGAACACGAAGCTGATGTCGCGCTCCCGCACGCCCGACGCCGCCAGCCCTTCCAGCAGATGCGGCAACACCCGTTCGATCCGCGTCCGACGGAACGAGTCGGACACGATGATCACCACGCGATCCCCCGGCCTCGCCGCCGCCGTCAGCGGTCGGTCCAGGCCGATCGGGCGCCCAAGCGCGTCCCGGATATGCGCGTCCAGATCCGCCGGCAGCGGGCATTCCGCCACATCCAGCGTCGGCAGAAACGTACCCCACGGGACCTCCGCCGACTGCGTATCCGTTCCATAGGGCAGGCTGATATGCATCCTCGTCATTCCTCGGTCGACGGCGCCCCCGACCGCCGGTAGTCCGCGTGCAACGCGCGGTACGCCTCCCGCCAGGGACGTTCCGGCTCCCAACTCGTGATGTCGTCCCGCCGCTCCGGATCGCCGAACGCGCCCGTCAGCCCGTCCGCGCCCAGGCAGTACACCTGGTATCCGTCCGGCGCGCAGTAGCCGCCCTCCCCGTCGCGCAACGCCCCGGACTCGGGCGCGTCATACGCTCCCGCCGGAACATACACGTACGGACGACCCCACGGGTCCGGCGGCGCGCCCTCCGCGAAATAGCTCATCTCCGTCGACACCGCCTGCGTCGCGAGCGCCAACCCCTCCACCCCGCGCGGCGGCAACGCGCCCGTCCGATCACGGTACTGCTCCAACGCGTTCACCAGCGCCGTGATGTCCGTCTCCGCGCGGTACATCCGGGCCAACGGCGCATCCAACGGCATGCGCCCCGCGAAGTAGAACAACGCCGCGCTCACGACGACGACCACCACGCAGACCAACGTCACGACGGTCAAGAGTCCTCGGAAAACCGCTGCCGTTCGCCCCATGCGCTCCGTCCTCCCTCATCCACGGCCAATCCCGGGATCATACGGCACGCCCAGACGCGAGTAAAACCCGCTCCCGCCGCCTCGCCCGGCAAAACCGCCCGCGGGAAGCGACCTTTCGGCCGCCTCCCGCGGGCAAGGGGAGCCTCTCTACAGGAAACGCTGCGCCGTCCGTCAGGCTTCCGCCGCGCGCGCATAGGCCTGCGTCGTCGCATCCTCCGGGTACGCCTCGAGTCCCATCTCGCTCCTGTCCAGTCCGAGATACTCCTCGTCGGGCGTGACCCGCAACCCGAGGATCGCCTTCGTGACCGACCACAGGATCAGCGACGTGACCATCGTGAACGCGCCCACCGCGACCACGCCGATCGCCTGTACGATGAGCTGCGTCGCACCGTGCCCGTAGAACAGCCCGGCGTCCACGTTGAACAGACCCACGGCCAGCGTGCCCCAGATCCCGTTCGTCAGGTGAACCGACAGCGCGCCCACCGGGTCGTCGATGTGCATCTTGTCGAACAGCAGCACCGACTCCACGACCAGCACGCCCGCCGCCAGGCCGATGATCACCGACCCGAACACGCTCACGCCGTCGCAGGGAGCCGTGATGCCCACCAGACCCGCCAGACACCCGTTGATCATCATGCTCAAGTCCGGCTTGCCGATTCGCGCCCACGCGTAGGCCGTCGCCGCCGCGATGCCCGCCGCCGCCGCCATCGCCGTCGTCGTCGCGATATGCGCGATCGCCGCCCCGTCCGCCGCCATCGTGCTGCCAGGGTTGAACCCGAACCAACCCAGCCACAGCACCAGGCCGCCCAGCGTCGCCAGCGCCATGTTGTGGCCCGGGATCGCGTTCACGCTCCCGTCCGGCCGATACTTGCCCAGCCGCGGCCCCAGCAGCAGCACCCCCGCGAGCGCCGCCCAGCCGCCTACGCTATGCACCACGGTCGACCCCGCGAAATCCAGGAAGCCCGTGCCCATGATGTCGCCCAGCCAACCGCCGCCCCAGATCCAGTGCCCCGTGATCGGGTACATGATCGCGACAAGCATCGCCGAGAACAGAATGTACGACTGGAACTTGATCCGCTCCGCCACCGCTCCCGAGACGATCGTCGCCGCCGTGGCCGCGAACACCAACTGGAAGAAGAACTTCGCCTCCAGCGGCACGCCCGCCCATGCGATCGCGTTGTACACGCCCTCGTAGCCCGACGCATCCGTCAGCGGGCTCGTATCCGCCCCGGTCAGGAAAAGACCGGACAGACCGATGAACGCGTTCCCGTCGCCGAACATGAACGCGAACCCCGTCGCCCAGAACGTCAGACACGCGATCGCGAACACGATGAAATTCTTGGCCAGGATGTTCACCGTGTTCTTGGACCGGCAGAACCCCGACTCCACGAGCGCGAAACCGGCGTTCATGAAGAACACCAGGAACCCGGCGATCATCACCCACAGCGTGCTGATCATCACCTCGGGCGTCGCCAACGCCTCCGCGACCAACGCCGCCGTGGCGGCGTCGGACGCCGCCTCCTCCTGCGCCGTCGCGCCCGCCGACAACCCCAACACCAGCAACCCAATCGCCAGCCCGGCGCGCACCCGCGCTCCGCCCGGCGTATCCCTGTGTCTTCGCATCAAACCGCTCCTTCCGTTACGTCTGCTTCCACTTCGTCCCCGCTCGCGCTGCCGCCGATCCCCGGCCTGCCGCGCCAACCCCTCACTCAACCACGACATCGCCCGTCTCCCCGGTGCGGATCCGGACCGCCTCCTCAACCGTCGTCACGAAGATCTTTCCGTCCCCGATCCGTCCGGTCGACGCCGCCTTCGTCATCGCCTCAATCGTCCGCTCCACCTTCGCGTCGACCACGACGACCTCCACCTTCACCTTCGGCAGAAACTCGACGACGTACTCCGCCCCGCGGTACAGCTCCTTGTGGCCCTTCTGCCGTCCGAAGCCCTTCACCTCCGTCACCGTCAGCCCCTGGACCCCGACCTCCGCCAGGGCCTCCTTGACCTCTTCCAGCTTGAACGGCTTGATCACTGCTTCAATCTTCTTCACGGTGCATCCCTCACTGCCTCCTCGAATGGCCTCTACACATGCCCGGGGCCCGGCGCCTTCCGAGATTCGGGCTCGGACCCGTCGCGCCGCCGTCGTCTCCGCAGACCGACCGCGTCGCCCCGAACGACGTCCACTGGCATTCCGCAATCAGCGTGCCAATCCCACACCCGCCCCCGCATGCACCGACCCATCCGCGAGGCCCGCTCACCGAATCCCCGCAAGAACAGGCCCGATCGGCGCAAGAGGACGTCCGGACGCGCCGCCCCCCGGCGCCCAAGTCCGCCCTTCCCCCGACGCCCCGCGGATCGCCGGAACATACAGGAATGTATGAATACGCAGTCCCGCCCAACGCACATGTAGGATTCCGCCGGGCCGCGTGCTCGAGGCGTGCCCGTTCTCGTGGCAAGCGGATCACTGGGCGCACAGACGGAGTCAGAACACGCCGGACGTGCTCAAAGCGCGTATTCGGAGGATCGGACACAGAAAAGGCTTGACACCGCCGACTACAAATCGTATGGTATCGGTGGCAGGCGGATCGGCATCTAGTTCGCGTACCGGCCTGCTTCATGCCGATCCAGATACGTAACTCGGGAGGACAGCGCCCGGTGCCCGGCTCAGGGACCGAATCGATCGTGGTGGACAACCTGTCCATCGACATGCTGGCGACGCTGTTCACGTCGGCGGCGCGCGCCCACGTGCTCAAGCTGTTCATGCTCGACCCGCGGCGCGCCTACTACCAGCGCCAGATCGAAGCCGCCACCGGCTTGCCCATCCGCGCCGTCCAACGCGAACTCGAGCGCCTCTCCGCGCTCGGCCTCCTCTACCGACACAGCGAAGGCAACCGCGCCTACTACCAAGTCGACATGCTGTTCCCGCTGTTCCCCGAACTCCGCGGCCTTGTCCTCAAAACATGCACGGATGTCGAGCGCATACGCGGCATCCTCAGCATCGACGAAAGCGTGCGCCTCGCCTTCCTGAACCCGGACGCCGATCGCGTCCTCGTGGTGACTGGCGCGGGCGTCCGCCCGAACCTGCGCGGGCTGGGAGAGGTCCAGACGGAGATCATGACCGTCGACGAGTTCACCGCGGCCCTGGCCGACCCGCCCGAGAGCCTGCGGTCCATGCTGACCGCCGGCGAGGATCTGCTCGGGCGACGCGACGATGTAGTATGGCGGCGGATCGAGGCCGCCGGATTCGACGTCCGGAAGGGAGAAGGGGTCGCGTAGTGATGACGTCTGACAACGACCTCAGCCGGCTGTGCGAGGAATGGCGGCAGCGCCTCGCCGACGCATCAAAAGAGGACCAGAGCCGGTTCGCGGAGGAATTCCTCGGGAAACTGGGCTGGCGCGACCCCGACCCCGTCGCCTGCCCCGGAAACGTGTCCCACACCACGGCGGTGTCATATCTGTTGCAGCGCGATATGCACGGCGTTATCGCCGCCCACTTCGTGCTCCCCAACGCCCTCAAGACCCCCGCCGCCCTCGCCGAGCGCGGCCTCGATTTCTGCGAGACCAGCCGCGTCCTCGTCAACGCAACGCGCGCCATGAACGTCCGCTACGCCCTCATCACGGACCTCTACAAGGCCTATCTCTACGACGCCCTCTCAGACGCCCCGCTCATCTCCGCCGAGGCCCCCAAGGAGATCGAACGCGAACTCGCGCCTGTTCTCGACCAGTCCCGCGTCGCGCAAGGCGCCCTCGACGACCTCCGCCGCGCGCCCCGCAGCCAGACCGCCCGACAGTTCCGCGAATGGGCCCAGCGCTGGTCCGACACGCTGATGCAAGACTGGCAGGCAAGCGAGGAGACCGCCTGGACCGCCATCGACCGGCTCATCCTCCTCCGCTACATGTCGGAACGCGACGCCCTCCACCGCACCGGATGGCGCCTGCGCCATGCGTTCGTCAACCTGCTCACCCTCGCCACCGGCAGGCATCCGCGCGGCGCCGGCCCTGCCTTGGCCGGCCTCTGCCGTGAACTCGCGACGGAATGGAACGCCGAGCTCTTCGGCTCGGACCGTCGGCTCGATGCCATCCTCGCCCAGGACCAGGTCGCCGTCCCCCTCCTCCAGGAGTTCTGTCTGCTCTCCCGCGCCAAATTCCAGCGCGGGTCGATCCTCGAGAGCTTCAACTACGGCGACGCCGCCGAGAAAGCCCGCGTCCGCATGATCCCCGAAGAGGATCCCGAGCGCACCATGTACCTCGCCCGACAACGACCGGACGACGCCGACGCCATCCGCCTCGAGATCGACCTCCAGAGCGAAGGCTACCTCGCCATCCCCTTCTGGCTCGATCGCGTCCTGTCCGCCTACGAACGGCTCGATGCGGCCGGCCGCACCGCCGGACCCGCTAACGACGACCTCATCGCATGGTCGGAGGCCGACGCCCGTCGCCCCGCGGCGTTCAGCGACCCCCTCACCCACCTGTTCGAGCGCGCGGTCACCTTCTACTACGCCTCCCCCCGGCAATACCGCACCGCACGCCTCATCGCCTACCTCTACGTGATCGATCGCTGCCGCGCCGAAAAAAAGCGCCTCCTGCGCTTCCCCGCGATCGGCGCCGCCTTACGCAAACGACCCGCCATCCTCGAGTCCGATCGCCGGATGGCCCACGCCGCCTCCCAACGCGAACGCGCCATCTAGCCGCATTCCGCCCGCGTCAACGCCCCGTCAACTGATCAGCCGGATCGCGAACGGATACCGGTAGGGCTCGCCCTCCTGCGCCTTCACCGCCGCCGCCACCGCGCAGATCACCTGCGCCAGGCCCAGCGCCGCCCCCAGCAACACCGCGCCGCACACCCACACGAACAACGCCACGACCGTGATGGCCCACCCCATCAGGATGGTGAGCTGGAAATTGATCGCCTCCTTCGCCTGGTCGTCCACGAACGCATCCGTCTCCCGCTTCAGCATCCATACAACCAACGGACCGACGAACCCCGTGAACGCCCCCAGCAGGTGCGCCATCATCGCCAACGTCCGCGATTCCCGGTCAGGCCCCCAATCCTCCAGCGGAGGAACCTCGGAACCCTTCGGCGTCTCGTCAGCGGCGCCCGTCGCGTCTTCATCGCGGTGCTCGTTTCCATCGTCCATCATGGGCCTGCTCCTCCGGCGATCGCATCCGCTCGCCACAACCAACTGAATCGGCATCCAGTCTGGGTATCCCGCCGTCCAGTGTCAAGTCCGCCCGCGCCGACTCAGGTTGTTTTGCCGCATACGGCGAAGTACGATACCCCTCGCTGGGGCGGGCGCGCGGACGGTGCGTCCCGAGCGACGCGGCGGCCAACGGAGGGATGTATCCGCACAATGGCGGAGGACCGACACACGACGAAGAACGCGCCGTCGGATCAACCCGCGACCCGCTGGTACAACAGCCTCGAATGGCGCATGTACCTCCGGTTCACGGTGATGCTGGCGATCATGATCGTCGGCGTGGTCTGGGTCCTGTTGCACTCCGGCGGCGCCATCCTGCGCCAGAGCGGCAACCGCTACGTCGAGGCCGCCGGAAACCGCCTCGTCGCCAACGCCCTCGAGCGCGTGGCGCAGACCGAAGCCACGGCCTACGCCATGGCCAGAACGGCCGAGGCGCTGTCCGCCGATGAAGCCCGTCTCCTGCGCGTCCTCGGCGAGACCCTCCGCTCTGGCGTCGAGCGCCGCATCATCGCCGGCGGCGCCCTCTACCTCGATGGCCCATCCCCGCGCCTCTGGACCTGGAAGCGCCTCCCCGACGGCACGCTGCGCCGCATGGACCCCGCCGCGGCCGGCGGACAAGGTCTCAACGCCGAGTGGCGCCTCGCCGTCGCCCATCTGCCCCCGGGCATCGCCTACTGGACCGTCCCCCGCATGGACGAAACCACCGGCGCCGTCCTCATCGCCTGCGCCGCCCCGATCTACCGGGACGGCGAATGCGCCGGCGCCGCCGTCTGCTACGTCGACGCCGCAAGCATGGATGCCCAGCTCGAACACGCCCTCCCCGTCGGCGAAGGCTACGCCCTCATACTCGACCGCCGAAACAACCCCATCTCCATGCCGCCCGACGTCAGCGCCGCCCTCCGCGATCGCGCCGCCCAACCCCAGTCCGCCCGGCGTCCTTCCGCGGCCGATCTCGTCCAGGCCTATCCCGCCTACCAACCCGTTTTCGCCGCCGCCGCCGAGGTCAACCAGGACATCCGCACCCAGGTCAAATGGGTCATGGCCGGCAACGAGGACCTCGCGGCCGCCCTGGCCGCCGCAAACGACGACGCCCCCGACCAGCCCGGACAGCTCGCCATGGGCATGGCCCTCGACGTACTCAGCGAGGAAACCCGCGCCTCGAAACTCCTCGGCCGCACCACCATTGCGGACGACCCCATCCTCAAGGCGCCCGCGGTCGCCGCGGTCTTCCACGTACCCCGCGCTTACTGGAAAGTCGTCCTCATCGTCCCGGAAAGCCTGGTCGCCGCCCCCGGCGCCCGCATCGCCGCACGCATCCTCGTCACCCTCGCGCTTGTCCTGGCCGTACCCCTGATCGTCGTGCTCATCCTGCTCCGCCGCGATCTCATCGGCCCCGTCCGCCACATGAGCCGGTACCTCATGGGCCTCACGGAGACCGAAGGCGACTTCCTCCAGGGCATGGGCGAGCGCGCCCCCAACGAGCTCATCGAACTCGCCAACGCATTCAACCGCCGCACCGACGCCCTTCGCGCCGCGAACGCCCAGCTACGCAAGGAAATCGAGGAACGCGTCCGCGCCGAGGAGGCCCTGCGCCGCAGCGAGGCCCGCTTCCGCAACGTCCTCGAAAACACCCGCGACCTCCTCTATGAACTCAACCTTCGCACCTGGCAGTACGAGTACATCAGCCCCGCCGCACTACAGGTCACCGGCTTCTCCTCCGAAGAGCTGAACCGCCTCGGCGCACGCCAGATCGCCGATCGCATCCATCCGCAGGACCGGTTCCTCGTCAGCACCCATTTCAAGCGCCTCATCGCCGCCGACGGAGACGACGCCGCCGAGGCGACCTCGTCCCAGGTCGAATACCGCTGGCGCGACAAGAACGGCGCCTACCTCTGGGCCTCGGAGAACCGCACCATCGTGCGCGACGCAACCGGCGCCCCCCTCGCGCTCGTCGGCAGCTCCCGCGACGTCACCGAACGCAAGCGGTCAGAGCAGGAGATGACCCGCATGCGGCACTACCTGCAAAACATCATCAACTCCATGCCCTCCGTCATCGTCGGCGTCGACCGCGAAGGCATCATCACCCTCTGGAACCTCGAGGCCGCCCGCGTCACCGGACGCGATGCCCAGGAGGCCGAGGGCAAACCGTTCGACCAAGTCTTCACCTTGCTCGCCGAAGTCGCCGACAAGGTCTTCGACGCCATCCGCAGCGGCGAACCCCTCGAGTCAGAACGATTTGTGATGGAAAACAGGGACGGCGAACTGCATTACCACGACGTGATCGTCTACCCCCTCGTCGCGAACGAGGTCGAGGGCGCCGTCATCCGCGTCGACGACGTCACCGGGCGCGTACAAATCGAAGAGATGATGGTCCAGACCGAGAAAATGATGTCCGTCGGCGGCCTCGCCGCCGGCATGGCCCACGAGATCAACAACCCCCTCGGCGGCATCCTGCAAGCCTGCCAGAACATCGAGCGTCGCACCTCGCCCCAGCTCCCCAAGAACCGCGCCGTGGCCGAAGAGGCCGGCACGACAATCGAGGCCGTTCGCGAGTACATCGAGCGCCGCGGCGTGCTCGAGTTCCTCCACGGCATTCGCGCCGACGGAGCCCGCGCCGCCAAGATCGTCGCCGACATGCTCGCCTTCAGCCGACGCAGCGAATCCCACTTCGCCCCCTGCCGCCTCGACGACATGGTCGAGACCGTCCTGCGCCTGGCCGCGAACGACTACGACCTCAAGAAGCACTATGACTTCCGCCGCATCTCCATTCGCCGCGAATACGGCCCCAATCTCCCCGAGGTCCGGTGCGACAAAACGAAGATCGAGCAAGTCCTGCTCAACCTCATCAAGAACGCCGCGCAAGCCATCGCCGAGGAAGAGAAGGACGTCACCCCGGAGATCACCATCCACATCGAACGCGACGGCCGCTACGTCCGCATCGAAGTGGCCGACAACGGCCCCGGCATGGATGAAGACACCCGCAGGCGCGTCTTCGAGCCCTTCTACACCACCAAGGAGGTCGGCGTCGGCACCGGCCTCGGGCTCTCCGTCTCCTACTTCATCATCACCAAACAGCACAGGGGCGCCATGAGCGTCGAGTCCGCCCGGGGCCAGGGCGCCCGCTTCATCATCCGCCTGCCCATCGACCCCGAAAGGTGAGTTGTGGAACCACGGATCCTCATCGTCGATGACGAAGCCACGCTTCGCGCCAACCTCGCCGCCTTCCTCGAAGACGAGGGCATGCAGGTCGTCACCGTCTCCTCCGGCGAAGAGGCCATCGAGACCGTCGACAATGACCCCGGCTTCCAGATCTGCATCATGGACATGCGGCTCCCCGGCATCAACGGGCAGGAGGCCATCTTCGCCCTCCACGCCCGCGATCCCGACCTGCTCTTCCTCATCCACACCGGCACGGCCGGCTACAGCATGCCGCGGGAGTTGCGATCAATCGGATTGCGCCCGGAACACGTCTTCAAAAAACCCATGAGCGATATGGCCCCGGTCGCCGAGACCATCCGCCGCATGATCGCCTGGGGCGGATACTCCTCCAATGACTGAACCCACACGCGTCTTGAGCATCGAGGACGAGGCCACCGTTCGTCGAAGCATCCTCGCCTACCTCGAGGACAGCGGCTTCGAAGTCCTCGAAGCCGACAACGGCCGAAAAGGCCTCGAGATCTTCGACCAGCAGCATCCCGACGTCGTCCTCTGCGATCTTCGCATGCCCGAGCTCGACGGCCTCAGCGTCCTCGCCCGAATCGCGCAGTCCGCGCCCGAAACCCCCATCCTCATCGTCTCCGGCACCGGCGACATGGGCGACGCCATCGAAGCCCTCAAACTCGGCGCCTGGGACTACATCACCAAACCCATACAGGACATGGCGGTCCTCGAACACGCCATCAACAAATCCCTCGAGCGCGCCCGCCTCATCCGCGAGAACCGCGAGTATCGCGAGCACCTCGAGACCTCCCTGCGCAAGCTCGAAGAAGACGAAGCCGCCGCGCGCCGCATCCAGTTCCAACTCCTCCCCGACGTCGACGCCGTCATGCACGGCTACGCGTTCTCTCGCTACCTGCGGCCCTCCACCTTCCTCAGCGGCGACTTCCTCGACTACTTCCGCATCGACGAGCACCGCGTCGGCTTCTACATCGCCGACGTCTCCGGCCACGGCGTCTCCTCCGCCTTCGTCACCGTGCTCCTCAAGACCACCATGACCAACCTCCTCGAACGCTTCCGCCGCGGCGAGACGGATATCCTCCTGCACCCCGATCAGGTCCTCAAACACATCAACGACGACATCGTCGCCCGTCAGTTCGGAAAATACCTCACCATGTTCTACTCCGTGATCGATCGCCGCGACAACGCCCTCTCCTACAGCAACGGCGGCCAGTTCCCGCCCCCTATCCTGCGCACGGACTCCGAGCTCCGCTTCCTCGAACAGAAGAGCCTGCCCGTCGGCCTCTTCCCCCACGCGACCTTCGCCTGCGCCCGCGAAACGCTCCCAGACCGCTTCGCGCTCCTCAAAGTCTCCGACGGCGTACTTGAAATCCTCCCGCACGAGCGACTACAAGAGAAACAGGCGTTCCTCCTGTCGCAAATGCGCGAACACGGGGTACAATTGAGTGACCTCGTGCTCGCGCTCGGGCTCGAGGCGACGCCCACGCCACTCGACGACGTGACGCTCATGCTCGTCAAAAAGGAGAACTGAGCGATGCAAGCCGGCAATATCTACTACGCCAAACACGACGGACTGCTCGTCCTAAAACTCGTTGGCGAGATCCGCTACACCATGGGCGAATCCTACCGGATCAGCGCCTCGCTCGACTCCTTCCTCGAACGCCTGTTCGCCGAGAACGACTTCGAGAACGTACTCATCGACCTCACCGAGACCGACAGCATCGACAGCACCAACCTCGGCCTGCTGGCCAAGATGGCCCAGTTCGCCGACCGCGAGTTCGGCCGACGCGCCACCATCGTCAGCACCAACGCCGACATCAACACCATCCTCGAGAGCGTCGGGTTCGATCAGGTCTTCCTCATCATCCACGACCCCCAGAACCCCTCCGTCGAACTCGAAAGCCTTCCCGAGGTGCGTGAACCGGAGAAAGACCTCGCCCTGCTCCTGCTCGACGCCCATAAAGCGTTGATCGAACTCAGCGAGAAGAACCGCGAGATGTTCCGCAACGTCGTCCAGCTTCTCGAAAAGAAGATCTCCGATCCGCACTGATTCCCCCTCATCCGCGCCAACCTGTCCGTCGGCCCCCGGCATATATCTCCGCGCCGCGAAGTTGACTCCGAGTAACTCGTTCGCGTATTAGTACCGTCCACATGCAGATCCAAGCAACCATAGCCCGCGCCAGTCGCCTCCCCGCGACCATCGCCATCCTCGCCGGCGTCGTCAGCTCCACCGTCCTCACCCTCATCGTCTTGCCCGTCCTGTACTACATGACGCGGTCACACAGCGCAGCGCATGAGAACGGCCCGCGCCCGGCGAACGACGCCTGACCGACCGCCTCCCGCCTCCCGAAATGCGACGCGCCGAGATCCCGCGATCTCGGCGCTGCATTTCCACATACCTATCTGACCCGCCGACCTATTCCGCTATCTCTACGATCCCTTCCCCGACCATCCGCGTCGCCCGCGCCGGATGCATCGACCACCGCGCCGCGATCCGCGCCGCCGCCCTCGCATCCCCGCACACCCCGAACACCGTCGCCCCGCTCCCGCTCAACGCCGCCGCCATGCACCCCCGCTCCAGCAGCTTCGCCTTGATCTCCGCCAGCTCCGGGTGCATCGGAAACACCCCCGTCTCCAGCCGGTTGAACACCCCCGCCGCCCACGCGCCCCGCCGTAACGCCCGCCGCGCGCGCCGCGCCGATCGCGTCCATCCCGCAAAAGGCCGCTCCGTCGATCGCATCAGCGACGGGCTCCCATACGCATCCTTCGCCGCCACCTCCAACGGCGGATGCACCAGCACGATCCCCGCATCCGCAAGCGGTTCGAGCCGCGTCAACCGCTCGCCCCGTCCCGATGCGAACGCCGTCCCGCCCATCACGCAGTACGGCACGTCCGAACCCAGCTCCAGCGCCGCCGCCAGCAACCGCGCCGTCGTCAGCCCCAGCCCCCACAGCCGGTTCAGCCCGACCAACGCCCCCGCCGCGTCCGCCGATCCGCCCGCCATGCCTCCTGCCACCGGCAGCCGCTTCACCAGCTCCATCCGCACCCCCGCGCCCGTCCCCGCGCGCTCCTGCAGCAACCGCGCCGCCCGCACCGCCAGGTTCCGGTCATCCGTCGGCACGCCCGGATGGTCGCACGTCAGCGCGATCCCCGTCTCCGCACGCATCAGACGCAATTCGTCGCACACGTCCACCGTCTGGAGAATCGTCTCAATGTCCGTGAACCCATCCCGCCGACGGCGCCCCACGTCGAGAAACAGATTGATCTTGCCCGCACACCGCAGGCGCAGCGTTTCCATCGCTCAGTAGTTCCTCGACCGCAGAATCGAGATTACCAGCGCCAGCCCCAGGATCCCCGCCACGAGAAACCCGCCGACGCCCAACGACCGCGCCGTCTGCGTCGCGACCAGCAAACTCGATCCCACGATGATCGACCCCGCGATCAGCCCCACCGTCACCCGATTGCTTGCGCGGTCCAACACCGCCGCCAACCGGTCCAGCTTCTCGTGCTGCAGGTGGATCATCAGCCGCCCGCGCCGCAGCTTCGCCAGCAATTGAAGCAGATCGCCCGGCGCCGCGCGCATCAGCCGCAGCATCCCGTGCGCGTCGTGCCGCAGCTCCTCCACAACGTAGCCCGGCGCGTACCGCCGCAGCATCATCTGCTCCACATACGGCTGAATCACCCGCGCCACGTCCAGCTCCGAATCAAGCCGATGCGCCGTCGACTCGATCGTACCCAGCGCCTTCAGCAGCAGACTATACCGCGGGGCCAATGTCAGCCGGTGCCGATGCATGATCGCGCTCACCTGCTCCATCGCCTTCCCCACAAGCGCCCCCGCCACCACCGCCTGCGCCTCGAACGCAATGTAGTCGGCGATCTCGTGCCGCAACGCGTCCGGCTCCGCGATCTCTCCCGACACCGTGAACGTCAGCACCGCCTGCAGACACTGGTCCGCGTCCTGACGGAACACCCCCGCCAGCAGGTCCGCCATCGCCAGCACGTCGGCGCGCTCCAGGTGCCCCACCATCCCATAGTCCAGCAGCGCGAACCGATTGTCCCGAAGAAGGAAGATGTTCCCCGGATGCGGATCCGCATGGAAGAAGCGATCCTCAAACGCCTGCCGGCACAGCACCTGGCATCCCGCAAGGGCCACCTGCCGCGGGTCGGAGTTCCGCTCCGGATACGCCGCCAGATCATCCACCCGCACCCCGTCTATCCAGTCCATCGTCAACACCAGCGGCGTGCACAAATCCGGATACGTGCGCGGCACGAACAGATGCGGATCGTTCTCATACTGGGCCCGGAAACGATCAATCGTCCGTTGCTCAATCAGGAAGTTCAGCTCCCGTTGCACCGAACGCTCGAACTCGTCCACCACCGCCACCGGGTCCATCCAGGCCCGCTCCTCCATGTGCTCGACCGCCCACTCCGCCACCGTGCGCATCAGGCTCAGGTCCGCCTGAATGATCGCGCGCACCCCCGGCCGCTGCGCCTTCACCGCCACGTCCACCCCCGAATGCAGACGCGCGCGGTACACCTGGCTCAACGACGCCGCCGCCACCGGCACGGGATCAAACGACGCGAACAGATCCGACAGCTTCCCCTCGAGCGACGCCTCGATCGCCGGCTGCATCTCGTCGAACGGCAGCGGTTCCACGCGATCCTGAAGCGCCGACAGCTCCGCCGCCATCCGCGTGCCCACCAGGTCCGGCCGCGTGCTCAGCACCTGCCCCGCCTTCACAAACGTCGGCCCCAGCTCCGTCAGCGCTTCCCGCAACCGCGCCCCCTGCGTACGATGCGGCTGCGGCGTCGCCTCCATGATCCGCAGGCTCCGCAACACCTTAGCCGGCAGGCCCTCGTGCAACCCCATCCGCTGGATCACGTCCGCGAACCCGTACTTCACCAGGATCTGTACGACTTCCGCGAGCCGTACCGCATTGCCGACCCGTTTCGTCAGTATCCGATAAGGCATCGCGCCTCCCCGCTCCGCGCGCTCAGTCGCGTCTGAAGATCCCGCGGATTCGATCTCGCCATGACCGCGACTTCGTCTCTGCCTCGGTCTCCGCCTCCGCATCCTCTGCAACGGTCTCCGCCTCCGCATCCTCTCCAACGTCCGCAGCCGCGTCCTCGGCCGAACCATCGTCCATCTCTTCCGCGACCGGCGCCTCCAACGTCTCCCCGGCGGCCGCCTGTTCGCTCGTCTCTGCCATCGGCGCGGTCTCCGTCGCCGTCTCCGCCGGCCCGGCGCGCCGGATCACCAGCACCTGGCCCACGTCGATCCGGTCGCCCTGCAAATCGTTCCAAGCGCGTAGATCCGCGATCGCCACCTGTTCCTTCGCCGCAATCCCCGAGATCGTATCCCCCGGCTTCACCACGTACGTCGCCTCGCTCGATGCCGCCTCGGTTGGCGTCGCCTGCGCTTCAACCTCAACCGAAGCCGCTTGCGGCGCGGCCGCCACAGACACGGCAGGTGCATCCGCCGCGGCGGGCGCGCGCTCCTGCATCCGCTTGATCACCAGCGTCTGGCCCACGGTGATCAGGTCCCCGCGCAGATCATTCCACGCACGCAGATCCGCCACGGTCACCTTCTCGTTCGCCGCGATCCGCGACAACGTGTCGCCCGACTTCACGACGTACTGCTCCTCGACCTCCTCGATCACCGGCGCCGCCGGCGCCGCGACGGGCGCCGTCTCGATCGCCGCGTCCAAGTCCTCCGCGCCTTCATCCCCAGCGCTCTCCGAGGGCGCAGCTTCCATCAGCGGCTCCTCCTCCGCGATCTCGAAGCGCCCGCCCGGCCTCGGCTTCTGCCGCGGCTTGGGCAGCCGGCTCAAAAACGCGCCCGACCCGGCTTCCAGCACCTCGCCCGGCAACGATGCGAAACCTGCAAGCGGCACGCTCGGCGACCCGGGGAACTGCACCACGGTCTCGGTCAACCCCGATCCGCCGCGCGCCTGGTATCCCGCCAACCACAGCCGCGGCGCCGGTTCAATCGTCAGCGGCCGCGCCACCAGGAACTCCTCCGGCAACACCGTCGACAACTGGCTGCGCAGGGCCGAGCTGCACTCCCCCCGAAACTCCACCCCGCCTCCGTGAAACAGAATCGCCGTCAACAACGCCGGGTCCAACCGCCGGTGCGGCGAAGCCTCGAACACCGCCGCGCCCGCGGGCACGCCATACTCCCGCAACCGCGCCGTCGTGCCCGACACATCCAACCACGCGTCCAGCGTCGGCGGCACGGTCTTCTCCGCCGTCGGACCCACCGGCGTGCCCGGCGCCGCCTGCATAAGCAGCTCGAACGCCAGCGCGTCCGCCTCCACCCGCGTCAGGCCGAACTGCGCCAGCACGTCATCCGGGATCAGCGACCGCTCCACCGCCAGAAACGCGAAGCCCCAGCCCGCCACGCGCCGAAGCCGCTCCACGCCGTACGCGAACCCCGCCGGCGACGCCGCGTTCAGCCACAACTGCCCATCCGCCCCGCGCGCCGTCCAGGCCTCCTCGCCGCCCTCCGTCGCCAGCGGATCCAGCGCCAGCCCCGGCTGCATCCCCATGCCCCGCAAGCGCGCCGCCACCGTCGCCATGTTCGCCGGATACAGCGGACGCGCCCCCGTCAGCGATCCCGGCACGGACTCCCACGTCGCCGGCACGAGCACGTGCTCCACGCCTGCATCCGCCCACATCCCCGCCAACCGGTACACCGCATCCGCCGACGCGCCCTTCTCCGCCGCCGCCCAGTAGTCCGGCAACTGTGTCGCCGTCTCCGGTCGCGGCACGAGGCTGTGACACCACGCAAAGAGCTGATCCACCGCCGCCGCTTCCGCCAGCCTGTACGTCATCCAGACCAGGTCGCTCGCGATCGTCTCCCCGGGCGCAAGCGCTTTTGCCGGCGCGAACGCGCTCCGCACGTGCAGGCGCCATCCCTCCTCCGTCGGCTCAAGGCCGATCCCCGTGTCCGCCACCCGCTGCGACATTACTCCCAGCCCGAACGTGAAATCCTGCCCGGGATCATGCACCGTCACGAGCGCCGCGTCGGGCTCGTCCGACGGAACCAGATACGGCCCGCGCGCCCGCAGCGCCCGGCGCCCCACGATCGCCCCCCCATCCAATCCGCGCAACTCCAAGTGCACGGGATCGATCGACGCGATCGCCACGGGCGCCGTCCCTTCGTTGGTAACCGACGCCTGGATCAAGAAGAACGGCCGTTCGTCGTGCACGATCACAGAGTGCTGCAGCACCAACCCCCGCGTCGCCGGCATCGTCACCCGATAGATCGCCGACTTGCCGTACTCCGAGCTGTGCTTGTTCACCCGCGCCTTGCCGACCCCCATCACCATCGGGTCCAGAATCGTGCCATCCGCCAGCGTCACCTGCCACATCGCCGACGGCGCCACCTGCCCGATCCCCTCGATCTCAAGGTTCCACTCCGCGCAGTCGCCTGCGTAGATGAACTTCGTGCCCGGCGTCGTCACCGTGAAGAACTCACGCAGCGCCCACGGCAGCGCGTCCGCCCGCGGGTTCGCCTCCTCCGCCGGCGCAACCGCCGACACGGCACACAAGAACAGACCAAAAAGCAATCGATGAGACATGGTGGAAGCGAACTCCTTCCGGAAAACGCGGCGCCTGCGCCCGGGCGGACCCGTCGCGCGCCGCTTCCTGACCGCAAGCTGCAAGGGCCGGATTATACCATAGGCCCCCGCGCGCCCCTTGCCCGCGTCACCCCCTCAGAACAACCGCTTGGGCGTCAACTCCAGAGCGTACGCCGTCCCATCTCGCAACAGGTCCACCCGCACCGCCGGCCCCCCCTCCGCCGACAGCAGCTCCTGCACGCGGTCGAACGCCGCTCCCGCCAGGCCGATCCCATGCACGGCGAACAACACATCGCCCGGCCGCACGCCCGCCTCATCCGCCGGCGACCCCGCCACGACATCCACGGTCCACCCGGCCTCCGTCGCCCGAGCCGGCACGATCCCCGTCCCCCGCACCGCCGCCTCCTCGGCCTTCCCTTGCGTCGGCGGCTCGAGCGTAACGAACTTGTCCGGCAACCCCAGCGTCACGCGAAAATGCCGCAAGTACCCCACGCCCAACGCCGCCGTGCGCGCATCCTGCGACACCGTGCAGACCGGGTTCCGCACCGCCGCCGCCGCGACCTGCACCGACTTCAGCCGCGCAAAGGTCTCCCCCGTGCCCACCAGACGCGCCGCCGGCTCCACGCCCTCCCCCAACCGTCCTGCCGGCAACCGCAACGTCCCCGCGAACAATGTGTCAATCACCGCCGGCGTCGGCTCGCCGCCGTCCACCGCGCACGGAACCCAAGCCCCCTCCGGCCCCGTCTCCAGGCGAACTCGGTTCGGGTTCTCCCCCGCGATCACGATCGCCGACTGCCACAGCGCCGCCCGGTGCGCGAAGTCCAGCTCCAGCATCCCGGTCATCGTCCGCCCGCCGAGCACCCCCGCAACGTTCATCCCCAACTGCTTCGCGAAACCCGACAGGTCGCCCGTCAGCGCCTCCCCCGCGAACGCCCGTTGCCCGCACACCGCGATGTCCACCTCCGCCGTCTCGCCGGACAACCCCAAGTGCGCCGCCACCGTCTGATCCACTGCCGTGTGCGTCCCCGCCGTGTCCAGCACGAACGCGTAAGGACCCTCCCCGTTCACCATCGCCGGCAACACAATACGATTCCGAACGAGCAGGAACGGCAGGAACTCCTGCGCCGCCGCGGACCACCCGAACGCGACCGCCGCCAGCGCGATCACCCCGACCCCTCGCAGCCATACGCGCGTTCCTGTCAACCGCGTCTCCATCCCCGGATCTCGTCCAGAACGCCTCACCGCCGCATCCGGCCCCGGTAGTAGTCCGCAATCACCGCCGCCACGATCACCGCGCCCGTCACGACCCGTTTCGTCGGATCCTGCGCCCCCATCTGCGCCAGACCGTACCCAAGCACCGCGATGATCAGCACGCCGAAAAACGATTTGACCACCGAGCCGCGGCCGCCCATCAGGCTCGTGCCGCCGATCACCACCGCCGCGATCGCCTGCAGCTCATACCCCGTGCCCATGTTCGGATCGGCCGACGCCATCCGCGACACCAGGATCACCGATGCCAGGCCCGACAGCATGCCGCACGCCGCGAACACGATCAGCCTCGACCGACCCGTCGCCAGCCCCGACAGCCGCGCCGCCTCTTCATTCGCGCCGATCGCCAGCACATGCCGCCCGAACGTCGTGCCCGACAGCACCGCCTGCCCGACGACGACCACCGCGATCGCGATCAGGAACGGCAGCGACAGCCCCAACACCCGCGTGTCCGCCAGCACGCCGATCCGCGACCCCACGTACTGCGTCTGCGAACTCACCGTCAGGTACGCCGCCCCCCGCGCGATCTCCATCATCCCCAGCGTCACGATGAACGAAGGAATCGGCCAGCGCACCGTCAGGGCGCCGTTGGCGGCCCCGCACAACAGCCCGACCCCCAGCCCAACCGCCGCGGCCGTCGGCAGCGACCAGCCCCACTGCGCCATGCCCACGCCCAACACCGCGCCGCTCAGCGCCATCACCGACCCCACCGACAGGTCGATTCCCCCGATGATCAGCACGAACGTCATCCCCACCGCGATCACGATCGCGTCCGGGGCCTGATTGGCGATCGTCTGAAACGTGCGCACCGTCAGAAAGTTCGGCGCGGTCAGACTGAAGAACACGATGAGCGCCAGCAACACGCCCAGCATCCCGAGGTAGTCCGCGATGGCCCGCGGCATGCCTCCCCCGCCGGCGCCCGCTGCCTTCCCCGCGGTCATGAACCCATCGTCTCCGCCGTCACCAGGTCCACCGGCGTCTCCCGGTCCGCCGGCGCCGCCCCGGTCTCCAGGATCTCCAACGCATACTCAATCCCGTACACCGCCAACTGATCCGCGTGCTGATCCGCCGTCGCCAGCATCTGCCCGTCCCGAATCAGCTCCTGCACCGCGCTGATGTTGTCATAGCCCACAACCAGCACATCGCCCAGCCGGCCCGCCTCGCGCAACGCGGCCACGGCCCCCAGCGCCATGCTGTCGTTCGCGCACAGCAACGCCTTCAGCTCCGGGTGCGCGCTCAGGATCGGCGGCACGATCCGCGCCGCCTCGGACATCTCCCACCGCGCCGACTGCGAGGCCACGATCTTCATCCCGGCCGCGTTCATCGCGTCCTCGAACCCCGCCTTCCGTTGCTGCGCGTTGTACGCCGTCGGCACGCCCTCGATGATCGCCACTTCCGAGCCCGGCGCCAGCGCTTTCGCCAGCTCCTCCCCCACCAGCCGCGCCCCCGCGCGGTTGTCCGGACCAACGAACGGGATCTCGACGCCCTGCTCCTCGAGCACCGCCGCGTCCAGCTTGTTGTCGATGTTCACCACCGTCACGCCCTCGGCCATCGCCTGCGCGCACACCCCGACCAACGCCTTCGAGTCGGCCGGCGCAATCACGATCGCGTCCACGCCCCGCGCCACCATCTGCTCCACCAACTGCACCTGCCGGTTCACATCCAACTCGTCCTTGATGCCCTGCGCGATCAGGTCGTACCTCTCCGCGTTCTCCGCATGGTGCGCCCGCGCCCCCTCCTCCATGGTCTTGAAGAACTCGTTCGCCAGCGATTTCATGATCAGCGCCACCTGCGGCTTGTCCCCGCCGCCCGCCGTCGCCGACTCATCCGCATCGCCCGCATCCCGCGCGCCGCAGCCCGCCATAAGCATCGCCATCGCCGCGACCAGCCCCACGCCGCCAAGCGCCCTGCGCATCCATTTCGTCATCACGCGATCCCCTCCTTCCTGCACGACGATCCATCGTCGCCGCGCGCTTCATGCTTCCGGAAAGCCTACCCGCTGGCGCCGCCCACTGTCCAGATCCGCCCGCCGCTTGCCCCCAAAACGCACGAAGGCCGGAGCAAGTCCTCATGACCCGCCCCGGCCTCGCACACGACCGCCCTGAACCGCGATCAGCCGCCCGCCCTAACGCACCTCGATCCGCACCGGACGCAGCGCCGTCCGCACCACGAGCCGACCCGCCGCGTCGCGTTCCGTGTCCTCCGCGCGGCGTCCGTCCACCCAGACCGTCGCCGACCGCGGCGCATTCGCGAACGCCACGCGCAGCGTCAACGGCTCCTCCGACCCCATGCGGCTGCCCTCCAACGACACGTAGTCGCGGCCCGCCTCGATCCGCAGGTGGCTGCCCCGGAAATGCACGTTCTCCACGCCGATATGCGTCAGCGCCGACGGTACGGACGGCGCCAGGCGCAGCTCGCCGTCCCGCGCAACCCGCGCGCCCAGGAACGCGTGGAACACGAACTGCGTCCCGAGACTCCCGTCCGACAGAAACTCCCGGTCCAGGCCCAGCCCGCCGGGGGTCGGGCTCTGCTGCAAGCCCCGCTCCGGATGCCCGTCATAGTACGCGCGGTAGAAGTCGCGCCCTTCGCCGCCTGCCGCTTTCACGTCCGCGAACCACGCCTGGATCTCCTTCGTCCGCGCGAACGCCCGGTCCGTTTCCTCCTGGTCGCCCGCGTGCGTCCGCGCCATCAAGTCCAACAGCGACGTGAACGACACCCCGCCTCCGTCCTGCATCTGGTTGCCCCACTGGTACGGCGTCGGATCCGGGTTGATCTCCCGGTCGTGGATCCACGCCCAGTAGTACCAGTCGTTGTTCTTCTTCGTCGTGATCCGCGGCGTGAACCGCCACCGGTAGATGTCCGCGCCCGTCGACGTGTCGCCCGGGATCTCCCTGCCGTTCAGCCACGACAGGATCGACGCCCGCTGCGCATCCGTCCCCACGCCGAACGCCAACGCCATCACGTTGAAGTGCAGGAACCCGTAGTCGTGCAGCTCGCCGTTCACATCCAGGTTCTTCGCGAACCGTGCCGTCTCCGGGTTCCACAGCGTCCGCTCGATGTTCGCCCGCACGCGCTCCGCGAGCGCATCGAGCGACGCCGGCGTCTCGTCGTAGCGGATCTCGCTCTCGTTGTCCGGGCCGATCACGCTGACCTCCGGCGCGTCGATGCCCCGCGCCGCCGCGACCCGCTCAAGCTCCGCCATCGCCCGCAACGCCCTGTAGTAGTTGACGTTGCTTTCTATGTCATATACGCCGCCCGGCAGCAGGTCCCAATAGTTCCCGTACAGCCCGTGGCCGACCTCGCCGCCGATCCCGTCCTTCCCCACGAACCACTCCTGACTCAGCAGCCCTTTCTCGCGCCCCTTCATGTGCACGTTCAGAAACAGCAGCGCCCGCCGCAACCGCGGCAACTGCTCCGCGAGAAACGCGTGGTCGCCGGTCCACAGCACGAACTGCTCCGTCGCGTTGATCAGCGTCGCGTTCGTCGTCGTCAACCGCGTATCATACGTCGCCCGCACATAGTTCAGCGCGACAGTCACGCCCTCCGCCCCGGGCCCCGTCGGCACGATCTTCAACCGCGTGATCCGCCGTCCCCCGCGACCCCACTCCGGGTGCAGGTGCATCGGGAAGTATAGCGGGAACCGCGCCGTCCCGTCCGTCACCAGATACGCGTAGTACACCGGGTAGTCGCGCGGCGGCAGCGCCGAAAACGCCGTCGTCACGCAACGCGCCTCGCTGAACGTCGGCTCCGCATCGGTCGCCCAGTAGATCCGCAGATCATCCACGAGCCCCGCCAGGTCGCCTTCGCCGCGGTATTCCACGTCCAGCTCGATGATCGGCACGTGGAACGCATCCACGTCGAACTCCGGCGATACGAACGCCGGCCCCGATCCCGTGATCCGGCCGACCAGCGAGTGGTCCACGTAGCCGGCCTCCAACGCCGCGTCCTCCGTCGACCACAGCGCGCGCTGCCCGTCGGCGAGATCGTTGAACTCCCAGCCGGTCGGCCGGTTCACCGTGTAGTTCCGGTCGTATTTCGGCCAGGGCCACCCGTACAGCGGCAGGTTGCTCAAGGTGCGGTGCTTCTCCTCGCCATGCATCCGCCCGCCGAACGTATATCCGAAGCGGTCCACCGGGGTGTTGCGCAGCGTCGTCAGAATCACGTCCACGTCGCTGCCGCCCTGGCGCGCCAGGCCCATCGCCCCCCGGTCGATCCAGGGGAAGAACCACCAGTCCCACTCGACCACCCACATGTGATCGGTGGCCCCGAGGATCGGGCCCCCGCCAAGATAGATCCCGCGGTCGTCCACGCTGAGGTGGCGCATGAAGTACTCGTTCACGAACGCGTCGTAGTCCGGATCCGACGAGAAGAACCGCGGCAACCGCGCGTAGTCGGCCTCGGGCGTCGCATCTGGAATCCGCAGGATCGGCGGCATCGGCCGCTCCGCCGCCTCGCGCTCCGCGTCAAGCCCCAGCGCCGCGTCCAGCTCGGTCAGCGGAACCTCGCACCGGAACAGGTCCCACGTGCCGATCGCATCCTTGAACCCGCTGGCCGAGCTGTAGAAGATCACGACGTTGCCGTCCTCGACCAACAGTTCCCCCTCCGGCGTGCGCAGAAATGCGGGGAACATCCGTTCCTGGTAGTCCGCGCCGCGCGGGTCCGGACACGCCAGTTGCGGATAGACCTCCCCCGGATGCGTCGCGTCCGCGTCCGCGTCAAACACGCCCCGACTCGCCAACAGTCCCAGGTTTCCCGTCCCGTACGCCGAGCGCACCAGATACCACACGCCGTCGCGCACCGCGAACTGCGACTGCGCGTGCCGCGACACCGCCCCCTCCGGAATGGCGTCCGCGTTCTCCTTCGGCGCGAGCCGTTCCGCATACCGCTTCGCGTCGCGGAAGTAGGGGTTGTCCGCCTCGATCCGCACCATGAAGTCGCCCGGACCCGTGCACGAGTCCACGTAGAACAGCACGAACTTCCCCTCATCGTAGACCACGCTCGGCTGGCCGAACCCGTACCGGAAATGCCCCGGCGTCTTGTTCCATTCGGGCGCCGCGATCACCGGCGCCGGGTTTTCGTTGCTCGGATGCTTCGTCCACCGCTTCCCGTCCTGCGACGTCGCCAGGAACACCTGGTTCTGAAACTCATCGCCCCCGACCGTTTTCCCCTCCGCGTCCTGGTGCAGCACGAACGCCCCCGGCGCCTCATAGTACATATAGTACGTGCCGTCGACCTTCACGACCGTCGGCCGCCCCAGATGATAGAACTCCTGCTCCGTCTCCGCGGGATGCATCACCAGCGCCGGACCCTCCGACTCCGGACCGTACGCGTCCAGGTCGCCGGCGTAGTCCTCCCCCGCGATACGCCACGTCCGCCCGTCCCGGCTTTCCGCGTAGTAGATCCGGTCGCCGTACGTGGGGTAATCGATCGCGCGCGCGCCGCCCTGCTCGAGGATCGCCGTGTACGGCAACCGGCGGTCATTCGGCCCGCCCAGCCGTACCCACCACATCTTGTAGAGCCCGTCGTCGTCTTTCATCACGGAAGGGCCCCAGTCGTACGGACTTCCCTCCGGCTCCTCCTGAATCCGCAGCACATCGCGCGCTTCCAACACGCCGTCGCCGCCGGTCCCCGCCGCGCCCATCATCGCCAGCGCCATCATCAACATGCTCGCCGCTCCGCTCATCGCGTCCCGTCTCCTCCCGCGTCGCCTCATCATCATCCCGCGAAAACAACGACGGCCCGGTCCCGTCGCCCCAAGCGAACGCGGACCGGGCCGTCGACCCCGATCAGCCGATGCCGCCCGCCTGGCTCATCCACGTCGCCAGGTCCCAGCCGTACGTCCCCGGCGCCGAGTTCGTCACCGGAGCCTTCGTCCCGTAGCGGATGAACTCAACGTGTCCGTCCATGAACAGCACGTTGCTGCCGCCCGGCACATGGTTGAACTTCGCGATCCCATTGTCCGGACCCCCATTCTGCGTGTACCACGTCACGCTGTTCCCCCACACGTCCCACATCGCCGGGAACGTGCTCTGCGCCTGCGCCCCCGCCGCCGGGTTGTTGATGTCCGTGATCGCGAACCGTTCGATCCCCTCTTTCAGGCGCGGGTAGTTCAACGGCAACAGCGACCCGTCGTCATCGATGCTCCCGCTCGGGACCGTCCCCAAGGCGCCCGCCAGCGGACCGTAATCCTGCGATCCCTTCCGCGGCACGCGGAAGATGTGGAACTTGCACCCGTGCGGCTCGATGAACTCCTGCCATCCCGTCGTCGCGGTCCCCTGGACCACGTCCTCCAGACCGTACACCATGTGGCACACGAGCAGGTCATTGATCTGCGACGACGTCCGCGCCGCGTACCCGCTGTAGGCGTACGACGACGCCATGTTGATGATCCCGAACAGACACCACCGCGCCGTCTCATCCCCGGCGGACAGCGCCGCGAGCCGCTCGACCTGCGCCGCCCGATCGTTCTCGAATCCCATGATCCCCGCCAGCGGATCGCCCTGCGGGTCCGACGGGCAGATCGAGATGCTCACGTCGTTCCAGTAGTCCGGATAGAGCACGTCCGCGTTCGGCGCGCTGATCATCGCCAGCCAGTACCCGAAATCGCCGGTGTACGCGGTCGGAGCCACCGGCGGCCACATATCCCGGTTCTCCCCTGCGTACATCTTGAAGATCAGCCCCCACTGTTTGAGGTTGTTCTGGCAGCTCGCCCGCCGCGCCGCCTCGCGCGCACGCGCCAGCGCCGGCAGCAGTATCGCCGCCAGGATCGCGATGATCGCGATCACCACCAATAGCTCGATTAGCGTGAACCCTCTGCCCTGCCTCATGAGTACTACCTCCAGTTCCGCGACCTCGGACCGAGCGCGCACGCGCTTGTCTCCTCCGCCGCCGCTATGCGCCCGACGTCGGCTCGACGCCGTGCGCCTCCGCCAACGCGCCCAGGGGGGACCCTCCCTCCCGCAACGCGGGTATCAATACGGACCGGCACGCCTTCCCCGGCGCCCCGATCCGGTCTATGAGCAGTCGAACCGCCTCCTCGCCCACGCGGCGTCCGTCCTGAACGATGGTCAACCACGGACGCGGATCCAGATGCGGGTAATGCCCGTCGTTCATCGTTGCGGCCCGCAGCGTGTCCGGCGGAACGAGCCCGCCCTTCCCCAACCCCGGCAGCACCGCCGTCAGGGTCAAATCGTCGGACGCCACCAGCGCCGTAATCCGCGGACGCAGCCGCAACAGCGCGTCCGCCGCCGACACCGGGCCCTCCTCGGAGTCGTAGCCCCCGGCGCCGAACACCCGCGTCTCCCGATACGACAGGCCCGCCGCCTCCAACGCGTCCCGGTAGCCCGCCAGCCGGTCCGCCATCACCGAGTCGGTGAAGTCGCGCGCCAGATACGCGATCTCGGTGTGGCCTTCCGCGATCACCGCCGCGGTCAGGTTCCGGAACGCCTCCCGGTTGTCCGTGCCCACGAAATCCGTGTCGACCCCTTGGACCGCGCGGTCGAACAGCACGCACGGATAGCCCTGCTCGCGCAGCGCCCGCACGATCTCCGCTTCCCCGGAGATCAACGGGCTGTCCGCTTCAGCGGGCTTGAAGTAGTACGGCCACAACGCCAACCCCTGCACGCCGGTGCTCGGAATCCGACGCAGAAAATCCAGCTCCGCCCGCTTGTTGTGGCTCAGGTAGTAGAACGTCGGCTGGTAGCCCGTGGCGTGCGCCGTGTCGATGAACCCCTGGATCACCTCTCGCGTATACCGACTCTGGATCGGGCCCTCCTGGTACGCCATCATCAGCGACGGCGGCCCGTCGTCCCCCCGCGTCCGCACCCGCTTGCTCCTCGGCGCCACGAACGTCCCCCGTCCCGGCGTGCGGATCAGGTACCCCTCCATCTCCAGGTCCCGAAGCGCCTGACGCGTCTGTCCTCGGCTCACCCCCAACTCCGTCGCCAACTGCTGTTCGGAAGGCACCCGCGCCCCGTCGGCGAGTTCGCCGGTATCGATCTGGCGCTTCAGGTGCTCTTTGATGGCGGCATAGATCGGCATATGCGGCTTGAGTTCCACGTCACGACCTTTCACGGCGCGGATCCGCGCCCGGAGAGAATCTGTTGGTCGATGACATCATAGCATGGAACCCGTTCTATACTTGACCGTAGCTGTATAGACAGCTTAGGACATTTCCCCGCCCCCTGTCAACTCCTTTTTTCTGATGCGCCCCCGTCCGCCAGCCGACGGAACCGATCCCCCCCTCAGCTCCTCACACCGCGCCCGCCGACATGCGCCTCCCCCGCGCGATGCCGGCGGCCTCGATCATCGCAGCCCCCCGCCGGGGATCAGCTCCCCGGCGTGTACTGCCGCACCGTCTCCACCAACGCGATCACGTTCTCCGGCGGCGTCCCCGCTTGCATGTAGTGGCACGAGCACGGGATGTATCCGCCGCCCCCTGCTCCCAGAGTCCGCAGGTCCGTCAACGTCTCCTGCCGCACGTCCTCCGCGGAGCCGAACGGCAGCGTCTGCTGGTTCTCGACGGCGCCGTGGAAGATCAGCCGCTCCCCGAAGTCCCGCTTCAGCCCTTCCCGGTCCATGCCGGGACACACGTGCTGGATCGGATTCAGCACGTCGATCCCCGCTTCCACGAGCCGCGGCAGCAAGTCTCGCACCGCGCCGTCGGAGTGGTAGAACACCTTCACCCCGTGCCGGTGGATCAGGTCGCACCAGCGCTTCAGCCGGTCGCCGAAATACTGATCCCAAGTGTCCACCGACACCAGCAGGTTGTTCTGCGACCCCATGTCGTCGCTGATGAACACCATGTCGATGTGATCCGCCGCGCGCGACAGCACCCGCTCCAGGATCCCCGTCTGAATCGAATCCACCCGGTCGAGTATCGCCTCCACCAGGTCCGGGTTGATCATCAGATCCGTCAGCGAGTTCTCGAGGCCGCGCAACCCGCAGTAGATCTCGAAGAACGACACCCACGGCCCGAGCGTCGCGTACTGCGCATGCAGCCTCCGGGCGTTCTCCTCGAACTTGTCGTAGTCATACCCGTCCGGGTCCGGCCAGTACGGATAGTCCGCCAGCGACTCCGGCGTCTCGTACGCCGCCAGCGGCGGCGCCATCGTCTCGTAGTACACCGCCGCCCCCGCCTGCTGACGCCGCATCTTCACGCCCCACGGACTCGTGACGACCTCCCCGTCCTCGGCGTCCCCGTCGCCCACCGCCAAGTCCGCCGCGCCCGTCCCCGCCGCCTTCCCGCTCATCAGCTCCGGCGAAAGCCACGCGATCTTGTCCACCCCAAGGGCCTCATACACAGCGAACTCCGAGTCGACCCCGAGATGCGCGCACATGCTCCGAGTCACTTCGGGCGTCATCCACAGATCCACCGGAAACCGGTCGATCGGCTGCCGGTTCAGCACCGCCGACACACGCTCGCGACAGGTCATCACTCCGTTCTCCTTGCTCTGGCCGCTTTGCGCCATGCGCCGCGCGCCGTCCTCGTTCGAGTGTAGCCCACGCCCCGCCCCCACACCAACCCCGTTCTGCCAGGAGCTTCTATTCCCATCCCTTGTTCTGTTTCGCGACACAGCTTGCAGATCCATCTACGCCGTGTTACATTATGAACATGGCCGACGCCAACGTCTCTATCCGGAGCCGATCCGACCGCGACGCAGACAACGTACGCGTGCTCGTCGCCATGGCTGACCTGCCCTACGCCGGCGCCATACAGACGTTTCTCAAAGGGGACGGCTTCGACGTCGAGCGCTGCCACGACCAGAAAGGCGTGCTCCGTCTCGTCGGTCGACGTCGCTTCGACGTCATCCTCCTCGACCTCGAGCTCAGCGCCGAGGGCGGCGTCGAACTCGTCACCTTCATCCGACGTCGCGACCCCGACGCCAAGCTCATACTGCTCTGCGACCTCAGCCGCATCGAACGCGCCATCGACGGCATCCGCCGCGGCGCCTACTTCTACCTCCCCACCAGCGTGCAGCCCAGCGACGTCGGCCTCATCGTGAACAAGGCCGTCCGCGCCCTCGAAGCCGAAACGGCCGCCGAGCGCTTCGAGCGCTCCGCCCTCGAGGAGATGACCGCCGGCTCTCCCGCCATGAAGCGCGTGATCGAGCAGGTCACCAAAGTCGCCCCCACCGACAGCACCGTGCTGTTGCTCGGCGAGACCGGCGTCGGCAAAGAGGTCATGGCCCGCACCATCCATCGCCTCAGCCCGCGCCAGGACATGCCCTTCGTCGCCATCAACTGCGCCGCGCTGCCCGAGGCCCTCCTCGAAAGCGAAATGTTCGGCCACGTCAAGGGCGCGTTCACGGGCGCGGAGAACAACAAGACCGGCCTCTTCGCCGAAGCCGACGGCGGCGCGGTCTTCCTCGACGAGATCGGCGACATGTCCCTCATCACCCAGGCCAAGCTCCTGCGCGTCCTGCAGAACGGCGAGATCCGCCCCGTCGGGTCCAACACCGTCCAACACGTCGACGTCCGCGTCATCGCCGCCACCAACCGCGACCTCGAGAAGGCCGTCGCCGACATGCAGTTCCGCGAGGACCTCTACTTCCGCCTCAACGTCATCCAGATCCGCGTCCCCCCCCTGCGCGAACGCATGGAGGCCTTCCCGCAGCTCGTGCGCTACTTCGTCACGCGCGCCAACGCCCGCTACAGGAAGTCGGTCAGCGACATGGACGACGAGGCCCGCGCCCTGCTCCAGAACTACCACTACCCCGGCAACATTCGCGAGCTCGAGAGCATCATCGCCCACGCCGTCATCATGTGCGACGACGATGTCATCCGCGCCAAAGACCTGCCCGACCAGGTCCGCGCCGCGCGCCGACAGCGCCTCGCCCTGCCCAACTACATCACGGACAGCATCCCCACCATCGAAGAGATGGAGCAGGACCTCATCCGCATGGCGCTCGACCGTCTCGACAACAACCAGACCGAGGCCGCCAAGCGCCTCGGCATCTCCCGTTCCACCCTATGGCGCAAGATCAAGCAATACGGCATCTCCGTCTGACCCGTCCCCCGGCCCCGCACGCTCCATATGCGTCCGCCCATGCCCCATATGAGACGCGCCGCATCCGACCCGCGCCGCTCTCGCCCGACTATCAGATTGCAATCATTGAACTTAGCGTGGTAGCGTTCTTTCCTTTAGAGGCGCGTCCCCCGGCACGCGCCTTGCTCCATTGCAGGGGGGAGTTGTGTCCTTCGCATGAACGGTCTCCAGAGGCCGCGGCGCTCGCCGCCCGCGCGGCGCAACCGCCGATGACCAGGAGTGATGGGATCGATGATTCAAGCACAGAAACTGACGATGCACTACGGACCCGTCGTAGCCGTCGACAACGTCTCGTTCGAGGTCCCCAAGGGGGAAATCGTCGGGTTGCTCGGCCCCAACGGCGCCGGCAAGTCGACCACCATGAAGATCCTCACCACCTACCTCTACCCCACATCAGGAACCGCCAAGGTCGCCGGCATGGACATCAAGGAGAACCCCGTCGGCGTCCGCAAGCGCATCGGCTACCTGCCCGAGATCCTGCCGCTGTACATGGACATGGAAGTCCGCGAGTATCTCAGCTTCGTCGCCCGCGCCCGCGGCCTCAGCGGCGCCAAGCTCAAGGAACGCACGGATCTCATACTCGATGAATGCGGCCTTCGGCCCATGTATCGCCGCGTCATCCGCGAACTGTCCAAGGGGTACAAGCAGCGCACCGGCCTCGCCCAGGCGCTCATCCACGACCCCGACATCATCATCCTCGATGAGCCCACTTCCGGTCTCGACCCGCACCAGATCATCGAGATCCGTGAGCTCATCCGGAAACTCGCGCACGGCCGCACCGTCATGCTCTCGACCCACATCCTCCAGGAGGTCGAGGCCACCGCCGACCGCATCGTCATCATCAACCGCGGCAAGATCGTCGGCGACGGATCCATCGACGATCTCCGCGCCAGGGCCAAGCGCTTCGAGCGCATCCGCGTCACCGTCCAAGGCGCCTCCGATGAAGTCCAGCGCCTCCTTTCCGGCTGCGACGGCGTCACCAACGTCGCCCCGATCCGCGAGGCCGACGGCTTCAGTTCGTTCGTCCTCACCGGCAAGCCCGGCGCGCCCCTCTGGCGCGAAGTCGGCAAGCTGGCCCGTTCCAGAGGCTGGGAACTCCGCGAGCTGAGCGACATGCCGCTCTCTCTCGAAGAGACCTTCCTTGCCCTCACCGAGAAGTCGGCCGAAGAATAAGAGCGTAGGGAGTCCTCCACACCATGAAAAACGTACTGACCCTGTTCCGACGCGACTTCACGGCGTACTTCATCTCGCCGGTCGGCTACATCTACATGATCGTCTTTCTGCTGATCAGCGTCGGCCTCTACATGACCACCTTCTTCACGTTCCCCACCGCCGACATGCGCGCGTTCTTCGGGAACCTCCCCATCCTCCTCTGCATCTTCGTCCCCGCCGTCTCCATGCGCGTCTGGGCTGAGGAGCGCAAGGAAAACACATGGGAGATGCTGCTCACCTTCCCCATGCGCGCATGGGAGCTGGTGATCGGCAAATACCTGGCCATCCTCGCCTTCTTCGTCGTGACCGTGGCCGCAACCATCACGGTCCCCGTCATGCTGATCAGTCTCGGCCGACCCGACACCGGCGCCATCATCGGCGGTTACCTCGGCACGCTTCTGCTCGGCGCGTTCTTCCTGGCGATCGGCCTCTTCATCTCCGGCCTCTGCAAGGACCAGATCGTCGCGTTCGTCGTCTCCCTTCTGGTCTGCTTCGCCATCTACCTCGTCGGAACCGAGTTCGTCGCCTCGAAGATCGATTCGTTCCGTCAAGGCCTGGGCACGGCGCTGAGCGATGCCGTCGGGCTGCTCTCGCACTACACCGCCTTCACCCGCGGCGTGATCGAGGTCAAGGACGCCCTCTACTTCCTCGCATGGACCGCGCTCTTCCTCGTGCTCAACATGATGTACGTCGACGCGCGCAGCCGCGCCGGCGCGCGCACCGCCTTCACCGCCGCCACGGTCATCTGCGTCGGCATCGGTCTCGCCTTCAACTGGCTGCTGGTCGGGCAAAGCCTCGGCCGGTTCGACATCACCGAGAACAAGATCTACACGGTGTCCGACGCCACCCGCGACATCCTCCGCAATCTCGAACGTCCCGTCGAGGTCAAGCTCTACATCACGCCCCGCGGCGAGATGCCCACCAGCATGAGCAAGCTCGAGCAGGACATCACCGACAAGCTCGACGAGATGGCCGTCGCGTCGGACGGCAAGCTGAACTACAGTGTCGTCCACCTGCGCGCCGCCAACGTCCTCGCCAAAGCCGGCGACCTTTCCGCGACCGAGGAGGAAGACGAGAAGTCCGAATCCGAGGTCATCGAGGAACGCATGCTCGACAAAGGCGTCGCGCCGTTCGAGGTCCAGGCGCTTGAGGAGGACCAGGTTACGCACAAACTGGTCTACTCGAGCATCGGCGTCGGCTACGGCGCCGCCAAGGAAGAGATCATCCCGCAGATCATGCCGCAGAACCTGCAGGAGCTCGAGTACCGCCTCGTCAACGCCGTCTACAAGCTCACCCGCGAGAAGCCCCCGGTCATCGCCCTCGTCGCGCCGGAGGACATGATCCCGCCCGAGATGCGGCAGATATACATGCAGATGGGACAGCAACTGCCCCCGGCCATGGACCCCTACCGCCGCCTCGTCCAGTGGCTCGAACACGAAAAGTATGAGGTCCAACGCGTATCGCTCACACAGGACAGCCCCCTTCCGGAGGAATACGATACGCTCGTGATCATCAGTCCGCAGGGCCTCAATGATCGCCAGCGCTGGGAGATCGCGCGCGCCCTGCACGGCGGCAAACCGGTCTTCCTCGCCGTACAGAACTATGAGTGGGATTACCGGATCAGCCGCAACCAGCTCAGCCTCTCTCAGAACGAGTTGAACCCCGGCATCAACGAGCTCATCGAGTCCTACGGAGTCTCCGTCGCGCCGGAGATCCTCATGGACGTCAACCATGTCACGTTGAACGTCTCCTCCGGCGGCGACTCCCTGGCCCAGTTGCTCGGCATCGGCAGCCCCATCAACCTGCCCATGCACGTCGTACTGACGGCCGATTGCATGAACACGGAGACCTCCATCACCGGCAACCTGTCGAACGTCTTCTACCTCTGGGGATCGCCGCTGAGCATCGACGAAGACAGAATCAACGAACTGGGCCTCGAGCTCACCATCCTCATGACCAGCACGGATCAGGCCTGGACGCTGCCCGGCGCCGCGTCAATCGACGAGCTCAACCGCGCCCTTATGGACGGGCCCATCCCGCCGGGCGAGCAGCGCCCGCTCATGGCCATGCTCACGGGCCAGTTCCCGGATCCGTACAAGGACCAGCCGCGCCCCGCGTGGCCCCCGATCCAACAGCAGCCCGGCATGCCGCCGGCCCCCGAGCCCGAGGACGAGGGCGAACCGGAGCCCGTCGCCCCGCAACCGAGCACGCTCATCGTTCTCGGCTGCGCACAGCCGTTCAACGACAGCTTCCTGCAGAGCTTCCCGGACAACCTCGACCTGTTCCTCAACAGCGTCGACGCCGTCACGCTCGGCAAGGAGCTCATCGAAGTCCGCGGCAAGAAACCCGTGAACCGATCCATCGCCCAGCCGGACGCCGGAACCAAGCTGTTCTGGAACACCGTCAACTATGCGGCCGTCAACGTGCTGATCGCCGCGATCGGCATCGGCATCGCCGTCAACCGCAAGCGGTCCCGGGCCGCCTATGCCGCCCGGTTCGCAGCAGCCGAATCCAAGCAGAATGCGTCCGATCAGGACTAGGGCGACGAGGAGTAGACAACCATGATGAACAAGAAGACGCTCGTGACCCTCGGGGCCGTTCTGGTCCTCTTGCTGGCGCTGGTGGTCCTCAAGTCCGCCAAACAGGACGAAATCCCCCTCGAACAAGCCGTCGAGCTGCACCGGTTTGTGTCGTCCGACATCGCGCCGGCCGACGTCGCGAAACTCGAGCTATTCGCCGGAGCGACCCCTGACGACAAGGTCGTCCTGGAACGCGATCCCGACGACGCTTCCGAGTGGCGCGTCGCCACCCACTACAACGCCCCGGCGGCGGACGCCAAGATCAGCGACTACCTCAAGCTCCTCACCGAACTCCGCGGCGAACCCCGCGAACGCGACGCCTCGGACGACGGCCTCTCCGGCTACAGCCTGAAAACCGACGAGGCCTTCCACGTCGTCGCCTACAACGCAGACGGCGAGGCGCTTTTCGACATACTTGTCGGCAAACAGGCCGACTTCCAACAGGTCTTCGCGCGTCCCGCCGACACGAACGACGTGTTCGTCGTCGACAAAAACCCCCGTCGCGAAGCCGGCCTCTGGAGCGAGGACATGGCCGACGCCCCCGAGGCGCAGCCGTGGCTCGACAAGGAGGTCATCAACGTCGCCCAGGACACGGTCAACAGCCTGGATATCGTGAACCCGCTCAAGCGCGTCTCTTTCCGCAAGGAGACCCCGCCCGCGACGCCGCAGGATACCTCGGCCGACGAAGGAGCGGACGCGGCCGACGACGGTGCGGAAGACGCCGACGCCGCCGAGGAAGCCCCCGCTGAACCGGAGCCCGTCTGGACGCTGGCTGAGGGCGGCTCGGGAACCGACTTCAAACAGCCCGGCCTCGACCGTCTCCTGCGCGCGATCGCCCCGCTGAACGCCACCGATATCGTCGACAACAGCACCCCCGAGGCGTGGGGACTCGACCAACCCGCGTTCACCCTCACCATCGGCTCCACCGCCCTCGATCAGCCCGTGGTCCTGGAAGGCGGACGTCCGGACCCGGCCGGCGACGGCTACGTCCGTATCGCCGGACGCGACAACTCGCCGATCTACCAGCTCACGAAGACCAGCTTCGAACAGCTCTTCGCCGTCGGCAAGTCGCTCGACCTGTTCGACCTGCCGGACGTGAGCATCGCGGAGAACGACATCCAGCGCGTCGAGATCATCCAGCCCGACGCCGCCCTCGACCTCGTGCGCCAGCCGGACCAGACTTGGGCCGTCGCCGCGCCCCCCGCCTCCCTGGACACCCTTCAGACCGCTATCACCGCGGTCGTGAGCGGACTCGCCCACTGGTCTCCCGCCGACGTCGTGACGACCGACATCGACACCGGCCTCGCCGCGCCGTCGCGCACGGTCCGCGCGCACCTCGCGGACGGAACGGTTCGCACCATCGCCTTCGGCGCCGACTGCACCGTCCTGGACGGCGTCTACGTGCGGATCGACGATCGACCCGAGCCGCTCGTCATGACCCGCGCCGACGCGGACAAGATCCTCGCGGCGCCGCGCGACGTCTTCCAGCTCACCGTCTTCGGCCTCGAGGAATCCCAGATCGGAACCATCTCCGTCCAGCGGCCGGGCGTGGCCTACACGCTCACCCGCGGCGAAGGCGACGCTTGGACCCTCACGACGGCAGACGGCGCGGAACGTCCCGCCGACGAGAACGCTGTGAAGGCCCTGCTCACGGCCATCGCCGACCTCCAGGCGTCTGACCTCGTCGTGGGGCCGACCGAACTCGGCGAGCCGGTCGATTCCGTTGTCGGCGTCACGACGCTCACCGGCGTGCAGCACGATCTGCAGATCGGCGCCCGGGGCGACGCTACCTGCCGCGGCTTCCTCGCCGGCAAGAACGTCGTCTTCACGCTCGACAACCTCGACGTGGCCGACCTGCTCCCGTCCGCCGACGAAATCGCCCCTGTCGCAGAGGCGGAGGCCCCGGAGGAAACCCCAGCCGAAACTCCGGCGGAGACCCCGGCCGAGCCAGCCGAGCCTGAGCAAGCCTCGGCGGAAACGCCCGCGGAGGCCCCGGAAGAAGCCCCGGCAGAGGCCCCGGCGCAAGCGCCCGAGGCGAACCCGACGCCCGAGGCGACCGAATAGCATGGCTGCTTATCTACAGTCATCCGCGTAACAGTACAGAGGGGGGCCGGCTTGCCGACCCCCTCATTCGATCAGAGAGGTAATCGACAATGAGCCAACGCACCAAAACGATCGCAACCGCCCTGGCCTGCTGCATCTTCGCAGCCGCCTGGATCGCACTGGCCGCCCCGATCCACGCCCAGTCCGATGTCGAACAAACCCGGCGCAACGCACTCGTCCGCGCCATCGAGCGCGCGGCGCCAAGCGTCGTCTCCATCAATGTCGTAGTTCAGCGCCGATCGACGCCCTTCGACACGGACTTCTGGGATTTCTTCTACATGCCCACCCCGCGCTACCAGAAAATCGAGTCGGTCGGCAGCGGCTTCCTTTTCGACGCGGACGGCCACATCATCACCAACTACCACGTCATCGAGGGCGCCGACGCGATTGACTCCATCACCCTGCCGGACGGACGCCGCCTCGAGGCCGAGTTCGTCGGTGCGGACAAGCGCACGGACATCGCCGTGCTCCGGGCCATCGGCGAGGATCTGCCCAGCGTACCGTTCGGCGACAGCGACGACCTGATCATCGGCGAGTGGGTCATCGCCATCGGCAACCCCTTCGGCGGCCTGATCCGGGATCCGGAGCCTTCGGCCAGCGTCGGCGTCGTGTCGGCCAACCACCGGCGGCTCAGCCAGTCGATCGGCCGCGGCGAACGCCTCTACCAGGACATGATCCAGACCGACGCCGCGATCAACCCCGGAAACAGCGGCGGGCCGCTGGTCAACGCGAACGGGGCCGTCGTCGGCGTTAACACGATGATCGTCAGCCCCAGCGGCGGCAACGTCGGTCTCGGATTCGCCATACCCATCAACCGCGTCCGTCGCGTCGCCCAGGAGATCATCGAGTACGGCCGACGCCGCGACGGGTGGCCCGGGTTTCGCGTCGAGGACATAGCCGATCTACCCCCGCACCTCCTCCAGAGCCAGGGGATCACCGCCTCCGCCGGCTGCGTGGTGGTCAACATCCTGCGCGATTCGCCCGCGCACCGCGCCGGCCTGCAACCCGGCGACGTCATCACCGCAATCAACGGCCAGCCCGTACAGAGTGCCTTTGACATCGACTATGTGATCTGGGATTCGTTCGTCGGCGATCGCGTCACGCTCGAAGTCGAACGCAACGGCCGCAAGCGCACCATCGGCTTCATCATCGAGGAGGTCGCTCAGTAGCGGGCCACGCTTCGGGACGCGATCTCCGGGCCGCCGTCGGGTAGAATGACCGTGCCGCGGACAACTTCACAGGAGAACCGATATGACCCTGCCTGACGCCCCTTCCCGGGGATCCCGTCCCGATGCCGCCAACGCCCTTTCCCCTTCCCCGCCGCGCGAACACGCGTCCGGATGGCCCGCGCTCGCGCTCGTCGGCTTCGTCGCGTTCTACGCCGGCGCGGCCGTCATGACCTTCGAGTTCATCGCCGTGCGCTTCCTCCAGCGCAGCTTCGGCGGATCTCTTGACGTGTGGGCCTCGGAAATCGCCGTCTGCATGGGCGGACTCGCCCTCGGCTACTGGGCAGGCGGCAGACTCGCCGATCGCTACGCCTCCTGGCGCGTCGTCGGCAAGTGCCTGGTGGTCGCCGGGGCGACGGGCGTCTGGATGGAGCTGCTTGCCGACGGACTCGGCGACGCGCTCGTCCCCCAGGGTCCCGCCCGCTGGCACCCGCTTGTCGCCGCGGGCGCGTGCTCCTTTCTGCCCTTGCTGGCGCTCGGCAGCATCACGCCCCAGCTCATCCGCCTGCATGTCCGCAGCCTCGACAAAGTCGGCGCCTCCGCCGGCTGGGTGTCGGCGATCTCCACCTTCGGCAGCATCGTCGGCGTGCTGGTCACCGCCATGGCGCTGCTGCCCGTGTACGGCGTGCGCGAGGTGCTCTGGGTGCTGTGCGCAACGCTTATCGCGCTGGGCGTTGTGCTCGCGATCGGCGACCGTATCATTCGCCGCAAAGCGGCGACCGCGGCCGGCGCCGTCGCTCTCCTCGCTCTGTTCAGTGGACCGCAGGCCGTCGCACAGGTCCTGTTCGAGGAGTACACCGCCTTTCACCATATCCTCGTCGAGGACAGCCGCGGCACGCGCACCCTCTGGTTCGACCGCGATCCGCAGAGCACCATGTCGCTCAAGGACCCCACCGAGGGCGCCTTCGAGTACACCGACTTCTTCCACGTGCCGATAATCCTCAACCCCACGACCGATGCGGTGCTGTTCGTCGGACTCGGCGGCGGCAGCGGACCCAAGGCATTTCGGCGTGACTACCCCGATGTGCTCGTGGACGTCGTCGAAATTGATCCAAAGGTCGTGCAGGTCGCGCGGGAGTACTTCCATCTGCCGGAGGACGACGAACGGCTGCGCGTCGCCGTGGCGGACGGCCGGGCGTTCCTGCGCCGCGGCAGCCGTCAATACGGCGCGATCATCATCGACGCCTACGGGTCGGGCCCATACGGCGCGTATATCCCCTTTCACCTGGCCACGACCGAATACTTCCGGATCGTCCGCGATCGCCTCGCTCACGGCGGGTGCGTGGTGTACAACGTGATGGGCGCCTACGGCGACCTCAACGACTATGTCGTCACCTCCATCCACGCCACGCTCGCCCGCGTATTCCCGTATGTCTACGTGTTCCAGGCGGCTTCCAGCCTGAACACGGTGTTCGTGGCACAGAAGCTCGATCCGGATGCCGACGCGGCGGAGGGTGCGGAGGCGCCCAAGCCATGGCCGGAAGGGCCTTGGGTGAAGCATCCGATTCTGCCGAATGGGTTCCGCGACCTTGCTCAACGGGCCTTGGAAGCGGGCAAGATTCGGAGATCAGTGCTTGTGGAACGGGTGACGCAGTTCTCCCCGGCGATGCGGCGTCCCATCCGCGGCCAGGTGCTTACCGACAACTATGCGCCGGTCGATATCACGCGCCCGTTGCAGCGCCGCGAGGTGCGCGAACCGTAACTACGCACGTAACGGGTTACGCAACAGCCCGTTACACGGCATACTGCGGCGCGATGTTCCACGTGGAACGACTACTCCGCCTGCTCGCTCGGCCCGGCCCGCCTCCCTGCCATGCCGCAACCCAACCGGCAGTCCGCTTCCGTCTACGCCGATGTTCCACGTGGAACATCTCCCCCGTGAGACCCCGCGCGCCGAATGCGCCAGAGCGACCCGCGACGCAATTCCCGCGTGTGCCACGCATCCCGCAGTTGTTCCACGTGGAACATCGGCCCACGCAACCGCTCCGGCGGCTGTTCCCGCTGACAAAGATACGTTGCGCCTTCCGGCAACCACCCCGCCAGCGCCTTCCCAACCCGTTCCGGATCCTCGATCGCCCGCGACGTCACGACCGCGATCTTCCCCTCGCCGACCGCTTGCGGGAAGGCCCCCTGCACGATCGTCACCCCCTCCAGTCCCAACCGCGCAACCGTCTGCCGCAGAAACCCCACCTTCTTCGCGCTCCGCTCCACCAGGCGCACGGGCGTATCCGGCAGCACCGCTTTCACCGGTATCGCCGGGAAGCCTCCCCCGGACCCCACGTCCAGCCATACGCCCCCATCCCGGCACGCTTCCGCCACGTACGCCGCGATGCTCAGACTGTCCCACACGTGCTCTTCCAGACGCGCTCCCGCGTCTCCCGCCGATACCAGCGACGCAAACGCGTTCCACTCCCGCATAAGGCCCAGATAGACCTCCAGATCCGCCTCCACCTCCTCCCGCGATCCGCCCCTACAGACCCCCTCAACCAGATCCCAGCATGCCTCCAGCATTGCGCTCCCTTCATCGCCCGGCGGCGGCCTCCCGCGCGTCCTCCGCCCGTTTGACATATTCCGTGCCGTAATGGTAGCGTACCGCCGCAGATCACGCCATATTTCCACCGGAGATCCCCCATGAAATACCTCATCCTCGTCGGGGACGGTATGGCCGATTTTCCCCTCGACGACAAGGACGGGCGCACGCCGCTCGAGATCGCGCACACCCCCGCCATGGACGCCCTGGCGCGTGAGGGCGCGCTCGGCCTCTTCACGCCCATCCCCGAGGGAATGGATCCCGGCAGCGACATCGGCAACCTCTCGCTCTTCGGCTTTGACCCGCGTGAGGCCTTCACGGGCCGCGCCCCCCTCGAGGCCGCGAACCGCGGCATCATGCTGCGCGAGGGCGAAGTGGCGTTTCGCTGCAACCTCGTCACTCTGCTCGACGGTCGCATGGCCAACTTCACCGCCGACCACATCGCAACCGACGACGCCGCCCAGCTCATCGACGCCATCGACGCCGCGTGCGCCGATCTGCCCATACGCTTCGTCTCGGGCGTCAGCTACCGTCACCTCGCCTTCCTTGAGCCGGGACTGTTGCGCCGCGACGACCTCCCGCAGCTCATATGCACGCCCCCGCACAACATCTCCGACCAGCCCTACGCCCCGCACCTGCCGCAGGGACCGGGCGCGGAGCTCCTCGAGACCATCGCCGAACGCGCGGGCGCCGTTCTCGCCGATCACCCCTTGAACACGGCCCGCATCGCCCGCGGCACGTTGCCCGCAAACGCGATCTGGCTCTGGGGCCACGGCACCGCGCCGCGGATCGCGACCTATCCGGAGCTGTACGGCATCACCGGCGCGGTCGTCTCCGCGGTCGACCTCGTCAAAGGCATCGGCCGCTGCGCAGGCCTCGAGATCCTCGACGTGCCGGGCGCCACGGGCTATCTTGGTACGGACTACGCCGGCAAGGTCGCCGCGGCGCTCGATGCGCTCGACCGCTGTGATCTGGTCTATCTCCACGTCGAAGCGCCCGATGAGACTGCCCACGAAGGCCGTCTGGACCTGAAGATTCAGGCGATCGAGGAATTCGACCGCCATGTGGTCGCCCCCTGCGTCGCGGGCCTTCGCACGCGCCCTGCCTGGCGCGTCCTCGTCGCGCCGGACCATATCACCGCACTGTCTACGCGTACGCACGCCGGCGGCCCCGTACCGTTCGCCCTTGTCGGTAAGGGCATCGCTTCGAACGGGGGCCTCGACTACTCGGAACGCGCCGCCGCAGCCACGGGTCTCTTCGTCAACCCCGGCTTCGAGCTTATCTCCCCCATGATTCGCGAGGCGCGGCCCTCTTTTTCCTTCGCCTCCGCGAATCTGGACTGATCTCCCCGTGTTCCCGACAGCGTACATGCGCATAGTCGGCTGGTATACAACGCGATGACCGCGGCGTCCCGCCTCGCGATCACGCACCTGTCTCTACGAACCTTAAGGAGAAGCAGAGAGTGCCACAGCGCGTCGAGCTATACGATGTAACCCTTCGTGACGGCGCCCAGGGCCCGGGCGTCAAATTCTCCGCGGAAGACCAGATCCGCGTCGTGAAGGAGTTGGACGCCTTTGGCGTCTCGTATATCGAAGGCGGGCAGCCCGGCTCCAACCCCAAGGCCGCCGAGCTGTTCGCACGCGCTCGTGACCTCGACCTGAAACGCGCCAAGATGGCCGCGTTCGGCAGCACCCGCCACGCCAGGTCCGCCGTCGAGGACGACGCGAACATCAAGGCGTTGCTTGCCGCGCAGACGCCCGTCGTCACCATCTTCGCCAAGTCATCGCCCACGCAGGTCCGCGAAGTCTTGCGCGTCAAACTCGATGACAACCTCAAGATCATCGAAGAGTCGGTCGCCTATCTGCGGGAGCAGGGTCGGCGCGTCTTTCTCGATGCCGAGCATTTCTTTGACGGCTATAAGGAAGACCCCACGTACGCCGTCGCCTCCATGGAAGCCGGGTTCCGCGCCGGCGCCGAGGTGCTTGTCCTGTGCGATACCAACGGCGGCTCCATGCCGTGGGAGGTCGCCCACATCACCGCTGCGTTGCGCGAAAGCCTTCCTGAATCCCAGATTGGCATCCATGCCCACAACGACGCCGGCTGCGGCGTCGCCAACACCCTTGCGGGCGTTCAGGCCGGCGCGATGCACGTGCAGGCCACGGTCAACGGCTACGGTGAGCGCACGGGCAACGCCAACCTCATCACCGTCGTCGCGAACCTACAGCTCAAGATGGGCATTGAGGCGGTGTCCCCGGAACAGCTCAAACAACTCACATCGCTTTCACATGTGGTCGCGGAACTGGCGAATCTCACGCCGTGCGATTCCGACCCGTATGTCGGCCGGAACGCCTTCACCCACAAGGGCGGCATGCACGCCGACGCCGTCCGGAAGATGAAGACCAGCTACGAGCATGTTCAACCTGAGCTCGTGGGAAATCGCACCCACATCTCCGTCAGTGAGATGTCAGGTCGTTCGAGTCTGCTGCAAAAGGCCCAGGAACTCGGCATCACGATCGACCGAGATGCCCCTGAAACCAAGGCCGCTCTGGCGCGTATCAAGGAGCTGGAGAACGAGGGGTACGAATTCGAGGCCGCCGACGCCTCGCTCGAACTGCTTGTTCGCCGGGCCCGCGGCGACCAGCAGCGCTTCTTTACGTTGCGAGATTACCGCGTAATCGTGGAAGAACGCGCGGCATCGTGCCCTTTATGCGAAGCAACCGTGAAAGTGGATCTCCCAGACGGAACCCAGGCCCACACGGTCGCGGAAGGCCATGGCCCGGTCGATGCCTTGAGTCAGGCCCTCCGAAAAGCCCTGAGCTTCTACGAAGAACTGAACGATATGGAGCTCGTTGACTACAAGGTCCGCATTCTCGACAGCCACGCGCATACGGCCGCCAAGACCCGCGTCCTTATCAAGTCCTGCGACAGCACGGGGACGACCTGGGACACCGTCGGCGTCTCCGACAACATCATCACAGCGTCCTACCTTGCCTTGGTGGATAGCATCGAGTACAAGCTGCGCCTGGCCCGGAACAACAAGCAGACCTGACACGACCGACGCCACAAGACACAACCCCCAGCGTATGCACAAGGCAGCGCATATGCCGGGGGTCTTCTTGTCCGACTGTCTCTCAGGTCAGTCCTTCACGACATCCACTGAACGACCCGACGCGGCGCTCTCGTACGCAGCTTGACAGACCGCCACCGCCCGCAGCCCGTCGATTCCAGGAATCGGCGCCGGATGATCCCCGCGACAGGCCTCGATAAACTCTCGAACCTCCCGTTGGATCGGCGGCTCGTAGTCCTTGCCAATCTCGCTGTACGGTATTACCTGCGTCTCGCCGTCCGGCCGTCGAATCCGAACATCCTCCGTCAGGCTGTCATAGTAGACCGTGCCGCGCTCGCAGAAGATCTCGCCCGCGTTCCGGCCCAGGTAGTCGCAGATGCTCGAGGTGACATGCCCAATGGCGCCGTCCTCGAACTCAATCCCGACCGAGATGTAGTCCTCGTAGTCCACTTTGAGATTGATGAGCCGGTCCCCTTGCGCCGTCACGCGCACCGCACGCCCCAGCACGCACAGCATCAGGTCGATCTCGTGGATGTTCACCTCGTAGAGCAGGCCTCCCGACTCCGCACGGGCGCAATGCCACGGATTGTGCTCAGGACGCCAATGGTCCATCGACCGGATCACACGCATCGCCCGCGGCTTCCCTAACTCGCCCGACGCAACCAGCTCCCTGATGTATCGGTACGGTCCAAGATACCGAAGGACCTGACCTATCATCAGCGCCCGCCCCGCGGCCTCCGCCGCCGCGATCATCCGGCGGCAGTCGTCCACCGTGAGGCTCATCGGCTTCTCGCAAAACACGCCCCTTCCCGCTTGCAGCGCGGCGATCGACACCTCGGCATGCAGGTACTGCGGCACGGCCACGATCACGCCGTCACAGTCCGTTTTCGCCAGCATCTCGCGGTAATCCATGAACCGCGCAACCGACGCGTTCCCGATGACCTCCGCGGCGGCGTCCATCGCCTCCGCCTCCAGGTCACACAGTGCACGCACTTCTGCGATGCCGGAGCCTATCGCGCCCCGCAGCAATTCGCGACCCATCGGCCCGCAACCGACGATCCCAACCGACACCGATCTACCCATGAATCTCAACTCCCCGCGGGCCAAGCCCGCTCTCGAAGCGATAGGCCAGCCGGCCTGTCCCCGGCGGCGTTTACAGACTTATCCACAAGCGACTCAGAACAAGACCCGCCTGCATGCGTTGGATCATCGGCCTGATCCATAACTCTCTGGAATCCTGGGACGCGACATAACACATTACCATGTATTGGCTTACACACCACAATCCATCAACCCAGGATCTCGAAGACTCCACATAACACATAACAAGGCGCAACCGTCGCCGAAACCTTCCACAGGTTTCCCACAAGAGTTGCGCCTTGTAAAATCAGAACCCGCCCCCAGTGATCACGCGCGGATCAGATGCGTATCGGCATCACCACGTTTGTGTAGCTCTCATCCGCCGCCTCGTTGCGGAACGGACGAATCATCCCCGGACTCGACTGGTCCTTCAAGATCAGACACACCTGGTCATCCGAGATACGTCGCAATACGTCGGCCACAAAATCCGGGTTGAACGCGATCTCCATCGACGGCCCGTCATACTCGACCGCCAGCTCTTCCTGGTACTCGCCGACCTCGGGCGTCGTCACACGGAACGTCAACAGACCGCTGTCCAGCACAAAACGCACCGAGTTGAACTTGTCACTGGTCATCGTGCGGGTTCTGCGAATCGCCTCCAGGAACGCTCCGCGATGCACAATGACCTCTTTGTCGTGCTTCTTCGGCACCACCATCTCGTAATTTGGGAAAGCGCCGTCGATCAGCGCCGTGGACATCCGGAGCCGGTCGAACACAAACATGGCCCGACTCGCATCCAGATAGACCTCGACCATGCCCTCATCTCCGAGCAACCGCTCCAGCTCCGAGATCATCTTGCCGGGGATGATAACGCCCTCGCGCGCCGGCGCATCCTCCGGAGCGCCCTCCGTCTCGATGCAGAGACTCATACGACGCCCATCCGTGGCCACGACGACCAACCGACCCTCCTGCAGCGAAAAGAGCAGGCCTGTCAGGTTGTAGCGCGCCTGGTCCGTGCAGATGGCGAACGATGTCTTCTCGAACAGACGCCGCAGCGTACCTTGCCGCATCACAATCGGCTGTACGGCCTCCAGCGTCGGCATATGCGGGAACTCCTCGGCCGACATGCTGAACAGGCGCGTCCGAATCCGCCCCGCTTCCAGATCAATCACGCCGTTCTCGCTGAGCGCCAGGTCCACCTCCCCGTCAGGAAGCTCGGACAGGATAGCGCCCAACCGATGCGCGGATACCGTCAATTCACCCGGCGTCTCGACCTGACAGTCCACGGAGCATTCGATCGCCACCTTCAGATCCGTGGCCGTGAGACACACGCTATTCCCCTCAGCCCGCATGTGGATGTGCGACAGGATGGGCAACGCCGACTTCTGCGCCACCACTGTACGTACCTTGCCCACCGCCTCGAAGAGGTCCTGTCGCGCGATCGTGATCTTCATCCGAGAGTCTCCGTGTCAACCCGTGTTGACAAGTTTGGCTATACTTCTAAGACAGCGAGATCTAACTCCAGTAGTAGATCGTAGTAGGGGCGGGGGATATGTGGAAAGCCCGCCTAACTCCACTCGCTGCAACCATTTCTATTGAGGAGAGAACCTGAATGGTTATCCCGAAACCGTCCCCGTTCTCCCCTTGCTCTGGCCCGAGGGCAAGGACCTTGGTGTATTCTGGACTATGTTGGTGGATAGTGGACCGTACTTGTACACCGAGTACGCTAGAGCCATCCCCAGTCCATCACCACCCATTGTTCCACGGCTGACAGAGAAGTTATCCCCAAGGCCGACGGCCGCGTAAATCAGGCGTCTACGGGCGTAATCAACAGAGTTATCCACCTGTCGCAGCCGTTTCGCCGACCCGAGATGCCCGCGCGTCTCCAAGTCTTTCCGAGATCACGTAAGCTGTTATTCCATAACCACTTACCGATCCGCTCCAGTGTGTGCGGGATCGCGGAGAAGACGCTGTAAGTCAAATATACCCAACACGTTGCGGGGTCTTGTCAGTTCAAATCCGTGGAACAACCCACTCGATAGGGTCTCGGTTTTCCACAAGTTACTCACATACACCCCAATACGCATCCCGTCCGCGACCAGCGCATGCTATCAGAGGAGGCGGTTCAAAGCAACCGCCGCGGTCATGCATGCGCCTTTACATGACCTGTCTCGACCCCGCTCGCCGAGAGCGTCAGGTACGGATGACCCGGAGAAATTCCTCCGGTGCGACGATGCCTTCGCGCAGCTTGTTCCGACAGCGAGCCGCCATGGTCTCCAGATTGGCCTCGCGCGCAATCTTGTCCGTGGGTTCGTCCGCGGAGATCATGCCGCGAACACTGTCGTTAATCTCGAGCAGTTCGAAGATGCCGGTTCTACCGCGGTTGCCGGTGTGATAGCAGGCGTCACACCCGGCTCCGCGCCACAGCTTCTTGACGGTCAGCGGCAGACCTGTGGAATGGAGCAGGTTCTTGTCGGGCGTGAAGGCTGTCTTGCATTCCGAGCAGATCGTGCGCACGAGCCGCTGCGCCAAGAGGCCCGTGAGCGCGCTGGCGATGAGATACGACGGCACCCCCATGTTGCGCAACGTGCTGATCGCCTCGGGGGCGTCGTTCGTGTGCATGGTGCTGAAGACGAGATGGCCGGTCATCGCGGCGCGGATGGCGATGCGGGCCGTCTCGGGATCGCGAATCTCGCCGACCAGCAGCACGTCGATGTCCTGGCGCAGCGCGGCCCGGAGCGTCGCTGCAAACGTGACGCCGATATCCGGATCGATCTGCACCTGATTGATGCCGCTGAGCTGGTACTCGACGGGATCTTCGAGCGTAACGATGCTCTCCTCAAGCACGTTCTTCTGGTTCAGCGCCGCATACAACGTGGTCGTCTTTCCGCTTCCCGTGGGCCCTGTAACGAGGATCATGCCGTAGGGCTGTTCAATGAGACGCAATAGGCGTTCCTGGTCGTCTTCTTCGAGACCCAAGTCCCGTATGCCCTGCAACACGGTGCTCTGGTCCAACAGACGCAGCACTACGCGTTCGCCGAGGTAGGTGGGAAGCGTCGCAACGCGCACATCATACTCGCTGCGCCCGACGGTGCGTCCGAAATGGCCGTCCTGAGGGCGGCGCGTCTCGGTGACGTCCATGTCCGCCATGATCTTGATGCGCGACACCACGGCGGACTCGATCTCGGCCGCGATGCCCATGACGTCGTGAAGTATGCCGTCGATGCGATAGCGGACACGCGTCTCCGGCTCCTGCGGATCCAGGTGGATATCGGTGGCGCCGCAGTTCACCGCGCCGTCAACAATGGTGTTCACCAGTGTGATGACCGGCACGCCGGAGGCCTGCTGACGGAGCTCCTCGAAGCTGATCTTGTCGGGCCGTGTTTGATCGGGTCTGCTGGGCGTGTGGTCTTGTGAGGGCACGGTATTCTTGTCCTTCTGCGTCCTGTCCGGGTTCCGCTCGGTATTCGTGGGGATGGGCTGATCGGTCTGCGTTCGGTTGACCTCGCGCGGTCTGTTTGCGGTCTGGGCGGCTTCCCGCGGAAGCTCGTCGCCTTTGGCCACGCCCCGTTCACCGCGGTAGCGCGCCTTGATCTCCTCGCGAATATCATCGACGACGGTAAGCACCGCGTGCACCCGCATCCCGAGCAACACCGAGGCGTCCCTCAGAGTGTCTCGCCTTTGGGGGTCGGCCACGAGCACGGTGAGGCGATCGCCATCAAGGCGGACGGGGATCATCTCATTCTTCAGGGCGATGCTTTCAGGGACGGCCTCCAACGCGGCGGGATCCGCAGGCATCTCGTTCAGCTCGGCGAATTCCATCCCGTGCTGCTTGCTCAACGCGATCGCGATCGCCCGTCGGGAGACGATCCCCGCATCCAGCAGGATGTTCCCCAGCAGGCGTCCGCTGCGCTTCTGCTCCTTCAGCGCGGCGTTGAGTTGCTCGCGGGTGATGGCCTTCATCTCGAGCAGCGTGTTGCCGATGTTCTGGTGTTCGGCGCGGCGCGCTTTGGGGTGAAACTCGTACCGAAGCGCATCATCCAGTACGCTGTACCCCAGCTTGCCGGCCTGCAGCAGCGAGCGATACCACGGCACCCCCGTAGCGGCCTCGCGCTCGCGGGCTTCGGCCAGTTCCTCGCGTGTGATGATGTCCTTCCTGACAAGGTCATCGCCGATTGCGGAAGTGTCGCGTTTGTCGGGCATGGCAGCATCCTATCCTTGCATGAGAACGATGAAAGCTGTGCAATTGCATTATAGGGTCAGGTTTACTGGGAGCAAAACGCAACGGGTCCCGGCTCAGCCTTCGGTCGGCCAAGTGGCGAAGGGTTGGCGGGCCAGGTAGCTGTTGAAGTAGCGGTAGTCGCTGGACACGTCCGCGCCCGTCCACGGCGGCGTATCGAAAGCTTGATCAGGCGCGTCCAGTTCCACCTCGGCGATCACCAGGCCCTTGTTTTCTCCCTCGAACACATCGACTTCCCACGTGCGTCCAGCCCACGGGACCTCGTAGCGCGTCTTGGCGACGATCGCGCCGATGCGAAGCGAGGCCATCATCTCCTCGGCCTCGTCCGCCGGGATGACGTATTCGAACTCGGCGCGGGCGGTCTCGAGGGTGGATCGCTTGATATTGAGGTAGCCGACGCCGGACTGCACGCGGATGCGGACGGAGGCCGGGGGACCGATGGCGAGATAGGCCTGGCGGATGTCATAGGCGTGTGTGACGTCTGCCCGCCATGCCTCGCCTACCACTAGAAACTTGTGTTCGATCTCGATGCCCATACGCGTCTGTCTCCCCTGGAGCGTTTCCGTTCGTGTGGTATGATGATCATGGCGTGTCCGGCCGTCTGGGCGCCGCCGATCTACAGGATGGAATCCGATGAGCGACGCAACACCCAACACCCGCAGATCGACCGATACCCGAGTTCTCGATGAGGTGCGACCGCCTCGCGCGTGTCGCGTGTTGCTGCATAACGACCACTATACAACGATGGACTTTGTTGTGCGCATCCTGATGACCGTGTTCCATCATTCGGCGGCGGGGGCGGAGCGGATCATGCTCGCGGTGCACCGGGAAGGCATCGGCGTGGCGGGCGTGTTTCCTCCGCAGATAGCGGAGACCAAGGTTGCGCTGGTGCATCGCACCGCACGCGAGCACGGGTATCCGCTCCGCTGCTCGATCGAGCCGGAATAACCTCGTCCCGTCTGCGGTATAAGGATAGAGATGGGAACTCCTTGCGATGATCAATAAGGCCGTTGAGACAACGTTGGCCGAGGCGCTCCAGGAGGCGCGGCGGCGACGCCATGAGTATCTGTGCGTGGAACACGTGTTGTACGCCCTGTGCCGGACCGAAGAGGGCGGCAAGATCCTGCGTGCGTGCGGCTCCGACACCGACGAGCTGCAGGAATCGCTCGAGGAGTTCTTCGAGAGCGATCTTGAGGCGCTTCCCGAGGATTCAGACCGGATGCCCCAGCAGACCCTGGCGTTCGAGCGCCTCCTGCAGCGGGCGGTGGCGCATGTGCGCTACTCCGGCAAGAGCGAGGTCGACACCGGGGACATTCTGGCGGCGCTGCTCGAGGAAGAGGAGTCGCACGCCTCGTACTTTCTGCTGCGGCAGGGCGTGACGCGGCTGGATGTGTTGGACTATGTGAGCCACGGGCCAGGGTCAGGCTCGGGGGCGGGCGCCTCGCCGAAGCGCACGCTGCCCGTGCAGCCCCGGCAGAAGGCCCAGGAAGAGCCGGGCGCGTCGCAGGACCCGCTCGAAGCCTACACGGTGAGCCTGGCGCAGCGGGCGGCGGACGGCAAGATCGACCCGTTGATCGGGCGGGATCCGGAGATCCGCCGGATCGTGCAGGTGCTGTGTCGTCGCCGCAAGAACAACCCCGTGCTCGTCGGAGAACCCGGCGTGGGCAAGACGGCCGTGGTGGAAGGCCTGGCGCAGGCGATCCACGAAGGGCTCGTGCCGGAGGTGTTGCGCGATGTCGAGATCCTGCAGCTCGATCTCGCGGCGTTGCTGGCGGGCACGAAGTTCCGCGGCGACTTCGAGCAGCGGCTGAAGGCGGTGATGACGGCGTTGACGGATCGGCGTGACGCGATCCTGTTCATCGACGAGATCCACACGATTGTGGGCGCCGGGGCTACGACGGAGAGCTCGGTCGACGCGTCGAACATTCTCAAGCCGGCGTTGGCGGCGGGCGAGTTGCGGTGCATCGGTTCGACGACGTACGAGGAGTACCGCAACCTGTTCGAGAAGGACCGCGCGCTGTCGCGGCGGTTCGAGAAGATTGCGATCGAGGAGCCGAGCCTGAAGGAGACGGTTCGGATCCTGCGCGGGCTGAAGAGCCGGTACGAGAAGCATCACGAGATCACCTACACCGCATCGGCGTTGGAAGCGGCGGCGGAGCTGGCGCACGTGCACCTGAGCGACCGGCGGCTGCCCGACAAGGCGATCGACGTGATCGACGAGGCGGGCGCGGCGGTTCGCCTGTTGCCGAAAGGGGCGCGCAAGACGGTGCGTCCGGCGGACATCGAGCGCGTGGTGGCGTCGATGGCGCGGATCCCCGTGCGGAGCGTGTCGAGTTCGGACAAGGATCGCCTGGCGCGGCTCGAGGAAGACCTCAACGCCGTGGTGTTCGGCCAGGAAGAGGCGCTGCACGCGCTGAGCACGGCGATCAAGCGTTCGCGCGCCGGGCTGGGCCCACCGGACAAGCCGGTCGGCAGCTTCCTGTTCACGGGTCCGACAGGCGTCGGGAAGACCGAGGCGGCGCGGCAGCTCGCGGCGACGATGGGCGTGCACTTCGCTCGGTTCGACATGAGCGAGTACATGGAGAAGCACACCGTGTCGCGGCTGATCGGCGCACCTCCGGGCTACGTCGGGTTCGACCAGGGCGGGCTGCTCACGGATGAGGTGCAGCGGAATCCCCACGGCGTCCTGCTGCTGGACGAGATTGAGAAGGCGCACCCGGACCTGTTCAACATCCTGTTGCAGGTGATGGACCATGCGACGCTGACGGACCACAACGGCAAGAAAGCCGACTTTCGCAACACCGTGTTGATCATGACGTCGAACGCCGGGGCGCGGGATCTGGCGACGCGGGCGCTCGGCTTCGCGCGGCAGGCGGGCGACCAGACCGGCAAGGCGCAGAAGGCGATCGAGCGCGCGTTCAGTCCGGAATTCCGGAACCGCCTCGACGCGATCATCGGGTTCCACGCGCTGTCCGAGGACGTGATGCTCCAGATCGTGGACAAGTTCCTGGGCGAGCTCACGTCGCGGCTGGCGTCGCGGAAGGTGCGGATCGCCTACAGCGACGCTGTACGGCATTGGCTGGCCGTACACGGCCACGACCCGCATTTCGGGGCCCGCCCGTTGTCGCGCCTGATCCAGACCGCGATCAAAGACCGCATCGCCGACTCCGTGCTGTTCGGCGCGCTGGAGAAGGGCGGCGCGGTCCGCGTGGACCTGCGTCCAGACGCGGGGGATGGGGCGGACGACGCGTTGACGTTCACGTACGAGACGAGCGAGGCGTAGAACCATGCGTCACCCGATGAGCCGGCTCGTCGTGCCGGCCGCGATGGTCGTCGGGCTGGGCCTGTTGCTCGCGACGGTGCAGACGCGCGCGCCGAACGGCGTCGTCGATGGAGCTGAGGAAGGCGGCGCCGCGTCGGAGCCGCACGGAGACCACGCCATGGAGAAAGCGATCTTCGCCGCGGGCTGTTTCTGGGGCGTCGAGGCGACGTTCAGGAAGGTGGAAGGCGTTGCGGACGTCCGGGTCGGCTACACGGGCGGTCACGCGGATCATCCCACGTACGAGCAGGTATGCACGGGCCGTACCGGCCACGCGGAGGCGGTGGAGGTGACGTTTGACCCGGCGCGCGTGACCTATGCGGCGCTGCTTGATACGTTCTGGGTGTGTCACGACCCGACGCAACTGAACCGGCAGGGACCGGACCGGGGCACGCAGTACCGTTCAGCGATCTTCTATCACACGCCGGAGCAAGAGCAGGTTGCGCGCGCGTCGCTGGAAGCGCAGGAAGCGTCGGACAAGCACAAGCGGCCGATCGTGACGGAGATCACGGCCGCGACCGCGTTCTGGCCGGCTGAGGATTACCACCAGCGGTACCTGGAGAAGCGCGGTCTCGACACCTGCGGAATGTAGGGCGCGGGGGATTCGTGGATGCACGGGGTCCGTCTTGACCCTGTGCGGGGGGTTGCGTATCGTGTTTGGGCTCCGGGGGGAGCCGCCGCATCATTGAACGAAGGATGTACATCCATGTCTGACGCCACACTGACTATCGGACTTCCTGCCGGATCGCTGGCCGATCCCAACCGGGGCGGGAGTCTCGTGCAACTGCTGGCCCATGCGGGGTTCCCGACGAAGGGCTACGACAAGGGCGGGCCGAGCAGTTTCCCGATCACGCCGTTTCTCGTGGGGTGGGACGGCCGCCCGCAGGAATTCGGGTCGCAGTTGGCGCTGGACGAGATCGACATCGCGATCGGCGGGCGCGACTGGATCCTCGAGCGGCAACTCGAGTTCAAGTACGAGTACGACCAGGACATCCCGCTCGAGTGCATTCATTCACTCGGTCGCGGCGGGGTGCGGCTGGTGATCATCGCGCGGCCGGACGACGTCCCGGACGGCATCCAGCCCTATCTGCGCGACATCATCGCGCGGCGCGGGCTGGTGACGATGGTCTCGGAGATGCCGTATATCGCCTATGAGTGGTTCCGCGGCCAAGTGGAGGCGATGGGGCTGGACGCGTCGTATGCCAAGGTGTCGGTGCAGAAGTTCAAGACGCCGCCGCGCATCGACCGGGGCATCGTGATCTACGAGACCTGGGGCAAGACCGAGGCCAAGGTCACGAATGGGTCGGTGGACATCGGCCTGGAGATCACGCAGTCGGGCAGCGCGATTCGGAACTACGGCCTGGCGATCGTGGACGAAGTGTTGGAGTCGGAGACGACGATCTGGGCGAGTCCGGCGCTGCGGTCGGATCCGGAGAAGTACGACCTGGCGCGGATGTTCTTGATGAACCTGTACGGATCGATCTATGCCGAGGACCGGGTGCTTGTGCTGTTCAACGCGCGCAGGGAGGAAGCCGACGCGATCAAGGCTTACCTGAGTTCGAACCGGCTATTCGGAGACGAGCCGACGATCAACGAGGGACCGCACTACCTCGAGTTCAGCGTGTCGCTGAACGCGACGAGCCGGGAGCTGCCCCTGGCGCGGGCGCGGTACGAGTTGGCCAAACTGGGGGCGACCGCCATTGAGACGATCCCGCTCGAGTCGTCGATCCCGGGCTTGGACGTCATCAAGTTCTGATCGCAAAGAGGAACTTTTGCTGCCGGATCGGAGATAATGCCTTCGGGATCCGTTGTCTCTCAGGAGGAGAGCGCAGCGGACCGGCCGCGCCGTGACCGGGGCGTCGCGCGCCTTGGGACCGGACGACGGCAGACGGCGTGGGCGCGCCGGAGGAGGGCGAAGTCGATGCGTTTCCCTGTGCGAATGTCAGCGCTGTGCGCCGCGGTGATCATCGCGGCGGTTCCGACCGCTTGGGCGCGCACGTATACCGTGGGACCCACGGGGACGTACGCGACGATCCAGGCGGCGATCGACATCGCGCGCGAAGGCGACGTGGTGGTGGTTGCGCCGGGCGTGTACGCCGAGCGAATCGCCTTCCGGGGCGCCGACATCACCGTGCGCTCGATCGACCCGGACGACGACACCGTCGTGGCCAATACCATCATCGACGGCGCGGGGGAGGGGTCCGTCGTCACGTTCCAGGGCGACGAGACCGATGCGTGCATTCTGTCCGGCTTCACCATCGCCGGAGGCGTGACAGACGGGCCCGGCGGCGGGATCCTCGGGAACGGGACGGGCGCGACGATCGAGCGGAACGTGATCGAGGGGAACGAGGCCGTGCACGGCGGGGGGCTCCACGGCTGCGCCGGCGCGGTGCGCGACAACATTATCCGGAACAACGCGGCGGCCGACGGCGCGGGTCTGTACGGCTGCAGCGGCGAGATCACTGGGAACACGATCGCCGGGAACAGCGCCGAACGCTACGGCGGGGGCGCGGCATTCTGCAGCGGAACGTTCACGAACAACGTGATCTCCGGCAACTCGGCGCGGGACGGCGCCGGCTTGTCCGACTGCACGGGACCCGTGACGGCGAACCATATCACCGGCAACCTGGCCGATCAGTACGGCGGCGGGCTCGCGCGTTGCAGCGGGTCGCTGGTGAACAACATCATCGCGCAGAACTCGGCTGAGAACACCGGCGGCGGACTGGTGGGGTGCAGCGGGCCGATCTACCACAACACGATCGTGGCCAACGCCGCGGGGGTGTATGCGGGCGGCATCGCGTTGAGTGACGGCGCGATCGTGAACACGATCATCTGGGGCAACGCGGCGCCGGCGCAGCCGCAGATCGATGTGTCGTCCTCGGCGCCGCTCTACTCGTGCATTCAGGACTGGGCCGGGACCGAGGATTCGAACATCACGGCGGACCCGGCGTTCGTCGGGCTGGAGACGGGCGATTACCATCTTGCCGGGCACTCGCCGTGCATCGACGCGGGCGGCCTGGTCGAGGTTGTGCTGGATGACTTCGAGGGCGAGCCGCGCGGGTTCGCCGTCGCGGCGGAGATGCGGGGCGACGGCTCGGCCTACGACATCGGCGCGGATGAGCATATCCCCACGGCGTACCCGGTCGTGGTTGGGGTCGCAGGCTCGGGCGACGTGAACCCGCCGGCGGGCGAACACGTGTTCGACGTGGGCGCCGCGGTTCCGTTCGCGGCCATCCCGGCGCCCGGTTGGGTGTTCGTGGGCTGGGAGGGAGACCTCGTCGGGGTCGAGAACCCGACGACGCTGCTCATGGACGGCCCGAAGGTTGTGACGGCGGTGTTCGAACCCGGGCGGTACACTGTCACGACGGCGGTCGAGGGGAGCGGCCTGATCGTGCCGGAGGCGGGAGTGCGCGAGTACAGCGGCGGATCGACGCTGCAATTGACCGCGATTGCGGACACGGGCTGGACGTTCAACCACTGGACCGGCGACCTCACAGGGAACGCGAACCCGGCGACCGTGCTGGTGGATGGGGACAAGACGATCACGGCGGTCTTCGTCGAGATCCCGCCCGGCGGCGACCATCGCAAGCCGACGAGCATCTTGCTGAGCTGTCAGGCGGCGTCGCCCACGGGCGGTTCCGCAGGCGATATCGCGGCCGTGGCCGGGGCGTTGGGGCTTCTGGCCGGCGCGGCGATCGCGCGGCGGTTCGGGCGACGGGGAGCGTCTCAGTAGCGCGGGGCGGCGGGGTTCGTGCGGCCGGCGGCGCGGCAGATCGCGTCGAACAGATCGCGAACGATCGGGATGCCATGGTCGGCGAAATTGCGGGGGTTCTCCCAGAATTCGTCCAGACGGCCGCGGCGTTCGCGTTCGTAGGCCGCGACCCGCGCCATCATCTGCACCTTGTCGAGTCCTCTGACTAGACGCGCTTCGGTTGTGACGCCCGCCGCGTATTCGGCGGCGATTCCCGCGATGGTCTCGCCCAGCGGCGCGAGCATGGCGCGGAGCACGGTATCCTCGGCGACGGCTTTGGCGTTTTCGGGGAACACCGCCTCGGCCGGCATGGGAATGTCCATGAGCCGGGCCTCGGCGAGGTCGTGCAGCAGGGCCATCGCGACGGCGCGGGGCCCGTCGCAGAGGTCCGGGCGGGCGAGCGTGAGGACCTGGGTCAGCAGCGCGACGCCGTGGCTGTGGGCGGCCACGGACTCGGGCTCCGCGACCCCGCGCAGGAGGAACCCGGCGCGCGGCGCCCGGTCGAGCGGGTGCACGGCGTCAAGCAGGGCGATCAGCCGCTGTGCGAGATCCTCCGAGGCGCTCATGCCGCGTCTTCCTCTTGTCCGTCGCGACCGGTTCGGATGAACCAGATGTTGCGGCCGTAGATGAGGATTGTGGCGGCCATGCCGACGGCGTTGACCCAGTCGGCGCGCTGGATGAAGCTGGCGCCCTGCAGGAGCGCGGCGACGATGCTGAAGTACCAGAAGACGGGCGGCACGACGCTCTTGCGGCGGATCTCGGTGGTCAGCCATTGGACGAGAAAGCGCAGGAAGAAGAAGCTCTGGCCGAGGGCCCAGACGCCGAGCCAGAACCAGTTGCGGGCCGCCTGGTCGACGGGGAGTTGCACATTGGCGTGGTACTCGCGCAGCCAGGTGACGGCGGTGAACCCGACGCCGACGGCGACGACCGCGAACGCGATGAGGTGGATTGCGCGGGAGCGGCCGGGGGTGAGCTCGCCGCGCTCGCGCCACCGGTGGACGAGGTTGCGCGCGTAGACGACCATGTTGAAGCTTTGGCCGAACGCGGCGCCGGGCGAGCGGACGTAGACGCTGTAGGCGAGGACGAGCACGGAACCCACGGCGCTCATGTACCAGAACGCCATTGGGATGACGCTGCGCCGCTTGCGCTCCGAGGCGAGCCACTGGACATAGAAGCGGCCGTAGAAGATAAGCCCGCCGAGGACGCCGACGGCGATCATGAGGGTGTGGAGGGGATCGCTCCCCGGCGCCTCCGTCACCGGGAATCCTCCCCCTCGACCTCGAAGGTCACGTAGCGTCGCTGGAGCCAGCGGACGCCGAAGAGGTCGTAGATCCCTCTCCAGAGGCGGTTGTGGATGCCGTACTTGGACTTGCCGTGTACGCGCGGGTGATGGCGGACGGGGCACTCGACGACCGAGCAGCCCGCCATGCGCATAAGCGCGCCTATAAAGCGATGGACTCCATTGAAGGGGAGGATGTGCTCGACGCACTTCCGGCGGAAGCCTTTGAGTCCGCAGCCGGTGTCGCGCAGGCCGTCGCCGATCGCCCACTGGCGCACGGCGTTGGCGAGCCGGCTGGACACGCGCTTCGTGACCGTGTCGCGCCGATTGGCGCGGTAGCCGCAGACGCAGTCGTGGTCGGCGAGGAGGGCGAGGATGGCGGGGATGTCGGCCGGGTCGTTCTGCAGGTCGCCGTCGAGGGTGACGAGCAGGTCGCCGGTCGCGCGACGCAGCCCCGCGACGAGCGCGGCGGACTGGCCGCGGTTCTGGCGCAGGTGGATGGCTCGGATGCGCGGATTGCGGGCGGCGAGGGCGTCGAGGGCGGCGCGGGTGGCGTCGACGCTGCCGTCGTTCACGAACACGCATTCGTAGGCATAGTCCGGGAGCGCCTCGAACACGTGTTCGATCTTCTCGGCGAGAAGGGGAGCGTTCTCCTCTTCATTGTAGAATGGCACAACGACGGATACGGTGACGGCCATGGGTTGTTCCCCGGGATGATCCAGGCAGGCGGACTGCAATGGCGACTGATTATACAACAGGCGGCGCGGGTCGATCGAAGGGTTGACCGCGAGGGCGGGCGCGACCAGGCTTGGGCGCCGAGGGCCGGAAGGCCGGCGGAAAGAGAGCGGAGCGATGTATCGACCTGATGTGAGGGTGTTGGACTGTACGATCCGCGACGGCGGGTTGATGAATGACTGGCGGTTCTCGAAGGCGATGGTGAAGGATGTGTTCCACGCGCTGGTGCGTGCGGGGGTCGACTACATCGAGCTGGGGTACCGCGCGGACAAGGCGCAGTTCTCGCCGGAGGACTACGGGCCGTGGCGGTTCTGCGACGAGGAGGATCTGCGCGAGGTCGCGTATCCGTGCGACGCGAAGGTGGCGGTGATGTGCGATGTGGGGCGGACGGATCCGGACACGCTGCTGCCTGCGGACGAGAGCATCATCAAGCTGATCCGCGTGGCGACGTATGTGCAGGACATGCCGAAGGCGATCGAGTTGGGGGCACTGGCCAAATCGCTGGGGTACGAGGTGAGCGTGAACATCATGGCGGTGTCGCACGTGCTCGAGCCGGACCTTGATCGGGCGCTCGATGAACTTGCCGCGACGGACTTCGACATGGTGTATCTGGTGGACAGTTTCGGGTCGTTCTACTCCGAGCAGATTCACTACCTGACCGAGAAGTACCTGACCCGAATCGGGGGGAAGCAGCTCGGGATCCACTGTCACAACAACCAGCAACTGGCCTACGCGAACACGATTGAAGGGGTGCTGCGGGGCATCACGTGCGTGGATGCGACGGTGTACGGCATCGGCCGGGCGGCGGGGAACTGCCCGTTGGAGCTGATCCTGCCGTTCCTGAAGAACCCGCGGTATGACGTGCGGCCCGTGCTGGACCTGATCAAAACCTACTTCGAGGCGCTGCGTGATGAGCTGCGTTGGGGCTATGAGATGCCGTACGCGATCACGGGCCTGCTGAACAAGCATCCGCGGGCGGCGAAGTCGCTGCTCCAAGGGGAAGGCCCGCCGACGTACGGGGCCTTCTGGGACGAGCTGCTGCACGTGGACGACACCTGAGCAGCGGGGTGAGCTGAGGTGACGCGGGGAGGGGCCGACCGTCACGCGTCGGCCCCTCCCCGTTCGTGCATGCAGGGACCGCGCAGGGGATCAGACGCGGTCGAGCATGCTCGCCTCGAGCGCCATGGCGCGGGGGAACAGGATGTTGTTCTCCTTGTGGATGTGTTGGTGGAGGTCGATCTCGAGCTCCCGCAGGGCGTCGTAGAGCGCGCGGAAGGTGTTGCAGGCCCAGTCGGGCGGCGTGAAGTCGTTGCTGTGCTCACGGAGCCGCAGGAGGCAGTCGCCGGCGTGATCGTGCTCCTGCTCCATGGCGGGCCGGAGTCGGCCTGACTAGACTTATCATATGTCTTTATCCGATTTTGGGGCGAACCGCTTCGGTTTTCGCGTTACTGTACCGAGAGACGCTTTGGCTCCGTCAGGTGTAACCGCCTAGGCGGGGATATGCATTCCCTCCAGGATCTCGGCGATGGTGATGTCCTGCAGCATCTTGAGGTACTCCCCGCGCACCTCGGCCCAGCGTTCATGCATTGGGCAGGGGTTCCTGGCGTTGCAGGTGGGGTTGCCGAAAAAGCACCCGGACCAGCGGCTGACGTGGTCGATGGGGTCGACGACATCGAACAGGGTGATCTCATCGGGGTCGCGGAGGAGTTGGAACCCGCCGCCGAGGCCTTTCTGGGAGTGGAGGACGCCCTCTTGGGCGAGCGACCGGAGCAACTTGCCGAGGTAGTTTTGGGGGGCGCCGATGCGTTCGGCGATGGCGGCGGCGCCCTGGAACTCGTCGGGTCGTTCGGCGAGGGCGACGACGGCGCGGAGGGCGTGTATGGCGCTTCGAGACAGCATGTGGACTCCTTAATCGCATGTCATTATAGGATTATCTTCGGGGGGTGTCAAGCGCGGGGTCAGGGGAAGTAGGGGGAGTAGGGGAAGGGATCCGCGAATGGACGCGAATGGACG
>DIWA01000066.1 GCA_002422525.1 Candidatus Hydrogenedentes bacterium UBA6118
CCAGTCCGTGCCAGTCCGTGCCAGTCCGCGCCCATCCCCGCCCCCCCTCACTCCTTTTGATCTTCGGAACACCCCCTTGCTATACTCCGTCAATTATGTCGGCGGGGCCCGCTTTGCGGCGGTAGTGTGCCTCGACGTGGGGTTGTGTCTGCATACAGACGAGAGATACAGCCTGCATCGTCGAGCCCGGGGTCCTGCGAACCGTGTTGGGGCGTAGCCAAGTGGTAAGGCACCGGGTTTTGGTCCCGGCATTCGTAGGTTCGAATCCTGCCGCCCCAGCCATCCCTCTACACAACCAAGGCGAGCGTAACCGTGGCTTTCAGCGAGAAGAAGATCATCCTCTGCGGATCAGCGTCGACCGCCCTGACCGCCCACATCTGCGAGCACCTCGGCGTCCGCCAGGGGCGCGCCGACGTCGGCCCCTTCAGCGACGGCGAGATCAACGTACAGATCGGCGAGAACGTCCGCGGCTGCGATGTCTTCATCATCAACAGCACCTCTCCGCCCGCCAACGACCACCTCATGGAGCTGCTGATCCTCATCGACGCAGCCCGTCGCGCCTCCGCCAAGCGGATCACCGCCGTCCTGCCCTACTTCGGCTACGCCCGACAGGACCGCAAAGACCGCCCGCGCGTGCCCATCACGGCCAAGCTCGTGTCGAACCTCATCGTCGCCGCCGGCGCCGACCGCGTGCTCACCGTTGACCTGCACTGCGGCCAGCTCCAAGGCTTCTTCGACATCCCCGTCGACCACCTCAGCGCCGACATCGTCTTCGCCGAGCACTTCGGTCGCCAGAACATCGCCGACTGGGTCACCGTCAGCCCCGACACCGGCAGCGTGCACCGCACCGGCGCCTTCGCGCGCCGACTCGATATGCCGTTGGTCATCGTCGATAAACGCCGACCCAAAGCCAACCAATCCGATGTCGTCAACGTCGTCGGCGACGTCGAGGGCAAACACGCCCTCATCTACGACGACATGATCGATACCGCGGGCACACTGGTCAAAGGCGCCAAGGCCATCAAAGACCGCGGCGCCCTCTCCGTGACCGCCTGCGCAACACACGCCATCTTCAGCGGCGCCGCCGTCGAGCTCATCGAAGACTCCGTACTCAGCGAGGTCCTCGTCAGCGACACCATCCACCTCGGCGCCCGCGCCGCCGAATGCCCCAAGACCAAAGTCTTGTCGATCGCTCCGCTCATCGGCGAAGCAATCCACCGTATCCACGAAGAAGAATCCGTCAGCAGCTTGTTCCGATAAGCGAACACACCGGAGGTTACCCGATCGATGGAACTGCACTCGTTGACCGCCACCACTCGCGACTCGCGCGGCAAGGGCGCTGCGCGCCAGTCGCGGCGCGACGGCCTCCTGCCCGCGGTCCTCTACGGAGGCCGCCAGGACCCGGTGAGCCTGCAACTCGACCGCCGCGAACTTGAGCGCCTTCTCCAGAGACGCTCCGGCGATCAGGCCGTCGTCAAACTCGAGATCTCCGACCAGCCCGACCTCGGCAGCCCCGCGCTGCTCAAGTCGCTGCAGCACCACCCTCTCGACGGGCACATCCTCCATGCGGACTTCCTCCGCATCCGCCTCGACGAACGCATCGTCACCGTCGTGCCCATCGAACTGCAAGGGCGACCCGAAGGCGTGCAGGAAGGCGGCATACTCGACCATCAGCTTCGCGAACTCGAGGTCGAGTGCCTCGCCCTCGAAGTCCCCGAGCAGATCACCGTCGACGTCTCCGGCCTGGCCCTCGGCGACAGCCTCCACGTCGCCGACCTCGACATTCCCGACAACGTCACCGTTCTCACCGAGCCCGATCGCGCCGTCGCCGCCGTCCTGATTCCGCGCGCCGTCAAGACCGAGGAAGAGGAAGAAGCCGAAGGCCTCGAGGGCGAGGAAGGAGCCGAGGGCGAAGAGGGAGCCGAGGAAGCCGAAGGCGAGGACTAGGCCGCGGTTCTCCCGACCTCCGCATCCGATCCGAAACAGGGAGCCACACCGTGCCGTTTGCTCCGGGCCAAGGCGGCGCCACGCGCCTTATCGTGGGCTTGGGAAATCCCGGTCCCCAGTATCGCAACACGCGACACAACGTCGGCTTCATGGTCGTGGATCGACTCGCAGAGATCCTCGGCGTCGCCTTCTCCCGCGAGAAGTTCGGCGGCCTCATCGCCGAGACCCGACGCGACCGCATGCCGATCATGCTGCTCAAGCCGCTCACGTTCATGAACCGCAGCGGCGCGGCAGTTGCGCAAGCATGTCGCAACCGCGTGACCGACCCGCAGCGCCTGCTCGTCGTCGTCGACGATGTCGACCTCCCGACAGGCGCCGTGCGTCTCCGCGCCAAGGGCGGACCCGGCGGCCACAACGGCCTCAAGTCCATCATCGAACACATGGGCTCTCGCGACTTCCCCCGACTGCGCATAGGCATCGGTAAAGAGAACGCCCCCGGCGAACGGGTCGACCACGTCCTGGGCGCGTTCCATCCGGAGGAACGCCCGCTTGTCGACGAAGCGGTCGAGCAGGCCGCGCGCGCCTGCATATCCTTCATCGAAGAGGGCATCGAGCTAACCATGAGCCGTTTCAACACCGGATCCGCCGGCGCTCCCAAGTCCGACCGATCCCATGCGCCCGAGGAGAAACCATGAGACACATCATCAGCGTTCTGGTCGACAATCAGTTCGGCGTCCTGGCGCGGGTCTCCAGCCTGTTCAGCGCGCGAGGCTACAACATCGACAGCCTCAGCGTCGGCGAGACCGACGACCCCGCCATCTCACGCATGACCGTCGTCGCCCGCGGCGACGACCGCGTACTCGAGCAGATCGTCAACCAGCTCAACAAACTCGTGGACACCATCGAGGTCACCGACCTCACCGGCGAAGACCACGTTGAGCGGGAACTGGTGATGGTCAAGATCGCCACCCACAACGGCGTCCGATCCGAAGTCACCGAGGTCGTCAACATCTTCCGCGGCAAAGTCATCGACATCGGCCGCGATGCCATCACGGTCGAGGTCACCGGATCCACCGGCAAGATCTCCGCCTTCATCGACATGATGCGGCCCTACGGCGTCAGCGAGCTTGTCCGCACAGGCAAAATCGCCATCGCCCGATCCCCCAAGTGACTCCCCATCCCCTCGGGCCCGACCTCCCCCGGTCGGGNNGGGCCCGCCCATCCCCGCCCCCCAATTCTTGCACCGCCCCCCGCTCCCGTGGATAATATCTGCCTCGTGCGGCAGCCTTATCCGCTTCGCTGACCGCGCATGCGAGTTGAATCAAACAACCACCATGCCGGACGCGGCGTTCACCCGGCGCTCCGACCCGGGGAGGGAACACGCTTGAAGAACCTGCTGCAACTGCAAGAGCTGGATCTGCGCATACAGGCCGACCGCAAACGCGAGTCGGAGATCCCCAAACAGAAGAACAAGTTCGATGTGCAGAAGCAGCGGTTGCGCGAGGAGCTCAACGAACGCGAGGAAGCCGCCAAGCGGATCCTCATCGAGCAGCGCGCAATCGAGCAGGACATCGAGCAGCTCCAGGGGCAAGTTCAGAAGTACGACCAGCAGCTTCCCACCGTCAAGCGCAACGAGGAATACCAGGCCCTCCTCCATCAGATCGACGCCTGCAAACGCGAGATCGCCCAGAAGGAAGAGCGCGTCCTCGCCCTCATGCAGCAACTCGAAGACAACCGCGCTCGCCTCGAGGAAGACCGCGTACGCATCCAGGGCGAACTCGACGAGATCGACCGCGAATGCGCCGAAATCGACAAGGAGCTCGCCATCGCCGTCGAGGAGCGCAAAAAGCTGGAACAACAACGCGCCCCCATCGCCAAGCAAGTCGAACCGCAGCTCCTCGCCCTCTACGAGCGCTTCTACACCCGCCGCAGCTCCGGCCGCGCCGTCGTCGCCCTTCGCGGCGACATCTGCTCCGGCTGCAACATGAAAATGCGCCCCCAAGTCGTCAACGAGATTCTGGCAGGAAAAACCCACACCTGCAGCCATTGCGGCCGGCTTCTCTACGACGCCGACGCCGTCGGGCTCGACACGGCGGACCTCTCCGCCGAATAGGATCAGGCCATGTCCTTCCTCAAGCGAAACCGCTTCGTGTCCCGCATCGGACGCAGCAGCAACATCCGCGCCGGCCTCTGGCTCAAGTGCCACGGCTGCAAGCAAGTCGTCTACCACAAGGACGTCCAGGAAAACCAGATGGTCTGCACCCTGTGCGGCTATCACTACAAGATCAAGGCCAGCCAGCGCATCGACTACATCGTCGACCCCGGCTCCTTCCAGGAGACCCACGCCAACCTCCGGGCCGCCAACCCCCTCGGCTTCGAAATCGCCGAACTCGACTACTCCTATAACGCCAAGATCGAGGAGGGCCGCCGCAAGTCAGGCCTCAACGAGGCCATCATCACCGGCTTCGCAACCCTCGAGAACATACGCACCGTCATCGGCGCCATGGAGTTCCGCTTCTGCGGCGCCAGCATGGGCTCCGTCGTCGGCGAGAAGTTCTGCCGCGCCGCCGACGACGCCGTCCGCGAACGCATCCCCCTCGTCATGATCTGCTCCTCCGGCGGCGCCCGCATGCAGGAAGGCATCCTCGCCCTCATGCAGATGGCCAAGACCGCGGACGCCGTCCACGCGATGAACGACGCCGGCGTGCCCTACATCCCCATCCTCGTCGACCCCACCTCCGGCGGCGTCTACGCCAGCTTCGCCGGCTTGGGCGACATCACCATCGCCGAACCGGGCGCCTACATCGGCTTCGCGGGCAAACGCCTCATCGAAGGCGCCCTCAAGGTCAAGCTGCCCGACGACTTCCAGACCGCCGAGTATCAGTACCAGAACGGCTTCGTCGACATCATCTCCCCGCGTACGGAGCTTCGCCCCCTGCTCGGACGTCTCCTGCGCTATCTCTCACCGCAGGAGCGTCTCGCCGCCGCCGAGGCGTAACGGCGGCGGGGCAAGCCTTCGCGCAACGCGCCGCGGCCTCGCGTCGCCGCGGTTCGTTGCGCCGATCACCCCACGACGCGGAAAGGTCGTACTGCGTGGATACGCGCGATTTCCTCTACGGGCTCGAACGCTTCGGCATCAAACTCGGCCTCGACAACGTCCGCGCCCTGCTCGCCTCCCTGGCGAACCCCCACCTGCGGCTCCCCGCCGTGCACGTCGCCGGCACCAACGGCAAAGGCAGCGTCCTCGCCATGCTCGACGCCATGCTCCGCGCCGCCGACTACGACACCGGCCGATTCACCAGCCCCCACCTCCTCCACGTCAACGAGCGCTTCCTCCACAACGGCCGGCCCATCGACGACGCACGCCTCGACGCCCTCGTCGAACGCATCCGGGCCGCCGTTCTGGAACTTGGCCTCTCCCCCACATTCTTCGAGGCCGTCACCGCGATCGCCTTCCAGTGGTTCGCCGACCTCCGCGTCGACTGCGCCCTCGTCGAAGTCGGCATGGGCGGACGCTTCGACTCCACCAACGTCATCGAACCGCTCGCGACCGCTATCACCAACATCGACCTCGAACACACGCAGCTTCTCGGCGATGCCCTCGAGAAGATCGCCTTCGAAAAGGCCGGCATCATCAAGCCGCGCGTCCCCGTCGTCATCTCGGAGACCCGCCCCGGACCGCGCGACGTCATCCTCGACCGCGCCCGCGAACTCCATGCCCCCGCCCTGCTCCTCGATCGCGACTTCAGCTTCACGGCCGAAGGCGACGCCTTCGACCTCCGCTTCACCTACGACGGGCCCGGCGGTCCCATCGGCCCCCTGCGCCTCGGCCTCGCAGGACGGTACCAAGGCCCCAACGCCGCCGTCGCGACCGCCCTCGCCGCAACGCTCCGCCCCCGGTTCCCGCGCCTCACCGCCGAAGCCATCGCCCAGGGGCTCCGCGACGCCCGCTGGCCATGCCGACTCGAACGCGTCCTCGAACGCCCCCTTGTCATCATCGACGTCGCCCATAACCACGCCGGCGCCGCCAAGCTCGCCGCCGAGCTCCCCCGCTGCCTCGTCGTCATGGCCGTCTCGTCCGACAAAGCCGCCGGCGAGATGATCGCCGCCCTGGCCCCCGTCGCCGAGCGCTTCATCCTCACCCGTTTCACCAACCCGCGCAGCCTCTCCGTCAGCGACCTCGCCGACGCCGCGGGAGCGCACCCGCACGACGTCGCCCCCGACCTCGAATCCGCCCTCGCGCGCGCCTTCGATCGATCCGGCGGCGAAACCCCCATCGCCGTCACGGGATCCATCTTCACCGCGGGCGAGGCCCGCGACATCCTCATGCGTCGATACGCCGCCCCGCCTCTGCTATTCTAGGGACGCTGACATGAAACTGCCGTCTCACATCCGCGCCCCCGAACCCCGGGATCGCCCCCGCTCGACGCGTCGCCGCCGCCGACTCCTCTACGCCGGCATGGCCGTCGCCGCCGCCGTCGCGGGCGCCGTCAGCGCCTTCGGCCTGCCCCTCCTCGGCCCCGAAGTCATCCGCGACGTCGTCTACGGCAAGGGCTACGTGCGCGCGGACGACGGCCGCGGCTTCGAACTCCGCGATCTCACGCTCGACATCTACGGCCCGGGGAACCCCGGCGAAAAGAAGCCCGCCGCGATCCTCGTCCACGGCGGCAGCTTTGAGAAAGGCAGCAAGCGCAAGCCCGAAATCGTCGAACTCGCCCGCTTCCTCGCCCAGAACGGCTACGTCTGCTTCGCCGTCGACTACCGCCTCGAGTCCGACGATCCCCCTGCGCCCCTCCTCTGGAAATGGACCTCCATCTCCTCCACGGCCCACGCCGCCATGGTCGACGTCAAGGCCGCCGTCCGCTTTGTCCGCGCCGAAGCCGACGCCTACGGCGTCGACCCCGACCGCATCGCCCTCATCGGCGAATCCGCCGGCGCCATCGCCGCCATCACCGCCGCCTACTCCGACGAAGACGACTACCGCCAGGACGGACGCCGCTATCCCCAACCCGAAGACAACCACCCCGACCTCTCTTCCCGCGTGCAGGCCTACGTCCACCTCTGGGGCGGCGCCGACCACATGCTCCTCAGCGTCGACCCCGGCGATCCCCCCACCCTCATCGTCCACGGCGCCGAAGATGACCGCCGCTTCGCCTCCTACGGCTCCTCCCGCCGGCTCCGCGCCATGCTCAAACTCCGCGGCGTCCCCCACGAGTTCCACGCCGCCGAAGGCGAAGGCCACGGCGTCTGGAACTACCGCCACCGCTTCCGCAACCTCAACCGCCTGATCCTCGACTTCCTCAACGAGCGCCTCGCCCCCGACCAGCCCTGACGCAACGCCGGCCCCGACGGATCACTCCGCCGAGGCCGACGCTGTTACGCCTTCCGCTTGATCAGGCCCGCCTCAGAACGACAGCCGCGTCTCCACGTACAGGTAGTCCGCGTCGTCGTCGCTGCTGCCTCCTGAGAAGCCCAGGCCGTTGTCCGATGTGAAGTTGCCCTGCGACAGGCCATCGCCCACGAACAGGTGCGCCCAGCCCGCCTCGAACGTCAGGTCTTCCGTGTAGTGGTAGGTCGCGTACAGACCCACTTCCCAACCGATGTCGGAATCGTTGCTCTGCGTCGCGTAGCTCCGGAACGGGAACAGCGGAATCCGGAATCCGCCGAAGTCCCAGTACACCGGGCTGTCGAACGTCTCATCCGCCTCGGCGTACACGACGCTCAGCAGAACCTCGAGGCTCTCCGTCGGCATCGCGCTCACGCCCCCGCGAAAGATGTGCGCATTCGACAGGTCCGTGTTCTCGAAGAACTCCGTGTACTCCCAGTTCGAGAACAACCGGTTGAAGCTCACGCTCGCCTCGGGCGTGTCAAACGGCGACCACCAATCGAGCCAGGAGATGTCACGGTTGTCTTCGCCGCCGAAGTAGGCATAGCCCAAGTACACGCGGGGCTGCCACGCCATGTCGAACGTGTAACCCACCTCAACGTTCGCCGCCCAACTGTCGTACTCGGCGCCGTCGTCGCCGTACAGGAACGGCTTGAACAGGAAACCAACCTGCCCGGCGTCGCCCACCTGGTACGCTCCTTCAGCTTCGAAATCGAAAGCGCCAATCGTGCCGGCTCCGCGGAGGCCGATGGTGTGGATGTTCGTCACGTCGTAGTCATCCAGGCTGAACACGTCCTCGAGCCACTCCGCGAACCACGTGAAGTTCGTGTCGTTCAGGCTCCGACCATCACGAAGGAGCAGGTAGTACGCGTCGATCGTGATGTCCTCCAGTCCCAGATAGCTCGCGTACACGCCGTAGAAGTCGACATCGCCGTCTTCCTCGACGATCCCGTTCTCGAACAGCTTCGCCGCGAACGCGTCCACGCTGAACAGGTCGGTCGCATACGTCAGCCGCAGCGCGTCGAACGACAGCCCCGCGAACCCGGCCGCCGTGTCGTTCACGCCCACCAGCCACTCGCTGCCGAAACTCAGCTCCTGCCGACCGATCCGTGCGCGCAGGGGCAGGCCCCACATCTCGCTCGCTTCGATATACGCCTGGTAGACCTCCACGTCGTCGCCGCTCGCGGCGCGTCCGTCCAACCCGGTCAGGTAGTCCGAACGGAAGTCCTCGCCCCAGACGTCGTACGAATCGAGCTCGATGAACGCGCTCACCTCGTTCGTGAAGTCCGCCTTCACGTTCAAGCGCGTGCGCTGCTCCACGTTCTTCATCGCGTTCCCGCTGTCATCCCACGAGAACACGCTCAGAATCCCGACCCCGTTTCCGGCGCCGGTCCCGATCGGACGCGCCATCAGCCAGTCAGCGCCCGCCAAGGCAGGCCAACGCAACGCCTGCCCCGTCGGACTCGCCACCGTGTTCGAGTAGTAGTTGCCGCGGATACGGATCTCGCCGCCCACCTGCACGTTCTGCAACTCTGCAGCCGCGGGCCAGGCGCCGGTCGCCAGCGCGGCGGCCAACAGCATCAACATTGTCTTACGCATCATGCGCTGTCTCCATCTATGTAAGGGGTAGCTCGCGGACCGCACAGACAACCGCCTGCGCGCCCCCCGCGAGGTTCAGATCGGATCTATCGCGCACACCGACCGAACGACCTCGGACCATCCGTGCCTCCTGCCGCGTTGCATCCCTCCTTTCCGTTCCAGAGTGAGGCCGTCTTCGCGTGGTATAGGATGCAAAGCGTACAGCAGGGCCCGTGCCGATCAGGCCCTCCGACGCCGTGAGTCCGCGTAACTCCTTGCGCCCCAGTAGCCTCCCCGCCAAGATCCGCCCCGGGGCTCCGCTCAACCGCCCCATCGAACCTACGCCCAGGTAGGCCAAGTCGGCGCGAACCTACATCCTCGTAGGCCCCCCTTCCCGCCATCCGCCGCCGTATCTTGACCTGCAAGGCGAACCGGGGCTATTCTCGCAACTCAGAACCTGGGGATGCGTGTCGCCGGGGCGTGTGCGGAGCGATCGCTCCGGATCTGCTGCAACCACAAGGAGGAACGGACTATGTTCCAGAGATTCCTAGTCGGCCTTACGATATGCCTCGTCGCCGCGGGATGGGCCTTCGCGGCCCCGCCCGTGACCTTCGAGTCCTTGCTCAACGAGATGGTCGACCTCGAGACCCTGTCGCGGTTCCCCGACCCCGCGTTCACCTGCAAGCAGTTCTCGAGCTACGACCAGCGTTCGACCGACCCGTCCGTCGCAACCGACGACAACTGGTTCGCCAACGCCGATCGCGGCCAGCACCTGCGCGTCGAAGAGCGCAACGGCGCCCAGGAATGGGTGATGATGGACGCACAAGGCCCCGGCGCCGTCGTCCGCATCTGGTCCGCGAACCCCGCCGACGCCGGCATCCTCCGGATCTACATCGACGGCGCGGAACAGCCCGTCATCGAACTCCCCGCCACGATCGTGCTCGGCGGCGGCTCCCTGCCCTTCCTCGAACCGATCTCCTGCGAGCGCAGCATGGGCTGGAACTGCTACCTCCCCATCCCCTACGCCCAGAGCTGCAAGATCACCGCCAGCAAGCCCGACTTCTACTACCAGATCAACTACCGCACCTACGTTCCCGACGCGACCGTCGAGAGCTTCGGCCATGATTCCGTTGCGGCGAACGCCGACAACATCCGCGAGGTCGCGGCCGCCCTGGCCTCGCCCGCCTTGGCCTCCTCGACCCCCAAGAACGCGTCCGCAACGGCCTACAGCGAGACCATCCCCGCGGGCAAGGGCATGACCGCCCGGCTTACCGGCCGCGGCGCCGTCTACCGCCTCACCGCAACCGTCAAGGCCCCCGACCTCGCCAAGGCGCTCCGCGGCTGTCTGCTCGAGATCGCCTTCGACGGCGGCGCTCCCACGGTCCAAGTCCCCCTCGGCGACTTCTTCGGCACGGCCCCCGGACCCAACCCCTACGTCTCGCTGCCCTCGGGCGTGCTCGCCGACGGATCCATGTACGCCCACTGGGTCATGCCCTTCAAGGAATCCGCCGTGATCCGGGTCGCCAACCACACCGACCAGGACCTCGCGATCTCCGGCGAGATCGTCACCGGCCCCTACGCCTTCACCGACAACGCCATGTACTTCCACGCCAACTGGCGCAGCGAACACCCCATCCCCACCAAGCCGCGCCAGGACTGGACCTACCTGCAGGCTGAAGGCAAGGGCGTCTTCGTCGGCGACATGCTCCACGTCGTCAATCCCATCACCGAGTGGTGGGGCGAAGGCGACGAGAAGATCTACGTCGACGGCGAGACCTTCCCGAGCCACTTCGGCACCGGAACCGAAGACTACTACGGCTACGCATGGTGCAACCCCGAGCCCTTCACCCACGCCTACCACAACCAGCCCCGCTGCGACGGGCCCGGCAACTACGGCCACACCTGCGTCAGCCGCTTCCACATCCTCGACCGCATCCCCTTCCAGCAGTCGTTCAAGTTCGACATGGAAGTCTGGCACTGGGTCGAGTGCGAGATCGGCATGTCCGCGACCTCCTACTGGTACGCCCTCCCCGGCGCGACCGACCACTTCGCGCCCATCGATCCCGTCCAGCTCATCGTCACGGCCCCCGCGCCCTTGCCCAAGCCCGCCGCCGCGTCCGACATCATCGAAGGCGAAGACCTCCTCGTCCTCGCCCAGACCGGCGGCAACGTCGAGGTGCAGCACGGCGGCTTCGGCTGGAGCGGCGGCGGCCAGCTCTGGTGGACCGATGCCCAGCCCGGCGACCGCATCCGCGTCTCCGTCAGCGTCCCCGAGACCGGCTGGTACGAAGTCGGCGGCGTCTTCACCCGCGCCCCCGACTACGGCATCGTGAGGTTCGTCATCGGCGACTACGAGATCAGCGAGACCGTCGACTTCTACGGCGAATCCGTCCAGCCCACCGAGTTCATCAACGGCGGGCTCATGCACCTCGACAAGGGCGTCCAGACCTTCGACGTCATCATGGTCGACAAAAACGAGAAGTCCGCGGGCTACATGTTCGGCATCGACTACATCACCATGCGCCCCGCCAAATAGCCCCCCGTCTGCACGCCCCGCACGGCGAACACGCCCCTCGAACGCAAGCGCCGGAGTCCCCCCAGACCCCGGCGCTTCTCCTTGCCTGCCCCTCGCCCGCCATAGTCCGACGCAGGAGGACGACGGCGGGTCCACCCTGTCCATTCTCCCCCCCATGTGTGGGACCGGCGCCCTCGCCGGTCATTTCCCTCCCCAACGCCCACAACCGCCCCCCATGTGTGGGACCGGCGNNACCGGCGCCCCCGCCGGTCATTCCCCCGCGACCGCCCCGAACCTACACGATGCCTCTGCTCCCCCCCGGCGCGGCCCAGCCGCGCCTTTGGACTGCGTCCGCCTCAGGCAGCTTGCTGCCGCTTTGGGCTTCCCGCGTCATCCCTCTCGCCGGTCATAGGCCGCCGCCGAAGGCGGCCAATCCTGTCCATCCTGTAAATCCTGTCTACTCATTCCTTCTCCCCGTCCACC
>DIWA01000043.1 GCA_002422525.1 Candidatus Hydrogenedentes bacterium UBA6118
TTGATCTCAGGGGAAGAGACCGGCGGGGGCGCCGGTCCCACACTCTTGCCACTCCCACACATGTGGCCTCCACACTCTCGGGCTCCACAAGGCGGCGTTGGGCTGACGGGGCGCTTCAGGGCTGTGGTAGACTCAACGGCATGGCGGAGTTTGACGAGAACGGGACTGTTTCGGATGTCGCGCCGGGCCGCGTGGTGCTGGAGCAGGGAGAGGCGCGGACGCCGGAGGCGTTTCGGGCGTCGTTCGAGATCGCGCGGGTCCCCGCGCAGGCGGGCTGCTACATCATGCAGGACCAGCGCGGGGCGGTGGTGTACGTCGGCAAGGCGAAGAACCTGCGCGCGCGGATGCGGCAGTATCTGAGCGAGTCGGACGAACGGTACCACGTGCAGTTTCTGATGCGGCGGGTGGCGCAGATCGATTTCCTGGTCACGTCGAACGAGAAGGAGGCGCTGCTTCTCGAGAACAGCCTGATCAAGCAGCATAAGCCGCGCTACAACTTCCGCCTGAAGGATGACAAGACGTACGTGCGGGTGCGGGTGGACGTGCAGCATGCGTTTCCCCGGCTCACGATCACGCGGAATGTGCGCAAGGACGGGGCGCGGTATTTCGGGCCCTACTCGGACACGGGGGCGGTGCGCGACGTCGTGCGCCAGCTTCAGCGGCTGTTTCCCCTGCGCACGTGTTCGGACGCGGTGCTCGCCGCCCGGAAGCGGCCCTGCCTGTACCACCAGATGGGGCAGTGCGCCGCGCCGTGCGTCGACCTGATCTCGTCCGAGGACTACCGCGAGATCGTGCAGGAAGTGATCCTGGTTCTCGAGGGCAAGCGCTCGGAGGTGGAGCGGCGTCTGCTGGAACGGATCCAGCGCCTGTCGGATGCGCTCGAGTTCGAGCAGGCGGCCGTGCTCCGGGATCGGCTCTATGCGTTGCGCAAGACGCTGGAGCGCCAACGCACCGTGCAGGCGGCGGGGGAGAACGATCGCGACGTGTTCGGCGTCTACACGCAAGGGCGGTACAGTCAGGTGCAGGCGCTATTCTATCGCGGCGGCGCGCTGATCGGCGGGCGGACGTTCTCGTTCAGCCGACAGGAGACGGCCACGGAGGAGATGCTGGGCTCGCTTCTGCTGCAGTACTACGCGGACAACTCGGAGATTCCCCCGGAGGTGCTGTTGCCGTTGCCCATCGAGGAAGCGGAGACGCTCGAAGAGATCTTGTCCGAGACGCGGGGCGCGCGCGTGACGGTGGCGTGTCCGCAACGCGGGGAGAAGCGGCGGCTCGTGGAGCTGGCGGAGCGCAATGCGCGGAGCAGTTTCGAGGAGCGGCGGCTCGCGGACAAGGCGAACGCGGACCTGTTGGAGCAGATGCGCAAGGCGCTGGGGCTGTCCCGTACGCCGCGGCGGATCGAATGCTTCGACATCTCGACGACGCAGGGCGACAAGCCCGTCGGGTCGATGGTGACCTTTGAGGACGGCGCGCCCTGCAAGCAGCGTTACCGGCGATTCGCGATCCGTCAGGTCGAAGGACAGGACGACTTCGCGATGATGCGGGAGATGCTGCTGCGCCGCTACCGTCGGGCCGTGGACGAAAACGACCTGCCGGACCTGGTGCTGATCGACGGCGGCAAGGGGCAGCTCAACGTGGCCGTGGCGGCGTTGTCGGACTTGGGCGTCGAGGACCTCGAGGTTGCGTCGATCGCGAAGTCGCGCGCGGAAGAGGACGGGCGTTCGCCGGAGCGCTTCTTCCGGCCGGGTCGCAAGAACCCGATCATCCTGCCGCAAAACCACGCGGTGGTGCTGCTGTTGGCGCGGATCCGCGACGAGGCGCACCGGTTCTCGATCGCCTACCACAGGACCCTNNCCGCGACGAGGCGCACCGGTTCGCGGTGACCTATCACCGAAAACGGCGGACCAAGGCCGCGTTCCAGTCTTCGTTGCTCGAGATCCCCGGCGTGGGCAGGGAACGCGCGCGGCGGCTGCTGAAGACCCTGGGCTCGCTGGCGGCGGTCAAGGCGGCCCCGGTCGAGGAGATCGCGCAGGTTCCCGGTGTGGGGGAGCGCCTGGCGCACACGATCAAGGAGCATCTCGAGGGGCGCGCGACCGAAGGGAGGACCTGAGGCATGTGGGTGATCTGGGCGATTGCGGCGCTGGGCGGGCTGATCGTGTTGGCCTACGCCTACTGGGTCTGGCTGCTGGCGATGTACCCGGAGCCTGTTCCGGCGGATGAGATCCACTGGGTGACCACGCGCGACTTGTGGAAGCTGCGCGTGTACCGGCGTCGCCCCGCATCGGGAGAAGGCGAACCCGTGCTGCTCTGCCACGGACTCGGCTCGAACAGTCTCAGTCTGCTCGTGCCGCCGGGCGAGAGCCTGGCCGATGACCTCGCGGCGCACGGCTACGACTGCTGGATTGTCGACTACCGGGGCGACCGCAGCGCCGTGCCTCCCTACGGCCGGCGTCCGTCCGCCGTGCAGTTCGAGGACTACCTCATGCTCGACCTGCCCGCGGTGATCGAGCACATCCGCCACGAGACGGGCTACGACCGCGTGCACTGGATCGGGCACTCGATGGGCGGCATGCTGCTCTACGCCTATGAACTGGCCCACGGGACCGCGCGGATCGCGTCCGGGGTCACGCTCGCGACGCCGCCGGGGTTCCGCAACAGCAAGCATCCGGGGCGGCCGGTTCTCGGGCGTCTGGTCGCGTGGACCCGGGGCCTGAGCGCGTTCATCGTCCGGGGTTGCGCTCCGTACGCGCGCTGGTTCCGGCCGGGGCAGGCCGAAGGGCTGTTCAACTGGGACAACCTGCATCCCGACGTGGGTCCGACGCACCTGTTCCACCTGCTGGACGTGCCGCCCGGCAAGCTGCTGATGCAGATGAACGATTGGACCCTGCGGAAGGAATGGCGGTTGGCGGGCGAGGACCGCGATCTCTGCGACCTGCTGCCGGGCCTGCGCACGCCGCTGTTCTCCGTCTTCACCGCGCGCGACCCGTTCACGTCGCCGGACGCCGCGCGGGCCTTCTACGATTCGCTGGAGATGACGGACAAGCGCTTCCTGATGCTGTCCGAGGACGCCGGGGCCTCGACCGACTACGCCCACAGCGAACTGGTGTTCGCGCCGCGCTCGGCCGAAGAGGTGTTCGCGCCGATAGCCGAGTGGCTCGCGGCGCATCCGATCGCCCAAGCGGAGACGGCGGACGACGTGCCCGAGATGGTGAGGAAGGCGTCGGCGAAGCGGAAGGCCGCTTCGGCCACGGCGTCCGCCAAGAAGAAGGCTGCGGCGAACCCGAAGGCGGCTCCGGCGGACGAGACCGCTGTGCCGCGGGAGGCTGAGACGACGGAGGAGACGACCGATGAAACGGAGCAGACCGGAGACGTTGCGGAGTAGGGCTGGTTCCGACGCATGCTCGCGCCGCGCTTTCCTGGCCGCTGCGGCCGCGACCTCCGTTGCGGCCGGCGTGGCGGCCGAGGCCGCGGATGCGCGGGCGGAGGAAGAGCGCGCTGCGTCGCCGCCGGTGTGCGTGTTCTCGAAACACCTGCGGCACCTTGACTACCCCGACCTCGCGCGGGTCTGCCGGGAGCTGGGGCTCGACGGCGTCGACCTCACGGTGCGGCCGGGGGGTCACGTAACGCCGGAGCGCGTGGCAGCGGATCTGCCGCGTGCGGTCGCCGCCATCCGCGCCGAAGGGCTCGATGCGCCGATGGTCACGACGGCGTTCAACGAGGGGGCCGATGCGGATCTGCGGCCGACGTTGGAAGCGATTGCCGCGCAGGGGATCCGCTTCTTCCGGTGCGGCGGGTTGGTGTACGACTTCTCGGCGCCGATCGCGCCGCAGTTGGACGGGTTTGCCGAGCGGTTGCGCGGGCTGGCCGCCGAGGCGGAGCGCGCGGGCGTGGTCGGCGGCTACCACAACCACTCCGGCGGCCGGAACGTCGGCGCGCCGCTGTGGGACTTGTACGAGATCCTCCGCCGTGTGGACTCCGCCGCGCTGGGCAGCAACTTCGACGTGGGCCACGCCGTGGTGGAAGGCGGCTACGGCGCCTGGGAGATCAACGCGCGGCTGCTGGCGCCGCACGTACGGATGATGGCCGTCAAAGACTTCCGGTGGGTGGACGGCGCCGTGCGCTGGGTTCCGCTGGGCGAGGGGCAGGTGGACCTGGTCGGCATGCTGCGGATCATGCGCGAAGCGGGGTTCGGCGGCCCGATCTCGCTGCATTTCGAGTATCCGACGCCCTCGCGGGATGCGTTGCTCGAACACATCGCGGAGGCGGCGAAGACGCTGCGCGCCGCGTTGGCCGAGGCGGGATACCCTGCGCGTCAGGCCTGAGCGGCGGCGGGGGCGAGCCCGGCGCGCACGCGGGTGCTGATCAACCCGACCTGGCCGTACTGCACGCCCATGTGCGCGGCGACGATGTCGCACTTGGCCTTGAGGATCAGGAACACGTCGCCGGGGTAGTCGTCGATCGTCTCGTAGTTGCCCTGTCCCTTGCCGATGATGACGTCCGCCGCATCCATGCGCGCACGGAAGGAGGCGGGGATCAGGTTGAGCGGCGATCCGATGAACGCCCCGCCGTTGTCGATCACCTCGCAGACCTCCGTCAGCCCGACCTGCTCCGCGTCTTCCCGAATCACGTCGTTCAGGATGGGGCCGGCCTTGACGACCGCGGTCACCGGGGCGAAGCGCTGGAGCTGCTCGATCAGCAGCTTGTCGAACACGACCTCGCCGGCGTTGTCGAGGAGGAACAGGATGCCTTGCGCCGTCGCGAGCGAGGCGCGCAGCGCGTGGGAGTGGTCCATGGCGAACCGTTCGTGCAGGGCCTGCTCGACGGCTGCCCGCACGTCGATGTTCTCCGCTTTGATCGTGCCCAGATCGATCACGTTGCCCGCGGCGGAGAGGTGGAGCGCCGTCTCGAGCGGGTCGTCGCTCGCCTCGAGCAGCGCGCGCATCTCCGGCTCCAGCGCCAGCGCATGGGCGTTCTGTGCGTTGCGCATCTCGCGATACGGGTCGGGGTTGCCGCTGATCTCCGCGGCGAGTTCGTAGGCGCACATGGACATGGCGGCCGGTGACTGGTCGAGGCTGAGTCCGGGCAGGCGCTGGGCCACGGCGTCGAGGATGCGACGGTGGACGGCCGGGTCGTCCGTGGCCACGCGCGCGGCGCGCAGGGCCTGGCGATAGGTGCATTCAAGGCAATCGATCACAGACTTCATCAGGCGGATTCCGTTTTCCTGGGGGAGCGAACGACGGGACGCGGCATTGCGTTCGGCCGCACACCTCATCGTAGCACACTGGAACGGAGCGGGCCGAATTTGGTATGCCATGGCCGGGTTCGGATCGCGGTTCCATGCAAGGAGACATCATGTCGTTGTTTCTCGCGATCGCCGGCTGGACCCTCTACGGTCTCGCCATTGTGTGCGGTCTCGCCCTCAACCTGGTCGGCTTTTTCGGCAACTGGCTCATTCTCTCCGCGACAGTGGTCGCATGGCTCGCCACGGGTCTCGAACATTTCTCGCTGCTCGGGCTGGGCGTCATGCTGGTTTTCGCCGTGCTCGGGGAGGTCATCGAAGCGGCCGCCGCGGCGTTTGGGACGAGTCGATTCGGCGGGAGCGGCCGGGCGGCGATCGCGGCGGTGGTCGGCGCGCTGGTCGGGGCCGCGTTCGGCACGCCGATCTTTCCCGTGATCGGCACGCTCGCGGGGGCCTGTCTCGGGGCGTTCGGCGCGGCCATGGTGTACGAGTACATCCAGTACGAACGGACGGCGCGTGAGGCGGCCTGGACCGGACTGGGCGCGGCGATCGGCCGGATCGGCGGCCTGCTCGGCAAGTTCGCCATGGGGCTCGTCATGTTGGGCGTCGCGTTCCTCACATACTGAGTAACTCCGTGACGCCGCCGACCTTACGTTGACCCATCCGGCGTGACGGTGTACCATCTGGACGCCGTGTCTACAATCGAACCTTCACGACTGCACCTCTCGCTGGACGGCCCCTGGGAACTGACGCTCGACCCCGAGGACATCGGCGTGTCGCAGCGCTGGTTCCTCCGGGGGCGTCGTCCGGAGGGCATGCCTGTAACGGTCCCCGCCGTGTGGGACCTGTGGGTCCCCGACTACGACGGCGTGGGGTGGTACCACCGGAGCTTCGAGCTGGATGCCGGCTGGCGCGACCGGCGCGTGTTGCTTCGGTTCGCCGCGGCCGACTACTACGCCGAGGTGTGGGTGAACGGCGTGCCGGTCGGGACGCACGAGGGCGGGTACACGCCGTTCACGCTGGATGTGACCGACGCGACCGATGACGGCGAGAACGACCTGACCGTACGCATCGTCGATCCCCACGGCGACGCAGGCTACCGCACCTTCCGAAGCAAACAGATCCCTTGCGCGAAAGAGCGCGACTACCACACGTTCGCGGGGCTGTGGGGCGGCGTGACGCTCGCCGGCGTGGCGCCCGCCTACATCGCCGACGTGTTCGTGCAGCCGGACATCCGGAAGAAGCGCATCGTCGTCGAAGCGACCGTCGCCGGCGAGGCTGCGGACCCGCGCGTGCGTCTGCGCATTGCGGACACGCCGTTCGAGACCGAGGACGCGCCGGGTTTGATCCCCCTCGATTTCCCGGAGCATGAGGTCTGGACGCCGGACACGCCGGTGCGGTACACGCTGATCAGCGAGCTGCTCGTGGACGGGGCCGTCGTCGACCGTACGGAAACGCGCTTCGGCATGCGGGAGTTCACGGTTCGCGACAGTCGGTTCTGGCTGAACCACCACCCGATCTTCATCAAGGGCGTGTTGCATCAGCCGGACTACCCCCTGACGCTCGCGGCGCCGGCGGACGCCGACATGGCGCGGCGCGAGCTGGAGCTGGCCAAGCAGGCGGGGTTCAACCTTATCCGTCTGCACATCAAGACGGCTCCCGAGATCACGCTGGACCTCTGCGACGAATTGGGCCTGTTGGTCTACGAGGAGCCGCCGATCGGCTGGATTCAGCACTCGCCGAGCCTGCGCGAACGGTGCGAGCGCGAAGTGCGTGAGATGGTGCTGCGTGATCGCAATCATCCGTCGGTCGTGATCTGGGGCATGCTGAACGAGTCGGGCAGCCATGGCTGCGATCCGCACGGCGGCGCCCAGCCGATCAAGGCGGACTTGTGCCGGCTTGCGCGGTCGCTTGACCCGACGCGTCTGATCCTCGACGACAGCGGCGGCATGAACATCACCCGCGAGGCGACGCAAGCGATGCCGCCCGGCCGCGATGCCTTCGAGCCGATTGACGATCTGCACATCTACCAGCGGGGTCCGGTCGACGCCGAGATCCTGCGCTACTTCCGCTACTCGGGCACGCCCGAGACGCCGTCGTGGGTCTCCGAGTTCGGGTTCGGGGGGGTAGAGGACCTGGCGAGCATTCTCGAGGCCTACGGCCCGCGCCGCGCCGACGCGAAGGACGCCCGGTATCTCGAACGCGTGATGGAGAGCATTGCGGCCGGGTTCGATGCGCGCGGTCTGGACCGCATCTTCGGCAGCGTGTCGGGGTTCGCCGCGGCGACGCAGGAGATTCAGCGGGAGACGGCGATGCTGCAAATCGACGCGATGCGGCAGAACGCTAAGCTGATGGGGTACTGCTACACGCAGCTCTGCGACGCGGGCCACGAGATCAGCGCCGGGGCGCTCGACCATTGGCGGCGGCCGAAGCCGGTGCACAAAGGGCTCCGCGCCGCCCAGGCGTCGCTTCGGCCGGTGATCCAGATGAGCCCGATCAACCTGCGTCCGCGACAAGAGGCGCCGGTGCAGGTGACGATCGTCAACGATGACCGCCGCGAGGGCCGCGCCGATCTCTCGTTGCAGGTGGTCGGTCCCACGAACCAGGTGCTGTGGAAGAAGAAGCGGAGCGTGGCGCTGCAACGCACGGGCCGCGAGATCTGGTCCGGGCGGATCGGCGCGTCCAGCAAGCCGGGCAGGCACCGTTTCGTCGTGCGGCTCCTGCAGGGCGTCAAGATGATCGCCGAGAGCGAAGTCTCCTTCCACGTCTATCCCGCGACCGAGTCGTCCGACGTGACGCTGCGGGTGTTGGACCCGAACAACGTGTGGGGCGAGCGCTGCGCGCCGTTCGGGCGGCTGGGCGATGACCGGCCCCTGGTCCATGTCGTCCCGCCGCTGGCGGATACCGTGCGCGCGTATCCCGCGGAGGATCTCGCGCTGGTCATCGAGGAAGTGCGACAGGGCGCGGTCGCGATCGTCTTCGGGCCGCCGGATGACTGGAACGACCTCGCGGACTGCGTAGATCCGGGGCTGCGCGCCACGAGCCGGCCGGCGTTCGGCGAGGCGATGGGCGTGTGGCACTACGTCAAGCTCCATCCCGTGTTCGAGGGCCTGCCGTCGCGATGCCTCATGGACGGAACGTACGCGAACCTGGTTCCGCCGAAGACGTTCGCGGAGTCCGGCGATGAGGACATCTGCGGCGCGTTCGACCTGCTTCCGGCGGCATCCGGGCTAGACAAGATCACGCCGGATGCGCCATGGTGGGGCGACAACCTGCTTGTGCGTCGCTACGGCAGCGGCCGCATCATCTTCACGCATCTGCGCGTGCTCGAGAACCTTGGCGACGACCCGCTTGCAGACCGGCTGTTCGTGAACATGCTGCGGCACTTCGGACGGCGGTCGGTGCCGGCGGGGCATGGCGTGATGCCCGATCCGCGCGCGCTGGACTGGCTCACGCGGGAACGCGGCGCGTTCACCCGTCGCTGGCAGGTGATCGGGCCGTTCCCCAACTGGAATGGCGAAGGCCACGAGACGGCATATCCGCCCGAGGACGGGATCGATTTCAACGCCGTGTATCCCGGCTGGTACGGTCCGGTGCGGTGGACCCGCTGCCACGCGCAGGTGCGGAACGACTGCCTGGTCGACCTGCAGGCGGCGTTCAGCCCGGTCTACCAGAGCTATCCCCGCTACGACTACGGAACCGGGTACGCCTACGCGGAGGTCCATGCCGCGGCCCGGCAGTCGGTCGTTCTTCGGCTCGGCATCCAGGACGCCACGAAGGTGTGGCTGAACGGCCGTCTTCTGTTCGAGGATGCCGGACATCGCCCGCTGGGCGAGCTGGAGAAGGTGGACATCGCCGCGACGATGAAGCAGGGGCGCAACGCGCTGCTCGTGAAGGTGAGCAAGACGCCGGGCGAGTTCCGTTTCTCGCTTGACATCGAGCCGGTCGGTCGCGAACCCCTTATCTGCACGTGGTGGCGGTAGCGGCGTCGCCGGGTCCGGTCGCCGGGTCTGGATGGCCTTGAACTGCGGGCCGAGCTGACGTAGCATTACGGATTCCGTCGAGATCGGGCTGTGCGGCGCGGAAGCCGATCTACGGTCTCGACGAGAACCTGCTGTAGAGACCTGATGGATACGGATACGCAAGCCCACCCCATTCAACTGAACCCCGAGCAACAGCGCGCCGTCATTGAGGGCGACGGGCCGGCACTGGTGCTGGCCGGCGCCGGTTCGGGGAAGACGCGCGTGATCGTCGAGCGGCTGGCGTGGCTGATCGGCGAGCGCGGCGTGGACCCGCGCCGAATCGTGGCGTTGACGTTCACGAACAAGGCGGCCGGCGAGATGCGCCAGCGTGTGGCGACGCGGCTGGGACGCGAACGCGTCGGCGCGTGGCTGGGCACCTTCCATTCCTTCGGGCTTTTCGTGCTGCGCCGAGACATGGATGCATTGGGCCGCGATCCGAACTTCACGGTGTTCGACGACGCGGACCAACTGAGCCTGATGAAGCGGTTGATCAAGGACCTTGATGGACGCTACGTCCGGGTGTCGCCGCGCGACGCGCTCTCTTGGATCAGCCAGCGCAAGCAGGACCTGAAGCATCCCGACGCCGACGACGTATCCAGCGCGGAGGATGAGGCGTATCTGGCGCTGTGGAGCAAGTACCACGACGCGTTGACGCAGGCGAGCGCGGTGGATTTCGATGATCTGCTGTGTCTCGTCGCGCGACTGCTGCGCGACCACGAGCAAGTGCGGGCGCGATACCAGCACCGCTACCGCTACGTGCACGTCGACGAGTATCAGGACACGAACCACGCGCAGTATGAGATCGTGCGGTTGCTCTGCGAAGGGCACGGGAACCTGTTCGTCGTGGGCGACGAAGACCAGAGCATCTACTCCTGGCGCGGGGCGAGCATCCGCAACATCCTGGATTTCGAGCGCGATTTCCCGAATGCCAAGGTGTTTCGACTGGAACGGAACTACCGGAGCACGCAGGCGATCCTCGGGGCCGCGAACGCGCTGGTGTCGCACAACGTGCAGCGTCTGGGCAAGACGCTGTGGACCGAGCGCAAGGGCGGCGACAAGGTGCGGCTCTACGAGGCGCGCGACGGGGAGGACGAGGCCGACTTCGTGGCGCGGGACATCGTGGAGACGTCCGCGAACGAGGGCGTGGGCCTGGGCGACATCGGCGTGCTGTTCCGCACGAACGGGCAGGCGCGGTTGATCGAAGAGGCCCTGCGCCGGCATCGGGTTCCGTACGTGGTGATCGGCGGGATCAAGTTCTACGGACGCAAAGAGATCAAGGACGTGCTCGCCTACCTGCGGCTGTTGGTCAATCCGCGCGACGACGTGTCGTTGCGTCGGGTGCTGAACGTGCCGCCGCGGGGCATCGGCGGAACCTCGATGGCGCGGTTGGAGCAGTATGTCGCCGAGCGCGGCGTGACGCTGATGGAGACGCTGCGGGATATCGAGCACGACCAGACCTTCGCCGGACGGGCGCGGGAGAGCGTGGCGCAATTCGTGCATATGATCGATGACCTCGCCGTGATGGCGAAGGAGTCGGACGACGTGACGCCGGTGCTGGACGCGCTGCTGGAGCGGACGGGCTACCGCGAGTTCGTGGAGCGGTCGGACGAGGCCGACTCGCGGACGCGTGTGGAGATGCTCGACGAGTTTCGATCGGCGTGCGCGCAGGCCGATGCCGCCGGGGCCAAGGGCCTGCAGACGTTTCTGCAGGACTTGGCGCTGCTGTCGGATGTGGACGAGTGGGAGCCCGGGACGCCCGTGGTGACGCTGATGACGTGTCACAGCGCGAAGGGGCTGGAGTTCGAACACGTCTACCTGACGGGACTCGAGGAGGGGTTGCTGCCCCACGCGAGTTCGTTGGATTCGGAAGAGCAGCTCGAGGAGGAGCGTCGGCTGTGCTATGTCGCGATGACGCGGGCCCGCGCCCGGCTCACGCTGACCATGGCGCGGAGCCGGCTGATGTACGGCGAGCGCGGCGGCCGCGAGCGATCGCGGTTCCTCGATGAGCTGCCCAACGGCGACCTGGATGTGCTCGGGGGCGGGGGCGAACGACGCGGAGCGGGCGCAGGGGCTTCGAATCCATCGGGGCGCGGGCGCGGTTCGCCCATGGGGTCGGAGCGGCCGGCGGCGACGGATGTCGCGCGGATCAAGACGGGGGTGAAGGTGCGACACGCGAAGTTCGGCGTGGGCACGGTGATGTACACTTCGGGTTCGGGGAAGCGTCTGAAGGCGCGGATCCGATTCCAGACGGGACGTTCCCGTGATTTCATGGTGAATGCGGCTCCCCTTGAGATACTGGAAGGAGATCGTCGGTGAACCTTGACGAGCTGCGCGAGCGCATCGACCACTGCGACCAGGAGATCCTGCGACTGCTGAACGATCGCGCGCGGTGCGCCCTGGAGATCGGCGAGATCAAGCGCGCGGAACAGCGGCCGTTCTACGTGCCCGAGCGCGAGAAGGCGGTGTTCGCGCGGCTGCGCAACCTGAACCCGGGTCCGCTGCCCGGCGACGCGGTGAAGGCGATCTACCGCGAGATCATCAGCGCGGTTCGGGCGTTGGAGAAGCCGGTCGACGTCGCCTATTTCGGCGGCAAGGCCACGTTCACGCACATGGCGGCGATGCGGCTGTTCGGCGTGCATGCCGAGTATCACTCGGTGGCGACGGTGCCGGACGTGTTCTCCGAGGTCGAGCGGAAACGGGTGGACTACGGCGTCGTGCCCGTCGAGACGGCCATGGGGGGCGGCGTGAGCGACACGCTGGACCGGTTCGTGACGTCCGATCTGAAGATCGTGAACGAAGTGATGATGCGGATCCGGCAGAACCTGCTGTCGAACAGCCCGATGGAGGAGATCACGCGGATCTACTCAAAGATCCAGGGGTTCCTGCAGTGCCGCACCTGGCTGAAGGCGAACTTCCCGAACGCGGAGCTGGTGGAGACGTCGAGCACGGCGGAGGCGGCGCGGGTGGCGGCGGACGAAGCCGGCGCGGGCGCGATCGCGAGCGAGCTCGCCGCGGAGATGTATGACATCAAGCTGGTGGTGCGGGGCGTGGAGGACGCGGCGAACAACTTCACGCGGTTCTTCGTGATCGGCGACCAGATGGCCAAGCCCACGGGACAGGACAAGACGTCGGTGTTGTGCGCGATCAACGACAAGCCCGGGGCGCTGTACGAGCTGCTGGGCCCGATGCATCACAAGGGGATCAACCTGACCCGCATCGAATCGCGTCCGTCGCAGCGGAAGGCTTGGGAGTACGTCTTCTTCATTGATATGTTGGGCCATATTGAGGACGATCACGTGCGGTCGGCGCTGGATGAGGTGGCGGCCATGTGCAAGGAACTGAAGGTGCTCGGCTCGTATCCCCACGGCGAGTTGGAGGAATGAACGCAGGCCGGGCGCCGAACAGGGAGGATCTTTTGACGTGCTGAAGACCCGAGTGGCGATGGCGCTGGTGTTGGCGGGCGGATGCATCGCGTTGGCCCTGTGGGGCCAGGCGCGTCCGGAACGCATGACGGCGTCGTTCGTGGCGGCGGCCGCCGCGGCCGAGGAACGACTGGAGCGTGCGCCCGATACGGAAACGGACGGCCCGACAACGCCGGCGGACGGCGAGGGGGGCGCAGCCGAGAGGCCGCTGTCCACAATCATAGGGAACGAGGACATGGAGTTTGAGGCGTTGGATGCGGCTCCCGCGACGGACGCGGGCGGCGTGCCGGATGTGTTCTGGGTGAAGTTTGAATGCTCGAACGGCGACTTCGTGGTCGAGTTCCGGCGGGACTGGGCGCCGCGCGGCGTGAAGCGCGTCTACGAGATCGTGCGCGACGGCGTGTGGCACGACAATCGGTTCTTCCGCGTTGTGCCGGGCTTCGTGGTGCAGTGGGGCATTCCGGGGCGCCCCGCGGACGCGGCGGAGTGGCGCACGAAGCGCATCGAGGATGACCCGGTGCGGGCGTCGAACGAGCGCGGCACGTTCACGTTCGCCACGTCGGGCCCGAACGCGCGGACGACGCAGGTGTTCATCAATTTCCAGGACAACGAAGCCCTCGACACCTACCAGCAGGGTTTCCCGCCGGTGGGAAAAGTTGTGAAGGGCATGGACGTCGTGGATTCGATCAACGCGAAGTATGGCGAGGCCCCGAGCCAGGCGCAGCAGGCGATTCAGATGGAAGGGAATGCCTTCCTGGACGAGCGCTTCCCGGGGCTGGACACGATCCACAAGACGGTGTTTGTGAAACCGGTCGAGTAGCGGCGGTCGCTGCGGACGGAACAGGCTTCGAACACGGGGCGCAGGCGGATCTGCGCCCCGTTGCTGCGTCTAGTCCCAGGTGGGCATCGGTTTGGTCATGCCGTCGTCGATCCAGAGGAACCGGCCGTTGACGGCGTCTGCGTCGGGACGGAGCGCGCTGAACACGACGTCGACCGCTTTCTGAGGCGGGTCGCCGCCGGTCTCATCCACGATCCGCGCCCAGCGTCGCGCGCCTTCGCCGGAAGCGGGGCGCGCCTCGCCGTCGTCGCGGATGGCTTCCCACATCTCCGTGCGGACCTCGCCCGGATGCATCGCGTTGACGGTGACGCCGGTCCCCGCGACTTCCGCCGCGAGTTGGCGGGTGAAGTGGTTGAGCGTGACTTTGCTGAGCTGGTACGCGCTGTTGACGCCGCCGATGTCGCCGAACGCCGCCGCACTGCTGACGTTGATGATGCGGCCCCAGCCCCGATCGAGCATGTCGCCGAGGAACGCGCGACACATCAGGTAGGGACCGATGGCGTTGATCTGCATGGTCTGAGTCCAACGGTGCGGGTCGCTCTCTCGGATGGGGGTGAACTCGCCATGGACGCCCGCGCTGTTGATGAGGATGGATGCGGGACCGAGCTGGCGGATCACCTCCGTGTAGAGGCGCTCGACGTCTGAGATGGCGCTCGCATCGCCCGGGAGCACAAGCAGACACGCGCCGGCCATATGCACTTGCGCGGCGGTCTCTTCGAGCTTGTGGGCGCGACGTCCGATCAGGGCGACGGCCGCGCCGGCGCGGGCCAGGGCGACGGCGATCGCCTGGCCGACGCCGCTTCCCGCACCCGTCACGACGGCGACATGGCCTGTCAGATCCGTGTGTGTCATGGTTGTCTCCCCTCTTTCCACTCGGCGGTCGCTGTGTGGCGGCGCCATACTCATACCGCAATGCGTCGGCGGATGCAATGCCGTCTGACGCGGCCGGGGGCGGAGCGGACGCGAGGCGAACACGAGCGCGCGGGACGGGTGAAGCGGCCGGGCGTCACCGGCGCGCGAACGGGTTGATGCTGTCGAAGTAGCCGATGGGGTCGTCGCCCTCGGGGACCTCGTATTCGATGCCGAGTTCGCGCAGGAGCGTGCCCTCGGCGAGGCGCAAGTCGACGATCGCCTGCTCGTAAGAGATGATCGCCTGGAGTTCCTGGACCTGCGCGCGGGTCAGATCTTCCTGCATCTGGAGCACCTGGAAGCTGGTGGCGGCGCCGAGCCGGAGGCGTTTCTCCTCGGCGGCGAGGGTCGTCTCCTGCAGGGCGCGGGCTTGCCGGTTGCTCTCAACGAGGATGCGGCTGGTGGCGACGTTGCGCGCGGCTATCCGGACGGCGAGGATCGCTTCGCGCTGCGCGCGGTCCAGGCGAAGCTCGGATGCGCGTTTCTCGAGGTGGGCGCGCTGGTATGCGCCGCGGCCTGCGCGATTCCGGATCGGGATCGCCCCCTGCACGCCCAACTGCCAGGAGTGATCGTCTTTGTCGACGATGCCGTCGTAGAAGTCGGAGGCATAATGGCCGCGGCCCCCGCGACTGAACGATGTGGTGACATCGAGTTGCGGCAGCATCTCGTTGCTCGCGCGCAGGCGCTCGATCTCGGAGGTCTCGATGGCGAGCTTGGCCTGGATGACTTCCGGGCGGTTTTCGACGGCCAATGCGATGCTGCGCGTTTCGTCCAGGTCGATCTCGCGCAGGGTCGGGCGGTCGACGGGGACGATGTCGACGGGGATGAACGCGTCGCCTTCGCGCAGGTTCATGACGTTCTTGAGCGCATCGGAGGCGTCGCGCACGGCGGAGGACGCGGAGATGACGTCCGTCTGACGGGTGGCGACGCCTGCCTTCGCCTGGACGACCTCAAGCGCCGCGACCGTGCCTATCTCGTAGAGGCGTTCGTTGATATCGAGCAGGCGTTCGGCGTTCGCGAGGGCCTCTCTGCGGACGCGCAGGTTCTCGATCGCCCCGACCAGATCCCAGTACGCGCGAACGACCTCGGCCATGCTGTTCATGACCTGGGCATAGACCTGCTGGTCGGCCTGTTCGCGGGCCTTGCGGGCGGCCCGGATGCGGGCAAGATTGGCGCGCGTTCCGCGACCTCGGAGCAGCGGTTGGGTGACCTGCAGCGAGAGAGAGCCGGTCCACTCCTCGATGAAGTAGTTGTAGGTGTTCTCTTCCATCGAGACGTCCATCGCGACGCTGTAGGTCGTGCCCCAGCGCAGCTTGCCGCCGAGCGATGCGTTCGCTTGCGACCGGCGGAGGTCGATGCTCGAGAAGCCGCCGTAGGTCTGGACCTCGGAGGAGGTGGTCTGCGTGGCTTCGATGTAGTTGAGATTGGTCTGGAACAGCGGGTCGAACTCGCCCTTCGCCGTCATGATGTCGGCGTCGGACTGCCACGGCGCGTACTCGGCGATCTCGATATCCTGGTTGCCTTCAAGCGCGATCTGTACGCATTCGGCGAGGGTCAGGCGGAGGACGTCCTGTGAGCGCGCGACCTCCTCGCGCAGGGCCTGGTAGAGCTTCTCGAGCTGGACGGTGTCGAGGCGGAGGCGGAGCTGCGTATCCGGGTCGAGCGGCTCGGGAAGCGAACTCCGGGCCGGATCCGCCTGGTCGCCGACGGAGAGCACGTCGGAGGGCGGCTCCGCGGACTCGGACGTAAGGGGCGCCTCCTCGACGGGGGGAGAGACGATCTGCTCGGGGGCGGCGGGCCGCGGATCAGCGGGCTCGATCGGGTCGGGCTCCGGCGACGCTTCCGGGGCTTCCCGGGCGATGCGGAGTTGACCGTCCGGCAGCACGCCGGCCTGTGCCTGGGCGTAGGCCATGCCGGACAGGCACACGCAGATCACCAGCGCCGTTAGAGCGCCGCGCAGCACAATCATGCTCTTCTCCATCGTAAGTGGGATGGGCCAAGGAGTCCCGCGCCGGACTCGGGATCGACCCCGTACGATTAGACCGGACGCGCAGGCCGGCGGTTTCGCAGCGCCGCGGCCATGCGACGCCCCGTCCGTCGACCCGTTCCGCGTGATCGCGGGCGGCGCGTCGTCCAGGTTCGGAGTCTAACGAGGCGGACGGATGCGGGTCAACAGACGGGGCGCGATACCTGACCGGACGGCTCTTGGCGGTTACCGCATCTCCTGGCCGCCGGTCACGTTGATGGCTTGGCCGGTCATATAGCTGGCGGCGTCGGACGCGAGAAAGACGATGACGTTGGTTACGTCGCGGTACTCGCACGGGCGCTTCATCGGCACTTGGTCGATGTACTTCTGGCGCACTTCCTCCTCCGTGATGCCCTGGTTCGCGGCGTATTGCTTGAAGAGGCTGTTCACCCAGAGGGGGGAGTTGAGCAGGTTGCCGGGGCACACGGCGTTGACGCGAATGCCGCGGTCGGCGAATTCGAGGGCGAGGCTCTGCACGACGCCGATCCCGCCGAACTTGGAGGCGGCGTAGGCGCTGTTGCGGAAGCTGCCTTTCTTGCCCGACTTGGAGTTCACCTCGATGATCGAGCCGCCGCCGTGCTGGAGCATGACGCGGGCGGCCTCGCGTGCGCAGATGAAGAAGCCGACGAGGTTCACGTCGATCACCTTGCGCCAGCGGGCGATGTCGAACGCAATCGAGTCGCCGGAGATGAGGATGCCCGCATTGCAGACGGCGATATCGAGGCCGCCGAGCTGCGCGGCGGATTCGTCCATCGCGGCCTTCACCGCGTCCGCGTCGCTGATATCCACGCCGAGGCCGGTGACCTTGCGTCCGGTTTTCGCGGCGACCTTCTCGGCGGTCGCCTTCACGCCGTCGGCATTCAGGTCCCAGGCCACGATGTCGCAGCCTTCTTCGGCCAAATGCTCGACGATCGCTTCGCCAAGTCCTTGGGCGCCGCCGGTAACCACCGCCTTCCTGTTCTTCAACATATCCATTTCGGTGTGCAACTCCTTCTGTTCGTCTGCATGTATCCATGCGGCCCGGATCGGCGGGCCGCGTCGGTCTCGCGGCTAGAGTACGCGCAGTTGCGGGAAGAGGATCACGTCGCGGATCGATGCGGAATCCGTGAGCAGCATGGCGAGGCGGTCGATACCGATGCCGAGGCCCGCGGTCGGCGGCATGCCGATCTCAAGCGCGCTGAGGTAGTCCTCATCCAGGCTCTGCGCCTCTTCGTCGCCCGCTTCTTTCTGGCGAAGCTGGTCCATGAAGCGTTCCCGCTGGTCGAGGGGGTCGTTCAGCTCCGAGAACGCGTTGCCGATCTCGAGTCGGGCGATGAACGGCTGGAACCGCTCGGTCAGGTTCGGGTTGTCGCGCTTCTTCTTCGCGAGCGGCGATATCTCGAGCGGGTAGTCATAGAGGAAGGTGGGCTGGATCAGGTTCGGCTGCACCTTCTCCTTCATCACCTCGTCCACGATCTTCCCGTATCCCATGGCGGGGGTGATGTCGCAGCCGATGCCCTGGGCGAGACGGGCGGCTTCGTCGCGGGCGTCCTTGAGGGGTTCAAGGTCGATGCCTGCGTACTCGCGGATCGCCTCGAAGAGCGACAGGCGCTTCCAGGGGCGCGTGCAGTCGATCGTCTGGCCCTGGTACTCGAAGACGAGCCCGCCGATGACGGACTCGACCACGGCGACGAGCATCTCCTCCGTCTCGTCCATGAGGCCGAGGTAGTCCTGGTAGGCCTCGTAGAGCTCCATCATGGTGAACTCGGGGTTGTGCCGGGTGTCCACGCCCTCGTTTCGGAAATTGCGGTTGATTTCGAACACGCGCTCGAACCCGCCGACGATGAGGCGCTTGAGGTAGAGTTCCGGCGCGATGCGGAGGTAGAAGTCGCGGTCGTAGGTGTTGTGGTGCGTGATGAACGGCCGCGCCGTGGCGCCGCCCGCGACGGGGTGGAGCATGGGCGTTTCGACCTCGAGGAAGCCGCGGTCGGTCAACCAGCGGCGCATGGCGTCGATCATCCGGCTGCGCCTGCGGAACGCGTCCTTGACCTCGGGGTTGGCCACGAGGTCCAGATAACGCCGGCGGTAACGGGTCTCCACGTCCGTCAGTCCGTGGAACTTCTCCGGCAAGGGACGCAAGGACTTCGTGAGCAGGGTCAGCTCCTCGACGCGCAGGCTGATCTCGCCGCGTCGCGTGCGGAACACCCGGCCCTTCGCGCCGACGAAATCGCCGATATCCAGGTCGCGCAGGCTGTCGTACGCCTCATCGCCGAGGGTCTGACGTCGCAGGAAGAGCTGGATGCGCCCGCTCTCGTCGCGCAGGTCGGCGAAGGCGACCTTGCCCTGGTCCCGGTAGGCCGTGATGCGGCCGGCCAACGCCGCGGGCAGGTCGATCGACTCGGCGTCGTCCGTCGCCGCCTCTGCGCGTTCGTACGCATCGCGCGCGTCGGCGATGGCGCAGGTGCGCGCGTAGGCGTACTTGAAGGGTTCGTCACCGCGCTCGCGGAGGCGCTCGACCTTCTCGATGCGTATGCGCCGCAGCTCCTCTTCGGTGGAGCGGGGCGTGGCGTCAGGGTTCCGATCCGTCATGCGGTCCTCTGTTTCTGTCGTTGGGGGCTGTCGCCGGGGCGGGGCTGTCGCGATCCTACTCCGTCTCCGAAGGGGAAACGTTCAGCGCTCGCTTCCACTTGAGGTAGGCCTCCGAGAAGAGGTCGATCTCGCCGTCGAGCACCCGGTCGACGTTCGAGGTCTCGACGTCGGTGCGGTGATCCTTGACCATCTGGTAGGGATGGAGCACGTAGCTGCGGATCTGACTGCCCCAGGCCACGTCCATCTGCGCATCGCGCATGGCGGCGGCCTCGGCCTCCTTCTTCTTCATCTCGCGGTCGTAGAGCTGGGCCTTCAGCAACTGGAGGGCGGTGTCGCGGTTTCTGTGTTGGGAGCGCTCAATCTGACACGCCACAACGATGCCCGTGGGCAGGTGGGTCAGACGCACGGCGGAGCTTGTCTTGTTCACTTTCTGTCCGCCGGGGCCGCTCGAGCGGAACACGTCCATCTTGAGGTCTTCCTCGCGGACCTCGATCTCGATGTCATCGTCGATCTGCGGGAGCACCTGAATGGCCGCGAACGACGTGTGGCGACGGCTGTTCGCATCGAAGGGCGAGATCCGCACCAGCCGATGGACGCCGTCCTCGGACTTGAGGTTGCCGTAGGCGAACGGTCCCTCGACGGTCAGGGTCGCGCTTTTGAGTCCGGCCTCGTCGCCGGGCTGGTAATCCATCAGCTCGACGGTGAAGTCGTGACGTTCGCAGTAGCGGACGATCATACGGTAGAGCATGCCGGCCCAGTCGCAGGACTCGGTGCCGCCGGCGCCGGGGTGGATATTGATGATCGCGGGTTTGGCGTCGCGCGGATCATTAAGGAGGCTGGCAATCTCCATGCGGTTGAGCTGCGTCTCGATCCGGGCCGCAACGCCTGCGATTTCCGCCTCCATCGAGGCGTCCTCTTCGGACTGGGCCAGTTCGATGAGCACCTGGGCGTCCTCGATCTCGCGGGCCAGGGCGTCGGGCGCTTCCACAACGTCGCGCAGGGCCTTGATCTGTTGCATGGTCTTCTGGGCCGATTCGACGTCGTCCCAGAAGGACGGATCGCTGCCGCGCTGCTCGAGGCGCGCCATCTCGGCGCGGGCATCCTCGACGTTCAGACACTTACGTAGCAGTACGAGCCGTTCCGCGAACGAATTGATCTGTTCTTTGTGTTCTTCATACATGGAGTAGGTCCATTTCGGTCAGAGCCGGGGCTCGCTATGCGCGCAGGATGATGGGCACATAGATGTAGTAGAGGATCGGGGTGGCGAACAGGAATCCGTCGCATCGATCGAGCACCCCGCCATGGCCGGGGAAGAACGAACCGGAGTCCTTGACGCCGGCGTCGCGCTTGAGGCACGACTCCATGAGGTCGCCGATCTGGGCGACGACACTGAGGACGGCGCCCGTGCCGAGGTAGGCGGGCAAGCTCCAATCGGGGAGGCCGGCCCGCGGCGCGGCGTGGCGCGCGACGTAGAGCACGGCCATGCCGATGACGGCGGCGACGAACCCGGCGATTGCGCCTTCCCATGTCTTGTTCGGGCTGACTTTCGGGGCCAGCTTCGTGCGACCCCACGCCTTGCCCGCCGCGAAGGCGACGGAGTCGGTCAGCATGACGACCATGAGCAGGATCGTCATCAGTCCCGTTCCGACGTCATCCGTGCGCAGGAGCAGCAGGCTGTGGGCGCCGAACCAACCGATGTAGAACAAGCCGAAGACGGAGCTGGCCAGACCCGCGACGGTGTGTTGGCCGCGCAGGATGTGCAGCAGCGACACGAGCAGACATCCGCAGAACAACGTCAGGTTGACTGCGTGGATGGAGCTGAAGTAGCCGCTCAATGCCACCGTCGTGCCCGCGATGATCCCGCCGATGGTCTCGGGCAGAATGCGTCGGGCGCGGACGATCGCGTAGTACTCGTAGAGGCCGACCGCGCAGAGGCATCCGACGAGGATGGCGAACCCGCCGTGCAGGCGTGGATACCACACCAGCGCGACGACGCTTGGTATGGCGACGGCGGCGGTGGCGATGCGTAGCGGCGTACCCTTGAGGCGTGCGATCATGATGGTTGCCTGCTATCACGTTGCGGAGCGGCTGCGTCCCCCGAATCGACGGTCCCGCATCTGGTACTCGGCGATGGCGGCGAGCAGGCGCTCCTTGTCGAAATCCGGCCAGTACGTCGGCACGACGACCAGCTCGGCATAGGATAGCTGCCAGAGCATGAAATTGCTCAGCCGCATTTCCCCGCTGGTGCGAATGAGCAGGTCCGGGTCGGGGAGGTCCGCCGTGTAGAGCCTGCTCGCGAACACGGCTTCGTCGATGGCCTCGGGGTCAAGCCTCCCGTCGCGCACGTCTTGCGCGAGGGCGCGTGCGGCATCGACGATCTCCGTCCGAGAACCGTAGTTCAGGGCGATGTTCACCGTCATCTCGGTGTTGCCCGCGGTCAGCTCCATCGCCTTGCGCATGTCTTCCCGCGCCTGTTTGGGCAGGCTGTCCAGGCGGCCCATGGCGCGGATGCGGATACCCGCTTCGTGCACGCTCTGCAGCTCGATGCCGATGTACTTGCTCAGGAGCCGGAAGAGGGTGTTCACCTCGAAGTCGGACCGGCGCCAGTTCTCCGTGGAGAACGCATAGAGCGTGAGCGCCTCGATGCCGCCGATCTCGCGACAGGCCTCGATGGCGGCGCGGGCGCTGCGAGCGCCTTGCTCGTGGCCGGCGGCCCTGCTTACGCCGTGCTCGCGCGCCCAGCGACCGTTGCCATCCATGATGATGGCAATGTGCCGGGGGAGACGGTTCATATCGATCGGCGTGTCAGACATAGCGTTCTTCGGACTGGTTATCCCTGGCGACGAGAACCCCTCACAAGAAGACCGCGGCGGGGCCTCTGGAGTCCGGCCCGGTCCGCGGTCTCGACAAGCGCCTGCGCGGTTGCCGACGTCGGCGGCTTCGCGAAGGAGTCAATGGCAGTCAGCGGCGTCAGGCGACCCTAGACCTCCATGATCTCCTCTTCTTTGAGTTTCACCACCTCGTCGACCTTCTCGACGTACTCGTCGGTAATCTTCTGAATCTCGGCCGTCAGCTTGTGGGCGTCGTCCTCGGGGATGGCGCCTTCCTTCTGGTCCTTCTTGATCTCGTCGACAAGATGCCGGCGCACATTCCGGATGGCGACGCGCGTCTCCTCGGCGTGTTTGCCGACGAGTTTCACGAGATCCTTCCGGCGCTCCTCGGTCAGCGGGGGAATGGGGATCCGGATGACGACGCCGTCGTTGGAGGGGTTCAGCTCGATGGGCGAGGTCTTGATGGCGCGTTCGATCGCGGCGAGCTGGCCCTTGTCCCACGGCGTGACCACGAGCAGGCGGGGCTCCGGCGCGGTGACCGTCCCGAGCTGGTTCAGCTTCATCTTCGACCCGTAGGCCTCGACTTCGATGCCGTCCAGCAATGCAACCGAGGCGCGTCCCGTGCGAATGGATGCGAGCTCATGTTGCAGGGCCTCGAGGCTTTTCTCCATCTTGCTGCGCGCTTCCCGGGCGTGTCCGGCTGCCATCAGTCTAGTCTCCCCTTACTATCGTTCCAATCCGTTCGCCATTGAGCGCTTTCATGATACTCCCGGGTCTGGTCAAGTTAAAGACGAGGATGGGCAAGCGGTTCTCTTTGCAGAGCGAAATCGCCGTCGCGTCCATCACCCGCAGATTGTCCGAGAGCGCTCGTGAGTAACTGAGTTCGTCGAATCGTTTCGCATCGGGGTTCGTGAGGGGGTCGCTGTCGTAGACGCCGTCGACCTTGGTCGCCTTGAACAGGATCTCGGCTCCGATCTCGTTGGCCCGGAGCGCCGCGGCGGTGTCGGTGCTGAAAAAGGGGTTGCCGGTGCCGCCGCCGAAGATCACGATGCGCCCCTTCTCGAGGTGACGAATGGCCCGTCGCCGAATGTAGGGCTCGGCGACGGGGCGCATCTCTATCGCGGAGAGAACGCGGGTCGGGATGCCCTCGTTCTCGAGGCAGGCTTGCAGCCCCATCGCGTTGATGATGGTCGCCAGCATGCCCATGTAGTCGCCTGTGGGCCGGTCGGGCCCGACCTTCCGCATCTTGGCGCCGCGGATGATGTTGCCGCCGCCCACCACGAGGCCGATCTCCGTGCCGAGCGCATGGATCTCCGCGACTTCACGGCAGAACTTGCCGACCAGCTCGAAGTCGATCGGCCCGTTCGAGCCGTCGCCCATGAAGGCTTCGCCGCTGAGCTTCAGCAGGATACGCTTGTAGGCGGGCTTGGCCAAGGGATTACTTCCCTTCCGCGTCGGCGATCGCCTTCGCGACGTCGTCCGCGAGGTCGGCCTGGGCTTTCTCGATGCCTTCGCCGCGCTCGAACCGGGCGAACCGCGCGACGGAGATCTTCGCGCCGAGGGCCTTGCCGGTCTCTTCGAGCAACTGTGCGATGGTTTTCTCGTTGTCCTTCACGAAGGTCTGCTGTACAAGGCAGACCTCCTCGTACCACTTCCGGAGTTTGCCCTGGGCGATCTTCTCGCAGATGTTCTCCGGCTTGCCGGTCTCGGCGGCCTGCGCCTTGTAGATGCGCATCTCTTCATCGATGGCGCTCTGAGCGACCTGGTCAGAAGAGACCCAACGGGGCGAGGCGCTGCAGATCTGGAGGCAGAGGTCGCGCCCGAGGGCGTCGAAGGCCGGGTCTTTGAGCGCGGCGTCGTTGTCGACGTGGATCTCCGCGAGCACGCCGATCTTCCCGCCCATGTGGACGTAGGAGAACAGCATGCCCTTGGCGTCCGCGGGAATCTCAAAACGCACGAAGCGGCGAATCTCCATCTTCTCGCCCGTCTTGCCGCTGAGCGCGGTCACAACGTCGGCGACGGTCTTGGACGCGTCGTGGATGTATGGCAGATCAACGAGGAACTTGCCGGAGGCGCCGGCCGGGGCTTTCTCAGAGCTCACGAAATCGGGCGCCTGGGCGATGACCTGATCGAGGAGCCCCTCGGCCAAGGTCTGGAACTCGTCGCCGCGTGCGACGAAGTCGGTCTCGCAGTTCAGTTCGAGCATGCCGGCCGTTCGGGCGTCGTCGAGCACCTTGGCCATGACGACGCCCTCGGCGGCGGCGCGATCAGCGCGTTTCGCGGCGCTGGCCATGCCCTTTTCGCGCAGCCAACTGACGGCCCTGTCGAAGTCGCCGTCGTTCTCTTGCAGCGCGCGTTTGCAGTCCATCATACCGGCGCCGGTCGCCTCGCGCAGCGCCTTCACATCCTGGGCAGTCACAGCCATGGTTCACTTCTCCTTCGGTGCGGATCGATTCTCGTCGTCGGTCTCAAGGCGCGCTCGCGCCCGCGGCATTCCCGCGGTCCGGCGTCGGAGGGTTAGGGGGTTCCGGTCGCGTTCAGCGGATCATGGTCTCGTCGATGTCCTCATCGTCGCCGTCATCATCTCCGTTGATGCCCATGTCCTCGAGCTCTTCCTCAGGATCATCGGCGGGGGCTTCAGCGACGGCCGTCTGGGTCGAGGCCTCCGGTTTGGCGTCCGCTTCCTGCGCGGCATCCGCGTCGCGCGCACGGCGCGGGTCCTGCTTCATGCGCGTGATCGAGCGCGAGTCGCCCACGTCGGCCTTCTCACCCTGAGCGGAGCCCTCAAGCACGGCGTCGGCGATCACGCGGCAGAACAGGTTGACGGCGCGGATGGCGTCGTCGTTGCCGGCGATGGGATACGGCACGGCGTCCGGGTCGGCGTTGGTGTCGACGATGCCGATGCAGGGGATGCCCAGGCGCTCGGCTTCGCGCACGGCGATGGCCTCTTTCTTCGTGTCGACGATGAAGATCAGGTCGGGCAGACGGCGCATGTCCTTGATGCCGCGCAGGTTCTTGTCGAGACGGAACTTCTCCTTGCGGAGTCGGGCGGCTTCCTTCTTGGAGAGCAGCTCGAGCTTGCCGTTCGCGTCGCGTTCCTCGAGATCGAGCAGACGCGCGACGCTGCGCTGGACCGTCTGGAAGTTGGTGAGGGCGCCGCCCAGCCACCGGCTGTTGATGTAGTACATGCCGCAGCGTTCCGCTTCGCGGGCGATCGGCTCCTGGGCCTGCTTCTTCGTGCCGACGAACAGGACGATGCCGCCGTTCGACACGGTGTCGCGGACCACCTGGTAGGCCTTCCGAAGCTGGCGGACGGTCTTCTGCAGGTCGATGATGTAGATGCCGTTGCGCTGGCCGAAGATGTATTTGCGCATCTTGGGGTTCCAGCGGCGGGTCTGGTGGCCGAAGTGGATGCCGGATTCGAGCAGTTCGCGCATGGTGGCGACAGGCATGGCAATGCCTCCTATGGGGTTGGTTTCCTCGGGGCCTGGCGACCGACCCGGCCGACAAGCCGGGCACCCGAGTCGCCTTACAAGGCAGGACCCCTGTGAGATCAGATCAGGCGGACTGTACCACAGGGCTGCTCCGCGATGCAACCGCAGTCTGTCCCGTATGTTACAGCGATGACGGGGTCAGGCGTCGGGTGTGGTGCGGAAGTGGTCGTATCCGCGCATGTCAGACGGCTGACCGGCGATGCGGAAGCCCAGCCAGGCGTCCGTGAAGCGCCCGACGATGCTGACTTCGGTGTGGAACTCGTGGCGGAAGGCTTCGGCCATCTGGTCCTGGTCGTCGGGGTCGATGGCGAAGCAGAGCTCGTAGTCTTCGCCGCCGGTCAACGCCAGATGGCGCGCATCGAGTCCGTGGTCGGCGCAGTAGGCGGCCAGCCCTTCGTTCACAGGGATGGACTCGGGGTCGATGTCCACGCCGAGGCCGGAGCTGTCGGCGATGTGGCCGGCATCCTGAGCGAGGCCGTCGGTGACGTCGATCATGGCGTGCACGGCGGCGCGGTTGGACAGCCACTGCCCTTCGCGCACGCGGGGACGAGGTCGCTGATGGATCTCCGCGAGGGCGCGGCCGGGGTCGTGCTCGTCGGCGTCATGCTCGAGCGCGTGGAGTCCCGCGGCCGCCGAACCCGGGAAGCCGGTGACGGCGAGGAGATCGCCGACCTTGGCGCCTTTTCGGCGCAGACAGCGACTGCTGAGCACCTGGCCGATGATGGCGACGTCGATCACCAGGCGGTCGAGGCTGCGGGTGGTGTCGCCGCCGGCGACGACGGCGCCGAAGCGCGACATCGCGCTCGACAGACCCCGGTAGATCTCCTCGAGAAACGAGACCCGCGTGTCGCCGGGACAGGCGATCGATACCAAGCAGAACACGGGGGCGCCGCCCATGGCGGCGATGTCGCTGAGCGCGGCGACGGCGGCCTTCCAGCCGATGGCGTCGGCGGGGATGCGGTCGCGGCGGAAGTGAACGTCCTCGACAAACATGTCGGACGACGCGAGCAGGAGGCGGTCGCCGATGCGAACGACGGCGCAGTCGTCGCCGATCGGCTCGACGAGCGCCGGCGACGTGGGAAGGATACGCGCCAGCCGGTCGATCAGGCCGAACTCTCCGAAATCTTCCACTGTTCGCGGCAACCTAACGCTCCTTGTCCGGCGGGTCGTTCTCCACTTCCATCCATGCGGCAGGCAGCGCCTCGATGATGTCTCGGGCGATCGTGGCGCGCTGCGTGCAGGCTTCGGCGGCGAGGTCGCCCGCCAGGCCGTGCACGTAGGCGGCGACGCACGCCGCATCCATCGGGGCGAGGCCCTGCGCGAGCAGACCGCCTGTCAGCCCGGTCAGAACGTCGCCGGATCCGCCCGTGGCCATGCCGCTGTTGCCCGTGGGGTTGAGCGCGACCCGGGCGCCGTCCGTGATGATGGTGCCATGCCCTTTCAGGAGCACGACGCATCCATAGCGCCGGGCGAACTCCGGGGCCACGGTCTCGCGATTGAGCTGGACCTCCTGGGTCGAGGCGCCGAGCAAGCGGGCCATCTCGCCCGGATGGGGCGTGAGCACCCGCGGTCCGACCGGTTCGGCGAGGGCGTCGGGCTCGGCGGCGAGCGCGTTCAGCGCGTCCGCGTCGGCCACGAGGGCGTGCGGCCATTCGGCATAGACGCGCCGTGCGAACTCGGCCGCCTCGATATGTCGGCTGATGCCGGGACCCAGCGCGAGCGCGTTCATGCTGTCGCTGAGATCGAGCACGTCGTCGGCGGCGCTCGTGGCGAAGGTCTCCTCCGGCGTCGCGGGCATAGGCAGGCTCATCGCCTCCATGAGGGCGATGGCCATCGGGTCGGCGAGCGGCCGGGGCACGGCGACCGTGACCAGCCCGACGCCGCTGCGCAGGGCGCCGTAGGCGGCGAGTTTGGCCGCGCCGGTCATTCCGCGGGATCCAGCCGCGATCAGCAAATGGCCGAACGTCCCCTTATGGGCGTCGGCGGGTCGCGGGGGCAGGAGCCCGCGCACTTCGGCATGTGTCAGTCGAATGGCCATGTCGCGGGCCATTGTAGACGAACATGCCTGCAGAAGTGGAGTCGTTTTTCCGCGATGCCGCAGGCGCGCCGACTAGGCCCGCGCGACCCAGATCGGCGTCGTCCATGCGCGTTCGCCGTTGTCCTGGAGGACGCGCAGGTAGTACCACGTGTTCGCGCTGTCTGGCGTGTCTTCCGCCTCGACGCGGACCATGCCGTCGTCCGTCTCGTCGGAGCGGATCACGGCGCCGTCGCGCACAAGCTCAACGGTGACGCCGTCGGTCTGGCCGATGACCTCGTAGACGACGCGCACCGGGCCGTCGGCCTCGATCTCCGAGCCCATGACGGCTCCGTTCACGGTGAACTCGACGTAGATCCGGTCCAGACTGGTTCCATAGGTGCGCCGGTTCCAGAGGGACTGCCAGATCGCCTCACGCGTGAGTTCGGGCGCGAGGAAGCCGGCCAGACCGCCCGGGTAGTGGCCCCAGATGGTGTGGCCGGGGCGCGAGTCGTGGTTGTCGCTGGCGCCGATCACGCCGAAACGGAGCCCCTGCGCGAGCCCGTAGTCCATGAACTTCGAGTCCATGGCCGTGGGTCCGTTCACCGGACGGGGGTTCTCGGGATACTCGCTGGTTCCGTGGCTCGAGTACACCTCGACGAAGCGCATCACGCGGTCGTCCCACACGCCGAACGGATAGCGATCGTCGCCGCGCGCGTAGGAGAAATGGTGCGGTCCCGCGATCACCTGGGGCTCTTCGCCGGCGTTGTACTGGTTCAGGATGAGGTCCTGCAGATCGGCGTAATCCGTCGTCCAGCGCTCGACGTGCGGCGCGTCGTCGGTGCGGAAGTAGTAGTTGACGTGGTCGGATCGGGCGCCGGCCTCCTGTGCGAGCAGCGTGACGTAACTGCCTGGCGCATAGAAGGCGCGAACGGCTTCCTGCGTTTGCGGCCAGTCGAAGTGGCCGTGGTCGGTGAGGGCGCACACATCGAGCCGGGCGACGTCGCGGCCATACGCGAAATACTCGGCGCAACTGTCGCCGAGGCCGTCGGAAATGCCCGTGTGGCCATGGATGTCGCCCCAATAGATCCGGTGTTCCGGGAGCTCTTCGAAGGCTTTGCAGGGGGTTGCGCGGCCGGTGAGGCCTTCGCCGGAGAGACGCAGGCGTCTGGGCCCGGGGGCGTCCAGCGTGATCTGCGCGCGGCCGATGCCGTTCTCGATGGGCACGCCTTCGGCGAGCAGGGCGCCGTCCTCATCGTGTACGTCGACGCGGCCGGAGAACGACGCGCGGCCTTGCGAATCGCGCACTACGTTGAAGTGGGCGTCCTCCGCCTGGACTTGCAGCGTGAAGGGTTCGCCGATGCGGACCTGCGCCGGGCAGAACCCCATGAGGCGGTCGGCGGGGCCCGCGACGATGTCGAACGTGGGCGATTCCAGGATCCCGCGGTACATGCCGTTTCCGTCGACATCGGTCATGACGCGGAACTGGTGATTCGGATCGGCGATCTGGTGCAGCGCCCCGCCGCCGGGACCGTGACCGAAACGGAACGCGACTTTGGCGCCGGGCGCGAGGGGCGCGTCCGTAATGCGGGCGATGAAGGCCATGTGGTAGATGCCGTCGTTCCAGAGGCCCTGTCCAGGATTGGCGAGCATGTCGTGCGGCATCCACTCGTGGTATTCGAGCGCAATCGGCGATCCGTCCGGTCCGATGGCTTCGACATACGCGGGCGCGTCGGGCCTGTCCGCCTGCAGCCTGGGTTGCCACCACGCGGCGTGGTGCACGCCGATCGTGATGCCGCCGCCTGTCGGAATCCCGCTGGGCCCCGTGACGACCTCGATGGTGAACGGCGTCGGCTCGCCGGCGACGACGTAGTCCGGGCTCACGATGCGGGCGGTCCCTTCGCCGTCATTGCCCGCGCCCAGGGTGGCGTGTCCGCCGAGTTGGCGCGGCAGTCCCCATGCGCGTGCGCAGGCGGCGGCGGCCAGAGAGGTGAGGGAAGCCTTGAGGAATGTGCGTCGTTCCATGGGTCGTCCTCGCGTTGCCTTGCCTGTTACGGCGCCACCATATGCGCGCAAAGAGACCGGCGTCAAATCGGATCGGCTCGGGACGGCCGACGTCACTTCTCGAGTCGGCGTCTCCATGCACGCAGCCGGTTGAGCGAACCGGTATCGAGTCGTTCCTCGAGCATCGTGCGCGTGTGGCGCTGCGCGGTCTGGGTGAGGTTACGGCTTGCGTTGTTCAGCGACTCGCGCACGGTGTCGAGGAAGTTCCGGGGTCCCATGGCGAGCGCCCCGAGTGCGACGCAGAGGTCGCGAATGCCGCGATCGCCGCTCACGACGACCAGGTCGAGCTTGCGGCTGGGCTGCAGGTAGATGCTGCGCTCGATCACGCTGTCGGCCGACGAATGGCCGGGGGCGTAGAGCACATCGACGCCGCCGGGGTACTGCTCGGGCTCGGTCCTGTGGAGATGGCGGCCGCGGCCGTCGAACACGATGACGGCGCGGCATCCGGCGGTCGTGCAGAACCGGGAGACCAGTGCGATGAAGGCGTCGCGAGCGGCTTCGAAGTCCATGGGCGGAGGCTTTCGGAACTCGTCCCATTGGTGCAGCACGTTGTAGCCGTCGATGTAGTAGGTGATGCCCATACCGGCTCAGTCCTGATAGATGCGGGCGACGCGAGGGCCGATGCCGGTGAGGATTTCGTAGGGCATGGTGTCCGCCCAGGCGGCCATGTCGGCGACGGTGATGGTCTCGGAGCCGTCGGCGCCGATGAGCGTGACGCGGGCGCCCGCGCCGGCCTCGGGCAGATCGGTGATATCGACGCTGATCTGATCCATCGAGACGCGGCCGAGCACAGGGCAGCGACGTCCGGCGACGAGCACGTGGGCGCGGTTCGACAGCGCGACGCGGTAGCCGTCGGCGTAGCCCACGGGCGCGAGCGCGACGCGGCGGGGCCCGGGGGCGATGTAGGCGCGGTTGTAGCCGACGCTTTCGCCGCGCGCGATGGTCTTGACGACGGTGAGGCGAGTCTCCCAGCGCAGCACGGGTCGAAGCGTGACGCCGGGGCCGGGGGGTGTCGGAAGCGGCCAGACGCCGTAGCTGACGAGTCCGGGGCGGACCATGTCGAAGGCAGTCTCGGGGAAGGCGAGGATGGCGGCGCTGTTGGCCGCATGGACGATGTCGATGGCGACGCCGGCTTGCCGGATCGCGGCCAACGCGTCGTGGAAGCGGCGGATTTGCTCGCGGGTGAAGGGATCGTCGGGGTCGTCCGCCACGGCGAAATGGGTCGCGACGCCCCGCAGGTGGACGCCCGGCGTCGACGCGAGTTCGGCGGCCGTGTCCGCCGCGTCCGCGACCTTCACGCCCTGGCGGCCCATGCCGGTGTCAATCTTGAGGTGGACGCGGGCGCGCATGTGGAGCCGGAGCGCGTGGGCGGCGAGTTCCTTCGCGACGGCGGGGTCGGTGACCATGACGTCGAGGCCCATCGCGGCGGCTTCGGGAAGCGCATCGCCGAAGGGCTGCACGAGGACCAGCAGGGGACGGCGTACATCCGCGGTGCGGAGGGCGACGGCCTCTTCGACAGCGGCGACGGCGAGCATGTCGGCGCCGGCGTCCGCTGCGCACTTGGCGATTGCGGGGGCGCCGTGTCCGTAGGCGTCTGCCTTGACGACGGGACACAGCCGCACGCCTTGCGGCGTCTGAGAGCGGATCCACGCGAGGTTGGCGCGGTAGGCGCCGAGATCGACGATGGCCTGCGATGGCGCCAGGACGCTCATAGGGCGCTGCTGACCCGCAGGGCCCTCCAGTTGATCAGGGCGAACTGGTAGCCGGAGTAGATCGTGATGCCCGCGACGAAGATGCCCGCCCACAGCGAGGCCTGTCGCACGGCGAGCTCCATGTAGGCGAGCCAGTCGGGCGCGGCGACCTCGATGATGCGGTTCACGATCACCAGGCCGAGGAATACGTAGATGTAGCCCATCTGGAAGACGGCCTTGAGCTTGCCCCAGCGGTTGGCGGCGATGACGATGCCCTCGCTCGCGGCGAGCGAGCGGGCGCCGGTGACCAGGAACTCCCGGCCGATGATGCTCACGACGACCCAGCCGGGCAGCATGAGGTCGGGGAGAAGCATGGCCATCGTGAAGGCCGCGGCGATGAGGATCTTGTCGGCGACGGGGTCAAGCAGCTTGCCGAAGTTGGTGACGAGGTTGCGGGAGCGGGCGATGCGGCCGTCGATGATGTCCGTGATCGACGCCGCGATGAAGAGCAGGTAGCCCAAGGCGAGACAGACGACGTGGTCGAACGAGAGGAGTGCGACGAAGGCGAAGGCCATCACCATCCGGGCAACGGTGAGCTTGTTGGGAAGGTTCATGGGTTGCTTTCCACGGGGACCGGACTGCGTAACCGAGGGACTTCCGGGTCCCGCCGGCCGTCCCGCGCCGAAGCGCTCCTACCCGCGCGCTAGTAGCCGAATCGTTCCAGGCTGAGCGGCTCGGGCGCCTCGATCATGTCGACCGTGCTCGCCTCGACGTTGTCGACTTCCGCTTGAGATTGCACGACGACATAGTAGGCGAGCCAGCCGAAGGCGAAGACGGCGCAGACGATGACCCAAGTCATGGCGACGCTCATCCGAGCGCCCGCCAGCCACTCGTAGATGTGCGTGGACCGCTCGAGAAGCACGCGATGGCTCGGGCGGCGTTTGGCGGTGTATGCGCGGATGAGCGGGCCTGGCTCGAGACCGAGGAACTCGCAGTAGCTGCGCAGGAAGCCCACCGTGTAGCAGGCGGGCGGCAGCGCGGCCATGTTGGAGCGTTCCATGGCCTCGATACACGAGACGGGTATGCGGATGCGTTCGTATACCTCCGTCGGGCTGTAGCCCAGCTCGAGGCGTCGCGTCCGCAGGATCTCTCCGTTGAAGCTACCGAATCTCATTCCACCTCGTCGTCCGGCTTGTCGTCGGGAGGCAGTTCTACCAGGATCTCTCTCGCCTTGCTTCCGATGTGCGGACCGACAATCCCCCGCATCTCCATCATGTCGATTAGGCGAGCAGCCCTAGTATACCCCACGCGAAGCCTCCGTTGCACCATCGAAATCGATGCCTGCCCCGTTTCCAGCACGACGCGGACCGCGTCGTCGAAGAGGTCGTCCTCCTCGGGACTGAATGACTCGAGACTCTCCTTGTCGTTCCCGTATTTCTGGATTTCGTCGCGGTACTGCGGCGGCGCCTGCGTCTTCAGGTAGGCGATCAGCCCGTTCATCTCGTCGTCGCTGACGAACGCTCCCTGGATGCGGACGGGTTTGGACAGTCCCGCGGGGAGGTAGAGCATGTCGCCCATGCCGATGAGGCGCTCGGCGCCGATCTGGTCGAGAATGCAGCGCGAGTCGACCTTCGACGAGACCTGGAAACTGAGTCGGGCGGGGAAATTCGCCTTGATGACGCCGGTCAAGACGTCCACGGAGGGGCGTTGGGTGGCGATGATGAGGTGGATGCCCACGGCGCGGGCGAGCTGCGCCAGGCGGGCGATGGCATCCTCGACGTCCGCGCGGGCGAGCATCATGAGGTCGGCCAACTCGTCGATGATGCAGACGATGTAGGGGAGCTTGCGGATCACGTCCAGCGGCCCGCTCTCGCCGCCCTCGGCGTCGTCCGGCATTTCGATCTCGCCGTTCTCGACGCTTTCGTTATAGACCTCGATGTTCCGCACGCGGAGATGACTGAAGAGGCGGTAGCGCTCCTCCATCTCGGTGATGAGCCAGCGGAGCGAGGCGGCGGCCTTCTTGGGATCGGTCACCACCGGGGTGATGAGATGGGGAATGTCGTTGAAGATCGACAGCTCGACCATCTTCGGGTCGACGAACATAAGCTGGAGCTCGTCGGGCGTGTGCGTGTAGAGCAGGGACGCGATCATCGTCTTTACGGCGACGGTCTTGCCCGCGCCGGTGGCGCCCGCCACCAACAGGTGCGGCATCGTGGCCAGGTCGGCCACATGCACGTCGCCGGCGATGTCCTTGCCCAAGGCGAGGTTCAGCTTGCCCTTAGCGCCGCGGAACTGACGCGACTCAAGCAGTTCGCGGATCACGACGGGCTCGCGTTGGGCGTTCGGGACCTCGATGCCCACGCGCCCCTTGCCAGGGATCGGCGCCTCGACGCGTACGCGGTGGGCGCGGAGGGCCAGGGCCAGGTCGTCGGCCAACGCGACGAACCGGCTCACCTTGATGCCGGGAGCGGGCTCGAGTTCGTACCGGGTGATGGTCGGACCGCGGGTCACCTCGGTGACCGACGCCTCGATTCCGAAGGTGCGCAGGGTCTCCTCGAGGCGGGCGCTCGTCTTGAGCAGGCGCTCGGTCATGTCCTGATTGACGCGGGGCGGCGCGGGATCGAAGAGGTCGATCGCGGGACGCGTGTAGCGCTTCGGGTAGACGTAGTCGGGCGGAAGGTCCTGTTCGGGCGCGGCCTTTCTGCGCGGAAGCGGTTTGCCTCGTGATACGCCGGACGAGGGCCTCGGTGCGGGTGACGACGAGCCGTTCCGCCTGCCTTTCGGGTTCGCACCGGCGGCTGCCAGCGGCGTCTCGTCGTCCTCCTCGGCCGAGATATCCGTCGGGTGCGCGTCGTCGAAGCCCGGATGGTCGCGATCGAGGCCGCCGAGGTCCGGGTCGTCGACGTCCGCGTCGGCCGGTTCGGCCTCTTCGACCGGGGCGTCGGGGACGAAGGGCTGGTTCACCGTGATCGGCGGGTCCGGCTCGGTCACGTCGGGAGCGGCGTCTGCGTGCGGATGTTGGTGATCCTGGCCCGCAGGCATCGGATCCGCGTCGTCATCGAGCGCGAAGGGGGCATCCAGGCCCGGATCGACCGGATGCGCCAACTCGGACGGGTCCGGCGGCGTCGCCGCGTCGTCGATAGGGTGGGCGTGGGAGGCAGGGGGCGCGGGAAACGGCAGCTCGCGCTGCCGTGCGAGGACCTGCGGCGCCCCTTGCGCCGTGTCGCCGTTGTCGAAAGCATCATCGAGCGGGGTCTGCACGCGAATCCGGGGCGATCGCTTGGACGTCCGCGTCTCCGTGACGGCGGCGTCCGCAGGGGCCGGATACGCCGGGGCGGGCGTGGATCCGACGAAGGCGAACGCGGCGCTGAACGTGTGGCCGACGGCGCGGAACCCGGCCAGGACGGCCAGCAGGCCCGCCCAGATGATGTTGTTCAGCCAGGCCATGAAGCGCAGCAGCGTGAACTCGGTGGTGAGGATGAGGCCGATCAGCGTGATCGCCACGGCGATGATGTTCGTGCCGATCAAGCCGAGATGCGGCGTGACCAGACTGGCCGAGAATCCGCCGAACACCCCGCCCAGCGGCACGGGAACGGCGTGGATGGGCGGATCGACGGGGCGGCCGAAGGTGACCGGCGCATCCTCGATGCTGAGGAGCGGTCCGTCGACGTGGAAGATCAGCGCAACGCCGAACAGCAGGGCTACGAGGCCGAGCGCGCGCATGGGGATGCGGTCGAGGGGGATATGGCGCAGGAGCATGAAGCCCCACACGCCCGTGATGCAGTAGATCAGGTGTGCGGCGCGGCCGAAGCAGAGGAACAAGACCCCCGCGACCACGGCCCCGGGCTGCCCAAGCGCGTTGGGTACGGACGCCATGCCGTCTATCGGTCTGCGGACCTGCCCCTCGTAGCCGTCGGTGAAGAGCGCGAGGAAAAGCAGCGTGGTGATCGCGAGGATCACGATCCCGCCGATCTCATATCGCCGCTCAGTCGACACTACCGCTTGACCCCGTTCGTCTTCCCGCTTAGGCCCGCGGAAACCCCCGTTTCGCGGCCGGGCCTCTGTCCCGATTCTAGCAATCCCGGTTGCGGGACGCAACAAAATATTGTGTTTCCCGCAGTCTCGGCGCCTGTAGGTTGTGATTGGACGCCTTGCGCCGTTGGTGCACCGGATCGGTCGCGGCGGGTCGTCGGGGGGCCGCCCGTCGACCGGTTCACCCGGCAGTCGCGGTGGTCGATCCGAGCGATCGCACCTTACCACAAGATATGGGCGGGATCAATGGGATGGTTCCATGGGTTGGGCGGCGGATTCGCTGTTGTGGTCTATATTGTGGGTCAGGCGATCGCGGTTGTGGCGCCAACGCGGTGCAGCGTCCGCGAGGGAGGCCATGATGCGCAGCGGCGCTGTTCGGCCAAGGGTTGGGTCCGGCTTTGACAGGGTGATAGCATGGGGCGCAACCAACAGGGAGGGTTGGACAGATGGCGATGAGTCGCAGACGGTTCCTGGCAGGCCTGGCCGCGGCGCCCGCGGCCGCGATGCTGGCGCAGGCGGCGTCGGCCGCGGAAGAGGCGGGACGCAAACCCAACTTCGTCGTGATCTTCGCGGACGACCTCGGGTACGGCGATCTGGGTTGTTTCGGTCACCCGACGATTCACACCCCGCATCTCGACCAGATGGCGCGCGACGGGGTCCGGTTGACGTCCTTCTACGTTGCGGCGGCGGTGTGTTCGCCGTCGCGGGCGGCGCTGATGACGGGCCGGTACCCGGTGCGATGCGGGATGCCCGGCAACACGGGACCGGAGAGTCCCGTTCATCTGCCCGAGTCGGAGATCACGCTGGCCGACGTGTTGGGCGATGCGGGCTACGGCACGATGGCGGTGGGAAAGTGGCACCTGGGCCATCAGCGGCCGGAGCTGCTGCCCACGGGCCGCGGGTTTGACACGTGGTTCGGACTGCCGTACAGCAACGACATGATCCCGCCGTGGGTGCAGACGGACGAACCGCTGTTTCTGTACCGCGACGCCACGCCGCTGACCGACGAGCAGCCCGTGGATCAGAACACGCTGACGGAGCGGTACACGGAGGAGGCGGTGCGGTTCATCCGCGACTCGGGCGACAAGCCATTCTTCCTCTACCTGGCGCACAGCATGCCGCATCTGCCCGTGCGTACGTCCGAGCAGTTTCGCGGCAAGTCGGCGGCGGAGTTGTACGGCGACGTGATCAGCACGATCGACTGGAGTGCGGGGCGGATCCGCGAGGTCCTGCGGGAGCAGGGGATCGAGGACGATACGTTGGTGATCTTCACGAGCGACAACGGGCCGTGGCTGAACCTGCCCGACCGCATGCTGCAGGACGGGAACGAGCGTTGGCACGCCGGGTCGCCGGGGCCGCTGCGCGGGGCGAAGGCGACCTCTTACGAGGGCGGGTTTCGCGTGCCGATGATCGCGTGCTGGCCCGGTCGGCTGCCCGCGGGCGCCCGGTCGGAGCAGGTCGCCACGACGATGGACTTCTTTCCGACGTTCGCCGGGTTGGCGGGGGCGTCGCTGCCGGGCGATCGGACCTACGACGGCCACGACCTGATTCCCGTGCTCGAGGGCGGGGCGTCGGCCTATGAGCGGTTCCACTACTACCTCAACACCGCGCAGCAGGCCGTGCGCGAGGGCGATTGGAAGCTGCGGCGGGAGAACGCGGAGGCGCCGATCGAGCTGTACCACCTCGGCCGCGACCCGAGCGAACGCTACAACGTCGCCGAGGAGCACCCGGAGATCGTCGAGCGCCTGCTGGGCGCGATGGAGGCTTTCGGGGCGGAGGTAGGGTATCCCTACCCAATCCGCGCGGTGGAGGAGCCCCGGGAGCCGGGCCGAGAGCCCACAAGGAGGCGACGCACCCTGTGGCCCGGTCGCCCAGCCCCGCGGTAAGGGCACGGCACGCCGCGCCCCTACATGCACCGTGTCCCACACGAATGACCGGCGAGGG
>DIWA01000037.1 GCA_002422525.1 Candidatus Hydrogenedentes bacterium UBA6118
GATCGCTGGGACCTCGTTTTCGAGGCGCCTCGAGGGAGGTTATGGGAAATGCCCTCGTAACCCCTTGCAATCAGGCCGGTTACAAACCCGGCTCTCCGGAGAACTACCCCGCTATGACAGGGGATTGAAACAGGATTCTTTTCCCCCGCAAACGCATTTCCTCCTCTCGACTCCGGAGGACTACCCCGCTATGACAGGGGATTGAAACGCCATCTCCGATGCGCCAATACCAGACTTCCGCGCGCGGACTCCGGAGGACTACCCCGCTATGACAGGGGATTGAAACGGCGTGCGTCTTGGCGAGTTCCGTCTGCCAGAGCCTTTGCACTCCGGAGGACTACCCCGCTATGACAGGGGATTGAAACGTGAGGGTGCTGCTGTTCCTTTTGGCATCGCTACGATCTCCGGAGGACTACCCCGCTATGACAGGGGATGCCGGGGGGCGTGGGGAGGGCGATTCGTGAATCGCCCCTACGACCCCGCTGTGACAGGGGTTGATTGCGTATGCCTGGGGAGGGCGCGGTGCGCCGCGCCCGGCGGCGAACGGCGAGTGGCGAATGGTGGGTTGGGGGATTGATGGCGGGAACGGCGGCGTGTTCCGTGATGACGGGGGATGTCGCGTGCGGCCGTAGGGGCGATTCACGAATCGCCCCATTTCGTTTCTTGCGACGACAACGGTCCTGGCCGTGGCCGCCAGAATGACCCGCCATCGGCGGGGTCCCGCACAGTCGGCGGGGGATGCCGCGTGCGACCGTGGCGGGCGCCACGACAGGGGATGACCGATGACCGCGCGCCCCCGCGGCGCGCCGCGCCCCTACCATTCCCCATTCGCCGCTCGCCGCTCGCCATTCGCCATTCGCCATTCGCCATTCGCCGCGACGACAACCGCCCCGGGCGTGGCCACCAGAATGACCCGCCATCGGCGGGTCCCACACAGTCGGCGGGGTGCCGCGATGATGACCGGCGGGGGCGCCGGTCCCACACAAATGCGGCGGGGCGGAATGACCGGCGAGGGCGCCGGTCCCACACAATCGGCGGACCCACACAATCGGCGGGTCCCACACAGTCGCCGGTCCCACACAATCGGCGGGGTTCCGCGATGATGACCGGCGGGGGCGCCGGTCCCACACGGTCGCCGGGTCCGACACAGTCGGCGGGGTCGCGCGATGATGACGGGCGGGGGCGCCGGTCCTACACAATCGGCGGGTCCGACACAGTCGGCGGGGTCCGGCGATGATGACGGGCGGGGGCAGGGTATGGGCGGTCAGGAAGCCCGGGCCTTGGGCGTTGCGCGCTTTCTACGACGGGCCCAATAGGCGATCGCGGTGACGGCGGCCAGGGCGAACACGGCGCAGATGATGACGATGCCCGTGCCGGTGTAGCGGGCGACGACCTCGAGGGGTTGGTCGAGCAGGCCGGGGATGCGCACGGGGCCGTCGGGCGTGTTGATGTGGGTTCCGGCGAGGGCATCCTGGGACGCGTAGGCCAGGCCGCCGGAGACGGTGATCCCGAGGGCGCCGAGGCGCAGCACGACGTCTTTCCATGTGTCGGCGCGGCTGATGGCGTCGGCGACCTTGCCGGGGGTGCGGCGGATGCCCTCGGCGAGGGCGGATCGCTGGGCGGCGGGCAGCGCGCGGATTTCGCGCGAAAACCGGCCGAGGTGGAGGATGCCGTCGTCGCCGAGTCGGCCGAGGGCCTGGGGCGAGAGCGCGCCGTCGAAGGCCTGGAGCGCGCGGGGTCCGGCGGCGGGCGCGCGCAGGGCCAGCGCGATGCCGTCGGCGCCGTGGCGCGCGGCGATTTCGGCGGCTTCGGCGCTGTTGCGGCTCATGTAGGCCAGCGCCTTGGGAACGCTCTCGGCGGGGATGTCGTCGAGGGTCGTGAGGAGACGGGCGGGGGCGGCGTCGATGGCGCGCAGGACGGCGGGACCGTGTTGCGCGACGCGGGCGGAGAGACGCGCCACGGCGGCTTCGCCGCCTTCGTTGAGGCAGCGCTGGGCGAGGCGCTCGACGGCTTCGCGCCCGCCGTATTCGGCCAGTTCGCGGGCCGCGGCGGCGTTGCCGCGTTTGGCGGCCCATTCGACGGTTTCCCGGACGACGGCGCGCACGGCCGAGCCGCCGGGGAGGGCGTGGGCGGAGGGCGCGATGCCCGCGGCGAGGATGGCGACGGCGACGGTGATGGCGGTGGCGATGAAGCGGCGGTGCATGGCTAGTTCCTCCCTATCTCGATGACGAGCAGACGGTTCGTGACGGCGGTTTGCAGCGATTCGGCCATGGCGTGGGCGCTCTCGTCGAACAGCGCAGACAGGCCGCCGTCGGGCGTGACGACGCCGGTCGGGTCCACGCCCGTGATGGCGGTCTCGAGTTGCGTGAGGTGGGCGCGGGTCTGCTTGGCGATCCGGTCGGCGGTGCGGCCCGCGATGAGCATGTCGACCGCGGCGGCGCCGAGGACGCCGGCTACGGCGCCGATAGCGGTGCCCACGCCGGGAACGACCGAGCCGACGGTCGCGCCTGTCGCGGCGCCGGTCGCCGCTCCCGCGAACGAGAGCACGGCGGGCACGGCGAACGTGGAGATCACGTAGCCCACGGCGGCCCCGGCGGCTTCGGCGGCGACGAATGCGCCCAGAACGTTGTCGCCCTGTTGGCGCGCCAACGCCATGGTGTCCTGGCGGATCTGCCGCGTCAGCATTTCGAGCGATTCGGGCGTCAGTTCGCAACGGACGGGCAGCGCGGACTTGTCGAGCGCGAGTTGCATCTCGAGCATGGCCTGTTCGAGGTTCTGTTCGAGCGCGGCCACGTAGTAGACGACACAGCGGGACACGGCGGTCTCGAGCTGCTCGTCGGACATGACGTGTTCGGCGAAACGCAGCGCGCAGATCTCTTGTACGCGATCCCGCTCCTGCTCGCCCCACGCCGCGTCGCCCCAGTCGCGCACCTTGCGCCCGAGCAGGCCGAGCCGCGCCCAGAACCCGGTGAGCTCGTCCGCGTACCCGTCGGCGCGGTTGCGGAAGACGTCCATCTCCGCGTGCAGGGCGTCAAACGCCTCCTGGGCGGCTTGGGCGTTGGCGTCGTTCATGCGGGCGACGATGGGGGCGACTTCGACGTCGACGAATCGTTGGATCTGGGCCTCCCTGTCGAACTCGAAGAGCTCGCGCAGACCGGCGCCCACGGGGCGGACGTCTGGGGCGTCGTTCCAGCCTTGCCCGCCAACGTAGAGGACGGCGATCACCGCGACGGCGACCGCCAGCACGAGTAGACGGCGGGCGACGCTGCGGCGACGGCGGGTCTGGGCGGGACGGATGCGGGCGATCTGGCGCTGGGTGTGCATGGTGCGCGTACTCCTGTTCAGGTTGCTGCTGCTGCGGAATCGGTTGGGTTGGCGTCGCTTGCTCATGCCGAAGTAAGAGCAGTAACCGTGCCAATCAAGTCATGGGCGGTTTTGTCGCGGTTTTTAGGGGGTTGCGCAGTATGGGAAGAGCCGCTTGCCGCGCTCGGACGTATCGGGTAGAATAGGCGAGTATTCTGAGGGAGATGATTTGGCGCGAGACGCCTTGGGGTAAGGAGGGAGCCATGCCGGAACATCCCGTTGCCGTCAGCATTCTGGGGCGCGAACGCGACCGAGCAGGCACCAGCGTGGACCGACCGGAGAGCGTGTTTCGTCCGACGCTGGCGCTGGCGGTGGAGCAGGACTTCCCCTACGACGACCTCGTGATCCTGTATGAGGAGGAGGACGCCGACCAGCGGACGCTGCTCAAGAGGATGTGCGACGACATCGACGAAGCCTGGAAGCGTTGCGGGATTCGGGGGCGGCGGGTTGTTCCGATGGCGCACCGGTTCACGCGTCCGTTCGAGCTGGACGCGACGCTGGGCGAACTGAGCGAGCTGCTGAAGCGGATCGCGACGGACCGGGAGGCTTCGGCGGTGTACCTGAGCGTGAACACGGGCACGCATGTGATCAACCTGGCCATGTTCCTGCTGGCGAACTACGGCGATCCGCTGGACGTGCCGTTCAGCCTGCTGCAGGTGCAGCCGAAGGGCGAACGCAAGCGGCCGCTGTCGCCGGAATCGGTACGCGCCGTGCTCGCGTATCGCGGCTGGGCGGCGGGCGACGCCTTCCGGGAGCAGGTGAAGAAGTCGCTGGATAGGCGGCTGACGCAGGAGGCGGACCTTGAGATCCGGCTGCTGCCCGATGTGCTCGAGATCGGGTCGGCGACGAACGATCCGATCCTGCTGCTGGGCGAGTCGGGCGTGGGGAAGACGCGCCTGGCCAAGCGGATTCACGCGGAGTGGGCGGAGAAGCGGCGGGAGCAGGGGGTGCGCGTCACCGATCCCATGCAGGAGGCCAACTGCGCGGGGATCTCGAAGGAACTGGCCGAGTCGCTGTTGTTCGGACACGTGAGGGGGGCGTTCACCGGCGCGAATGCCGACACGAAGGGCCTGTTGCTGGAGGCTGACGGCGGCACGTTGTTTCTGGACGAGGTGGGCGAGCTGGATCTGGCGGTGCAGGCCAAACTGCTCAAGGCGATTGACGAGCGCACGTTCACCAAGCTCGGATCCACCAAGGCGGAGACGTCGAGTTTCCGGTTGATCGTCGCGACCAACCGGGATCTCGCCGAGGAGGTCCGCGCGGGGCGGTTCCGGGCGGACTTGTATGCGCGGATCAGTTGCTGGACGTTCACCCTGCCTTCGCTGAGCGAGCGGCGGTCCGAACTGAGGCGATTGACCGAGGAGCAGCTCGACACGTGGCATGAGGAGGAGCGCGCGCGGGGCGACGTGCATAGCGCTCTGAAGGTGTCTTTCGCGCCACAGGCGCTTGACAGGTATATGGCGTTCGCCCAGTCGGACGAGGCGCGATGGCCGGGGAACATCCGCGATCTGCGCTACTCTGTGCGGCGCATGATGGTCCGCGCGCGACTCCACGCCGACCCCCCGAACTGCATCACTGAACGCGCGGTTCGCGAGGAGATCGACGAACTCCGGCGTCGTTGGGCGGATGACGCCCCGCTGGACGATGTCGATCGGTGCATCCGGGGGGTGGTCGGCGCGGCGAGGCGGATGGGCGGGCGCATGCCGCTGGTGGATCGCGTGGAGCGGCTGTTGCAGGAATGGGCGCTCAAGCAGACCGACGGCGCCAAGGCGGAGGCCGGCCGGCGGCTCTATGGTACGCCGGACAAGCCGAACATGAACCACAGCGACCGGTTCAGCAAGCGCTGGAAGGCCTGCGCCCCGGACGGGGATGCGGCGCGCGAGTAGGCCCGGGCGGCGCGTGTTCATGCCGGCACGTTCCCGTCCTCGTCGCCCTCCCCGCCGCCGTCCGCATCGCGCCCGTCGTCGGTCGTATCGGGGTCGCCGAAGCCCATGTTTTTGAGGGCCTCGAGGAACTGGTCGGCCGACGCGTCCACCATGGTCTCGAGGCGTTCGCGCAGTGCGTTCGCCTCCTCGACGTGGTCCTTGTCCCGGATATAGGCGTCCAGTTTGTCGCAGACAGCCTCGTAGGCGGCGTCTTGCTCGCGCAGGGCTTCGTAGATCTGCTCGATGATCTCGCCGATCATCGTCCTGTGGCGCCGGCGGAGCCGCTTGAGGTCGTCGACCTCGAGGGCGATCCGGAAGCACTTCTGTTCGACCACCGCAATCATGTCGTTGAGGGTTTGGCTGGGGAACATGGGCTGGATCTCCTCTCCTTCGCTGGGATGCTGGGCTGCTGGGAAATAGTTTAGCATATTTCGTGCCAATTTGGAATGGGGAAGCGGAAGCGGTTTGGATGCATGCTTTCCGGCAGGAATGCGTGTTTGCCCAGAGGGGGATAGCCCCGGAGCCGTCAGGACTGCTGGGAAACGGAGGACTCGGGAGCGGGGAGGGGGTCCGTCATGCGTTCGACCCGGAGCCGTCCGCACCCGTGCGCGGTGTGCTTGCCGACGCCGATCCATGCGCCGATTGCCAGGAGCCGCGCGATCTCCTCAGGGCCCTCGAACTCGATGAAGCCGGAGAGCCCGCCGACCGGCGTGGCGTGGCCGTCGATCGAGGAGGTGACCTGCAGCGCGACCTGAGACAGGGCGGTGCGGGGTACGCCCGTGCGGGAGACGAGGTCGTTCACGCCTTCGGTGCGCCATGTGACCGCCCCGTCGTACGCCTCGGCCAACGTGCGCAACCGACGCAGACCCGCCCACGCGAGCACGTGGATAAGGGGGGCGTCGTCTGGGAGCGGTTGGCCGCGCCAGGTGAGCTGTACGGGGGAGTCGAAGTGCAGACGCCAGACGGCGGGCGACGTCTGTGCTGTCTCATGGGTCTCCCAAGGCGGCGGAGCGACGCAGGCCGGCTCGACCTCGAGTGCGTAGGGGACCCGGGCGGGACCGAAGCCGCGGCCCTGCCACACTTCGAGGGCGTGCGTGTACACGTCGAGCAGCGACGAGGCCTGGCGACCGAACGCGCGCAAGGTGAAACGGAGACGCAGCGCCGAGCCGGCGCCCGGCGCGCAGTCGATAAGGTAAGGCGGGGGAGCGCCCTCGGGCGGCTTGAACATCCGCCAGAATGGGTTGCCCTCCCGCGGATCCGCCTGACCGGGCGCGAGGCTGTTCTTCAGCGCGTGCCCCAACACCCCGCGCAGCGTGACGGTCGGCTGCTCCGGGATCAGGACAGGCTCATCGAAATGAAGCGCCAGCCCGCGCGCGTCCCACGGCAGATGCGCCTCGAGTTCACTCTCAGGAAACGGGGTCAATGGGGGACGTCTCGCCGGGTTGCTGCTACGTGCTCTCTGCGTCGCACCTGCGAAGGTCCTCGGCCAAGTTCCTCGCGAGCTCGATCCCGTCCCGCAGCAGGCGCTTCAGCTTCGCCTCGTCGCTGAGGATCTTCCCGATTGGCCCCCTCGGAGGACGGGCTCCATGCGAGACGCAGTTCCGCACTATCCTGAGTCTCTCGTACACCGACCTCTCGTCGCCGGAGAGGTTGTCTCTGACCCAGTCCTGGATTTCCTTCTGATCAACGTCCGCGTTGTATCCGGCGCCATCGGCGGTCGGATCGATGAACCGCTGGATGGTCGCCAGCATGCTCTCTCTCTCCATGACCAAGGCCGTGATGTAGTCGCCGAAGGCCAGCGCGCGCTCCGCCCGCGCCAGGTACCGGCCTTCCCACGTTCGCTCGCAGTGCCAGTCCAGACGGTCGATGAGCTCATCCTTGATCTCGGCATCGAACGGAGGTATCCCGCCGGAGGAGCGTCTCAGCGCCTCTTGCACCTCCCGAGCGGCGCCCATGCCTTTGTCAGGCTGGTTGGTGGCCTCGAACAGGTGCGCCTTTCTCATCGCGTCGCTCGCGGCAGGGAACGAGTCGGCGAACTGCACGAAGACTCCGGTGTGACGGTAGGTGGCGAGATTGGCCCCCATGTGCTCGATCCGGGCGGCCTCGGACAAGTCGACGGCGCGGGGAAGGCTGTTCGAGCCGCGCTCGGGGAACATGCCGTACCAGATGCGCTCGACTTCGATGTCGCGCAACCAGCGCAGCCCCGTAAGCATGAACGCGATTAGCACCGGGAGATGCCGGAACGCGTGGGTGATGTCGAGCGTAACGCGGTCGCCAGGCTCAAGGGTATCCATCAGCATGCCCATGAGCGCCTGGTGTTCCGCCGGATCCGTGCACATGCCGATGACGCGCGGGTAGAAGGTCTCGACGCCATAGCAGGTCGCCAACGTCGGCGCGGCCTGATCGAGCAGGCTCTGCATCGCGGCGTCATCGCGGGTCGCGGGCTGCGCGTCCGTGGGAAGCTGGTGCAACGGATCCAACGGGGCGAAGGCCGTCTCGTCGAGTCTGTCGGTGTCTTCGTTGTCGATGATCCGCTGCCACACGGAACCGGCGGTGCCGAACACGATCACGGCGTCCGGCTTCTGACCCTGGCTGGTTCTGTAACGCACCAGGGCGCGTCCGAAGAACGTCGACGTCGAGACCGTTTCGTCTGGGAATAGATAGTTCGCGGGCTGGTAGTTGCCGGTGCCGACGAATGACAGCACCACGCTGCGTCCCTGGTTCGGCTTGGCTGACTTCTTCACTATCTCGGACCTCTCTGTTTGTTCTTGCCGCCCTTGCCGCCCTTGCCGCCTTTGCCCTCCGGCTTCTTCTTCCCGGACCCCGCTCCGCCCTGAGGCGGCGCATCGCCCTCCCGGAGGAACTCAAACTGGCTGTCGCTTTTGCCTTTCGCCTGTCTCACCTTCAGACGGAGCTCTTCGCCCGGCTTCGCGTCAGCAGGCACATCGGCGCTGTTTATGATCGCGCCGCCCATGGATCCATCGATGGTCTCGGCCCTCCAGCCGCCTTTCTTCGTCTTCTCCTCCAGCAGTCGGCACGGCACGACATCGCCGGCATTGTGGGCGGCGGAGACCGCCATCCTGGCCGGTTGAAGCGCCGAGGTTGCGCCGGACGGCCCGGGCTTCTCGCGCGACGCGGTGATGCCCTCCTCGAAGCGCTTCAGGAAGCGCTCAAGCACCGATTTGCTCGACGGGATGCCTCGCTGCAGTTCCGGCGGGGGCTGCATGACAAAGGCGATCGCCCGCACGCGGTACTTCCCACCGTCTGTCTGGTCGAGGTGGATGTGCATGGGGGAAGCCAAGCGCTTGTTCGCTAGAACGCCTGCGCCTCTTCTGGGCAGCCCGAGCGCCGCGCGTTCGGCTTTCTGGACCGACGCGATGGCCAGTTGATAGGCGGCGCCGATCTCGTTCATCGCGTGCAGCGGATCCCGCCATTCCGTGTCGATCGCCGGCATTTCAATGCGGTGCTCCAGGGCCGCCGACATCAGCCTGGTCTGCTCTTGCTCTCGCATCCCGGCCAGGCGCCGAAGCGATTGCGCGCTCTTCTTGCATCGATCCAGGTCGAAGTCCGTCAGCCCGTCCGCCATCATCGACCCATAGCCGTTGCGACTCTTCGAACCGGCCGCTCCATAGGTGACCAGCAGCCAGAGCGCCGCTTTGGCCTGTTCGAGGACCTGTTCCCGCGGGATCGGGACGTCTTTCGGCGCGATCCCGTCTCGGATGCTGAAACTGACAGCCCATTGGCTGTTGGGAAGCGCGAAATGGCGCGTCTTCTGTTCGGCCATCCCATAAGACAGATAAGCCAGTCCTGAAACGGGACCCCCGCGGCGGGCGCGATCCACAAACTGCCGCTCGAACTCCTTCCTGTTGAACGGCGCAGTCTTGATCTGTCCCAGCTTCCGCACGCTCACCTCGATCGCGCTGCCCTTCTCCGTGTCGCCCCAGAGCGCGGACTCGAGGGCGAGCAGGTCTTTGGGATCGAGACGGGCGGCGTGCATCGTACGCCACCACCAGCGCAGCAGACCCCGCAAGGTCGCAGGACGCAGGTCGCAATCGTCCTGCCCCTGGTCGGCGCCGGCGAAGAACCCCAACGTAACGAGTTTCAGCTTCGTCTCGAACTGGACATAGCGCTTCGGAAGAGGCGGCGTTTCGAGCTTCACCGGCGTCTCGAACTTGTGGAACCGCCCATAGCCCTGGGCGGTCTTCGCCCCGAAGCCCAAGTGCAGCAGGCCGCCGTTGACCCACTGCACCGCGCGATGCAGCAGCTCATCGGGGCAGTCGCTGGTTCGCCGCGACACGGCGAACTCGAAGCCGACGCCCGGGCTGAGTGCGAGAAACGGCACCGGGTTGGGCTCCTCCCAATCGCCCGGCGGCTTCCCCTCCTGATAGTACTCCCGGTGGTGCACGGTGGTGATGTCGACGTGGATGCGCGGCGTCTGCGCGTCCGCGGGCCACGCCTCGTGGAAGACGACCTTGCCCGCGAAGAAGTCCTCGGGGTTCTGCTCCCCGCCGCCCTCGGGCCGTTCGTTGCCGAACACGGCCTCGACCGTCGCCTTGTCCGCGCCCGACATCGTCGCGAAGGCTCGGGCGAGGCCCTTGATCCCCGATCCGGGCAGGTAGACGAAGCCGAACACGGGATGCATGCAGATCGCCGCGTTCTCGACGATCGTCGCCCGGGACAGGTGCAGCGCCATCGGGGCAGCGGTCTCCGCCGTCCAGCGCAGCGCCCCAAGGCCCTCGAGCATCGCGGCGCGCCGCTGCCTCGCCTCTTCCGGCATCCGCGATGCCTCGGCGGCCTTGCAGACGCAGCGCAGGCGCTGCCGCGCTTCATCGCCCATGCCAACGACGCACGGCGTCAGCTTGTCCATGAGCAGGCCCGGGTTCACCTGGTAGGCGTCCGTCCGCCCCACGATCTCGATGGTCGTCTGAGGCAGCTTGAGGTCGTCGGTGCTAATCATCGCGCCGACCGCCCTTGGCCGCGCCGTCGCGCGCGTCCGCCTCTTTCTTCGCGGCTTCGGCGAACCGGTTTACCCACTGCAAATACGCCAGGACCTCCTCCGTGGCGCGACGCAGAAAGAGCGCATCGCTGTTCACAATGCGCTCCATCACGACCTCTGCGGCTTTCTCCGGACTGGCCTCTCTTCCGTCGGCCTGAGAAGGGAAGCGCTGCTCAAGCCGCCGGCCGATCGCGGCGACCAGCGCGGGGGCCTCCTTCTTGGCTTCGAGGAAGGCCATCGCGTGGCCGAGCCCCGCCGTCATGACGCGAACCGGCATCTTCTTCGCAGCGCGCTCGAACTTCTCGAACTCCGGCCCGTCCTTCACCTTGCCGACCAGGTCCCACGCGTGCCTGGCCCGGGCCTGACCCAGATTGTGCGGATCGTCGCTTGTCATCGTCGCCATGATCAGCTCCCCTCGCCTCCGACGAACTGCACCCGGCAGATGCCCTTGCCAATCGTCTGGCCCGCGCCGAACTGCAGGTGGCCGGGGGCCTCCTGCACGAGCGCCAGCACCTCGTCGGCCGAATAGCGGGTGTCGGACTTCTTCGAACGCGAGCCCTCCGCTATCGCCACGCTGTAGAGCACGCTTTCGGCCGGGAGATACTCCTCGTAGAACAGAGCGTGTTCGGCCACGGTCTTGGTCTTCGAGTCGATCGCGATCCGCGGCGTCACCTCGGTGGCGTGTTGCACGAAGTGGTCGAAGTCATCATCCGGCAGGATGACGATCCGCTTCGCCGCGTCCGGGTCGCCGAGCGCGTGTTCGGCGAGCCATCCGCGCACGCCGTCCGCCCCGGGTTTGATGAGGAACTCGAACTCCTCGAGCAGCACGTGTTTGCCCTCGATGGCCAGCGGCGAGTCTTCCGCGCAAACGGCCTCGCGACCCGACGGCTTGTCGGCGGCGGCCGGCGCCTTCACTCCGGCCAGGGCGCAGTCGCGAGCGAACCGCCGCAACGCCTCTGGGCACGTCACCCATGCGTACACGCCCAGCAGGGATCGCACCGGAAACAGCAAGATACGCGCATCCGTGAACGAGACGGCCCCCGCATGGTCGGAAGCGTTGTCTCGGTCCGGACCGAACACCGCCCAGAGGCGATCCCGGGCGGCCCCGTCTTCGCCCGAGGCCGACCAGGCGTCCTCGAGGGCCGCGCGGAACACGCCCTTCACCGCGCTGCCCCACACCACAGGCCACTGGGTGTGTCGTTCGCGTTGGATGGGCAGGTCGACCACGCCCAAGGCCGTGCCGCTCCCGGCGTGCAGGCCCGTCAGCGCGTGAAGAAAGGCCAGTCTCGATGCAGATTCACTCATCGCTCCAAGTCCCCGTTAGGTAAGCGCCCCAGCCCATGGCGGCATCATCCGGGGGCGCATAGCGCGCCCCTTGCGGAGGCGTATTGCTGTAGTAGAATACAGCGCCCGCTGGCAGTGCGAAGCGCGCGGGCTTCGGGCCGCGCCGTGCATAGTCCCAACCCGATACGGCCGTCGGCGCCGGCCAGGCCGCTGCAACCAGTGCCTCGGGCGGCGCGTCCGGGTCGACGAAGCCCGGCGACGCCAACACGTGCAACGTCGGCTTGCCAGGCGCGACGCAGTCGGGGTTCGGGGCAAGGGCAGCGCAACGACGCACCTGCGCCCGACGCGACTCGCCGCCCAGTCGGATCAGTCCCGGCTCCCGCGGGATCGCGCTCGCCGCGCGGTCGTTCGGGTCGTCGATCTCGGCATAAAAGCACAGGCCCGCTTTCAGCGCGCAGAACCCGACGCTATAGAGCATGCTCTCCTCGACAGTCCCCGTGTCATTGTTGATCGCGATGCCGACGCGGTTGTCCCGGTTCAACAGCGCGTCCCGCGGCACGAGATCCTCCGGCGACGGCAGGCCGCCCCCCAGGAACGCCTTCATGCCGCGCGTGGTCAGGTAGCCGGTCGTGCGCTTCCACTCGTCCGGCTGCTCAGGCCAGAGCGGTCGGGTTCCCTCGATCGATGCGCGCCATCCCGGCGGCGCCTGTCCTTCCGGCAGCGGATTCAGCCGGCCGAGCGCGAGGTCGTCGCCCTCTCCCCTGCGCACCAACGTCGCCGGCGTGGGGAAGAGGCGCTCGCCGTCGCGCATCAGCCACGGGCCGCGAATCTCAAGCGCCGCCGCTTGCCCAAGCGCCTCGGACTGCTCCGCGGCGGCCTCGGCGAACGACGCGCCCCGCTCCAGCAGATCGGCAAGGCGGTCCCAGTCGCACCCGAGTCCGTCCAGCAGCCAAGTCCGCAGGGCGCCCGCCAGGGTCTGCGGATGGGGAGTGTCCAGCGAGTTGGCGATGCCGCCCACGCTGAACGGACGGCCGTCGCCGAACAACAACACATCCAGCGGTTCGATGCAGATGCCGATTCTCATCGCGACGCGCCCTCCGCCTGCTCAGGCGCCGGTCCGCCTGCGCCGCTGCGCGTCAGGAAGGACGCGATCTGGCACAGCCGGACGAACGACGCGATCCAGGCCGTCTCGGGGTGTGCCGGCGCATCGGGATCGCTGTCTGTCGAGGGCGGCTTCTTTGCGGTGCAGGCCTCGATGTACGCCTGGCACCTTTCGATCCAATCCGTCTTCGGGGTCTTGCCTCCCGTCACGGCCGCATCCGTCGCGCGTTTCAGCACCCGGCTCAGCTCGGAGAGGACCGCGTCGCGGGGGAGACGCTGCAGGGTCGGCAGCAGCGCCAGCATGTTGTAGGTCCAGCGGTCGCTGATCCCGCCGAACGCGGCCCGCCACTCGTCCACCTCTTCCGCCATCGCCCAGGGGACCAGCGCGCCGAAGCTGCCGCCCGAGTGCGGCTGGAGATGCACGTAGAGCCCGTCGCGTCCGCTATCCTTCGCCGTGCGCTCGGCCTTGCGGGTCGCCTCCAGCACATCGCGCAGGTTGTCGCGGTGATGCACGATCGTCACCCCGGCCGACATGGTCGCCTCCGGGGCCAATCCCTGCTTCGGGTCGCTGAACGCCCGGCGCAACGCCGCGGCGCAGACCACCGCCTGCACCGCGGGGAACACCGCGAGCACATCGTCGCCGCCCGCGTAGATCAGCGTTCCCTGGTGCGCCTCGACGATGTCCGGAACGGCCTCGCGCGAGAACCGCGTCAACCGTTCCGAAAGCGCGTCCAGCTCCAAGCCCGCGGCGCCGTTCGGCGGCTTGCCCTGCACCCATTTGCCCATGTTGTCGCCGTCGGCCGCGAGCATCGCGTAGTACGAAGGCAACGCGTTGCGGAGCTTGCCGTCCAGCGCCTCGAGCGCGGCGCGAAGGCGCGCGGGCGCCGACGTCGTCTCGTGCAGCCACTGACCGCTCCAACCGGGGTAGTCCTCCGGCGCGATGTGCGTTCGCTCGAGCCACTGCGCCGCCGCGACCGTGGCCGTGTCGGGAAAGCGGTTCGTGCCGTACTTGCCCCAGCCTCGGCGCGCGTTCCGCAACGGAGCGACCGCCGGCGCGAACCGCTTCGCAGCGGCCAGCGCGCTCAAGCGTTCGCCCCGGCGCAGCGTGATGCCTTCCACATGCGGCGGCTCGGCGTCCGGGTCCGCATCGTCCGGCGAGATCGCCGCCCAGAACCGGGCGCTGTCGCCCAGGTCGTCCGGGCCGATCTGCTCCAGGTTGCCGAACAACGAGCACTTGCCCGGGCACGGCGTCGCGCCGCTCAGCCGCGGAACGGGCCGCGCCGCCCGCATGCTCTCGAGCACGCGGGCGGCCAGGTCCAGATAGTCGCGATCATCGGGCGCGTCGATGCGCCGACCCAACAGCCGCCGCGCCAGTTCCGGCGTCAGCGCGCCCCGGGCCACGTAGCAGGCCCGCGGGTTGAAGTAGGCCTGCACCTGTTCGTCCCAGCGCTTGTCCCAGCCGTCGAGCAGTCGCGCGTCGCGGATGCGTTCGTCGAGCGCCGGGCCCAGCTTGTCCCGCACCGCCTGCGCCACCCGATACCAGGCCGACTGCGCCCGCTCCTCGCAGGCCGCCGCCAGCGCATCGCCCCGCGCCTGCGACAGCGGCTCCGACAGCCGCATCGACACGCGATGGGGGATGCCGGCGAAATTGTCGGGATCTCTGGCGAGGGTCGCGTCCGCGGGCAGCAGACACCTCGCGTCGGGATGGCGATTCTTGACAAATTGGATCACATCGAAGGAGATCCAGGAGAGCAGCGCGCTGCCGGCCCACAAGTCGCGCACGGTGCGCGACGCCTCGATGAACGGCTGGACTGGACCCAGCACAAACGCCAGATAGCCCCCCTCGCGTGCCGCAGCGTCCGTCGTGGTCACTTCGTCGAACCCCCCTCGCCCGGCCGCCTTGGAGGACGGCCGATCAGGCCGCTTCTGAACTCGTGACGCATCCTCTATACCACAACTACACCGCGCCATGCAAGAGCAAAAATGTGAAAACCGGCGAAGCTGCTCGAAGGCTACGGCGTGCGCGTCCAGCAGTCCGTGTTCGAGCTCACGGTCGCCCCGAACAGCGTCGAGCGGTTGCGGCGCCGCGCCGCGCCCCTGATTGACCCCAACACCGACTCGGTCCGCTGGTACGCCCTGTGCGGCCAGTGCGTCCGGGCCGTGGCCGTCGACGGCCACGGTCCCGACCGCTTCGAACAGCCGCCCCTGGCGATCGTGTGCTGAGCCCCGCGGCGTCTGTGTGGGACCCCGCCGATGGCGGGTCGTTTCTGTGGCCGCGGCCGAGGCCGATGGCCCGCGCGGCGATCATTTGTGTGGGACCGGCGCCCTCGCCGGTCATCCTTCGCCATTCGGCCCCATATTCCCGAACCGAAAAGCCTTGACAGATAGGGCCTTCGGGGGTATTATCGGGTCGTTGGACGCATAACCTCCGGCGCCCCCGAAAAAGGGGGGAGGTTATGCGGAGTCGGAAGTAGTTGAAAATGCGTGCGTTACGCAGATCGGCCCGATCGCTGGGACCTCGTTTTCGAGG
>DIWA01000061.1 GCA_002422525.1 Candidatus Hydrogenedentes bacterium UBA6118
CCGGCGCCCCCGCCGGTCTCCTCCCGGGAATCACCGGCCCGCTGTTCCAGTTCAACGAGTCTATTTCGTTCATCGTTCAGTGCGACACGCAAGACGAGATTGACCTGTACCGGGAGAAGCCCCCTCCGGAGGGGGGCTGCCCTGGACCACGCACAACCGAGGCTATAGCGAGGACGCATAGGCAAGACTGCCGAATACCCTACTTACGGAAACCTCTTGACACAGGCTTGTTTCCCGCCCGCCGCCGGAAGGAGCCTGCACGGTCTTCTTCGCGCTGGTTGGGCAAGAGACCGACAGGCGGTGTATAGTGCGCCTCCCCGGGGTTCTGACTGAAACTGGTTCGGAGGCCCGATCGATGCAACTGATTGCACAAGGAGCATGCAGGCGAATGAAGGCCAGAGTAGAGGTGGATGCGGGCGTATGCGGGTTCCGGACGGAGGCCTGCGCGCAGAGCGAGGACAGTCAGCACGTGCGGTTCGCCGTTACGACGGATTGCGCGAACATACAGGCGCTGAGCGCGCGGCTCGAGGAAGCGGGCGCGGTGGATGCCTACCAGGAGATCTCTCCGGCGGGCGAGAGTACGTTGCTGGCCGCTGCGCGCGAGATGTTGCCGGGGTGTTGCGCGGGATGCGTCGTGCCGATCGCGCTGTTCAAGGCGATGCAGGTGGCGGCCGGGTTGGCGTTGCCAAGGGACATCCACATGCGCCTTGCCAAGGAGTGACCCTGCATGCCGGACAGGACCAGGGTGCTCTTTCTGTGCACGGGGAACTCATGCCGCAGCCAGATGGCCGAGGGCTGGGCGCGGGCGTTGCGCGGCGACGCGCTTGAGGCGTACTCCGCGGGGATCGAGAAACACGGGCTGAACGCGCGCGCGGTGCGGGTGATGGCCGAGGCGGGCGTCGACATCAGCGGACACCGGTCGCGGACGGTCGACGAACTGCCGGTTCAGGAGTTCGACTACGTCGTGACGGTGTGCGGCCATGCGAACGAGCGTTGCCCGCTGTTTCCGGGGAAGGCGAAGGTCGTTCATGTCGGCTTTGACGACCCGCCGAAGCTGGCGGCGAACGCGACGACGGAGGACGAGGCGCTCGGCCATTTTCGCCGTGTGCGCGACGAGATCCGCGCGTTCGTCGAGACCTTGCCGGATGCGCTGTATGATCGCTGAGACTTGGGGCGTCCGGCGCGGACCCATGCCGCTACGGCGCCAAGGAGTGTTGAATGGAACGCGGTGAGCAGTACTTTGACCTCGCGGCGGCGACTTGGGACGAGGAGCCGCGACACGTGGAACGCGCGGCCGCGTTGTTCCGCGCCATGGACGCGGAGGTCGGGCCGGATCCCTCTATGGACGTGCTCGACTTCGGCTGCGGAACGGGCCTGTTGACGCTTCAGTTGGCTTCTCGGACTGGTCAGGTCGTCGCAGTGGATCGATCCCAAGAGATGCTGGACGTGCTCCGGGGCAAGGCGGAGGTTTGTCATGCGGGTAACGTGTCGACGCGGCGGATCGATCTGGATGCGGGCGACGCGCTCGACGGCGCGTATGACCTGGTCGCGTCTACCATGACGCTGCACCACATCGCGGCGCCGCTGACCCTGCTCGAGCAGTTCGCGCAGGTTCTGAAGCCCGGCGGTCACCTGTGCCTGGCGGACCTGGACTCGGAAGACGGCTCATTTCACGGTGAGAACCCAACCGTGTTCCACAATGGCTTCGATCGGGCGGCGCTGCGGGGGCTGATGGCGCAGGCCGGATTCGGCGAAATTCGCGACCGAACCGCCGCCGAGATCGTGAAGGCGGTCGCCGACGGGTCCGAGCGAACGTTCACCGTGTTCCTGATGACGGGGCGGCGTCTTCCCTGAGTCCGAAGACGCGACGGCCGCCCCGCGCGGATGTTGGCGAGGCGGCCGGATCGAACGAGACGGGTTGCGCCCGGCCTATTCGTCGGCTTCCGTGTCGGTCAGAATGGCGCGCAAAGCCGCCAGCGCGGGCTTGGGGGATCCATCCTTGTTGAGCAGTCCGAACGAGCGCTGTTCGAGATCCGTGCTCTCGAAGTCGCGCCACATCCAGATGTTGACGCCCATGCCCTTGTCCGCGCAGAACGTGACGACCTCGCTGAGATACGAGGTCTGCGTGTCCTCGTCGTGCACGTCCGTGGGGACGCCGACCTCGCCGATCATCAGGGGCATTTCCGGGTAGCGCTCTCTGTAGCGGGCGTACGCCGCGCGGTTGTCTTCCATGCTCGCTTCCTGCGAGTCCGTTCTCATGTAGGCCGTGAGGCTCAGGAAATCGTAGGGGTTTTCGTCGGGAATCGGCGTGGCGCCCTTGGCCCAGTCCAGCGTGATCAGCGGGCCGTCGTGGTAGCCGACGCGGCCGCTCCATCCCGGGGCGGTCTTCATCTGCGCCGCCAGCGGTCCGAAGCGCACGCGCATGATCTCCGCGATCCACCGCCAGTGGTCGGTCCAACGGTTCGCGCCGTCCTTGAAGCGGCCGTCATCCATGCCGATCTCGTCGAAGGACGCATAGTCGCTCTTCCAGCGCGCGTTCCAGACGGCGATGTCGTTGTCGAGTCGGCGGCAGTAGGCGCGGAAGCTCTCCTTGGCCACGTCGTCATCGTTTCCGACAGGCAGCCCGGGCTGCATGTTCTCGGTGTACAGCAGCCACAGCACGTCTTCCCGGTCGGCGTAGCGTCGGACCAGGCGGTTCACGAAGCCGGTGTAAGCGTCCCAGAGCGTGTCGTTCAGCATCCAGAAGTCGATGAGGTCTTCCGGGATGCCCTCGGGGGCCCAGCCCTTGCCGAAGTAGCCCAACGGGAAGATGACGCTGAACCCGCGCTCGGCGGCCGCGTCCATGAACGCGTCGAGGCGGGCGAGCTTGACCTCGTCCGGCTGCGCCTCCGGCAGCGTCACGGGCTCGATGTCTTGCCACAGCACCACGAGCCACACGCTGTTGAAGCCGTTCGCCTCCATTGTGGCGAGGTCCTGCTTGAACCGGTCGACATCGCCCGACTCAAGCATCGACGTGTAGCCGTTGTACCAGGTGACGGATCGAATGTCCGAGACGCTTCGCGTCTGCGCATCGGCGGATACGGCGAAGCAGGCGGTTAAGAGCAACGCGAGGGGGATTGCAGAACGGTGCATGGGGAACTCCTTGGGGTTGCCGCAGTCGCTGACGGCTGTCAACCGCCGCAGGATACCATGCCGACGCGGCGGGGTTCACCGCGTTGCCGAGGAATGGGGCATTGTCGAGCCTGGACGGGGAACCGGGCGCCTAGTGTTGCGAGCTGCAAACACGGAAGCGTCCCATGATCTGTTGAAAGCTGAAGGTGGTCTCCTCATCGCCCACAGTGGGCGTTGACGTCTGTTGGACACAGAATAAGGAGACCACCATGGACGAGTATGACGTTGCGATGTTGTTGATGCAAGCGGAGGACGCGGACCTGGGCGTCGTGTTCCGGGACTCGATGCGCGGTATGGCGCGTCGTACGGTGTTGCGTGTCTTTGAGGCGGAAACGCAAGCCCTTTGCGGGGCGCTGTACCGGCCCGACGAGGGGACGCCATGCTATCGGGCGGGGTCGGCTCCCGGGACGGTCCTGCACGAAGGCCGCAAAAACGAGGTCCGCCGTCCGCGGATCCGCCGCCTCAGGGAAGACGGTAGGAGCGAGGAGGTGCGGCATTGACTCTTCTCGTCGCGGCACAGCGCCAGCGCGCGTTCCGGCGGGTCCAG
>DIWA01000067.1 GCA_002422525.1 Candidatus Hydrogenedentes bacterium UBA6118
GGCGGCGCAGATCCGCATCGAGATCGACAGCATGCCGTACGAGATCGACGTCATCGAGCGCCGGATTCGCCAGCTCGAGATCGAGCACCTCGCGATGAAGAAGGAGAAGGACGCGGCGAGTCGCGAACGGCGCGCGCAGATCGAGAAGGAGATGGCCGAGCTGCGCGAACAGGTCGCCGCGATGAAGCAGCAGTGGCAGACGGAGAAGGAGGCGATCGACGCGATCCGTCGCACGAACGAGGCGATCGACGACGCCAAGCGCCGCCAGGAGATCGCCGAGCGCCAGGGCGACCTCGAGACCGTCGCGAAGATCCGCTACGGCACGCTGACCGAGCTGCAACGCGAACTCCAGACGCTCCACGAACGCCTCGCGGAGGTGCAGCGCAACGGCAGCTTCCTCGACGAGGAGGTGACCGACGAGCACATCGCCGAGATCGTGTCGCGGTGGACGGGCATCCCCGTGGCCAAGATGCTGGAGAGCGAGGTCGAACGCCTGCTCCAGATGGAACAGCGCCTGGGCGAGCGCGTCATCGGCCAGGAGGAAGGCATCCGGGTGGTGTCGGACGCGGTGCGTCGGGCGCGCGCCGGGCTCAAGGAGCCGGACCGCCCCATCGGCTCGTTCATCTTCCTCGGGCCGACGGGCGTCGGCAAGACCGAGCTGGCGCGGGCGCTGGCCGAGCAACTGTTCGACGACGAGAACGCGATGGTGCGCATCGACATGTCGGAGTACATGGAGAAGCACGCCGTGTCGCGGCTGGTCGGCGCGCCTCCGGGCTACGTCGGCTACGACGAAGGCGGCCAGCTCACCGAGGCGGTGCGTCGCCGCCCGTACAGCGTGGTGCTGTTCGACGAGATCGAGAAGGCCCACGCGGACGTGTTCAACGTGCTGCTGCAAGTGCTGGATGACGGCCGCATCACGGACAGCCAGGGCCGCACCGTGGACTTCAAGAACACGGTGGTGATCATGACGTCCAACCTGGGCAGCGAGGTGTTCGGCCGCGCCACCGGCGACGACGCGACCAAGACCGAGGAGGTCATGCGCGCGCTCCGGGCCCATTTCCGGCCGGAGTTCCTGAACCGGATCGACGACATCGTCGTGTTCCACCAGCTTGCGCGCGAACACATCCGGCGCATCGTGGACGTCCAGATGAAGCGGCTGAGCAAGCGTCTGGCCGAGCGGCGGCTGACCGTCGAGCTGACGGAGGCGGCGCGCGACCTGCTCGCCGAGCACGGGTTCGACCCGACCTACGGCGCACGGCCGCTCAAGCGCGTGATCCAGCGCGAAGTGCTCGACCCGCTGGCGATGGAGATCCTCGAGGGCCGGATCACCGACGGCGCAACGGTCGAAGCCGATGTGGACGGCGACGGGCGACTCGTCTTCCGGCCCGTCGCCGCGGAGGCCGCGGCGTGATCCCGACCCCGCCGTGACATATCCGCAGATGACGCAGGTGACGCAGATGCGTCTTCCGGCCGCTCGGCGCTACGTCGATGGCGATGGCGTCGAGCGGTCTTCCCATCCGTCCGCGCCGATCAGCGGCACGAACGTGCAGCGCGTGGAGGTGACGGTCTCGAACGCATCCCCGCGCCGGACGAGCCGGAGCAGATCCTGCACCGTGCTCGACCCCGTCGGGCAGACCAGGCGTCCGCCGTCGGCCAACTGCGCCCGCAGCGCCTCGGGGATGTGCGGCGCGCCGGCGGTCACGATGATCGCGTCGTACGGCGCCGCCTCGGGCCAGCCCAGGGTGCCGTCGCCCACGCACACATGCACGTTGCCGATACCCAACCGCTGCAGGAGGGTCTCCGCGGCGGCGGCAAGCTCGGGGATGCGCTCGACCGTGTAGACGGTCCCGGCCAGCTCGGCGAGGATCGCGCACTGATAGCCCGAGCCCGTGCCGATCTCGAGCACACGATCCGTGGACTGCAAGGTCAGCAGCTCGGTCATCAGCGCGACCATGTACGGCTGCGAGATGGTCTGCCCCTGCCCGATCTCGACCGCCCGGTCGCGATACGCCAGATCGCGCTTCGCCTCGGGGAGAAACAGATGGCGCGGGATCTTGCGCATCGCCTCGAGCACACGCGGATCGCGCACGCCGCGGGCGACGATCTGTCGCTCGACCATCTCGAAGCGCTCGGCTTCATACGCGGATTCGGTCTCCATGAACGCCCCCGACACGGCGCGGGCGCGCGCCGGCGTTCTCCATGCCCGCGCGCGATCGCACCTGCTCCTTGCGCACCGCCTACCGTACCACACGGCGCGCGGCGTCTTCCCCTTCCGCCGCGAAAAAGAGGCCGTAGGGCGCGGATGTCCGGCGTCTGGAGGGCAACGGGTCTCTCCTGATCTTTGAGAGAGGCGCTTGCGCCGAAACCGAAGAGCAGGACGACGCCCATGGAGACCGATATCAGGCAGACGGACAACGAGACGGATACAGAGACGAACGCCAAAGAGCCGACAACGCGGTTGGCCCCGCTGGTCGGCAAGGAGACGATCGGCGACGCCCGGCGGGTGTACGTCGCGCCGAACCTGGAGACGCACACGGCATTGGCGGCGCTCGGGCTGCCGTGCGTGTGTCCCGCCGCCGCGCCGGACGCGTACTACGACATCACCCCCCTCCTGAGACGCCAGGTGGCGTTGCTGCGCGACCACGCGGACGACGGCGACTGGCCGCACGGACTGACGATGGCGCTGGACGTCGCGACCAACGGGACGATCAGCGTGCGCCTGGACCTGGTCGGGCTGGTCCGCGACCTCGAGGACGCCCCCGCGACCCCGGAGACCGCGCGTCTGGTGCAGCGAATCGTCGACGAGGCGACCAACCACGGCCGCGTGCTGTATGGCGTGTTCTGGGAGCGACCGAAACCGATCGAACCGCGGATCCCCGTGCCGCGGATCCACCCCGGCATGCTGCCGGACGCGTTCCGTGCGTGGGTCTTCAGCGCCGGTGAGCAGATGGGCGCGCCGGTCGATTTCCTGGCGATCGGCGCGATCACGGCGGCGGGCGCGGTGATCGGACGCCAGTGCGGGATCTACCCGAAGGCGCGGGCGGCGTGGCTGGTCGTGCCGAATCTGTGGGGGCTGTGCGTGGGGCCTCCGTCGATCGGGAAAAGCCCGGCGTTGGAGGAGGCGCTGGCCGGGATCCGCGCCCTCGAAGACGATGCGGAAGCCGCCCACGCAGCCGCGATGGCGGACTACCGGGCGCAGGCGGTGCTCGCCCGGGCGCGGGCGAACCACGCGCGCAAACAGCTCGAGCGCGCGCCGGGCGCGGCCGACGCCGCGGCGCACGCGGAGGCCATCCTGAGCAGCGAAGCCGCCCCGCCGCAGTGCAAGCGCTACCGGACGACCGACCCCACCGTCGAGGCCCTGGGCGAACTGCTTCAGCACAACCCGAACGGCCTCCTCCTTTGTCGCGACGAGCTCATGGCCTGGCTGCGAACCCTCGAGAAGGTCGGCCACGAGGCGGACCGCGCCTGGTATCTCGAGGCTTGGAGCGGCCTCAGCCGCGGCGGGTTCGACCGGATCGGACGCGGAACCGGCGCGTTCAACCAGATCGTCAGCATCCTGGGAAACGCGACCCCGGGCGCGCTCTCCAGCTATGTCGCCGACGCCTGTACGCACGGCGATGGCGCGGACGGCCTGCTCCAGCGCTTCCAGTTGGCCGTCTTCCCCGACGCGCCCCCGCCCGCCTATGTGGACGATCCCCCCGACGCACGCGCGCAACAACGCTTTGTCGACGCGTTCCGACGCCTGGCCGAGCTGGACATCCCCGCCGATCACGGCGCTCTCCCCGCCCTTCGCTTCAGTCCGGAGGCGCAGCAGCTCTACCGCGACTGGTGGCTGCAGAACCGGAACCGCGTGCAGGACCCGAAACTCCCGGAGGCGCTGCAGGCCCACTTCGCCAAGTACGACGGGCTCGCCCCCGCGCTCGCCCTGGTCAACGAGCTGGTGGACGGCGGCACGGTGCGGGTGGGCGTGACGGCGCTGCGCCGCGCGATCGTCCTCTGCGGCTATCTCTCCGAGCATGCGATGCGGATCTACGCCATGGGCGCGACGGAGACGGACGCCGCCGCCGCCCTGGCCCGCCGCCTCGAAACCGGGGAGCTGGCGTCGGGGTTCACCGCCCGCGAGGTCGCCCGCAAGCACTGGCGCGGCCTGCGGACCCGTGCGCAGGTCGACGCGGCGATTGAGCGACTCGAAGCGGCGCATTGGATACGCAACGTTACCCGACAACAGGGCGGACGCCCGACAACGGTGTACGAGGTGAACCCGGAGGTAAGCGATGCTTGACATAGAGCGGGCCGTGTTGCGGGCCTTCGACGACCCCGCCTCCGCAGGCGATCCAGAGGCGGATCGCACAGGTTTGGACGAGGCGACGGCGCCAAAAGCGACGAAAGTCCCCGATTCTCCCCCCCTTTTGTCACCCATGTCACCTGTCACCTCGCCCGTGCGTGTGGAAACGCACGGGGATCCGGGCCCCGACGCCCGAGACGCGGATCGGCCGAAATCCGGGCCGAATGAAGCATATCTGACTTTACGTAAACCAAACAGCACGCCATCGACCGCCGCCGACACTGATCCCAACGAAGTCTACCAGCATGTACGCGACCACTTCGGCGAGGAGGCGGAGGCGATCCTGCTTGTGCTGTATGAGCGGGCGATCCGGGCGCGCCTGAGGGACCGGAGCTCAGCCGCATCGTCGCGCCCCATCCCATCGCCGCCGCGCGGCCTGTCGGAGGCGGCCCGCAGGGACGCGTGGGGATGGCGGTGGAAGGCGACGGCGCTGCAGCGCCGGGGGCTCGCCTGGCCGTATGCGGAGCCGCGGACCGTGACGCGGATCCTGGAACACGCGGGCATCCCGGAGCGCGCGGGCATCCCCGGAAAGGATCAGGCGGCGGAGAAGAGGACGCGGACGACGACCTCGCGGAGCATCCACACGAGGAGGAGGGCGGCGACGGGGGCGTAGTCGAGGGGGCCGAGGGGGGGCAGGATGCGGCGCACCCAGCGGAGGAGCGGATCGACGGCGTCGCCGATCCATCGGAATCGACCGTACTTCACGTCGATCTCGAGCCAGGGCCCGAGCCAACGCAGCAGAATGCCCATCATGTATAGCGTGGCGAGGGCGAACCACGCGCGAATGATCAGATCCACGTGCTGGACAACCTGTCGGGGTGTGCGGCGTTCCCCTCGAACGGGAACGCCTCAATCCGCCGGTACTCCGCCCCGGCGGGGCTCAACCGGCTCTCGAATAATGACACACCGGACGCCTCGAATGCACCTCCCTTGTAGTCGCGGGCGGCTTGGAGCGCGGGCAGGAGCGGCCGGGCGGCCCCCGGATCGCGGAGGCGGGCGAGGGTCAGGTGGCCCTGGAACGGCCGTGGTTCACGAGGAACGCCGATCGCCTCGGCCTCTCGCGCGGCGGCTTCCTGCAGGTCGTTCAGCGCGGGGTTCGTCCGAATGCCCGCCCAGATGACCCTCGGGGCGCGCAGGTTGGGGAACGCGCCGACCCCCTCGATGACGATCGGCAACGGCGCGCGCGGCGCGCAGACGGCGCGCAGCCGCGCGGCGATATCCTCCGCCCGCGCCGCGTCGATCCGCCCCAGAAACACGAGCGTGAGATGGATCTTGTCCACGGGAACCCACCGCGCTCGGGCGGGCGTCGTGCGCAACATTCGGATCAGCTCGCTCAGGCGCGTCTGTACGGCGTTGGGCAACTCGATGGCGACGAATGCGCGCATTGCGCCGCACCTCCTCCCTCTGACACGATAGACGTTTGCACGGGCAGAGGCAAGCACGAAAAACCGAAGGAGCTCGACCCATGGATGCGGAGATCCGCGGCTACTGCGACCTGATCCGGGAGCGGATCTACGGCGATTACACGGGCATGTTCCGCGAAGCGGGCGGGTTCCTCGAGCACCCGTTCATCACCCCGGGCAGCGCCTCCTACAACGATGTGCTGTGGGACTGGGACTCGTGGCTGAGCAACGTCGCGCTGCGGCAGATCCTGCTCGAGCACGGCACGGACGACGCGCGCGAGGACGCGGTCGCCTACGAGCGGGGCTGCATCCTGAACTTCCTGCGGTTCGGCGCGGGCGACGGTTGGATCCCGATCTGCATCGGCCGCGATGAGGGCGGGCTGGTGTCGGAGCGTCCCGCGAACATCTACAAGGAGAACATGCACAAGCCCTGCCTGGCGCAGCATGCGGCGTTTCTCGTGCGGCTGGCGGACGGCGACGCGGAATGGCTGCGCGAGCGGTTCCTGTCGCTGCAGTGCTTCCTGAACAACTACCGAAACCACCACCGGACGCCGTTCGGCCTGTACTACTGGCAGACGGACCTGGCGATCGGCGTCGACAATGATCCCTGCATCTTCTACCGGCCGCCGGGCAGTTGCGGCTCGATCTACCTGAACTGCCTGATGTATCGCGAGCTGCAGGCGATGGCCTATCTCTGCGATCGGCTGAACCTGGACGCCGTGGCGCGGCACTATCGCGACGACGCCGCCGACCTGCGGGCGGCCGTGCTGGCGCATTGCTGGGACGAGCGCGACGGGTTCTTCTACAACGTGGACCTGAACCTGCTGCCGGTCAAACATGAACCGGGGCTGCATGCCGGGTTCCCGCGCCACTACGACTGCCTGATCATGCGCATCGGCGTGTGGTCGGGGTTCCTGGCGCTGTGGGCGGGCATCGCCGAGCCGGACATGGCGGAGCGCGTCGTGCTCGAACACTACCGCAACCCGGACACCTTCAACGCGGCCTATGGCGTGCGCACGCTGTCGCGCCTCGAGAAGATGTACAACCTGCGGGGCTCGGGCAACCCCTCGTCCTGGCAGGGCCCCGTGTGGGGCATATCGAACTACATGACGTTCCGCGGCCTGGTCAACTATGGGTTCGAGGACGAGGCCCGCGAGCTGGCGGAGAAAACGATCCGACTGTTCGGACGCGATTTCCAGCGCTTCGGCGCGCTCCACGAGTACTACCAGCCGGATAACGGCGAACCGATCCTGAACCGAGGCTTCCAGAACTGGAACTACCTCGTGCTGAACATGATCGCCTGGTATGAGGGGCGCGAGACCGTGGTCGAGCACCAGGGCGAAGAGGCGTAGCGCCGTCTGACGACGCTATCGCGTCTTGCCTGCGTCCGCCCAGGTCGCCGTGAGCGCGGCCCACGCGGCGTCGTCCGCGCAGACCGCCGGGATGCCGATGTCGACCGTCTCGAGCCGACCCGTGTAGGCCGCCGCGCCGGGCGCGTCGAAGCCGCGTTTCCGGAACTGGAAGGTCACCGTGACATCCGCCCGAATCGCGCAGCCGCACGGCGCGCCGGTGTCCGCATCGAGCCCGGAGGGCACATCGACGGCGACCGTGTAGCCCGCCGGCCACGCCTCGATCGCCGCACGGCTCAGGCCCCGGACCTCGCCCTGGGTTCCCGTGCCGAGCACGGCGTCGACAAGGACGCTGCTTTCCGCGAGATCCCCCACGGCGTCGCGTACGGCGTCCTCGCTGGTCGCTTCGATCAGGGATCCCCCGAGTCGGCGGTAGACGCCGCAGAACAGCGCCGCGTCGCCCCGCAACTCGGACGCCTTGCCGAGCAGTATGGTGCGGGGCTGCATGTCGGCGAGCAGCGCGAGCCGCGCCGCGACAAAGCCGTCGCCGCCGTTGTTGCCTTTGCCGCAGACGATGCCCACCGGCCCGGGACACTGCCCGCACCGCGCATGCACTTCATGGAACACCGCGGTCCCGGCCGTGTTCATCAAGACCGCGCCGGGGATCCCCAGCTCCTCGATGCACCGGCGATCGGCCTCCCGCATCTCGGCCGCGCTCAGTACGTGCATCCTCTGCTCCTCCCCTCGATCGGCGCGTCTACTGATACCGCACCCACACGCGGTAGGACACGACCGTCTCCCCTTTCGCGGGGACTTCAACGGAGAACACCGCGGTCGCCGCGTCGCGCCGGGTGAACTCGTGCGACTTCTCCTGGATCTCCCACTCGCCCGCGAGCGACTCGATCACGTCCACCTTGGCCGGCGCATCCTTGCTGTTGCGCACGCGGACCTCATAGGCCGACTCGGTGGTCCCTTCGCCGAGGCGGCGGAAGGCGGTCTGCTTGCGTTCGGCCGTCAGCTCCGACGCCGCGCCGAGAAGGATCCGGATCTCCTCGCCCACGGGGATCAGCTCGAGGCGATCGTGGCCGACAAGCTGCATCTCGCCCTCGGCGTCCGCGCGATACACCATCATGGCCCCCTGCGGGAGCGGCTGGCCAAGACCGGCCGATTCCTCGTTCACGGCCGTCACGTAGGCCTGCACGGGCATGCGGGGCATCTCCGGCGCGGCGGCGCTGAAGAACCACGACGGCGACACGAGCTCGTACTGCACCTCCGCCTTCACGTCCGACGCGGAGAACAGGCTGACCTGTTTGCGTTCGTTGTGCTGGAGCGTCGTGCGCCGGGGCAGCGTGTAGAGGCTGAACTCGGACAACGTCTCGCGAACGGGAAGCGGAGCGGGCGCCATCGCGCCGACGCCCCGCGCGAGCACCATGTCACCGCCCATCATGGACCCCATCGTGGATTCCGCCTGGCTCACCTCGCCGGCCACCAGCTTGATCCGCACATCCGGGAACGCGATGCCCGTCGCGTTGTTCAGCGTGACCCAGGCGTGCAGGTCGAACGAGTCGCCCGCGTCCGACAGCGCGGCCACGTAGTCGGCGGACCAGCTCACGCCGGACGTCAGGTAGGTGAGTTCGAGATCGTGTTCGGTCTCGTCCGTCTCGAGCAGCCACTGGAGCATGGGCTTGGGCGTGAGCTGCTCGGGAAGCTCGGGCAGGACCACCGAGCCGGGATGGCCGATGTACACCTCGTTCCCGATGCGGAAGATCGGCTCCGGGCCGGCCGCCAGCAGCTCCGCCTCGACCACGCCCATGATCACGTCGCGGCTCAGGTTCTGCAGACGCACCTTCTTGCCCACGTAGGCCTCGAGCAGCCCGCTCTCCGTGACGGGGTCGAACCGGTAGTTCTGTTCGAGCACGCGCAGGCCCGTCGGCGCGGACACGGAACGCAGATTCACCGTTTCCGGCAGCATCCGCCCGCTGATGTCGAGGAACCGCAGCCGTTGCACGCCCGGCAGCATCCGCACCGAACGCCGCTCGCGCACCAGCGCCATATCGCCGTGGTAGATCGTCAGCGCGAGATCCGTGCGATCGATCTCGGAGGTCTCCGTGTCGATCAGCCGCCCCGTCAACGGATCGTCCAGCGTCGGGCGCGGACCCAGATCGATCGGCGCGGACGGCTCGGTCTGCGCGGCTTCCGGCGCGGGCGTCGCCTCCTGCGCCGGACAGAATCCGGCGACCAGACAGATCACCGCGGTCAGGGATACGAGTGTGGGTCGCATGGGCGTCACTCCTTCTTGGTCAATATACCCGCACAGCTTAGCCGGTTCCCCGCGGCGTGACAACCCCGACGCCGCCGCTGCTATACTCCCGAAGCAAAAAGGAGGACCCATTCCCATGAGACTTGGCATCACCGAAGCCGGTTCGGGACCCCACATCGTCGTCGAACACGAAGACGTCTGGTACAACCTGTCCGCCGCGCTCCAGGCCCGCGACGTGATCCGCGACGGCGCGGTCCGAGAGCCCGCCACGACGCTCGAGGCGCTGATCGCGCAGGACCGCATGCGGACCGCGTTCATCGCCGACGCCCTCGACACGCTCCGGCGACACGCCCTCCTCGACGCCTTCGCGCTGCCGGCCGCGCCGACCCGGTTCGCGCTGCCCGTGCGTCCGGGCAAGATCATCGCGCTCGGCCGCAACTACGCCGCGCACGCCGCCGAAACCGGCCACGAACCGCCCAAAGAGCCGGTGTTCTTCGCCAAACCCGTGTCCGCCTGCATCGCCGACGGCGAACCCATCGTCGTGAAGCCGTGGTACGGACAGGTGGACCACGAGGCCGAGCTGGCGCTCGTCATCGGCAAGCGCATGAAAGACGTTCCCGTCGAGCGCGCCCTCGCCTGCGTCGCCGGATACACCCTGATGAACGACGTGACCGCGCGCGACATGCAGGCCATCGACATGGCCGCCGCGCACCCCTGGTTCCGCAGCAAAGGCATCGACACCTTCGGCCCGCTCGGGCCCGTTGTCGCGCTGCCCGAAGCCATGCCGGAGCCGCTCCACGTCGACATCACGCTGACCGTGAACGGCGCGATCCGCCAGAAGAGCAACACCGCCATGTTCCTGTTCTCCATCGCCGAGATGCTCGCGTTCGTCACCCGGTTCCTCACGCTCGAACCCGGCGACGTCGTATCCACCGGCACCCCCGAAGGCATCGCCCCGATCACCCCCGGCGATAGCGTCGAAGTCCGCGTCCCCGAGATCGGCGTCCTGCGAAATCCCGTCATAGCGGGGTGAAAGAATAATACAGACAGGATCTACAGGATAAACAGGATGCGGGTTGCGTGTGCGACCGGTTGTGTGGGACCGGCGCCCCCGCCGGTCATTTTCCGCCCGCGCATGAGGCGAAGCCTCTTTCGGAGTGCGCAAGCTTGCTTGCGCTTTCTCGCCGCGATCACTAAGGCTTGGCTGAAGATGCCATCGGACCGCATACGGCCCAGTTTCCGCGCCAAAGCGGCGGCAAAGCAGACCGGGACGAACCGCATGAGGCGAAGCCTCTTTCGGAGTGCG
>DIWA01000014.1 GCA_002422525.1 Candidatus Hydrogenedentes bacterium UBA6118
GGTCGAAGATTGGGGGTAGGCGCACACGCAGGAAGCAGCGGACGGCGATGACGCGGGAGTGGTTCTTCATCTTGTAGACGCAGGCGAAGTTGCCCGAGATAGGGAGCGGCAGTCCCAGGGCATTCAGGAATGGCGACGAGGCTCGCAGCTCCGGGTCACTGAAAGCGTACGCAGGGTTCTGAACCGCCTCCTGGTAGTCCTGGGGACTCGGCCACGGCATCGAGGGTGTGCCTCAATCAACGGTAACGCGCAGTAGCGTCACGTCGTCGTTTCGCATGCGTCCGTTGCGACGTAGTTCTGCGATGAGCTCGGCGAACGTGCCATCTCCCGTCTGAGGGTCGCGCAGACGCCGCCAAGGCTGCTGACCTTTCTCTGCCTCCGTGAGGAACCAGCAGGCGAGTGCATCGGTCATCAGATAGAAGGCATCCTCCGATTCCCAAGTTCCCCCTCGGCTGGTCCACATCGTCGTCGCTTCCTTGTTTCTGCCTGGGTTGCTCGAAAGCAGGAGAGGACGGTTGTTGAACGCCCTCGAATCCCGTATGGGAAAGCTGCTCAGTATGGCGTCGCCCCGCATCTGAACGAGGCAGCTATCGCCGACGGCGCAGGCGCGCCACCACCGACCTCCTCCACAGATGGAAGCTTCACCCAGCTCCAGCCCCAGAAGGGACGAAAAGGCTCCACAGCGCGCTTTCTCCTCAGCGAACCACGGAAGCGGATGCGCCGAGACCTGCGATAACCATCTGCCCTGAAGCGATCGAAGGGTCTCTTGGCGCCGCTTCGAAGTCAGTCTGCCTGATCCGAACGCTTGCACGAGCAGTCCAGCCCACAGCCCCGAGAAAGACGTTTCCGTGGCGCCGTCAGCCACCGCGCACCGAAAGGAACAGCTTGCGCGTTCGGTAACCTTACGCGGGCAGCAGGCGTCCTCGTACTCCTCTTCGGTGTTGCCTTGCTTGGGGAGCCAGAAGGGGTCCGCGTAGACGTGCATCGCCTCCCTCGCACTACCGTAGATTGCTCGGTCTTGTCCCTATGTCGAGGAACTTGATCAACGACTCCATCCCTCCGTTGAAGACGAAGCCACGGGCGCCATCGGACACGGCGTAGCCCTCCTGCTGAGCCGCGCTGCGGATGTGCGACGGGAGGGGACTGGACATGCCGAAAAGCAGTCTGGCGTACTTGTCTGGCAGCCCCGCATCGTTATCGGGGAAGTCGATGGAGGGTCCTCTATGGGACGACAAGTGCAGGTTGAAGAGAAGCACGTTGCCATCGCTGCTTGACAGACTCCGCAGCTTGTCGGCAGCGGACGTCGGGTCGCCATCGGTGGCCTCTCCATCCGTGATATTGATCACGATGGGCGGAAAGCAATCCGGATACTGAGAGAGCCAGCGCTCCAGCACACCCGCCGCTGTACCCATCGCCTGGCACATGGGGGTGCCGCCTGAGGCTACCGGTTCGAACCAGATTGGGAAACGTACCGACTGCTCGACGAGACCTCCCGCCCCGTCATCCACCTTCTTCCGCCGTTCCTCAATGCGAGCTGGTGACGCGCCTATCTCGCTTATTGGGACCATATCCCTTCCGGCGAGCGAGCCGACGAAGGCCGGACCTGTCTTGTCGCCGTACCCTATGACCGAGACATGGTAGTAGTCTCGAATCGCGTCCTCCTTCGCGCACTTGATGACCAGATTCTGCAGGAGCCGGTTAATCGCGTCGGCGACGCCGTCGGCCTTCGTGCGTGCCGAATCTCCCGCTCCGAAAGCATCCTCCATCGACCCCGAGCGGTCGATGAGGAACACGAAGCAGGACGGCTGGTTCCGGCTGATCTCTGCACTGTACGGCATGGCCTGTTCCCTCCAAAGACGAAATGTGCTATCTCCCCGTTATTCTGGGTTAGTTCATCCTATCAACATGAACGTTCCAAGACAACACAGCTCGCCAAGGCAATCGCATCTAGCCGGGAGGGATTGCCGGGGTTGGGGGTTGGTTGGTCAGTCTGAACGAGGTTTGGGCTTGGGCTTCCTGGGCGGGAAGCGCTTCTGGTGTTGTCGGCGGGTGCGCCGGATGATCTCGTCGGCGTATTCCTCGGCGAGCTTGGTGAACAGCCGGTAGCCGTCGATAGCCTCCTGGACGGCCTCGCGCTCCTCTTCACGCACATAGCGCACTTCGTTCTTGCCGTTGCGCCAGGCTTGCAGGTTGTAGTGGTTCTTGCCGCTGAGGCGGCACAGCTTGCCGCGCTCCATCCGTTCGATGGCCGCCATCTGCTCCAACAGCTTCTGCGCTCGCTTTGAATGTCTCATGGGCTAGAGTATATAGTATCCTATGCGCTCGACGCAACATCATATCCGTACATCACATCCGTGCGCTTACCCCCCTCTTCGACCACGAATGCGCGTTTCCAGGACAGAGCCTGCGCCCCCCTCCGCCTCGCTCTCGCGGTCCAGACGCTGCGTGGCGCCCCCCTCGCCCCCAGATCAACAACGGCCGCGCGGGAAAATCGCTCCTCCCGCACGGCCTGTATGCACAGCCGGCGCCGGGCCCTGGCGCCGGACAGTGGCTCTCGTCTCATCGCCCGTCAGCCGCCGCGTCGCCTCCTACGTCCAGCCGCCGCCAACGCAACGACCGCCCCGAGCCATAGCCCCATGTCCCCGGCGGACGCCATCTGCGTCTTCCCGATCGCGCTCTCCATGGGCGCGCACCCGAACAGCGACAGGATCGCGTCGCCGCCGTCTCCGGGTTCCGGCTCGGGCTCGGGCTCGGGTTCCGGCTCAGGCTCCTCGTCATCAAGCCCTTCGCCCCGCAGGTAGGACGCGATCACCGCGTACGTCACGTCGAACCGGCCGAAGGAATCCGCCCCCTGCGGCGCGTCGCAGTAGGAATACCCCCCGAGCAACTCCCCGATCACGCGATCGGACCCGGCATCGATCAGCGGCGATCCCGACGACCCGACCGCCGTCACGCCCTCGCTCCACACGACGTCCACGTAGTTCTCGTCAATCTCGGAGACCGCCCCGATGCTGATCCGCTTGTACGACCCGTTCGGATGCTGGATGCAGCTCACCGCCGCGTCCGTCCGCGGCGCTTCGGCGTCCCACCCCGCGAACACGGCCGACGCCGGCGGGTCGCGACGCAGCCGCACCAGCGCGAAATCGTTCCCGCTCCAGTCCGGCATGCCCGCAAGGTAATCCGCCCCCGCGCTCGTCCTCGGGACATCGGTCGGGTCCGGCGGCGTGCCGTCGCAGGCATCCGTCTGATACAGCCAGTAGATCTCCAGGCTGTCCGCCGTGGACTGCGCATAGCTCGCGCCGTACCCGTCGTAGTCCAGACAATGGTAGGCCGTCAGGAACAGCGGACGCTCCGTCGTCTCGTCCAAGTCCACGATCAGCGTGCCCGTGCACCAGATGTACCCTTCGCTCGCAACCGTCCCCATCCCGGCCACCGCGTTCTTCAGCGTCGCCCATTCCGGACGGCAGTTCACGTCGATCCAGCAGGAGTCGTCCACCCCCGCCTTCGCCCAGGCCAGCGCCCCGAACGGCACGTACACGTGGATCGCACGGTCGATGACCAAGCGCACGTCGTCCCGATCGGCCCACTCGGCCACATAGCACTCGACCGTAACCCGCGGACCGAAGCAGGTCGCCGCCCACTGGCCCTCGCCGGACCCGTCGTACGGCCCATACGCTTCGCTCGGCGCATCCGCGTTGTACACCACTGCTTGGCCGCCCGCGGGAAGGGCCAACTCGGCGAACTCCACGCGCACCGCTTCGGCGCCATCCGCTTCCAGCATCGCCTGCCACACCGCCCCGCCGTCCGGCGTCGAGCGCCACGCCCCGTCCGACGTATCCCGCCCGGCAACCCATAGGCCCCCCGGAACGTCCACGAACACGCCGATCCGGCGCATCCGCCCCCGGCTCCGCGCGGCCGCAAGCGCATCTTCCGCCGCGATCGCCGCCCGGTCGATCGGCGGCAACGCCACCCGCGCCGGCGCGCCCGCACCCCAAATCACCGTCCGCGGCAACGGCGCCGTCGTCGCTTTGCCGTCGTTCGCGCCCCATGCCGCATCCGCACGCACCGCCGGCCGCGACCAGTCTTTCGGCGCGATGCCCATCCGCGCGAGGTCCGCATCGCCGAGCAACGTCCCCGACGCCGTCGTGTAGACGTCGAACGCCTCCGCGCTCGCCGCATGCCGCACCCGATGGCCGATCACCCACGCTTCGCTGCCGTCTCGCGCCCGTTCGTGCCACGTCAGCAACGTCTCGAACGTCTCCGCGTCATACCCCAACGCCGCCAGCCGCGCCGCGGCATCCGGGTGCGGACCGTCCGCGCACGGACCCTCCGCCCCCGCGGACGAGATCGTAGCGAGCAGCAACGCGAGGAGCCGGACGGGAAGACGACGGGGCATATACAGACCTCCGGGAACGGTGTTCAGGCTGGATCCATATGCAGATCTTACCGTCCGCGGCGCGACCCGTTACCGCGCGCCCGCCTATGCCGGCGTCAGCCTCAGCTCCCCCGCCGCCGCCGTCGACGCGTGGAATTCGACGCCGCGCTCCGGGTCCGCCGGCACGCCTTCCAGACCAGCCAGCGCGGCATACGCCCTCGACCCAAGCTCCGCGGTCACCGCTTCGCAGACGGCCGACACGTCCGCGCGCCGACACAGCGCCAACACCGACCCCGCGACGCCTCCGCCCGTCAGGCTCGCCCCCAACGCCCCCGCGCCGACCGCGACGTCCGCGAGCCGGTCCAGAGCCGGGCTGCTCGCGTCATACGCCCCCGGGACCTCGGCCAACGGCGTCCGCCGCGCTCGCAGTTCCGCCAGCCGCGCGTCATCCGCGCGCCAGGCCCACGGCCGACCGTCCGGCCCGATCCGCCGGTCCCCATCCTGCCCGATGCACATCAGCCGCCCCGCGCGCTCCGGCGTCGGTCCCGTCAATGCTTCGGCGAACACGCGCGCCCGCTCCGACTCCGCAACGCCAAAGGTCAGCGGCCCTCGCAAGTCGATCCGCGCGGGCCGATCCGCCTCCGGAATCTCCCCGAAGTACGTCGCGAAAGCCTCATCCACCAACCCCGCCCCGTATCGTCCGCGGAGTTCCGACACCGCCGCCGCCTCGGGCACCCGCAGCAGCAGCGCATACAGCAGACCCAACCCGTCGCCGTCGTCCGCATACCGCGCCAGCGCCTCCGCCGTCACGCGCGACAGCCGATCCGTCCGCGCGATCGCCTCCGCCGGCAGCCCCGCTTCGGCCATGTGCCGCCGCAGCGCCTCCATCGCCAGCGAGTACGCAAACCGATTCCGCACGTAGTCGATCCCCGCCGCCCCCCGCAACGACCGCTGCGTGAACGAGTTGACCACCACCACGGCCAGCTCCTCCGGAAACGCGATCCGCTCCGCCGCCGATGCGTCCAGGTCCGGCGGATACAGCGCCACCCGCACCAACGCCCCGACCCCGCCCAGCAGCATCGCCGCCTGGTCGCTCACCCCGATCCGCGCGCCCGCGTACCATTCCGCGTCGCGGATCCCCGCGATCAGCCCCTCCATCCGGCATCGTGCCCCGCCCTGCGCACACCCGGCCAAGTACGCCGCCGTGCACAACGCCGACGACGAACTCAGCCCGGCCCCTTCCGGAATGTCGCCTCCGACCGCGATCTCCATCCCAACCGGCCGGCCGCACGCCCGGCTCGCCCGCGCCAGGCTTCCCCGCACGTACGCCGCCCACCCCGCCGCCTCGGCCCGGCGTCGCGCGCCGTCCGTCGTGATGTAGCCGGTCCACGACCCGCCGAACGCCGGATCGCGCAGATCCTCCGCGAGGTCGAACGCCTTCGCCGGATGCGCCGGGTCCGCGTTCACCGCCCGACACGCCCCCGACTCCGTCGGCCGCACGACCGCCGCCGTCTCCCGGTGCAGCGTCATCAGGTTCAGCCACCCGCCGTGCGTGTCGACGTGCATCCCCCGCAAGTTGATCCGTCCCGGCGACCGAAACACACGCACCGGCCCGTCGCCGAACGCCGCGATGAACCTCGCCAGGGTCCGCCGCAGGAGCCTGCATCGCTCCGCGATCCGTCCCGAGTCCGGCCCGTACGTCGCGCCCAACGTCCGCATCGCGCCGCCCGACGGTCGGTCCAGCGCCGTCAGCCACTGCGACGCCGCCGGCGCATCTCGAGGAGGCGGGTCCATGCGGTGTCTCAGATCACGCGCGACGAGAACCGCCGCGCCGCCACGAACGTAACCGTCACGAGAATCAGCAACAGTACGCTATACGCGAACCCCGATCCGATGCCGGATCCCCGCAGTTGCATGTTGATCTGCACCGCGATCGGCAGGGTGTTCGGACGGTACAGCAGTATCGACGCCACGAACTCCCCCAGCGACAGCGCGAACACCAGCGCGGTCGCCGCGATGAGCCCCGGCGCGATCAACGGCCCCGCGATGACGACCATGCACCGCAAGGGCGTCGCCCCCAGCGTGCGCCCCGCCTCGATCAGCGTCGCGTCGAACGACGCGATCGACGCCGCGGCCATCCGCGTGAGCAACGGGATGTTCCGCACGAAGTACGCCGTCGGCAGGATGAACGCCAGCACGCCCCGCGGCAGCCACGGGTCGTTGAACGCCACGATCAGGTTCATCGCCACCACCGTGCCCGGCAACGCCCACGGGATCATGACCGCTAGGTTCACCCAGCGTCCGCCGGGGCGCCGCCGCCCGATCAGGTAGCCCGCGGGCACACCCACGAGCAGCGTCGCCGCCGCCGCCGTCGCGCTCATCCACAAACTGTTGCGGATCGGCGCGAACGCGCGGGGATCCTGGAAGATCTCCACGTAGTTCGACCACGTGAACGTCGTCGGGATCAGCTCCGTCGTCCAGGCCTGATGATCCACGAACGACAACCACACGATCGCCAGATGCGGCGTGAGCAGCAGCACGATGCTCGCCGCGCTGAACACCCCCGCCGCCCAACGTCCCGCCCGCGACCGAACCGCCCGCCGAACGCCCTTCGACCCGCCGCCTCCAGCTCGCCGCGTGCGAAACACCAGCACGCCCAACAACGACACCCCCGCAAGCAGCACCGTCAGCGTCAGGGCGCCCGCCTCGTTGTACTTCGACATCTCCTCGTAGATCCGCACGCTCAGCATCGGATAGTCGTTGCCGAAGATCAGCGGCGCGCTGAACGACGCCCCCGAGGTCATGAAGGTCAACAGCGCCGCGCCGACCAGCGCCGGCCGCAACAACGGCAGCGTCACCCGCCGAAACGCATGGATCCGCGACGCCCCCAGCGTCCGCGCCGCCTCGATCAGCGACGGGTCCAGCCCGCTCAGCGCGGAGCTCGCCATCGAGTAGAAGAACACGTAGAAGGAGTAGGTGTGGATCAGCAGAATCGCGATCGGGCCGCGCGGCGCGCAATCGGCCAGGCCGAACCACCGTTCCATCGCCACCGGGAAGATCCCGTCACGACCGATCAGGAAGTAGAACGCCAACACCCCCACCAGCGGCGGCAGCGTAAGCGGAAGGTAGGCCAGCCCGCCGAGCGTCGCGCGCCCGGGGAAGTCGTACTGCGTCAACAGCACCGCCAGCGCCGTGCCCACCACCCCCGAACACGCCACCGACGCGAACGACATGACCAGCGTGTTCACCACCGCCGTCCAGCCGTCCCCCGCCACGATCGCCTGCGGCTGCCATTCCCACGCCGCGCGGATCAGCAGCCGGACCGTCGGGTACAGAACGGCGACCCCGAGGGCCGCCGTGCAGAAGATGAATGCCGCGACATCCACGCGCCGCCATGCAGGCGCGCGCCCGGTCGGGCTACTCGGGGTCGGCTTTCTCAAGGTCGCGATTCACATGCTCTGCGATGGCTTCGCGGTCCGCGTCGCTGATGCGCGTGAACAGGATCGCCGCCATGAAACGGTCGTCCCCCAGCTCGTGCGGCTCGCAACGCACCACGATCCCCTCGGCCTCGATCCGCCGATCCGACGGCTTCGACAACGTGAACGTGATGCCCAGCTTCGTCATCAGCGGCACCGGCTTCACGGTGTGACAGAGCACCCCCGTCGCGCTGATGTTGTCAATATGGTTCAGCACGCCGGGGCCGTCGTCCGACACCCCGTGCGCCGCCCGCCTGGATCTTGGATAGCGTCGTCGGTCTTCGCCCGTCGTCGTCATCAGAGCCCCTCGCCTTTCTCCCGGCCGCCCGACCTCCCGCCTCGCACGCCCCTCGCAGGCGCATGGTACCCCACGCCGATCCGCGATGCAAAACCGACCCGCCGCGCCGCCCCCTCAGCCCGCCTCGGCCTCCGCCGGCGTCAGCATGACTTGGTCCACCCCAATCGCCTTGCCCTCGCCCGCATCCCTCGCGACAAACGTCAGTTCCGCCGCCTCCGGAGCCAACCGATGCCGCCCCAACGCCACGCGCCGCACGTAGTGCCGATCAGGATCTCCCGCGCCGGATTCCCCGGGCGTGAACGCGGATCCCGGCGGCAACGCGACCATTTCGACCGGCGCGCCGTTGATCTCCACGCGGAACGGCCCGTAGTCCGGGCCGATCGTGATCAGAACCGCCGTTTCGTACGTCCCCTCATCCTGAACCCCCAGATCAAACGTCAGCCGCGCCTCCGGCTCGGACGGCGCGAACCGCACCTCGCCCTTCCCTGTCCACAGGTTGAACCCGCTTTCCTTGCGGGCCATCTCCACACGGGTCTGCACGACCGCCTCGCCGCCCTCCGCGACGTACCTCAGATCCTCCGCCTCCAGCCAACGGGTCGAGCCGCCCGCCAGATGCGTAAACGCGTACAGCCCCACGATCAGCGCGACCATCGCGGCCCACGCGATCGCCAGGCTCGCCAGACCCCGCCGCCCTTCGCCGGCCGACGTCCGCAGCGCCGCCCGCGACCACACCACGCCCGTCAGCTCCTCCTTCGTCTTCGGCTTCGTGAACAGCGAGACCCCGATCAACGTCAGCACGCAGGCCACGAACATGACGAAAGTGTGATGGGTGAACGAGTCGAACGGCCTCAACGCCGGAACCGCCTTGAACAACACCATCGTGGTCAGCGGCAGATACACCAGAAACCCGCAGAACAGCGTCGCCACGGCGGCCTTGGCCGTCGCCCGCGGCCACAGAATCCCCACCAGAAACAACGCGGCGATCGGCGGCGCCATGTAGAAGAACACTTGCTGGATCAGACCGAAAATCGTGATCGCCGGCATCGCCGACATAACCCACGCCACCAGCACCCCGATGATCATCACCCCGGCCGCGCTCAGCCGGCCCACGAGGTGCTGCTCACGGTCCGGCGCATCCGGCCGCAGGATCCGCTTGTACAGGTCCAACGTGATGATCGTCGACGACGACGTCGTGATCGCGCTCAGCGTCGACAGAATCGCGCTCGCCAGTCCCGCCAGCGCCAGCCCCGCGACCCCCGCCGGCAGCCACATCCGCACCAGGAACGGCCACGCCTGATCGCCGTCGTTGATCCGGTCCTGGTACAGATAGAACGCGATGATCCCCGGCAACACCACGATGAACGGCAGCGCCGCCTTGCTGAACCCCGCCATCACCACGCCCATGCGCGCGTCCCACTCGGACCGCGCCCCAAGGCAGCGCTGCACCATGAACTGATTCGCGCAGGAGTACCACACGCCCACGGACAGCAGGCTCAGCACCACCCCCGTCGCCGGGATCATCTCGTGCGTCGGCGGGTAGAACACCAGGAACTTCTCCGGCAAATCCCGCAGCAGCGGCTCGATCCCCCCGACGTGGTACAGCCCCACCGCCGTCACCACCACCCCCATCGTCATCAGTAGGATGTACTGAACTAAATCGGCCCACGCCGCCGAGAGCAGCCCCCCGTAGATCGTGTACGCGCCCGCGGCCGCCGCCAGGATCACGATCGCCGCCGGCGCCGGCAAGTCCGGCAGGAACACGGTCATTGCCTTCGCCCCCGCCAGCATCACGCCCCCCAGCATCGCGATCACCAGCCCGATCACCGTCACGCCCGCGTACACGTACCGGCACGTGCTGTTGTACCGCCGCTCCAGGAACTCCGGCATCGTCGCCACGTTGCCCCGCATGTAGAACGGCAGGAAGACCCAGATGAGCAACGTGAACGTCGCCACGTTGCCCCATTCCCACTGCGCCACCGCCGCCCCGTACAGGAACCCCCACCCCACCATGCCGATGAAGTGTTCCGTCGAGATGTTCGCCGCCACGAACGACGCGCCCACCGTGTACCACGGCAGCTTCTTCGACGCCAGGAAATAGTCCTGCGCCGACTTCGTCTTGCTCCGCGCCGCGACCGTCACCGCGAACGCGACGATCCCCAGGAAATAGCCCAGGAACACGATGATGTCCAATACGCCCAGATGCATGGCGTCCCCCTGTCTGTTCAGGTATCCGCTGATTCGCGCGTCACGGCGCCATCAACCCCCGCGACCATGTTCGCGGTAGTAAGCAAGCCCTTCCACAAACGCGTCGAGGTTCGCCCACGGCGCCCCCGGCGTCACGCTGCTGCTCGCGCCCAGCACGAACCCGACCGGCGGCGCGTGTTCCACGAGCCACGCGATCTCCCGGCGCACGTCCTCGGGCGTTCCGAACGGCAGCGTCCGCGTCACCGACACGCCGCCCCAGATCATCAGCGGTCCCCCGTCCCGCGTCGTCATCCGACAGATCCGTTCGTAGTCCATCCCGTCCTCGTATTGAAACCCCTGGAATCCCCCCACGCCGCACGCGATCAGCCGCGGAACCATCTCCATCAGGTTGCCGTCGCAGTGCCAGATCAGGCGCACGCCCGCGTCCAGATACGGCTGAATCGCCCGCGCGAAATGGGGAAACCACAGCTCCTCCAGCATCCGCACGCTCACCAGCGTCCCCCGCGAGTCGGCCATGTCGTGGTCCAGGCGAATCACCCGCGGCAGACCGCCCTCGACGATCGCCCGCGCGCCCGCCCGGTTCCGCAACGCGGCGAGATCCGCCTGCAACGCGAAGTCCCGCGCCATCACCTCGGGGTACATCACAAACGCCGTCAAGTAGTTCACATAGCCGTACTGCGTGTACCGCAGATAGGGGAAATGGTTGAATCCCTCGCCGTAGGGAACCTTCAACAGGCTCGGACCCAGCATCGCCTGCGCGGCCCGCTCCTGCGCGAGGATCCCCGCGACGACCGTCGCCTCGTCGCCTGTGCACTCGGCCGCGATGGCCGCCTCGATCCCCGGAAACACGACCTCCTCCAGGTGTGCGATCACGTCCTCCTCCGACGCGATCACCCGCCCGTCCAACACGATCTCTTCCGCGCCCGTCGCCGCCGTGCGCACCGTGTCCGCGCCGTATCCGTGCACCTCCATCGTCAACGGGTTCGTCGCAAGGTACTGGTCCACGAAGCACGCCCCGGTCTTGCGCAGGAACGCCAGGTGCACCCCGTCCGGATCCTCCCGATAGCTCCCCGGCGCGTACTCCGCCACGCGCTCCTGGTAGCCCATGTCCATCACGTTGGCGATCCACGACGGGATGCCGCGCGTCGGTTCCATGGCCAACGTGCGCGCCGCGAGCGCGGCCGTCTCGGCCCACGCCGCCGGCGCGGCGGCTCTGTCATCACCCGACATATCGCGTCGTCTCCCCCGAGGCGTTCCGCCCTGCCGCGACCGGTCTAGTAGCCTTCCGGCTGCTCCGGCACGTCGGCCACCACGATCTCCGCCCCCGTCTCCTCCAGCAATCGCAGATCGCGCGGCAGCGCCTCGCCGTCCGTCACCAGCGTGATCCCGGTGCGCAGCCGCGTGATCAGCGACAGGCTCGCCCGCCCAATCTTCGAGCTGTCCGCAAGCACCAGGCCCTGCGCGGCCTGCGTCAACACCGACCGGTCCAGGCTCGACGCGTGCATGTCCGCGCCGTACACCTCGCCCCGACTCGGGTCCACCCCGTCCGCGCCCAGCGCCGCCACATCCAGCCGATAGTCGCGCACCCGCCCCAGCGCGATCTCCCCGACCAGGTCCGGACTCTGCGTCGCCAGTCGCCCGCCGTACACGATCACCTCGAAGCCGTCCCGGCCGAACAGGTCCATCGCCACCCGCAGGTTGTTCGTGAAGATGCGCAGATTCAGGTCGTTCCGCAACGCCCGCGCGAAGTGCAGCGCCGTCGTCCCCGTGTCGATGAAGATCGACGCGTTCCGCTCCACCAACCGCGCCGCCTCGCGCCCGATCGCCGCCTTCTGCCGCGCCCGCAACGCGTCCTTCTCGGAGAACGACAACTCGCGCGCCATCGGCGACTGCAGCGTGCACCCGCCGTGCGTGCGCACCAGCACGCCCTCCTCCTCCATCGCCGACAGATCGCGCCGCACGGTCATCGACGTCACCGACAACCGCTCCGCCAACTCCTCCACCCGCAGCGACCCCTCCTGCGCCAGCAAGTGCCGGATCAGGTCTCGCCGTTCGGTCTGTGAATGCTTCTGCATCGCTCCACCGCCCTGTTCACTACCGCCTCGGACTCAGTTCATGCCGCCGGCGATTATACGCGGCCCCCGGCCCGTCGCGCTCCCGATCATCCCTCCTCCGGGCGCACGACCGCGAACGCGCAGTCGTCATAGCTCACGTGCCCCGGCTCGTAGTGCGCGTCGATCACCGTATCCAACACGAACCGCACCCGCCGCGTCTCCGGCGACGTCGTGATGGTCGTCTCCACGGGCGCGTACCCGTCCGTCGCCTCCGTGATCGCCGCTTTCGGATGCGTCGCGATCACCGCGCCCCCCGCGTCGAGCTCCTCCAACACGATCCCCGCCGAATCATCCGGATGCGCGCCGAACCCCTGGCCGTCTTTGCCGTATCCGTACACCCACGCGCTCGCGCGGTACGTCGTGCCCGGCTCGACTTCCACCTCTTGCCAGACCCGCGTGTGTCCCGCGCCGTCGGTATGCGTGCGCAACGCCTGCGCTCCCGAACGGAACACCGGCAGGCCCGTCTCGGGATGCGCGCTGTACGCCGACTCGCCCCACACGTAGCATCGCGAGTCGCTCACGACCTCCGCGCGCCAGTACGTCGCCCGGGCCCGCGTCCCCTTGCCGCCGACCAGCGTAAGCGCGCCGAACTCGAAGCCGCCGTTCTCCAGCAGCCCGCGCCGGTCTCGCAACTCCTGCAACGTCGCCTCCGGCAGGCAGATCGCCTCCGCCCCCGGCCCGCCTTGCCCAGGCCCGACCTCGAGCGCCTGCAAGATCGCCTCGCCATCGGGCATCCCTTGCAGCGCGATCTCGATCACGCCGTTCCTCGGGCGCACGTCGTCCAATACGAGATCAACCGCGCGGTTCAGCCCGCCCGCGGTCGCGGCGATATCCAGCCCCTCGATCCGCTGCTCGCCGTTGATCGCCACATTCATCGCGCGCAAGCCGGGCTCCACGTCCCGCGTCTCCACGAGCTTCAGCCGAACATAGTACGCGCCCGGGCCCACGGTCACGTTCACCCAGAAGCGCGGTCCGTGCACGCCGTAGCGATACAGCTCGGGGTCCGGCGTGTTCCCAATCGTCTCCGCGCGCGGCTCGCTCCACCACGCCCCCTTCACCGGGTCCTGCATGGCGCCCAGCCGCACCACGAACTCGAGGCCCGGCGCCCACGCCTCGCCTTGGCTGTCGATGATCGGCGCGCGACCGGGATAGCCGAAGACCATCCGCTGCACGTCCGTCGGGCCGCCGCCTTCGCCGAAGCCTGCCTCGCCCGTCGCGTCCGACCACTGCGCCGCGTCCACGTACACGGTCTTGCCCGGCGCGATGGGATTGCCCGCCCCGCGCGCCACGATGCGCAGCGCGTGCTCCGCGTTCTCCAGTCCGTTTCGGTAGTACAACGTCTGCCGGTCGCGCACCGTCGGGTTCCAGCAGTCGACCGGAACGAGCTGCTTCTCTCCGTCCAGATACACGTCCGCCATGCCGCCGTCCGGCGCGAAGCGCCCGACCAGCCGCACCTGGTTCCCGGTGAAGCGGAAAGTCATCTCCGCGCCCGTCTCCGCCGTCGCGGCCAGCGCGCCCCCGTGCGCGGTCGCCTCCTGTGCGATGCGCCAGGTCCCCGCGAACGTCAGCGCGTCCTCATCGCACGCCTGTCGCGGGTCGTCGTCGCCGGCGATCTCGATGCGCGTCGCCCCGTCGTGGCGCACGTGCACGAGGCAGTCGCCGTTCGCCAACGTCTTGACCGTATACCCGTTCGCATCCAGGTCTGAGCGAAGTTCGAGCGCGTCGCCGTCCGCCGTCACGCGTTCCGGCGCGAACGCCAACCGCAGGACCGTCTGTGTGTCCGCCGGCGCATCGAACGTCTCGAACCGCACCGCCCCAGGGTCATAGACCACGTCTCGCACCACGGCGGTGCTGCGCATGATGTGGTTCTCCCGGTTGGCCCCCTGCACCTCCGGCAGCCACGCCATCGTGTACAGGATGTGCTTCAGCGCCATCGGGTGCGTGATCTTGAACCACGATCCGGCGACGATCTGCCCCCCGTCGATGTTGTCCTCCACCAGACCGTGATCAAGCTCCCCGTACGTCGCCAGAATCTGCTGCCGACGCCCCATCTCCCGGCCCCACGCGCTGTCGGTCCGGACGCCGTACTCGGCGAACACGCCCGACGCCTCCATCGGCGGATACCACAGCGATCGCCCGCAGCATCCCGCCGACTCCGGATACGCCCACGCCCCGCTGTACGCGTCCGCGCCCGATTCCAGCGAGACGCTCGTGCGGTTCAGGAACAACGTCATGATGTTCCGCACATCGTTCCGCCAGTTCGGGAAGCGGTCCGGGTGCGCCATCAGGTACCAGCAGGTGAACGCCGTCACGTTGGTGCACTGCGTCGTGCACTCCCAGTCCCAGAAGTTGCGTCCCCACGCGTCCACGCGCGTCCAGTCCGGCAGCAGTTCGTCCCGCAGGTACGCCAGCCCCGCGTCCCGCGCCTCGACAATGATGTCTTCCGGCCCCGTGTACCCCAGGCGGATCAGCTCGTCCAGGAAGAACAGGATGAACGACACGCCCCCGTTCATTCGGTCGGACCACGGCACGACCTCCGGGTTCGCATACCGGCTCCACGGCGTGCCGTCCGGGCCCGTACCCACGTTGTACGCGAACAGGTCGCCCCAGTGTTTCGCCGCCTCGAACCAGCGTTCCTCCCCCGCGACCTGGTACGCCCGGAGCAACGCATAGCCGACCTCCGCCGCGATATCCGTCTGGATGTAGCCCTCCGGACTACAATCGCCATAGGGAACCCCCTTCACCGGCACGGTGATCGGGAACCGCGGCCACGGGTGATCCGCCGACGTCAGGCAATGATCCAGATACGGATCCGCCGTCGCCTTCATCATCGCGATCGCCGCCGCATCGCCCGTGTACCGGTAGTAGTCCACCAGCCCCGACAGCAGATACGCGATCCGCTGCGACTGATCCCCCGTGTTCCAGTCGTTCAACTCCGGAATGCTGATCGTCCCGTCCGGCGCAATCTGCCACGTACCGTTGAAGAAGTGGTGCGGCGCGACCGCCACCGCCTCCCCCGGCTTCGTCCACGGGTAGCGCTTCAGCGTCTCCCCCGCGATCCGCACGCGCCAGTCGAACACCCCGTTCTGGCCGTCGTACCACGGCGCGATCACGCCGTGCGCGTCCTCCCGCGTCTCATGCGCGTAGTAGCGGTCCATGCGCTCCGCCGCCGACGCCCCCAGCGCCGCGACCACGCACAACAGCCACACGCCCCATGCCGCCCGTGTTCCCCAACTGCGCCGCACTGCCATGGCTCCCTCTCCTCTACTGGACCCTCGGATCCTCCCCAATTCGCCTCGCATGCGCATGCCCGAAAGTGTTCTATTCGAAAACTGTCGGCGTTGTCTCGCGACATAGCCTAGCACCCCCTCCAGAGACTGTCAAGGAGTTTTCCCCGTTTCAGCTATTTTTCCCTTGACAGCCGACCCGGCGGCTGCTATGTTGATGTTTGTTACGAACATTCAGGGATGTTTGCGCACACTGCGGGAACGGGCCCCAAGAACCGAGTCGGCTGTCCCGACCGTCTGCACAGGGCCGCATAGCCAGGAAGGAGGACCTTACACGACAACAGACCCGCTCGCCCATGCGGACCCCTCAACCGGGAGCGATCCGGATCCCGAAGACGGCTTCGGTCCATCGAGGAGCCCCTCTATCAACACGCACGCGATGACAACCGGACCATCGGAGAACTATTCAACCGCAGCGCCTTTGCCCGGCGACCGGGCGATGCGTCTGCAGGAGGCTAGACTGCCATGAAACGCCAAGGTTTCACGTTGATAGAGCTGCTGGTGGTGATCGCCATCATCGCCATCCTGGCAGCGATTCTGCTGCCGGCCCTGGCGCGCGCCCGCGAAGCGGCGCGCCGCGCCAGTTGCCAGAACAACCTCAAGCAGTGGGGGCTGATCTTCAAGACCTATGTGGCCGAGAACAAGGCCGGACTGTATCCCCCGCTGAGCAAGTACAAGCCGGGCCAGTGGATCTACACCGCCGGCGTGGATTCGAGCACGCTGTACCCCGACTACTGGAATGACCCGGCCATCTCCCGCTGTCCGTCGGACCCGGGCGGCGACTGGATGGGCGAGATCTGGCAGATCGAGCAGGACTTCCCCGCCCAGATCGCCCGCATCGCCTCTGCGACCGGCGGCACGGAGCAGCAGCGTCGCGCCTGCCTGCACCTGCAGCTTTCCATGCCGATCTCTTACGCCTACACGGGGAGTCACCTGCTCGCCACGACCTCGCAGATGGTCGACTGGGCTCGTTCGCTCTACACGATGGCCTACTGGGGCGCCACCAACCCGACCACCGCGTGCAGCGACCGCCTCGCCCCGGCCCAGCCCGCGCTCGCCGAATCGCATCCCCCCGGCTCCCTCGCCGTCGTGGATGCGTCCTGCTCCCAGATCTACAACGCCGTCAACGTCATCCTGTGCAACGGACACCCCCTCGTGGAGGAGGACGTCTACGCGTTCGAAGGGAACGCCGGCTGGCGCGATGACGACGGCTCCCCGCTCCCGAAGCGCTACCCCCGCATGCGCGACGGCATCGAGCGCTTCATGATCACGGACATCAACAACCCGGCCGCGGGCGCGCAGGCGCAGAGCGCCATCCCCGTGATGTGGGACGCATGGAACGTCAGCAACACCTACCACTCCACCTATGCTGCCGACAACGGCGTGATGCGGTTCAACCACGTGCCGGGCGGATCCAACGTGCTGTACATGGACGGCCACGTCGGCTTTGTCCGCCTGCACGAAGCGACGCCCTTGCTGGTGAACCAGGGCCTCGACCCGAACTCGCTGGCGGCCACGAGCTATCCCCTCGTAGGCGGCGGCCCTCCCGACATCCCCTGCTCTGCGGCCTATCTCGGCAACTTCGCCGGTATGGGCTGACTCCGATCGCCCTCTGTACCCGCAAGACGGGCCCCGGCCGCATCCGCGCGGCCGGGGCCGCCGTGCTCACAGCCGAGATCGGCCTGAAGGAGTCTCAACGAAGATGACCAGCTACACGCGACCCCTGGGCGTCTGCGCCCTCATCCTCACCATCGCGATCGCGGCGACTGGCTGCGGCAGCAAGCAAGCGACCGTCAGCGGCGGCTCCGACAGCGGCGTCCCGGAGGGGTACGAGGCCACGCCCGACCAGGCGGCGCCGGGCGGGCTGCTCAGCTCGACGCCGCCCGACCAACAGAACGCCATGATCGAGGGAACCCGAATCGCCGCGGAAGCCATCCGAAAAGGCGAGCTGCCTCCGCCCGAACAGATGGAGAAGCTCTCCCCCGAACAACAGGAAGCCATCCGCCGCGCCGTCCAGGGCGCCGGCGGCGGCTGACCCGATCCCCAGAACGCATCGCGGCGGCGTCGAACCAGGCCGACGCCGCCGCGATTCCCTCACTTCAGATCCCTCACCCCGTCCGCGTCAACCCACGTCCGCTCGGTTCAGGGACGGGATCGCCGAACTCCTCGGCGGTCTCCAGCCACAGCCGCATCGCCGCTTTCGCATTCGCCAACGCATCCTCTTGCGTCCCCCCATGCGCGCTGCACCCCGGCAGCTCCGGAACGTCCGCCACAAACGCCCCGTCTTCTGCGCTCCACGAGATGCGGATCTCGTATCTGTCCATCACAAGTCACCTCCAAGCCCGTGTTTCCTGATGATACCACGAACCTGTCTCACTTGGTATGGCTTGGCGTGCTGGCCATCGCGCTGTAGGTTGGGCTTCTCTGGGATCCCTCTCCCGCGAAACACGTTGTGGCTGCCTCGCACCCTCCGTTCAAACCCAAGCCGCACCAGGAGACCGCAGAGGTCGTCGAAAGCGATGCTTGCGTCACGATCCCCGCTGAGTACCGCATCCAGAACTGAGCGCCACCTTCCCACGGTTCCTACCTCCGCGCGGTTCCCATCCGTCCCATCCGTCCCATCCGTCCCATCCGTCCCATCCGTCCCCTCCGTCCCCTATTTCCCCTTCCCGAGCACGCCGCCCAGCAGCGCCGCGCCGTTCCCGTGGAACAGCGCCTCCACGAACGCCCGGTCCAGGCCCAGGCGCGCGATCGCCTTCTTGATCGCACGCAGCTCCTCGTACAGGAACGACGTGAACACGAGCTTCCCGTGGTCGTCCGAGATCGACAACGCCCACGGCTTCGGCGTCACGTACGTGTACTGGTTGTTGATCTCGACCGATTTCCCCGGCGCGAGCGCGATCGGAATGTCGGTGCCGTAGAGCAGCTTGTCGGCGGGCAGTTCCGCGAACGCGTACTCCATCACTTCCCAGTTGTTCAGCATCGCCAGGTCGTAGTACAGGTTGGGGACCCCCTTGAACGCGTCGAGTTGGCCGACGATGTTCTGCAGGTAGTACGCGCGGCCGATGTGCGCCATCACGACCTTCGCCCGCGGATAGCGCGCGCACAGCTCCGAGATCTGCCGTTGGTTCAGCGGATCCGCCAGCCGTTCCCGCCTCGGGATGTGCAGCATCACGATCGCCCCGGCCTCGTCGATGACCTCCATCGCCCAGTCCGGCAGCATCTCCGGGATCTCCGTCTCCGACACGTCCGCGTTCCGCGCGTAGTCTGGGTACGGCTTCACGCCCAGAAACCGCCGCGACGCCAGATCCGCGCGCAGCGTCTCCGCGTCGTCCCGATGCGGGTCCAGCAGCCGCAGCCCGTAGAACCGCTTGTTGTCGCTGCCCTCGGCCACGTACGCGTTGTTGCGCGCCCAGTCGCCGTCGGGACGCGGCAGGCCGAAGCACACCGCCGACGTCTCGCGCCCGGGGTAGACCTCCGCTAGGTCCTGCGCCAAGTCCTCATAGGTGTACGACGTGATCGCCGGTCCGCCGCTATGGAACTGCTCTCCGTCCGCCAACACGCCATCGGGCAGGACATGGATATGGAAATCCAGAATGCGTTTGGGCAGGAACGCGTCCAGCTCCTCCTCGAAGATCCGCCGGTTCCGTTCGTGCTTGGTCGTCTCACGCCACATCAGGTCAGCGCCTTTTCATCTGTAAGGTCAGGTCAAGTCAAGGGTCCACCGGCTCGACGGCCGCCGACGCGCTCAGCGCGCGCCGTCGATGACGCTGCAGCCCAGGCCGGCGTACTCCGCGAACGCCGCGATCGCCTCCGCGCGTCCGCCGTGCACGATCGCGCAGTGGTGCGTGCCCCCAAGCTGCGAGTACCGCTCCAGGAACGGGCCGAGCGCGCACCGCGGCCGCACCCATCCGCGAATCTGGTCGCGCATCGCCGCCTCCGTCGCGTCGCCCAACACCTCAACAGACGCGACGATCAGATCCAGCGCGTCATCCGGCCCCGGCGTGAGGTTCACCAGCACGGCCGGCCCCGGCGCCGGCGCCGCGGTCACCACCGCCGGGTTGTGCGCGGCCGTCCAGGGAAAGTCCTTCTCCACCAGCCGCGCACGGTCCGCCGCGCACGCGGGGTTGAACTCGCCCATGTGCGACAGGAAAATCGCATCGCCGCTCCAGTCCGGACAGAACATCTCCGTGAAGTTCGTCCGGCCGAACGCGCTGTTCAGCGCCCCGACCAGGCACGCCGTAAGAACATCGCCCTCTCCGGCGTATCCCAGCCCGCGCGCCATCGCCTTCGACGCTTCCAGAAACGGAACCGTGTCCACCGGCCCGTCCGCCGAGTCGAACGCGAGGAAGTTCAGGCTGAATCCGCCGTAGCCGCCCTCCTCGAGCAGCCGGCGCAGGCCCAGACCCGCGCGCACGGACCGCCGATGCACGTCCTCGCTCGCCTCCACAACGAACGCCTCCCGGTCGCGCGCCATTTCCGCGTCGACCTCGGCCGCGTCCAACGCACGCACGTGGGCCGCCAGCGCATCCTGGTCGCGCTGGTCCACCGCGATCCCGAGCCGTTCCGCGAGTGCACGCGGGTCCACCGCGAAGTCGCCCATGCCCCGGAACGACTCCCCGATCCGCAGCGCCCGCATTCCGCGAAGCCGCGCCGCCCCCGCCGCCGCGCGCGCCAGGTCCGCCGCGCGATCCAGCACGCACGGATCGTCCAGATGCCCCGCGATCACGCGATACGGCCGACGGTTCCGCCGCAACATGCACGCGAGGTCCTGCACCCCGTGGATCCCGTGGTTCAGCATGATCCGGTCCGGACCGGCGCCGCGCCCGAAGTCGCGGTGCATCGTCGTGTCCAGCATCACGATCGGCGTGCGCGCCGCCAGCAACGCGTCCACCGCCTCCAACGACGGCGAATACGCCAGGTGCATCGTCACCAGCAGGTCCGCCCCGGCCGCTTCGATCTCGCGCACCGCCGCGCCGATCTCCCCGGCGAGCCGACAGACCGGCGTCTGCGTCACCGCAATCCCGCGCGCCGCCAATCCGTCGCATATCCGCTCCAGGAACGGCGCGAACGCCTCCCGCGTCTCGGGCACAACGTCGTCATACAGCTTCAGATACAGGGGCAACAGCCCGATGCGAACCTCACTCACTCTCCGCGCACCTCCACGTGATACGGACGGCCGTTGATCTCCGCCCCATACAGCCTGTCAAAAACGCTCGTATATGCCGCGTAGGCCTCCGCGAGACCTCGGCGTTCGGACGCGTTCGGCAACGGGACCTCCTCGAGGCGACAGCGCTTCGCCGCTCCATCGAAGGCCGTCAGCGCCCCGCGCGTCACCGCCAGATCGTCGTCCGTCTCGTAGGTCACCCGCAACGGCGCGAACAGCCCCGCCAGCATCGTGCGCAGGTACCCCGCGTTCCGACCGCCCCCCGTCAGCACCACGGAGCCAATCGCCCCGATCTCCCGCAGCCCCGCGAACACGCGCGTCGCCTCGCACGCCATCCCCAACGCAACCGCCCGGAGCAGGTCCGCCCCGCACGTCTGCGGGTTCACCCCGGCGAACACGCCCGCCCCGTACGCATCCGGAGCAAAAGGACTCGGCTGCGAGAACCACGGCACAACGCACAGGCCCGGCGGCGGGAGCAACGACTCGGCGAACAGCTCTTCGGCCTTCGCGAATGCGTCCTCGCCTTTCACGCCCAGAAACTGCTCCAGCGCCCAGTCCCAGCCGGTGTTCCCGGTAAGCAGCGGCTGCACAACGAACCGCCCGCTCTCCGTCGCCGCGTCCAGCACCAGTTGGTACGGCGATTCCCCGTGCATGCCGTTCGGAAGCGTGAAGTTCCCGACCCACGCCGTGCCCAGCGACAACTGCAGCGGCCCGTCGATCGCCGCCGCCGCGCCCAGGTAGCCCGCCTCCTGATCTATATACGGTCCGGCCACGGGAATGCCCTCCCGCAGTCCGAGGAATTCAGCGCCGCTTGCCCAAAGGGGGGAGGTCTCGTGACCACGGCGCAGGGGCGCCGTAAAGGCAAGCGGCAAACCAAGCGACGTCAGCGGCGTCTCGTCCAACTCCCCGCGCGCCGCATCATACACGCCGATCTGGATCGCGCTCCCGGCCTCCTGACGCCACACGCCGGTCAACTTGTGAAACAGATACTCCCCCGCCCCGATGTGAATGTTCGGTTCGCTGAGCAGCTCCGGCGCCCGCGCAAGCAACCACATCATCCGCCCGATCCCCTCGGGCGCCGCCTCGCGCAGCGCGAATCGCCGCCAGTACGACGCAGGGAACCGCTCCGCGACCTCTTTCGCGAACGCCTGCCCCCGCGCATCGTTCCACAGGATCATCGGCGTCAGCGGCCGCCCGCTCTCCCGTTCGGCGATGATCGTGCTCCCGCCCTGACTCGCGATCCCCACGCCCGCGACGCGATTCCATGCGTCGCCAAGCGCCTGCCGCAACGTCGCGACCGCCCGCTCGAGACTCCGGTCCACGGCGGCCGTGTCCTGCTCACGCAGCCCCTCGGCCCGCACCTCCACCGGGATGCGCCGCGACGCGCGCGCCAGCAGTTCCCCCGTCGCCGCGTCGAAAGCCGCCGCCTTGAGCACCGTCGTGCCGAGGTCAACGCCGATCAGGACTCCATGGTCCATGGACCGCCTCCCCTGCCGCGCCCGCCGAGCGATCGCCCCGAACACCCGACCGGCGCAACCCGCCGCGCCGCAAACGCACTATCCGAAAACAACCTCGGGGTGTTTGATCCAAACCCTATCGAGCCATGAAGCCGCCCGCGATTTGTTCGGATATGTCGGTGAGCGTTTGCGATTATAACAGCCCCACCCGGAGCGGTCAACGCACATTTCGCGTTTTCCCTCGGCCGGCCTCTTCGCCGTTCGCGCCGATCTCCGATCGCCCCGCCACGTCGCGGCGTCGCCGAAAACGCGATTTCGCCCCGGATTCGCGGCAATCAACCGTGCACGCGGGATCCGATCTCCTCCCGCCGAAACGCATTGACATCTGCACGCGGTTGTGGTAGTGTTTCGACATAAAAGCACGAAATGTTCAAACCAAACACCGCCCGGCGCACGTCCAGCGGCCCCATCGAACAACGACGATCGACCCCGCGGACGAGCCCTCCCGGACCGCGCCGGACCGGCCAGGTCTTGGACGGCGATGCTGGATCAGCGATGGAACATGCGGGGTCAACCCGCCAGGAGGCTCGAGAAGTGGACGGACGTGAGATGCGGTTGCGGCGGCTGCTGGGACAGGGCAGGGCGGTCATCATCGCCATCGACCACGGGATGTTCGACGGCCCGATAGCCGGGATGAAGAACCTGCCGGAGACCGCCGAGCGGATCAACCCGGATGTCGACGGCGTGCTGCTGGCGCCCGGCATGCTCCGCCATTGCGCCGGCGTGTTCGCCGGATACCGGCGTCCGTTGGCGATCGTCCGCCTCAACTGGAACACCGTCTACTGCTTCCACTGGAACTACCGCCGCGCCGTCAGCGTCGACGGATACGATGTCCAGAGCGCGCTGCGGGAGGGCATGGACATCGCCCTCGTGTCGCTCACCCTCCACACCGGCGACGAAGAGCAGGACGCCCGCAACGTCGAGAACTTCGCCCGTCTGGTCCAGGACTGCCACGCCCTCGGGATCCCCGTGCTCGGCGAGTACTTCCCGACCGGCCGCCTCGACATGAGCCCGGACGCCCTCCAGGAGGACGTCACGATCGGCTGCCGCATCGTCAGCGAACTCGGCGCCGATTGCATCAAGACCTTCTCCACCCGCGATTTCCGCCGCGTCACGGAGAGCTGTCCGGCGCCCGTGTTCGGACTCGGCGCCGAGAAGCTGCCCGAACAGATCGACGCCTTGCGCCTCGCGCAGTCCGAGATCGCCGCCGGCGCCCAGGGCGTCGTGTTCGGCCGCAACGCCATCCAGGTCCCCGACCCCCACGCCTTCCAGGCCGCCCTGTGCGACGTGGTCCGTCGCGGCGTTGATCCCGAATCAGCGGCCGCCGCCTATGCCTTGGACGGCAAACAAGCGCCCGCGCGCGCTTAGTCGAATCCGTCGTCACCGCGTTCTGAAGAGAGGAGTTGCCAGCATGGCCCGATACGACGCATCAAAGTACCGCGTGGACCTCACGCGCATCCCCAACATCGTCACCGACGAACTGCCCGGCCCCAAGAGCCGCGCCCTGCACGAACGCGCCTGCCGTCATCTCCGCGGCCTTTCCGGCCAGGTCCGGCTGTTCCCCGTCGCCTTCGAGTCCGGCCAGGGCTGCGTCCTCGAGGACGCCGACGGAAACCAGTACATCGACTTCTCCTCGGGCATCTACGTCACGACCCTCGGCCACTGTCACCCCAAGGTCTCTGAGGCCGTCGCGCACTACGCCAAGCAGCTCATGAACGCGCACGACTTCACCACGGAGATCAAGGTGCGGCTCGTCGAGAAGGTCGCCGAGATTCTCCCCGGCGACCTCAACTGCATCCAACTCTACGACAGCGGCACGACCGCCGTCGAAGCCGGACTCCGCACCGCCCGCGCCGCCACGGGCAAGCACGAGTTCCTGAGTTGCTTCCGGGATTTCCACGGCAAGTCCGGCCACGCCGTAAGCCTCGCCCACATGAACAAGTTCAATGGGCCCGCGCGCGATATGGGCTTCTACATGCTCCCGCGCCCCAACATGTACCGTCCTCTGTGGACGCGGCCCGACGGCTCCCTCGACACCGACAAATACCTCGAGTTCTACGACCTCTCCCTCAAGGAATGCTCCACGGGCCAAGTCGCCGCGATCGTCCTCGAACCCATCCAGGGCTGGGCCGGCAGCGTCATGCCCCCCAACGACTTCTTCCCCAAACTCCGCCGCTTCTGCGACGAACGCGGCATCCTGCTGTTCGCCGATGAGGTCCTCACTTCGATGGGCCGCTGCGGCCAGTGGCTCTGCATCAACAACTGGGACGTCATCCCCGACATCGTCACCCTGGGCAAGGGCTTCGGCAACGGGTTCCCCGTCACCGCCATGGTTGTCCGCGAACCCTACGCCGACGCCGTCGACCAGATCAGCGCCTCCACCAGCTACGGCGGCAACCCCATGGCCTGCGCCGCTGCCTTGGCCTCCATCGAGGTCATCGAGGAAGAAGGCCTGCTCGAACACGCCCGCGCGCTCGAAGAGCTCTTCCGCAAGCGCATGGCCGACTGGACGAGCAAATACGCCATCGTCGGCGACACCCGCGTCAAGGGCTGCCTCCTCGGCGTCGAACTCGTCAAGGACAAAGCGACCAAGGCGCCGTTCGACGAGGCGGGTAAGAGCGTCTACCAGAAAGCGTTCGCCAAGGGCCTCGCATGGATCCCCGCCGGGCACATCCTTCGGATGAGTCCGCCGATCGTGATGCCGGACGACGTCGCGCGGAAGGGCATGGATCTGATCGAGGAGGCCATCGCCGAAACCGAACGCGAGTTGCTCTAGGTCTGCAACAGGAACATGTCCGCTCCGCCCAGGGCGCCGGGACGCGGCCAGGGCGCAAACAGGGAACTGAACACCACACACAGGGAGTCAGCAGAATGAAGACAGCACTGTCAAGACGTTCATTCCTCTCCAGCACGGCGGCGGGGGCCGGCATCATGACCCTGGCCGCGGCAGCCGACGAGCCCATCCAGGGCTTCGACGACACCGACACGACCACCCGCACCGACGTCGCTTGGGAGCCGGTCTCCGACCGCAAGCTCCGCGTGGGCATCGTCGGCTTCGGCGTCTGTCAGTTCGGCGCCGCCTTCGGCTTCCAGGACCACCCCAACGTCGAGATCGTCGCCGTCAGCGACCTGATCCCCGAGCGCTGCGAAGGCCTCGCCAAAGCCTGCCGCTGCAATAAGGCCTACCCCTCGCTCGAAGAGATGATCAAGGACGACACCATCGAGGCCGTCTTCGTCGCCACCGACGCACCCAGTCACCCGCGCCACTGCATCGACGTCATGAAGCACGGCAAGCATGTCGCCTGCGCCGTGCCGGCCGCGTTCGGATCGGTCGAAGAAGCCGACGCCCTCTACAACGCCGTCAAGGAGACCGGTCTCACCTACATGATGTTCGAGACCAGCTCGTTCCACAACGACGCCTACGCCATGCGCCAGATCTACAACGCCGGCGGCTTCGGCAAGCTCGTCTACTGCGAGGGCGAGTACAACCACTACATGGAGACGCCCATCGACTCCTACAAGGGCTGGCGCATCGGCCTGCCGCCGCAGTGGTATCCCACCCACTCCAACGCCTACTACGTCACGATCAGCGGCGGCAGCTTCACCGAAGTCTCCTGCATGGGCATCCCCAGCATCGTCGACCATCTCAAGCCCGAGAACAACATCTACAAGAACCCCTTCGGCACCGAGATCGCCCTCTTCCGCACCAACGAAGGCGGCATGGCCCGCATGGCCGTCAGCTGGGACACTCCCGGCTTCGGCGCGGAGGCCGGGCGCGTCCGCGGCCAGAAAGGCTCGATGTACGGCATGCAGTACGACGGCATCGCGGACATCTCCGCCGTCAATCTCAACAAGCCGCCCCTGCCCCCGACCGTCGGAGCCGGCGGCCACGGCGGTTCGCACGGCTACCTCATGAATGAGTTCGTCACCGCCATCCTCGAGGACCGCAAGCCCCTCGTCGACATCGCCTGGGCGCTCAACATGACCGTCGCCGGCATCGTCGCCCACGAGTCCGCCCTCAAAGACGGCGAACTACTCAAGATCCCCCAGTACACCTTCGGCTGATTCCCTTCGGCCGATGGCCATTCGCCCGGCGGGGCGATCCCCCGATCGCCCCGCCCGCGCTCCCGCTCCTGCCGCGGGTTGCCAAACGACGCCTCCCTCGGGCATGCTCCCTCTCGACACCATACCCCTTGCCCCAAGGAAAGGAGCGCCGCCATGCCCTTGCCCTCCCTGCGTCCCGTTGAGGCCGTCCCCGTCGAACACGAGGGCGACATCATGATCATGATCCGCGACCCGTTCGGCCTCGTCGACGGCCAGCTCATCCTGACCCCTGCCGCCTATTACCTGGCGACCCTGCTCGACGGCGAAAGCGACATCGCGGACCTGCAGGCGGCCTTCCATCGCGAAACCGAGGGCGGATCCGTCGACGCAAACGACATCCGAATGCTCGTCGACTACCTCGATGAGAGCGGGTTTCTGGCCACCCCGCGGTTCACGGAGAAAGCCCGCCGGATCTGCACGGAGTTCTTCGAATCGCCGGTGCGGCCCGCCCATCTGGCCGGCCTCTCGTATCCGGACGACCCGGATGAGCTCCGCTCCTTCCTCGACGAGCTGTTCCTCCGCGAGGGCGCCCCGGGCCGTCTGCCGCGCGAGGCCGAGCGCGACGCCCAACCCGTGCGCTGCCTCATCGCGCCGCACATCGACTACGCGCGCGGCGGTCATTCCTACGCCCATGCCTACCTGCGCCTGGCGCAGGCCCCTCCGCCCGAAACGCTCATCATCTTCGGCGTCGCCCATGCCGCCCCGCCGGTTCCCTACACGCTCAGCCGCAAAGCGTTCGCGACGCCCTTTGGCGTTCTCGACAACGATGCCGCGACAACGGACCGCCTCGCCGCGGCCTGTCCCTACAACGCCTTCGAACACGAACTCGTCCACCGAACCGAGCACAGCATCGAGCTCCAGGCGGTACTGGCGGCCTATCTCTTCGGCGACAAGACGACGATCGTGCCCATCCTCTGCGGCGGCTTCCTCGACGGCGACGACACCGCGAAATCCCCTGATCGCGTCGAAGCCGCGCGTCCGCTGCTCGAGGCCTGCACCGAGATCCTGCGCGAACGCGGCGATGCGGCGGCGATCATCGCCGCCGCCGACCTCGCGCACATCGGACCCTGCTTCGGCGATGCGGACGCCCTCGACGAGACGGCGATCGCGTCGATGCAGCAGCGCGACCGGGAAGACCTCGCGTTCGTGACCGCCGGCGACGCCTCCGGGTGGTATCGCTCCGTGATGCGCGACGGAAACGCCCGCCGCGTCTGCGGCATCAACGCGATCTACTCCGCCGTGTCCGCGGTGGACGGGCTCGTGACGCAGACGGACTTGCTGCACTACGGACACGCCGCCGACCCGAGCGGCGGCATCGTGTCGTTCGCGGCGGCCGTCCTGAGCTGACGGACGCCCGGATGGACCCGATCCAGATCACAGCCCATCTGCGCGACGCGCTCGCTCCGATGCGTTTCGCGCTCCCGGTGACGCACGTCTACCTCCCCATCGCCTACGCCCGCATCCCCCACGAGCAGTATCTCCGGCGCTACGGCGCAGGTCCGCGCGAGATCCTCTTCCTCGGGATGAACCCGGGACCGTTCGGCATGGCCCAGACCGGCGTCCCCTTCGGCGATATCGCCATGGTCCGCGACTGGCTCGGCATCGAAGGCCCGGTCGACCGCCCGCCCGCGGAGCATCCCAAACGCCCCGTTCAAGGCTTCGCCTGCCCGCGCGGCGAAGTCAGCGGCGCCCGCCTCTGGCGATGGGCCCGCGACCGATGGAAGACGCCCGACGCCTTCTTCGCCCGACGCCTCGTGCTCAACTACTGCCCCCTCGGCTTCATCGAGGCCTCCGGCCGGAACCGCACGCCCGACAAGCTCCCCGCCGTCGAGCGCGCTCCCCTGTTCGACGCCTGCGACCGCGCCCTGCGCAGCTTCGTCGCCTACTACCAACCCCGCTGGGTCATCGGCATCGGCAACTTCGCCGAGACCCGCGCGCGCGAAGCCCTGGCCGACGCCGACGTCCACATCGCGCGCATCCCGCACCCCAGCCCCTCGAACCCCGCCGCCAACCGCGACTGGGCCGCCGCCGCCGATGCCGCCCTGGCGGACATGGGCCTCGAACCCTGACCGAACACGTCGGAGGACGCCGCCGCGCCCGTCGAGCGCAAGCGTCCGGACAAGATCGCCGTCGCCATGGCCGGATACGTGATCGGCTCGATACCGCTCATCGCGCTCTTCGCATTCGGTATGCGCTACTACGTCGAAGGCCTCACCAAAGGCGGACTCAAAGCGTGGAATAAAGTCTCCCCACGGACCGATCCGCGCGGAACGGGGTTACACCAAGCAGAACGCAACGGGCCCCGCGTTCCGGCGCGTACGTTCCGCCGACCGGGCTCGAGACCCAGAGAGGTGTCAGATGACCGAGCAGTCTCCTCCACGCAAACCGTTTCACTGGAAAGGCTTCGTCAGCTTCGTCCTGGCCGGCGTCTTCCTGCTGCTGATCCTCTCGGGCGGCGTCTTGTACGCCAGTCCGCGCGGACGAATCGCCAACTGGACCGAATGGTATGTCCTGGGCCTCGACAAGGACGCCTGGTCAATCCTGCATATGGCCACCTCATGTCTGTTCGTCATCTTCGGGTCGATCCATCTCTGGCTGAACTGGACCTCGTTTGCATCCTACTTCAAGGTGCGCTTCGAGCGATCGTTCAACCTCAAGCGCGAGTTCGCCCTCGCCCTCGTCCTCTTGCTCCTGCTCATGGCCGCGGCGGTATGGCGCCTGCCTCCCGTGTCCTACGTCGGCGAATGGAACCAAGCGATCAAGAACCACTGGGAAGGCTGGAGCGCCCGGCCGCCCTATCCCCACGCCGAGGAATCCACGCTGCGCGACTTCACCCATCGGCTCGGCCTGGACCTCAACGTCGCGGTGGAACGGCTCGACCGCGAAGGCCTCACGCCGGAGACCGAAGACGTCACGATCGCCGATCTCGCCGCATCCCACGGGATGCGCCCTGAAGCCCTCTACCGCGTGATCATGGGCGAAGCGCCTATCTCCGGCGGAGGTCGGCGCGGCGAAGGCCGCGGCATGGGCGGCGGCTCCGGTATAGGCGGCGGCGCGGGCGGTTCCGGCGCGGGCTTCGGACGACAGACCATCGAACAGCTCTGCGCCCAGCACGGGTTCGACGTGGATACCGCGCTGTCCGTGCTCAAAGCCGCGGGCTTCAACGCCACCCGAAGCGACACGCTGCGGGACTTGGCCGATCAGTCCGGGCTCCGCCCTCGGGACATTGCGGACATGGTCGAGGCGGCCGCGCCCTGACGCGCTGCGCCCCGGCGCCTCTGATCGCTTGCCTTCCCGGCTTCGCGCCGCTCATGGGAATCCGCGCGCATGATCGGTAGAATGGCCCTCTGAACCTGGAGGGCACGACCATGACACCGATCACGCGACGGAGTTTCCTGAGCAACGCGCTCGCGGCGGGCGCCGCGGCGAGCGCCCTGGGCGGCGTGAGCGCCCTGGCCCATGCGCAGGAGAGCGCCGCACGAGAGGCCGCGGCGACGCAAGCGCGCCCCAACTTCCTCATCCTGCTCACGGACGACCAGCGCTACGACGCCTTGGGCTGCATGGGAAACGAGATCATCCAGACGCCTGTCATGGATGAGCTGGCGCGCCAGGGCACGCTGTTCCGCAACGCCTTCGTGACGACCCCCATCTGCTGCACCAGCCGCGCAAGCATCTTCACGGGCATGTACGCGCGCACGCACGGCGTCCACGACTTCGCGACGCCCCTGCGCCCCGAGCACCACGCGGTCTCCTATCCGGTGATGCTGCACGACGCGGGATACCACACCGGGTTCGTCGGCAAGTACGGCGTCGGCCCCGGACCCCGGCCCGGCGCGTTCGACTTCTTCTTCGGCCTTCCGGGAAACGGCCGCTATCTGCAGGAGATCGACGGCGAAACGCGCCACATGACGGCGATGCTCCGCGACGCCGCCGTCGACTATCTCTCGCAGCGCACGCCCGACGAGCCGTTCTGCCTCTCCGTCAGCTTCCGCGCGCCCCACGCCGAGGATTACGACCCCCGTCCGTTCCCGCCCGATCCCTCCCTCGAGGACCTGTACAAGGACGCGTACATACCGCCGCCGGAGCTGGCTTCGGAAGAGTGGTATGACGCCTTGCCGGAGTTCCTGAAGGACACCGAAGGCCGCGTGCGCTGGCGCAACCGCTACGTCACCCCCGAACGCTACCAGGAATCCATGCGCGACATGTACCGCATGATCACCGGCATCGATCGCGCCATCGGTCGCATGCTCGAGACCATGGCGGACGCCGGCGTCCTCGACAACACCGTCGTCATCCTGCTCAGCGACAATGGAACCTTCGTCGGCGACCGCGGCCTGGCCGACAAATGGTACGCCTACGAAGCATCGATCCGCGTGCCGATGATCATCCACGACCCCCGCAATCCGCGCGGCAATGAAGCGACGCCGATGGCGCTGAACATCGACGTCGCCCCGACCATCCTCTCCATGGCGGGCATCCCGACGCCCGACCCGATCCAGGGCCGCGACCTCACGCCGCTGCTGGCCGGCGAACGGATCCCCTGGCGCCAGGACTGGTACTTCGAACACCTCTTCGAGCACCCCGGCATCCCGCGCAGCGAAGGCGTCCGCACCGAGCGCTGGAAGTACTTCCGCTGGCTCGACCAGGACCCCATGCCGGAGGAGCTCTACGACCTCGAGGCGGACCCCATCGAGAAACAGAACCTCGCGAACGATCCGGCCCACGCCGACCGTCTCGCGTCCATGCGCGCCCTGCTCCAGTCCTATCGCGATCGCCTGCCTGAGGCCCCCGCCCAAGCCGAGGCGGACTCACCGGACGGCTGAACCAAGGGAGGACACGACCGTGGCGACATCGCCGGGCATCGGTCGAAGACGGTTCCTGACACGGGCCGCGACGGCGGTCGGCGCGGCTGCGCTCACCCGACCGCGTCCCGCCGACGCCGCGGACCCGACAACGCGGCCGAACATCCTGCTCATCTGCTCCGACCAGCAGCACTGGGCAGCCATGGGCGTCATCGACGCGCGCTTCGACACGCCGCACCTCGATTCGCTCGCGGCGACGGCGACCCGGTTCGAGCACGCCTACTGCACCACGCCCCAGTGTTCGCCCAGCCGCTCCACCATCTACACCGGCCTGTATCCGCACCGAACAGGCGTCATCGGCAACATCGGCTCCATCGACCACCACGGCCAACCCGTGCCGGGACTCAGAACCGACCTGGACACGCTGAGCTCCCGCCTCCGACGCGCGGGATACCACACCGGCTACACCGGCAAGTGGCACTTGGGCCGTCACGAAATCTTCACCTCCCACTTCGACGAAGCCGAGCTCGACGGCGACGCGCATGGCGGCGCCACCGACCAGGCCCTGGCATATCTGGCCGAACGGGCCCGCGAACCGGAACGCCCGTTCGCGTTGATGGTCAACTACATCAACCCCCATGATATCTATGACGTCTCTTATGGCGAACCGGACCTCCTCGCCAGACCTCCGACCTTCCGCTCCCCGCCGCCCCCCAGCTTCGCCGACACGCTCGAAGGCAAGCCCGTCGTCCATCGCGAGTTCATGACGGACGACCAGGGCCAGGTCCTCTTCGGCCAGGACGAGGAGCGTTGGGAGCGCTACCGCGAGGTCTATCGCGACAAATGCCGCCTGCTCGACATCGAGGTCGGCCGCGTGCTCGCCGCGCTCGACGCATCCGGGCTGGCCGAACGCACTATCGTCGTGTTCGTCTCCGACCACGGCGACATGGACACGCAGCACCGCCTCATCTACAAAGGGCCGTTTATGTACGAGCACATGGTCCGCGTGCCCCTGCTCATCCGCGCGCCCGAAGCCTTCGGCGGCGCCGCCCCGCGGGTCTGCAGCGACTTCGCCGTGCTCAGCGACCTGACCCCCACGTTGTGCGCCTTCGCCAAGACCGACGGCGCCACGCCGGACGGCGCGTCCTGGCGCGATTTCCTGACCGGAGGCGGCCCCGCGCCGCATCGCGACTACGTCGTCAGCCAGTACTACAACAAGCAGTCCTGGACGAACCCGATCCGCATGCTGCGCACGAAGGAGTGGAAGTACAACCGCTACATCGACCACGGCGAGGAGCTCTACGACCTCCGCTCCGATCCCCACGAGCTGCACAATCTCGCGGCGGACCCGGGGTACGCGCGCGCGAAGGCGGAGCTGCGCGCCGAACTGGACCGCTGGATGACGGAACACGACGACACGGCGTTCGACGCGTACTGGTCGACCCGTCGCGACGGAACGCGACGCTTCCTTCGGCCGCGGGAAGCGGGGTAGCGCATGGCCAAACGAACGCTTGTAGTCGGCGCGGGCGGTCAGCTCGGGCGCGACCTCATCCGCGCGGCGGCGCGCGATCCGCGGTGGACCTGCATCGGCCTTACGGAGGCGGACCTCGACATCACGGACCGGCCCGCCGTACGTGACGCGATCGCGACGCACCGGCCCGACGTCGTGATCAATGCGGCGGCCTATACAGACGTCGAGCGCGCCGAGGAAGAACCGGACGCCGCGCGACGCGTGAACGCCGACGCCGCGGGCATCGTGGCCGAGGAGGCCGCCCGCGCCGACGCCGCCGTGCTATACGTCAGCACGGACTTCGTGTTCGATGGCACGGCGACCGCGCCCTACGAACCGGACGCGCCGATCCGTCCCCTCAGCGTCTACGGAGCCACGAAAGCCGAGGGCGAGGCCCGCACCCGCGAGGCGAACCCGCGCCACCTCGTCGTCCGCACCGCCTGGCTCTACGGTCCCGGCGGGGCCAACTTCGTCGAGAAGATACTCGCCGCCGCCGCGACGCGCCCCGAACTGCGCATCGTCGCCGACGAGATCGGCTCGCCCACACACACGCGCGACCTGGCGGAAGCCCTCCTGGCCCTGTCCGCCGCGGACGCCTGGGGAACGTACCACTGCGTCAACGCTGGCGCCTGCTCGCGGTACGAGTTCGCCCAGGCCTTCCTCAATATGGCGGGCGTCGCCATCCCGGTCGCGCCCTGCAACGCGGAGGACTTCCCCTCCAAGGCCGTCCGGCCGAAGTACTCAGTGCTGTCGAACGCGCGAATCGAGGCCGCCATCGGACGCCCGATGCGCCCTTGGCGCGACGCGTTGGCGGACTACATGACCCGACGCGCCGGCGCAACCGAGCGCGACAACCAGCAATGAACGGAACAAGGAGAACCACCATGGGCGGATGTGCAACGGCGATGATGTGTGCGGCGGTCTCGTTGATCGCCGGAGCGACCGAGTACCACGTGTCGGTGGCCGGCGACGACGCGGCGGACGGATCCGCGGCGCGTCCGCTCCGGACCATCTCGGCAGCCGCCGAACACGCGCAACCCGGCGACGTGATCACGGTTCACGAGGGCGTGTACCGCGAACGCATCACGCCGCCCCGCGGCGGCGCCTCGAACGCCGAGCGCATCATCTACCAGGCGGCCGAAGGCGAGGAGGTCGTCATCAAGGGCTCGGAGCCGGCCGAAGGCTGGGTCGCCGACCGCGACGACGTCTGGAAGCTCACCCTGCCCAACAGCTTCTTCGGCGACTTCAACCCGTTCGCCGACGAGATCCGAGGCGATTGGTTCGACCCGCTCGGACGCACGCATCACACGGGCGCGGTGTACCTGGACGGACACTGGTTGACCGAGGCCGCGGAGCGCGCCCACGTGTACAACCCGGATGAGCACGCCGCGCTGTACGCTCCCGGCGGGAACCAGTTCCTCCTCAACGTAGCCTGGTTCGGCCCGGCCGGATCCGAATCCGCCCGCATGCCCGCATCCGCATTCAGCGACCAGCACGGCCTGCAGACCGCGCCGTGCTCGGAAGGCGGCGACTGCGTCGGCTGGATCAACCACGGCGACTGGGCGATCTACGAGGGCGTATCGCTGCCGCGCGGCGCCGCCGACCTCGAGATCCGCGCCGCATCCGTCACCACCGGCGGGACCATCGAAGTCCGCGCCGACCGACCCGACGGGCCCCTGCTGGGATCCTGCTTTGTCCCCAACACCGGCGGATGGCAGTCCTGGGAATCGTTCATCGTGCCGATCGCCGCCGACGAGCCCGTCGAAGCGCTCTGTCTCGCCTTCCGCTCGGGCAGCCCCGACGCGCCGGCCGACGTGCAGCTCTGGTTCGCCGAAGTCGACGACGCCGAGACGACGATCTGGGCGCAATTCCCCGGGGTCGATCCGAATGAGGCCGACGTCGAGATCAACGTCCGGCGAACGGTGTTTTACCCCGCGGAGCCCGGCATCGACTACATCACCGTGCGCGGGTTCAAGCTCCGGCACGCCGCGACCAACTGGGCCCCGCCCACGGCCGAGCAGGTCGGCCTGATCGGCACGCACTGGAGCAAGGGCTGGATCATCGAGGACAACGACATCGCCTACGCCACCTGCGTCGGCGTCACGCTCGGCAAACACGGCGACGAGTTCGACAACACCTCCGCAAACACCGCGGAAGGATACGTGAAGACCATCGAACGCGCCCACGCCTTCCGCATCCCCTGGACGAAGGACCGCATCGGCGGCCACATCGTGCGGAACAACCGCATCGCGCACTGCGAGCAGGCGGGCCTCGTCGGCAGCCTCGGCGCGGCGTTCAGCACGATCTCCCACAACGAGATCCACGACATCCACGTGCGCCGTCTGTTCACCGGCGCTGAGATGGCCGGCATCAAGATCCACGCCGCCATCGACACCGAGATCAGCAACAACCGCATCTACCGCTGTTGCCAGGGGCTGTGGCTCGACTGGATGGCGCAAGGGACGCGCGTCACCGCCAACGTCTTCTTCGACAACCCGGACCGCGACCTGTTCATGGAGGTCAACCACGGACCGTACGTGATCGACAACAACGCCTTCCTGTCGCCGACCTTCCTGCTCGACGTCTCGGAGGGCGGCGCGTTCGTGCACAACCTCATCGCCGGCGCCATCGCGCAGGCGCCCGAGCCCAACCGCGAAACCCCCTACCACAAGGCCCACTCCACCGAGGTCGCGGGACTCATCGACACCAAAGGCGGCGACAACCGGTTCTACAACAACGTCTTCGCGGGCGGGAACGGCCTCGCGGCCTACGATACGGCCGAACGCCCCATGTACGCCGCCGGCAACGTCTACCTCAAAGACGCGAAACCCGGCGCCTTCGAGGAAGACGCCCTCGTATACGCCGGCGCGGCTCTGGACATCGAAGTCGCGAAAGACCCGCACGACGTACCGCTGCGCCTCGGGTCCGACCCCGACTTGCGTCGCGCGCAGACCCGGCTCGTCACGACCGACCTGCTCGGCGCCGCGGCGGTCACCGGTCTGCCCTACGTGGACGTCGACGGCGCGCCGTTGCGGTTCGACGCCGACATGACCGGCGCCCCGCGCGACCCATCGCACCCGACGCCGGGACCGCTCGAGACGGTGCAGGGCGACAGATGACAGATGAGATGCGCAGTCCTGCGTCCCAAGGTCGATGGACGAACCGCCCGGCGAGTATGCGGTCCCTATGGTCCATACCGTCCATGCCGTCCATATCATTTATGTATGTCCCAGTTAACTGGAGCCCGCCCCCATGCTCCGCCGTGCACCTGATCGGCGCGTCGGCGAGCACGGCGCGAGAACGACTGACCGGCGCGCGGCCGCCTCACACCACCGCGGGACCGAGACACGGCACGCCGCGCGCGCGCAACATCGCGTGGAATGCGCGCAGGTCGTCAGGCTCAGGCGGGTCGAAACGGCGGTCGTCCGTCCGTCCGAGCCGGGCGAGTTTCGAGCCGCCCAGCGCGTGGCACGGGATCAGCTCCACGCCGCGACAATGCGCCAGCTCCGCATGGATCGCCGCGATCGCCGCGATGTGCGCGGGGTCATCGTTGACGCCCCGCACCAGGACGCAGCGCAGGATCGTCGCCGCGCCCATCTCGTCCGCGACGCGCAGGTTGCTCAGCACGCGCTCCCCGTCGCCCAGGGTCCACATCCGCAGGCGCTCGGGGTCCGTGTCCTTCATGTCCCAGAGGTACAGGTCGACCCAGCGGCTCAGCTCGCGGATCTGCTCCTCGGAGGCGCAACCGCAGGTCTCGACGCACGTGTGCAGACCGCGGGCCTTCGCTTCGCGCGCCAGCGCCGCCGTGAACGCGAACTGCGCCAACGGCTCGCCGCCCGACGCCGTCAGCCCCCCGCCGGACTCCTCGTAGAACACGCGGTCACGTTCCACCTCGGCCAGGACCTCGCCGACCGTGACGCGCCGCCCCGCCTGCTCAATCGCCCCGGACACGCACACCGCCGCGCAGGCCAGGCAACGCGCGCAGCCCTCGCGCCCTTCGCCCCCGCCGGCGAGCCGGTCACGCGCGTCGCCCGTCGGACAGACCCGCTCGCACTCGCGACACCCGATGCAGAGCTGCGGCGAAAAGAGCAGCTCGGGGGGGAACGCTTGCGACTCGGGGTTGTGGCACCACGCGCAACGCAGCGGACACCCCTTCAGGAACACCGTCGTGCGGATGCCCGGCCCGTCGTGGGTGCAGAACCGCTGGATATCGAAAACGGTTCCCCGGACATCCCCGTCGCGTTGGGTCATGCGGTCGCCATCGCGCCCTTCGTCAGACGTACTGCTGCGTCCGGGCGATGATCATGTCCTGCCACTGTTTGTTGATGGTCACGAATCGCGCGGACCAGCCGGCGATGCGCACCGCCAGGTTCGGGTAGCGCTCCGGATGCTCCTGCGCATCGCGAAGCAGCGCCGAGTCCGCGACGTCAATGTGCAGGAACATGCCGCCCAGCCGCACGAACGCCCGCATCAGCCCGACCATCGCCTCCACGCCTTCCTCGCCGCGCACGCTCTCCGGATGGATCTTCAGCTCCACCGTCGCGCCGTTCGGGGTCTTCGTGAAGTCCATCTTGCAGTAGGACTGGAGCACCGCGCTCGGGCCGCGCCGATCCGCGCCGGGTGACGGCGAGAAGTTCGTCGCCAGCACCGCGCCCAGCCGATTCCCGTCGGGCGACGCCGTGCGCGGGCCGGTCGCCGCGGCCCATTCGATCTCCCGCCCGAACGTGCTCAAGCCGGCCGGACGCAGTACGCCGTTGCGTTCCGGCAATTCCGCGACCAGCGCCGCGTAGTCGTCGAACACCCGCTGCATCATCGCGTCGGCCGCGTCGTCGTCGTTCCCGTAGAATGCGAACCGGCTCAGGATGCTCCGCCGCAAATGCTCCTGGCCTTGCCAGTCGTTGCGCAGAATCTCGACGAACTCCGCCAGCGACAGCGCGCGCTCCTGATAGACCAGCCGATCCAGCACGAGCAGGCTGTCCGCTACGTTCGCCATCCCGCCCGCATGCGGCGCCGCCACGGTGTACCGCGCGCCGCGCTCGTAGTACCCCAGCCCCCGCTCGATGCAGTCGTCCACGAACATCGACACGAGCGGCGAAGGGTGATCGTAGTCGAACATCCCGTCCGCGGCGCGGTGGTGCCCCTCGAGATGCGCCGCGATGCGTCCCCGCCACGCCGCGTACAGCTCCTCGAACGTCGCGAACTCCGGCGCGGGCGCATCCGGCGTCTTGATGCCCAATACCTCGTGCAGCATCCCAAGCGCGTCGAATGGGCTGTAGAGGAACGCCGTCTCGCCCGGAACCAGGATCTCCCAGCAGCCGTCGTTGGTGAACCGACGCGCGTCCCGCAGGCTGTAGCCGAACTTCACCAAGCCGTCGATCACGACCTCTTCGTTGTACATCGCGACGATGCCGCCGCCATGTCGCTGCACCTCGGCCATGCGCCGCAGCAACTCCGTGGGCGTGGACCGGTTCAGACGCACCGCGATCGGGAAATCGCTGATGTGCAGCTCCTCCACGATATCCAGCACGAGGTAGGTCACCGGGTTGGTGAGGTCCCGCCCGTCCTCATCCACGCCGCTCAGAATGATGTTCTGATAGAACTGCGCGTCGCCCGAGCCCGCCACGGTGTTGAAGCCGGTCCACTCCACGCCCTTGATCCAGAAGTGCGCCAGAATCTCCCGCGCCTCGTCCAGCGTGATGCGGCCCTCGGCCAGGTCGCGCTCCAGATACGGCCCGAGCATCGCGTCGATCCGCCCGATCCCCGACCACGTCCCCATCAGCCGCTGGAATGCGTACATGAACCACAGCGACTGCACCGCCTCGTGGAACGTCTCCGGCGGGTTCTCGGGAACGCGCGCGAGCGCGGTCCGCACCCGTTGCCACGTCTCCCGCTCCGCGCCGTCGCTCGACGCGATGCGCGCATCCAGCGCTTCCATGTACCGGCGATGGAACGTCTCCGCGGCGTCCAGGCACCCGAGCATGGACGTCAGCAGATCGCGCCCGTTGTGCCGCGACGGCCGCAGCGAGTGGCTGACCGGGTATACGGTCAGACCGCCGCGCCCCTCGGCCGTGCCCAAATCCCACAGCGCCAGCGTCTCGGCGTCCCGCGTGAACCGGTCCCGTCGTTCGACATGCGCGCCGCGTCGGATGTGCACCTGCTCGACGGCGCCGTGAAGCCCGCCCACGCCCGGCGGAAACGCGCCCACGCAGATGCCGCCGCCTGTATCGCCCATGCCGTCGCTCGTCTCGCTCGCAACGACCTCGAACGCCCCCCGCGCCATCGACGCGTGCAGGACCTCTTCTCCGTCCACGCACAGCCGAACGCCGTCGGGTTCGAGGATCATCGAAAAATGATGCCACTTGCCGTCCGTCACGACGCGGTCGGAGATGAACGTGGTCGGCGCATAGCCCGGCAGATACGCGGCCAGCTTGCCGCTGCTGACGGGCGTGAACAGCTCCCAGTGATCGGGCGAAGCCTTCGTGTGGTGCGCGACCAGAATGTTGTAGAACGACGCCGAGTCGAGCCGCGCCCAGCATTCCACGGTCAGCGGGAACTCGGCCAACGCCGGATCCGCCTCGCCCCACAGCCAGTGTCCCCCCGCCGGATGCCCCGCATACGCCGCGCCGCTCCGCCCGTCGCACACGGCCAACAGCGGCGGCGTCCATTCCGTCGGCGCATCATGCTCGAACGCGCCCCGCGCCAGCCGCGCCTCGATGCGTTCCCGCAGCCCTTTGTAGCCCGACTTGAGCACGCGGTCAAACCCGATCGTCGTGTGGCTCGTGCTCGAGATCCCTAGAAACGGCGTCTGGTGGTACGACGCGGCGCGCAGCGTGGCCGACCCCACGATGAGCTCGCCCGGAATCAGACGGATCGGCGCCGTCTCGGCCGCGCGGCGCGCGGCGACGGCGTACGCCTGGTTCTTGGTCAGGCCCGCAAGCTCCGACGCGCGCAGCGGCTCCTCCGAAACAAGCGCCCGGCCATGGTCGCCCCGCAGCGCGATCGCCGCCAGCTCCCGCGTGCGCGCGCTCAAGCGCTCCGGCACGGCGAAGCCGTTCGCCCCCTGCCACGCCGACTCGCCGGCCCCTTGGCGCGCGGCCCCGGCTTCGTGCGCGATGGCCGCCGCGGCGGCCGCCGTCGACACAGTCCTCAGGAAATCCCGGCGGTTCAGTCCCGTGACGGGTATTGCATCCATCCCAACCTGCCCCTTCCACCGCTCCCGGCGAACGCATCCACAGCTCCGCCTTTCGCAGCGCAGTCTACCCCACTTCACCCCGGAAGTAAAAGGCTTCCGGGCCAATCCAGGCATATCTGAAACTACTGCCAACAGCCTGGGATTCCGGCCCGCCTTCGCCCCATGGCCATCCCGTCCGTCCTTTTCCCCGTCGCCTCCCCTGTTCCATCGGTCCTATTCGTCCCATTCATCCTATTCGTCCCATCGCCCCCGTACCCTGCGCGCGCCCGGTCAGCGCAATCCCGCATGCCCGGCGGCGGGTCAGGCCGCCGCGACTTGACCCGCGTTCGCCAATGCTGCTACCACGACGTATGCGGCATGGCTTCGCACGAAGTCATCCAGGCGACGGAACCCGAAGAGGAGCCCGAAAATGCGTGGTTGGACGACCCGCCCCTGGGCGGTGTGGTGTGTGGCGATCGCGACCCTTGCGGCCGCGGGAACCGCGGCGGCGCAACCGCGGACCGCCGGCGAGGAGACAGGTGCGATGGGCGAGGACATCAGGAATCCGGGAACGCCGTGGCCGGCCACGGACGCCTTGGGCCGCACGCTGCCGACGCCCGACGAGGTCGGACCGATCAAACCGAACCGCTTCGTCGGCATCTTCTACTTCCTCTGGCACGGCTACCACGATACCTCGGAGGAAGGCCCCTTCGACGTCGCGAAGATCATGGCCGCGCATCCCGACGCCCTCCAGACGCCCACCGAGCCGCCCTGGGGCCCGTTCGGCCACATGCACTACTGGGGCGAACCGCTCTACGGCTACTACCGCACCGCCGACCCCTGGGTGCAGCGGCGCCACGCCCACATGCTGGCCGACGCCGGGATCGACTGCGTCATCTTCGACACGACCAACCGCGTGACCTACCGCGAGGTGTACACGGCCCTGTGCGACGTGTACACGCGGATCCGCAAGGAAGGCGGACGCACCCCGCGGATCACGTTCATGGTCAACACGCGCGCCGGCGAAACGGCCCAGGAACTATACGAAGAGCTCTACAAGCCCGGTCGCTACGAGGATCTGTGGTTCCGCTGGGAAGGCAAGCCCCTGTTGATCTGCGATCCCGAGCAGGCCAGCGAGGAAGTGCGCGCGTTCTTCACCTTGCGCCGGGCCCACTGGCCGTTCGAGATGATCAACACGCCCTACGCCTGGCACTGGGAGGCCGCCTACCCGCAGGTCTACGGCTACACGGACGACCCGAACAAGCCCGAACAGGTCAACGTGTCCGTGGCGCAGAACCTCCGCGCCAGCGACGGCAAGGTCACGAACATGAGCCGGGGCGACGCCCGCGGTCGCAGCTTCCACGACGGCGCGAAAGACCCGTCGCCCGACGCCATCAACTGGGGTCCCGGGTTCGCCGAGCAATGGGAACGCGCGCTCGAGCTCGACCCGCCCTTCGTCATGGTGACCGGCTGGAATGAGTGGATCGCCGGACGCTATGGGAACGACAACGAGCCGGTCGCGTTCGTCGACCAGTTCGACCAAGAGTACAGCCGCGACATCGAAATGGTGAAGGGGCTGCACGGAGACAACTACTACTACCAGCTCGTAGCCGGCGTCCGGCGCTACAAGGGCATGCCCGAGCTGCCCAGGGCCTCCCCGCCCAAGACGATCGACCTCGCGGCCGGCTTCGACCAGTGGGCCCACGTCGCGCCCGAGTTCACCGACCACCTCGGCGAGACCATCCCGCGCGACTTCCCCGGCGTCGCCAAGCTGCACTACACCAACCACACCGGCCGCAACGAGATCGCGGCCGCCAAGGTCGCCCGCGACGCAACGAACCTCTACTTCTACGTCCGCACCGCCGCGCCGATCACGCCGCACACCGATCCCAACTGGATGTGGCTGCTCATCGACGTCGACCAAGACGCGTCGACCGGCTGGGAAGGCTACGACTTCATCATCAACCGCACCACCCCCGGCGACGGCGTCACTCCCGTCGAACGCTGCACCGGCGGCTGGAACTGGGCCCCCGCCGGCGAGGCCGCCTACCGCGTCGACGGCGCCGAGATGCACCTCGTCGTCCCCCGCGCCGCACTGGGCCTCGATGCCGACGCCCCCGTCGCGATCGACCTCAAGTGGGCCGACAACCTCCAGAAACCCGGCGACGTGATGGACTTCTACCTCAGCGGCGACGTCGCCCCCGAAGGACGGTTCAACTACCGGTACCTCGGACGCTGACGCGCCCAACGCACCTCCCGCCGCGACCGCCCCCACGGCGAGCGAGCCCAACCCCGCGCTCGCTCGCCGCCCGCCCCGCCGGGCATCCCCCCTTGTGTGGGCCCGGCCACCTCGCCGGTCATTCCCCCTTGTGTGGGCCCGGCCACCTCGCCGGTCATTCCTCCTTGTGTGGGCCCGGCCACCTCGCCGGGCATCCCCCTCCCACACGTCCCGCCCACACCCGGCGCGCAGCGCCCTTGGACTGCGGCGGCTTGCCGCCGCTTTCCGGGCCCGGCGCGATCCCCCTTCCCTCGATCCCCGTCCACCCCGTCCACACCGTCCACACCGTCCCGCGAATCGCCAGTAGTCTATTGATAATCTGGAACCTGTCACGCTATTCTCTCGTCCACTTCCACAAACCTGAGCCCAGACCGACGGACATTCCCCGCCGGCTCACAACCGAAGACGCGCACACATGAAGCCACGCACCCGGACCCCCATCCGTTTCGCCGCCCCGATCGCGGTCGCAGCCGCGCTCCTCTGCGGCGCCGCCGCCTTCGCCGCCGACGACAACCCCGAACCTCGCAACGGCCGCGGCTGGCGCATCGAACTCTTCGGCGCCCGCGCCTTCGACGGCGGCGACGACAGCCACGTCTCCGACCTCTACACCGTCGCCTCCGTCGGCTACGAGTGGCCGATCTTCGCCCGCGCCGTCCTCGGACTCAAAGCCTACCCCCTCTTCCTCTACCACGAACACGCCGACGAAAGCGGCGACTCCGATCTCTTCTACGGCGCCGGCTTCGGCGCCCACCTCCGCTACCACTTCACCCGCGACGACTACCGCGGCCTCTACGCCGAACTCGGCGTCGGACCGATATTCCACGCCGGCCAGATCGAGGGCAACTCCGCCGACCTCGACTTCCTCTCCGAGATCGGCGTCGGCTACGCCTTCGAAAACGACTGGCACGTCGTCATCAAACTCCAGCACCTCTCCAACGCCAACATCGGCAGACGCAACGCCGGCGTCAACGCCCTCGGCATCGGCTTCGGCCGCTCCTTCTGACTGCCTGACCCCCTCCCCCTCCCGCCTGTCGCCCCTGCAACATCGCCGTCCCTCGCAGCATGGCCGTCCCGGCCGTGATTCGTCCGTCCTATCCGTCATATCCGTCCTATCCGTCGCATTTATCCCGTTTATCCATTTCATCTCATTCATCCCATGCCGTCCACAGTCTGCCCCGCCAACCCGGGCGCGGCATGACCGACTGCAATCGCTCATCCTCTAGCCTCAAGGACGTTCGAACTGCTGCCACGCTACGCGCCCCTCTTCTTTCGTCATGACACTGCCAGAAGACATCACAGAGTCATGAACAGGGGTTGATCTGGATGGCGATCGCGGATACTATAGCTCCGACAGACGACTCCGGCCCAAGCCGCGAGCGCCGGTCGGCGAACCGAGCAGTTCGGGGCGCTTCGCTCGACGTGGCATTCCTCTAGACGCATGCGTGCGGATGCCGCCGCATGGAGGGCGGGTTTTCGCCGTATTACATGAGTACAGAGCCCTGTTTCATGGACCCAACTTCGGGGGAGGCGGAAGGAAATGTCGACCGAGTACGAACGCATCAGTAACGCCATCAGCGACATCGCGGAGGATGCCCGAAAGGCGAGCATCAAGACCTACCTGGACCGGTTCAAAGGGACAAACAGGCTCGACAGGTTCGAGGAGAAGTTCCTTGACTTCCAGGAGTACATCTCCCGCGCGGCTGAGGACTGTGAGCGCGCCATTCGGAGTCCCATCTATGTCGGCGTTGTCGGGCACTACTCCCATGGCAAGTCAAGCCTCCTCAATGCGCTTCTCCTCCCGCCCAAGGCCAAGGAGACGCTGCCGACGGGAGACAGCATCGTCACTGCAATGTGCACCCTGGTCGGCTTCCAGGCCGGCGGCCGGTACCACGAGTTCTACGAAGTGAAGCACGATGGAACGGAGGTCCGCCTGTCTGAGGAGGAATACCAGGCGAAGGTTTCCGGAAAGCGAGGCGGAGCGCTCCATGACGTCCACCATTTCCGTCTGCTGCTGGGTACGAACGAACTCGCCGCCGGGGTGTTTCAGTCCATGGCGGAGAAGCGGGTGGAGCTGCTGGATACGCCCGGCCTCGGCGGCCCGTACTGGAAGGACGAGCAGGCGCTACAGAGCTGGATGAAGGAATTCATGCTGCTGATCGTCGCGGTCAAGAGCGACGCGATCACCCGCAGGACCTCCGAGGCGGTGAACCCCTTCATCCGCCAGACCTCGCGCCCGATCATTCCCGTCGTCACCTTCTGGGACCTCTGGCAGACCTCCGACATCTACAAAGGCATCACTACCGAGGAAGACGCCCGTGCAAAGGCAAAGGACGAGCTGGTCCGCTACTTCCCCGCCATGGCTGACGCGGTCGAGGAAGGCCGCATCGCATTCGTGTCGGCGCGCAACTACCGCGCGCAGCAGCCCGTCGCCGACGATCTGAAACACCACATCACCGAGGACTGGAACATCGACAACGTGCGCAACACGCTCTCGGGGTATGTGAGTGACAAGGTGAGCGTGCTGCAGTCGACTCGATCCGAGCGTTCCGATCTGGACACCAACCGTGAGCGGCTGGTCATCAAGAGCTCCCGTGAACTGCGATCGATCTACGACCAACTCAACGCGATGCTGAAGGACGAGCTTGAGCGGTCCCGCCCCAAGGCCGGCTACGAGGAGGACCTGGACGAGAGCTTCGAACGGCTTCGAGACGACCTCCTCAAGGAGTACGACCGCATCGTGGACCGGATCGCGAGTCGCGCCGAGGATGGCATAGGGACGGTGTCGACAACCGGGAAATGGAACCAGGCGCTCCATGAGATCCAGAACGACATCAAGTCGCAGACGGCTCTCGTGGTGCGGGAATCGCTCCCCGAACGGCTCCGGCGAACGCTGGACCGGGGCGTGCTGCGTTCTGTCTCGCGGTACCTGAACGATGACGCACCGCTCGAGCCGGCGAAGGCCAAGCGACTGCAGCAGCAGGTGAGCGAACTGGCGGACGATCTGATCGAGGACCTGACACGACCATCAGATGTGAGCCCGTTTGTGGTTCCCCAAGGCGTGACCGACTGGAGCAAGAACATGGCCGCGGCGCTGTTTGACGGCCTGAAAAGTCTGTTCACCACCAACCTTCCTGTTGCGCTCGGGATTGTTGCGGCGATATTCGTGGTACCCGCCCTACTCCAGCCCGTCACGTGGGTCCTCAGGTTCGTCCCGGGCCTCGGCGACGTGGCCGGGCGCCTCGTGCTTGGTCTCCAGGTCGTGGCTGTTGGCGCCGGACTGCTCACGCTCATCACGGTGAGCTGGGGACAGGTCAAGCGCGCAAGGGAGATGACCGCGCTTCAGGTCAAGGAGAAGGCTCGCAAGCAGAACCGTCGAGCGGACATCCAAGGTCGCATCGTGCCGAACGTCGAGGCCCGACTCAAGCAGTTCGAGAGCGACGTCCTGGAGGCCATGTCCGAACAGATCTCGCCCTTGATCAGAGCTGGGGACGACCTCGCGGATCAGGTGGAGGGCTTGTTCAAGGACATCGGCGAACGGGTCCGAGTGATCGACAAGGAGTGCGCCGCGCTGGAACGGAGGATGCGCTAGATGCGACCGCTCCCCGGACTGACAGACCGCTACAACCGGGCCGCCTCCGTGATCGGCCGCGCATTGCCCCAGCCGGAGCGCACCGACGATCCGTTCATGCTGCTGGTTCATTCCCTGGAGGCCGCCGCACAAGGACCTAATGCAGGGGCGGTCGCCCCGCTCATTGACTACATCCGAGCGTGCGAGGAATTCGATGCGGCGGAGTACGGCCCTCCTCCGGCCTATGCGGGCACGAGCTTGCGCGAGCTGTGGCTGCCGCTTCTGTTCCTGGGCGACGGTTGGCGTGACTATGTCGAGGCAGTGCTGGGCATACCGGCCAAGCACTGGGACGGCGCGGATCGTGCCGACGCAATCGTACTCAGACCAGTCACGGTGCGGGATCCATGCGCGTTGAAGGTGCGCCTCAGGGAAGCGGTCCCCGGAGTGAAGGTGGACCAGTTCAAGGAATTCGAGCGAAGCGTGAAGGGCCCGTTCGGGCTGCGCACACGGTATGTTCGACAGAATGAGAGACTCGAGTTCCTGGACGGCGCGAGCAGGATCCTGACGGCGACAGCCCCGGACACTGTGGCGATGATCTCTGGGAAGCTTCCGCCATGGTTGGCGTTCTTGCTCGGAATCGACGCCGTCGAGCGAATCGAGCTCTCCTACCCGCATGAAGCAGGACCCACCCTCCGCTCGCACATTGCTGGAGTAGTGGCCCTGCCTTCATGTCCGGTCTCAGCATCCAACTCGGACGAAGCGGCTACGGAACTCCTGAGCAGCTGCCATACGTGGCTGGGGATTACACTGCCCCGCAAGGCCCTGGGACAAGCCGTGTTCGTGGCGATGACGTCGCAAGGCGAGGAGTGGTACCGGCTGCTTGACTGCTACCTGCGTCATGTCCATGGCCTGGTGCGCCACGCGTGTGGATTCCCCGAGGCGAGCGACGGGGCGGAAGAACCGGCGGCTGCCCAACAAGACCTCGAAATGCTCGTCCTGCGGCGGCGAATCGCGCTCCCCCCCGGTGCGGACTTGCGCAGAGACTCCGAGTTCACGCATCTGCGTTCTGCCTTCGGTTTCTCCACCGATCAGGACGGAAAGGGCGTGCTACACAGTAACCTCGCCATATCCTCTCCAACTTCCTTCCTCGACGCAATGCAGGAGCGGATTGGTGATCTGGCGTTCCTCAAGGCCGTGGCGACGAACCTGAGAACGCGCTGCGAGCGCCTGATGGAGCGTGACGGATCTCAGGCGGAGCCCAGCGACCAGGAACCGGATGCGGCCTCAGAGCCGACCGAGACGCACAGTCCGGCCGTCTCCAGTACTCGGACGGGCCAGAGCGGCTCCGGCAACGCGCCCAGATCGATCCCTGCCTTAGCCCAGCTATCTGAAGCGTTCGCGGGTCTCGGGTTTGCCATGTCAGCAGTGCGCGGTGAACCTGGACCGGCGTCTCCAGCGCCAATCCCCTCGGCAAGCGCCCGTCAGGCGGCGGCCATGTCCACCTTCCTGAGCGCACTCCTCCAGTCCACGATGGGCGTCTTCCGGCAGAACCTGGACATCGCGATCGAGGTTCTCACGTGCTTCGAGCTATCGCGGACCGCTTCGCCGCTCGCCGCGGCGCTGCGCGACGTCAGGACGTGCGGTGAGACCAGTGACATATCGAAGGTCCTCGGGTACCTGCTCCGATGCGGCGTACACGGTCGAACCCCTCGTGAGCGAAGCCTTGCCCTGGCAGGCGTCGTGTATATGCTGGACCCCAACGACACGGTTCCGGATGACGGTCCCAGCGGATTTCACGACGACGAGTTTGGCGCGGCTGTCACCCTCAGGCTGCTGGAGAACGCGGGCACAGAGCTGCCCGGCGAGTTGTCCGATTGGGCGTTGGATCGCTCCTCAGAAATCGACAGCTACCTGACGCAGGACGTGCAAGAAGCCGTGATGCAGACCGTCGAGCAGTACGTCGCGTTTCTGAACAACGGGACCCCGGAAAAGAGCAAGAGAAAGGCCTAGGCAGACACGGAGGCGCTCCATCACTGTCTTCCCGCGCTCGCTCGCCGTCTCTGTTCTACCGCTCCCCGTACCATGCCCCGCATGGCCACGGTCCTCCACCCCGTCCACCCCGTCCACCCCATAACATCCTCCCGCCCGATTGACCCCCCGCCCCGCTTCCAGTACGATGGCCCCGCGCAACCCGATCAGGACCACGGAAGGGGGCTCTCCGCCATGGCTGAATACCTCGGTCTGAGCATCTGGGACTGGTTCACGCTCGCCGTCTACTTCCTCGGCATCATCTGCATCGGCATCTGGACCGCCCGGCGCGTCAACGACACCGCCGACTTCTTCATGGGCGGCCGACGCTTCGGCAAGGCCTTCATGGTCTTCTTCGCCTTCGGCGCCGGCACCAGCGGCAACGACGCCGTCGGCGTCTCCTCCAAGACCTACACCAACGGCATCTCCGGCATCTGGTACCAGTGGCTCTGGCTCTTCGCCACCCCCTTCTACTGGCTCATCGCGCCCATGTTCCGCCGCTGCCGCGCCCTCACCACCGGCGACTTCTTCGAATACCGCTACGACTCCTCCGTCGGCGGGCTCTACGCCCTCGTCGGCGTCGCCCAGCTCACCGTCAACATGGGCGTGCTCCTCCGCGGCGCCGGCGCCACCATCGACGCCGTCACCGGCAGCGCCATCCCCGCCTCCTACGCCATCGTCGTCATGACCCTCCTTTTCCTCTTCTACGGCATCGCCGGCGGACTCGCCGCCGCCATCGTCACCGATTTCATCCAGGGCATCCTCACCATCATCCTTTCCTTCATCATCCTGCCCTTCGCCTGGGTCGCCGTCGGCGGTCTCATCGGCCTGCGCGAGGGCATCGCCGACCCCGACATGTTCAGCCTCGTCGCCCCCGGCGAGATCAACCTCTTCCACATCGTCATGTTCGCCCTCTCCGCCATCGTCGGCATCGTCACCCAACCCCACATCATGGGCGTCTGCGCCGGCGGCCGAAACGAGATGGACGGCCGCGTCGGCTTCGCCGGCGGCAACCTCCTCAAACGCCTCTGCACCATCGCCTGGATGCTCACCGGGCTCTGCGCCATCGTCTACTTCGCCGGCAAGACCGACGTCATCCCCGACCGCATCTACGGCCGCATGGCCCGCGAAATGCTCCCCACGCTCATGCCCGGCCTCCTCGGCATCTTCGTCGCCGCCCTGCTCGCCTCCATCATGTCCTCCTGCGACGCCTTCATGGTCTCCTGCTCCGGCCTGTTCACCCAGAACCTCTACCGCCGCCATATCGTGAAGACCGCCCCCGAGCGCCACTACGTCCTTGTCGGACGCATCACCGCCCTCGTCATCGTCATCTGCAGCGTCTACTTCGCCTTCGCCTTCTCCGACGTCCCCACCGCCCTCGAGTGGTTCTTCAAAGTCCAGGCCATGATGGGCGCCGCCTTCTGGCTCGGCCTCTTCTGGCGCCGCACCACCGTCGCCGGCGCATGGGTCGGCACCATCGCCGCCTTCCTCGTCGTCGCCTTCACCAGCCGCATCGACCTCTTCGGCCTCGCCCTGTGGGACTTCAACGCCCGCTTCGCCGGCAGTCTCCCCGAACTCATGCTCTGGCAAGGCGCATTCCGCGTCTCTTGGCAGATCTTCTTCATGCTCGTCTCCGGCTTCGGCGCCTGCATCCTCGTCAGCCTGTTCACCCGCCGCGTCGACGCCGCCCGCCTCGACCGCTTCTACGCCTGCCTGCGCACCCCGATCCAGCCCAACGAGCCCCACCAGGCGCCCTTCACCCTGCCCCCCGGCATCGAGGCCCCCGCGCCCCGCAAGCTCATCAACCATCCCGACATCGAGATCCCCATGCCCACCCGCGAAGGCATGTACGGATTCGCCTTCTTCTGGGTCATGGTCGCCCTCAACGTCGGCTTCGTCTACTGGCTTTTCTCGTGAACTCCCGATGGGGCGCCGCCCCCCCAGGCCCCGTCTTGCATGCTCGCACGCTCGACCCGTTCCTTGACTCAACTCTGGCCCTGATGTACCATGCCCGATGCCGCATGTCCCCAGACATGCGTGTTCCCATGAATCGTGACGTACGAGCAGAAGGCCCGTGTGGGGAGGCAATGCATCCATGGCCAGAGTCGAACTGAAGAACGTGAAGAAGGTCTACCCGGGGGGCGTTGAGGCCGTCAAGAACGCCGACTTGGTCATCGACGACAAGGAATTCGTCGTCCTCGTCGGACCTTCCGGCTGTGGGAAATCCACCACCCTGCGCATGATCGCCGGACTCGAGGAGATCACCGAAGGCGAGATCTACATCGGCGACACCCTCGTCAACGACGTGCCCCCCAAAAATCGCGACATCGCGATGGTGTTCCAGAACTACGCCCTATACCCCCACATGACCGTCTACAAAAACATGGCCTTCGGCCTCATGTTGCGGAAGTACCCCAAGAACGAGATCCAGAAGCGCGTGCAGGACGCCGCCGAGATCCTCCGCATCACCGAACTGCTCGACCGCAAACCCAAGGCCCTCTCCGGCGGCCAGCGCCAGCG
>DIWA01000016.1 GCA_002422525.1 Candidatus Hydrogenedentes bacterium UBA6118
CGCCGTCGGGCGCGAGGTTGCCGAAGAGGACGGCCAGGCCGCCGGTCTGGCTGTAGGGCGCGTCGATGGACCGGATGACTTCGCGGTTCGCGCTCTCGGCGCCGGCGATGTTCTCGCCCAGGGTCTGCAGGGTCACGGTTTTCGTGTCGAGATGGAGGACGCCCTCGCGTTTGGCCAGCTCGGCCAGAATCGCGCTGACGCCGCCGGCCGCGCCGACGTCTTCCATGTGCCACTTGCTCGACGGCGAGACCTTGCACACGTTGGGCACGCGCGCGGAGACCTCGTTGATCCGGCTCAGCGGATAGTCGACATCGGCCTCGTGGGCGATGGCGAGGGTGTGCAGCACGGTGTTGGTGGAGCCGCCCATGGCCATGTCCAGCGCGAACGCGTTGTCGATGGCCTCGGCGGTGACGATGTCGCGGGGCTTGAGATCGGCCTCGATGAGCCGGAGGACCTGTCGCGCGGCTTGCTTCACCAGCCCGCGACGGTCGCCGGAGGCGGCCAGCACCGTGCCGTTGCCGGGAAGCGCCATGCCAAGCGCTTCGCACAGGCAGTTCATCGAGTTCGCCGTGAACATGCCTGAACAAGAGCCGCACGTGGGGCACGCATGGCGCTCGAGCTGGGCCAGATCCGCGTCGTTGATGTCGCCCTTCTTGTGGGCGCCGACGCCCTCGAACACGGTGATCAGGTCGATCTTGTCGCCGTCCTTGCCCGTGCCCGCCTCCATGGGGCCGCCGGAGACGAAGATGGTCGGGATGTTGCAGCGCAACGCGCCCATCAGCATGCCCGGCACGATTTTGTCGCAGTTGGGAATGCAGATCAGCCCGTCGAGCTTGTGCGCGTTGACAACGGTCTCGAGACAGTCGGCGATCAGCTCGCGGGACGGCAGGGAGTACCGCATGCCGTCATGGCCCATGGCGATCCCATCATCGACGCCGATTGTGTTGAACTCGAATGGTACGCCGCCGGCGTCGCGAATGGCCTGTTTGGCGAGGCGTCCCAGCTCGTTCAGATGGACGTGGCCAGGAATGATCTCGATGAAACTGTTGCAGATCCCGATAAACGGCTTATCGAAATCCTCCTGCGATTGAATCTGCCCGGTGGCCCACAGCAACGAACGGTGCGGCGCCCGCTCGAAGCCCTTCTTCACTGCATCACTGCGCATGGCTCCTCCTCTGCTTCTTCTCATCCATCCGGTCGGGCGACGAGACCGGGTCGTCGTCGGTCGGCGAGATGCCCCTACAGGATCGGCGGGATATGCTCACGGGATCCCCGGGGCGGACACTCCGAGATAGTAGCAGACGCGCCCCCGCGGGAGCACACGCGCGACGTCGGGGCGCTCAGGATCGGCGGGACTGGGCGATCGTGTCCTCCCAGCGGACGCGACGGCGTTCCATCTCGTCGCCCGGCATGGCCTCGAGGGTCCGCCTGAGATCGTCCAGGGCGGATTGCACGGCGGGCGGAAGGGGCGGTCTGGACCGACGGGGCGCGGAACGCCGGCGCGTGGGGCGGGAGAAGGGTTCGACGTTGAAGAGGTCGGGCGATGCGTCCATCGGTCTGTCCTCCGAGAACAACGGAACATTTATTCAGTAGTATACACGAGATCCCGTCTCTTCTGCAACTCACACAACTCCATTGCGCCCAAATCCGCGTGCTTGCTATACTATGGAGCGCTCCCCAGCAGGGGTTTTTGAGGAATTTGTGGGTTGTCCAGGAGAGCCAAAGCGTATGTCGGGTCACTCTAAGTGGAGTACTATCAAACGGAAAAAGGGCGCGTTGGATGCGAAGCGGGGTAAGATCTTCTCCCGCCTTGCCAAAGAGATCTCCATCGCCGCCCGGGCCGGCGGCGGCAATCCCGAGATGAACCCGCGGCTTCGCACGGTTTTGAATGCCGCGCGCGCGCAGAACATGCCCAAGGACAACATCGAGCGCGCGATCCAGAAGGGCACGGGGGAGCTGCCGGGAACCACCTATGAAGAGCTTCGCTACGAGGGATACGGGCCCGGGGGAGTGGCGCTGATCGTCGACCTGATCACGGACAACAAGAACCGTTCGGTCGCCGAATTGCGTCACGTTCTCTCGAAGAACGGCGGATCGATGGCGGAAAACGGCGCGGTGACGTGGAACTTCGACCAGAAGGGAAGCATCACGGTTCCGCGGAACGGCTTGTCGGACGAGGAGCTGTTCGAGAAGGCGATCGAGTGCGGCGCCGAGGACGTGGACACGGACAACGATGAGGTGTGCGTGATCACCACGGCGGCGAGCGATCTGCATGTCGTGTCGCAGGCGCTCGAGGAAGCGGGCTTGATCGCGGAGGAAGCCAAGCTCACGATGCTTCCGAAGACCACGGTGCAGGTGTCCGGGAAGGACGCGGCCGCCGTCTTGCGTCTGATGGAGGCCCTCGAGGACGACGACGACGTGCAGGACGTGTTCTCGAATTTCGATATCTCTGACGAGGAGATGGCCTCGCTCGTAGAGTCATGAGCGTGCGCGTGCTCGGGATTGACCCGGGCACGGCGACCACCGGGTACGGGGTCGTCGAGGGACACGGCACGCGGCTGGTCCATGTCGCCCATGGGGCCATCCGCACGGCGCCCTCGGAGGCGTTCGCCGACCGGCTGGTTATCATCCATGACGCGTGCCGCGAGCTGATCGCGCAGCATCGCCCCGACGCGGTCGCGATTGAGAAGCTGTTTTTCTCCCGCAATGTCACCACGGGCATTGCGGTCGCGCAGGCGCGCGGCGTCATTGCGTTGGCGGTGGCGCAGGCGGGACTGCCGCTCGCCGAGTTCAGCCCGCTGGAGGTGAAGAGCGCGGTTGTGGGCTATGGACGCGCGGCCAAGGCGCAGGTGCAAGAGATGACGCGCATCCTGTTGAACCTGGACGAACGGCCTCGTCCCGACGATGCCGCGGATGCGCTTGCATTGGCGGTGTGTCGCATCCATGCGGGGGATCTGGGCCGGCGGCTGCCGGAGTCCAAGCGCTGATCGGACTATGCGGATCCGGTGGATTCCCCTCCTTGCGTATCCCCGGGTCGCGGGCGCTTCTTGCGCCGCCGTTTCTTTTCGGCGCCTATCAGGTTCCGCAGCTCGAGCAGTTCTCCGTAGCACAGGAGGCGGTCTCCGGGAAGGATCGTCTCGTCGATTGATGGGTTGGACAACACGCCGTCGTGCCGCGTGATGCTCATGAGCTGGATGTTGCGCCCCGCGAGGTCGATCTCGCGCAGGGTGTGGTGTTCGAGCGCGGGCATCTGGTGGACGTGCAGCTCGGCGATGCCGTAGCCGCCGGGCAGTCGCAGCCGCTGCCGCAGCTCCATTTCGGGCGAGAGCACGTTGCGTTCGATGTCCTCGATCACGGCGCCGGCCACGTCGATGCCGGTAGCTTGCTCGAGTCCTTCGAACCCCGGGCTCGAGTTCACTTCAAGCACTTGCGGACCGGCGCTGGTCTCGAGCATGTCGACGCCGGCCACCCGGAGGCCCATGATCTGGGCGGCGCGCAGGGCCGTTCGTTCGTACTCCGGCGGCAGGTCAACCGCTTCGACCTTCGCCCCGCGATGCACGTTGCTGCGGAACTCGCCGGGCCGGGCCATGCGGCGCATCGCCGCCACGACGCGGTCGCCCACGACCAGGGCCCGCAGGTCGCGTCCTTCGCTCTCGCGTACGAAGTTCTGGATCAGGATGTTCTGTCGGGCGCTGTGCAGGGTCTGGATGATCGCTTCGGCCATCTTCTCGGATTCCGCGAGGATCACGCCGACGCCCTGGGCCCCTTCGAGCACCTTCAGGATCACCGGCACGCCGCCGACCCGTCGGATGGCGGGGATGATGTCGGCCGAGTCGCGGACGAATTCCGTGGCCGGGATGCCGATGTCGTAGCGGCTGAGCAGTTGGATCGCGCGGAGTTTGTCGCGGGAACGGGCGATGGACATCGAGTCGTTGGCGGTGTAGACGCCCATCATCTCGAACTGGCGCAGCACCGCCAGGCCGAAGAACGTGATTCCCGCGCCGATGCGGGGGATCACCGCGTCCAACGTGCCGAGGCGGCGTTGCCGATAGTGCAGGCCCGGCCTCTCTTGCTCGAGGGATATGGAGAAGCGCAGCGTGTCGAGCACCTGGACCCGGTGGCCGCGGCCCGTGGCGGCCTCGCGGAGTCGTCGCGTGCTGTAGCTGCGGGGCTGCCGACTCAGGATCCCGATCTTCATGCAGGTCGTTTCCCTTTTCGGGTCGTTCGGGGCGGACTGCCGAGGGCTTTGCGTCGTGACACATCGACGACGAAATGCCGTTCGAGCGCGGTGCGGCCGATCAGCATGCGATAGAGCATCCGTTCGCGCGATACCAGCGAGATCTCGATCTCGCGCGTCACGGGGCCCAGGCGCATGGTCGTGCGCACGAAGCAGCGCTGGACATACTCGCCCGTGCTGGACCGCACGCGCGCCCACTTCACGATCGGGGCGGTGACCTCGATGCGGTCGTCCTGGCGCTTGCGGCTCAGCACCACATCAAACCGTACACGGCGTCCGCCGGGCAGCACGCGCAAGTCCTCGACGTGGAGCGCGCTGGTGCGCGCGCCGGTGTCCACCTTCGCGTGGAGTCCCTCGATGCCCCAGTCCGGCAGGTCGATATGCTCCGACCACCCGATCAGCGTCTTGCCATGCAGGGGCGATGGGTCGCCTCCCAGCGGATGCGGTTGCGTCTGCGCGGCGGGCGACTCCGTCGGGGCAGAGGTTCGGCGTTTTCTTGTGTCTTTCAGGGTCTGAGCTCCTCCCTCATCGGACGGGCGTATTGTACCTTCCCGCGCGGTCTCGCCGGAAGCGCGACGGCTGTGCGGCGCTTTGCGCCCGCGCGCCGAAAGTGTAGACTAAAAGCCTTGCGCTTGACCGGGGCGACGCGAAGCGACCCGGACGACAGAAGAGGTTCCTGGGAGGAGGAAAACATGGACACGCAGTCTCTGAAACACATTATCACCCGCCGGGAGTTCGGCAAGGCCGCGGCGGCTTTGTCGGGCGCGGCGATGCTCGCCGCGCGCGCCGCACGCGCTCAGGAGAGTGGCGACACGCTGAAGGTCGGCCTGCTCGGTTGCGGCGGTCGCGGCACGGGCGCGCTCAACCAGTTGCTCGAGGCGAATGAGAACGTGGTGCTCATCGCGCTCGCGGATGTGTTCGAAGACCGGACGATGGGCGTCTACGAGCGGATGGTGAAAGCCGGCGCCGAGAACCTCGCCGGCAAGGTCGCCGTGGAGCCGGACCACTGTTTCACCGGTCTGGACGCGTACAAGCAGATCCTGGCGACAGACATCGATATCCTCATCGAGGGGACGCTGCCCTATTGCCGGCCCAAGCACATCGCGGCCGCGGTGGAAGCGGGCAAGCACATCTTCAGCGAGAAGCCGGTGGCGTCCGACCCGGTGGGCGTACGGATGGTGATGGAGGCCGGCGAGAAGCACAAGAAGGCGGGCCTCAGCTTCGTCGCGGGCACGCAGCGCCGCCATCAGAAGGAGTACATCGAGACGATCGCGAAGATCCACGACGGAGCGATCGGCGAGGTGCGCGCGATGCGGGCCTACTGGTGCGGCTCGCTGCCGTTCGTGCATGACCGGCAGGAGGGCTGGAGCGACCTCGAGTACCGCATCCGCAACTGGTACAACTACTGCTGGGTGTCGGGCGACAACATCGTCGAGCAGCATGTGCACAACCTCGACGTGTGCAACTGGGTGTTGAACGCGCATCCCGAGGCCGTGGTCGCGTCGGGCGGCCGCGCATGGAAGCCGGCCGAGGAGCGCTACGGCGACCTGTACGACCACTTCTCGTGCGACTACCAGTATCCGGGCGGGGTGCACATGTTCAGCTTCTCGCGCCACTGGAACAACTCGCACGGCGATGTGTTCGAGGAGGCGTTCGGCAGCAAGGGGTCGACGCTCTGCCATGCGCTCGGCGAAGCGGGCAACAACCCCTACTACCAGGAGCACATTGACCTCGTGAACAGCATTCGCGGTACGGGCCCCTACTACCACCAGGCGCAGGAAGTGGCCGAGAGCACGCTCACGGGGATCATGGGGCGCATGGCGGCCTACACCGGCCAGCGGGTGACGTGGGAGGACGCGCTCAACTCCGATCTGAGCCTCGTGCCGGACGATCTCGATTTCGCGAAGGAGTATCCCGTCGGCCCGGTTCCCGTGCCCGGCGCGTAGACCGAACCGGCTCGCGAACGCCCGGGCGCGCGGGGGCGCGTCCCCCGATCGGCCGGGATATGGAAAGCGGCCCGAGGAGAGGGCCAACACCATTCTCCTCGGGCGCAACTTGGAGAGCAATCACATGAACCGACGTGGATTCATGGCATCGTGCGCCGCGGCGGCCGGCGCCGTGGCGGCGGCGGGCGGCGCTTCCGCCCAGGAGAGCGTCGAGATGCGGGACAGCGAAGGGCTTTTCGCAGATGCGCCGCTCCGGATCGCGCCTCCGCTCGGCTGGTTCGACGGCGATGTGAACGAGCAGCTCGAGCAGATCGCGTATTACGGGTTCGAGGCGTACGAATGGCTCGGCCCGAGCGGCGATCTCGACGCGCTGAAAGCGAAGATGGACGAAGTGGGGCTCGCGTTGACCTGCATCAGCGGCGCGGGGGCCATCGCGCCGGGTCAGATGGTGGACGCGAGCGACCACGATCGTCTGGAGCAGCAGTTCCGGGACAACGTGCAGATCGCGCACAAGCTGGGCGTGACGCGGTTGATCGGTCTGAGCGGCAACGAGCGCGACGACATCTCGCGCGAAGAGCAGGCAGCCAACATAGTCGCCTGCCTGAAGCGGCTGGCGCCGATCGCCGAGGGCGAAGGCGTGACGATCGTGATTGAGGCGCTGAACCCGCTCGTCGACCACGTGGGGTTCTTCCTCACCCGAACGGACCAGACGATGGCGATCCTGGAGGAGGTGGACAGCCCTAACGTGAAGATGCTGTTCGACATCTATCACCAGCAGATCACCGAAGGGAATGTGACCCGGAACCTTACGCAGAACATCGATCGCATCGGTCACTTCCATGTGGCCGACAACCCCGGGCGTCAGGAGCCCGGAACGGGCGAGCTGAACTACCGCAACATCCTCAAGGCGTTGCACGACACGGGCTACGACGGCTATGTCGCGCTCGAGTCGGGCAGATCCGGCACGACCGACGCCGCGCTGCGCGCCGTGCGCGCCTGCCTCGACTGGAGCTGAGTCTTCCTAGTTCCGCCCGGGAACAGGGATGTCCGTGTTCCCGGGCGGTTGTCATGCAGGTCGATCGACCGGACGCCATCGGCAAGGAGACGCCCCCATGAAGCTCACCGACCTCGAGAAGAACCTGGTCCGTGCGATGGAAGAGATGACCATCATTGATGCGCATGAGCATCTCGGGCCGGAATCCCAGCGCACGGACGCGACCGTGGACGTTTTTACGCTGTTCAGTCACTACACGCGCGATGACCTGCTGGTCGCGCGGATGTCGCACGACGACTATAACAAGCTGTTTGATCGCACGATCCCGCTTGAGGCGCGCTGGGCCTTGTTCGCTCCGTACTACGAGCGGATCCGCCATGGCAGCTACGCCCGCGCCGCGCGCATCGCCGCGCGGGCCTTCTACGACGTGGACGACATCTCCGACCGGACCTATGTCACGCTCAGCGAACGGATGCGCGAGGCCAATAAGCCGGGGCTCTACGACCGGGTTCTGCGCGACGCCTGCCGCATCAAGGTTGCGTTGACCCAGTGCGGATCGACGGATCTCGGCGGTTCGAGCATGCTTCGGCCGGTCATGCCGATGGCGTATCCCATGGAGCGCGGCGCGGATCTCACACGACCGCCGTTTGATCCCGAGGCGAGCATCGGTTCGCTCGACGACTACCTTGACGCGATGCGCGCGTACGTCGATCGCGTCAAGGCGCAGGGGGCCGTAGGGCTCAAGATGTTCTCGAACCCCTACGAGGCGCCGTCTCGGGAGGAGGCCGCCTCCGCTTTCAGCCGCGTGTTGACGGGCGAGTACGAGGAGCTGCCTCCGGTGAACCCGCTGCGCGACTTCGTGGTGGATGAGGTGATCCGCTACGCCACGGAGTTGGGGCTCGTTGTCTGCGTGCATACCGGATACTGGGGCGACTTTCGGATGCTGGACCCGACGCACATGATTCCCGTTCTCCAGCGCCATCCCGATGCACGATTCGACATCTACCACCTCGGGTATCCCTGGATGCGCGAGGCGATCATGCTGGGCAAAGGCTTCACGAACGTGTGGCTCAACCTCTGCTGGACGCACATCATCTCGCAGCGCTTCGCCATGGCGGGCCTCGATGAGCTGATCGACATGGTCCCGATGAACAAGATCATCGGGTTCGGCGGCGACTACGGGCTTCCCGTGGAGAAGGTGTACGGCCATCTGGTCATGGCCCGCGAGGACATCGCCCGGGTGCTTGCGCGTCGCGTCGAGGACGGCGATTTCAGCGAAGAGAGGGCGATCCAGCTCGCGCACACGTGGCTCTACGAGAACCCGACCGAGCTGTACGGGCTGGAGTGAGGCCGCGCGCTTTCCGCGAAAGGACGGATCAGTGAAGAAGGCATATCGCAAGCGCGAGCTGTTCGCGCAAGGGCCCCAACGCACGTTCTCCGGCCGCGGTCTCGCGATGGTGTCGTTGCCCCTCGGGGGGATCGGCACGGGGAGCGTCGGGCTCTCCGGTCGCGGCGGCCTGGTCGACTGGGAGATCTTCAACCGGCCGAACGTCGGGTCCATCCTTCCGCGGACGTTCCCGATCCTCTGGGCGCGGCGCGAAGGGGAGGAGCCGGTGTGTCGCGTGGTGCAGGCTCCGGAATTGCCGCCCTATCAACACGGCGGCACGGGCGAACCCTGCGCGAGCGGCGAGGGCTTCCCCCACATGGACGCCTGCACTTTCCGCGGGGAGTACCCGTTCGCCTGGGTCGACTTCACGTGCGAAGCGCTGCCGGTTGAAGTCAGCCTGGAAGCCTACAATCCGTTCATCCCGAGCGACGCGGAGGCCTCCGGCTTTCCCGCGGCGATTCTGCGCTACACGCTGCGTAACCCTGGATCCGCGCCCGTGATCGCCGCACTTGCGTGGAGCCTGCTCAACGCCGTGGGATCCATTGGGGATGCGGCGCGGTTGGCGGGGCAGGCGGACGTCGAACACGGTCTCGGCGGCAGCGTGAACACGCCGGTGCACGCGGGCGATCTGCGCGGCCTGCTGTTTTCGTCGACGCGGTGGCCCGAGGACCATCCCCGGTTCGGCACGATGGCCTTGCTCACGTCGCACCGCGACACAACTATGTTGCGCTACTGGCTTCGGGAAGGGTGGTTCGACGCGAACCACGACTTCTGGGACCACTTCTCGGCGACGGGTCGGTTCCCGGAACGCGACTACCCGGAGCCCTCGCCGCCGGATCGACCCGACGCGGGCGCGGTGGGCGCGGTGGTGACGATCCCCGCCGGCGAAAGCGAGACGGTCTCGTTCTACATCACTTGGCATTTCCCGAACTTCGAGCAGTATTGGGTCGGGCCGGATGCGCAGGGAAAGCGTCCGGTGTGGCGGAACTACTACGGGCAGGTGTTCGCCGACGCGCTCGATGCGGCGACGAAGCTCCATGCGCGGGAGGCGTCGCTCTACGCCCGCACGCGGCAGTTCCACGAGGCGTTGTTCTCGAGCACGCTGCCGGCGCACGTGCTCGATGCAGTGTCGAGTCAGATGGCGATCCTCAAGACGACGACGTGTCTGCGCCTGACGGACGGCACGTTCTACGGGTTCGAGGGCTGCCACGATGTCGCGGGATGTTGCGAGGGCTCGTGCACGCACGTGTGGAATTATCAGCAGACCCTGCCGTTCCTGTTCCCCGAGCTGGAGCGATCCATGCGGACGGCCGACTACACCTACAACATGCGCGAGGACGGCGGGATGTGCTTCCGGCTCCAGTTGCCGCTGGGGGCGGACCCGAACGCCTTCCATGCTTGCGGCGACGGGCAGATGGGCGGCGTGATCAAGACGTACCGCGACTGGAAGATCAGCGGGGATGACGCCTGGCTGCGGTCGCTCTGGCCGAGCGTGAAGCGGGCGCTCGAGTACGCCTGGGTGCAGTGGGATCCCGACCGCGACGGCGTGATGACCGGAATCCAGCACAACACGTACGACATCGAGTTCGTGGGCGCCAACCCGCTGATGGGCTGTTTCTACCTCGGCGCGCTGGCGGCGGGCGCGGAGATGGCGGCGTATCTCGGCGAGGCCGAGGTCGCGGCGACCTACCGGGCGGTGTATGAGAAGGGCCGCGCCTGGATCGACGGGCATCTGTTCAACGGCGAGTACTACGAGCAGTCGTACGACCCCGCTGAAGCGCCGCGTTTCCAGTTCGGGTCCGGCTGTCTGGCGGATCAGGTGCTGGGCCAGTGGATCGCGCAGGTCGCCGGTCTGGGCCACGTGATTGACCAGCGGCATCTGCGCAAGGCGCTGAAGTCGATCTTTCGCTACAACTGGCGGGAGGAGCTGGGGGACCATGCCAACGCGCAGCGGGTGTTCGTGACGCGCGATGAAGCGGGCCTGCTGTTGTGCACCTGGCCGCGGGGCGGACGGCCCGCGATTCCGTTCGTGTACTCCGACGAGGTGTGGTCCGGCATCGAGTACCAGGCGGCCAGTCACCTCATCCTCGAGGGGTTCGTCCGGGAGGGTCTGGCCATCGTGAAGGGGGTTCGGGAACGTCACGACGGCATCCGTCGCAACCCATGGAACGAGTACGAGTGCGGCCACCACTACGCCCGGGCCATGGCCGCGTACGGTCTGCTGCTGGCGGGGTCCGGGTTCTCGTTTGACCGCGGCGCCGAGCGCATCGGGTTCGCGCCCGCGTTCGCGGAGCGGCCGTTCCGCTGTTTCTGGGCGCTGGACGGCGTCTGGGGCGTGTACGAAGAAACGGAGACGGCGGCGCGGGTGGAGGTGCGCTACGGACGGCTGCGGCTGAGGCGGATCGACCTCGCCATGCTGCGCGGCGCCGTCGACGTGCGTGCGTGCATGGGCGATGCGCCTGTGGAAGTCGAACGCATCGGGTCCAGCGTCCGGTTTGGGCGCTCGCTGCTGCTCAAGGAAGGGCAGTCCGTGGAGGTCTCGGTCGCGACGCCCGGGGCGGGGCAGGCGGAAGCGCCGCAGCAGTAACGGCAAGGGAGGGGCGCGGGCGGACGCCGTTCTGTGAGCGGCCTATCGCACCCGCGCCCCGCATGCGTTGCGCAGGTTCGCGCTATGCGAGCTCCTTCCATTTGTAGGGCTCGCAGGCGCCGCCCATGGCCGACGGCTGGGCCTTGGCGCGGATCTGGTCGATCTCCGCCTCTTCCAGCGGCCGGAAGCTGCGCGCGATTCGGATGTTCTCGTGCAGCCATTGCATCGAGTCCATGCCGCTGACGACGGTGGCCACCGGCATGCTCATGGCGTAGCGAAGGCACTCCTCGGCGGTGAGTCCGGTTGTGTCGTTGGCGATCCGTCCCGGCGAACCGCCGAGGGATTTCATGCCGATCACGGCGATCTTGCGCTGGAGCGCCAGCGGCAGGATCGAGTCCTCGAAGCTGGTCCAGAAGTGGTCCATGGGGTTGACCGGCATCTGCACCGTGTCCCACTGGAACCCGCGGTCGATCATCTCGCGATGAAACTCGGGGCGCGAATGGCCGGTGAAGCCGATGTACCGGATTTTGCCCTGCTCGCGGGCTTTGACGAGGATCTCCGGGATGCCGTTCTCGTAGACCTTGCGGGCGTGGTCCGGCTCGTGGATCTGATGGACCTGGTACAAGTCGATGCGATCGGTTTGCAGGCGGCGCAGGCTTTGCTCGAGCTGCGGCATGACCGATTCGGCATCGCGCTCGTTCGTGTACTGCTTGGTCATCAGGAAGACCTTGTCCCGATAGCCGTCGCGCAGGGCCAGGCCCATGCGCTCCTCGCTGCGCCCGCCCTTGTAGATCCAGGCGTTGTCGAAGAAGTTGACCCCCTCGTCCACGGCGGTTCGCATCAGTCGCACCGCCTCTTCGTCGGTCAGGCTGTTCTCACCGATGTGGGAGCCGCCGACCGCGAGCAGCGAGACTTTCTCGCCGGTCTCGCCGAGGACCCGGTAGGGGATCTCGTTGCGGACCTCGACGGTAGGGGGCGTCGCGCCCAGCAACCCGGCCATGGCGGCCGACAGCTTCAGGAACTCACGTCTATGCAGTTGCATCAAGGGACCTCCACAAGGCCGGGAACCGGCCGGGCTCGCGTTGTTTCGGGAACGGAAACACCGGCGCCGCGGAGCGTCTTCCCGCGGCGACGGCACGCATCGTATGCCGGCGGCGCGGCGCGGCGCGAACAGGGGGCGGGTCCATCTGACGGGTGCGCAGCGCGGTCGCGGCAGTTTGCGGCGGAGCGGGGGTTGCCGCACAATGCGGGGAGGCCGTGGACATGAGGAGGAGGCGGAACGATGGCGGAGCACGGGACGGGCGCGGGGGCGCCGGGCGGAGTCGTCTCGCGATGGAGTCTGAGAAGTAGAGGATATGAATAGTGAATACGTATCTTGATTGCATTCCCTGTTTCGTGCGGCAAGGGTTGGAGGCGGCGCGGTTTGTGTCGGATGACCCGGTGGACCACGAGCGCATCCTGCGTGCGGCGCTCCGCGAGGCGGCGGAGGCGGATCTGTCGCAGTCGCCGCCCGCTTTCGCGCAGTTGTTCCATCGCTGGTTGCGGGAGTCCAGCGGCGTTGCGGATCCGTACCGCGATGTGAAGGAACGATTCAATCGGATGGCCGCGGCGATGATGCCGGACCTGAGAGAGCGGATTGCCGCGGCGGCCGACCCGATGTATCTGGCGCTGCGTCTGGCGGTGGCGGGGAACGTGATCGATCTGGGCGTGAAAGGCGGCATTGGAGAGGGCGAGGCCGAGGGGTCCATCCGCAGGGCGCTGGATGAACCGTTCGAGGGGGACATGGAGGCGTTTCGCGCGGCGGTGCAGGGGGCGGACAGCATCCTGTATCTCGCGGACAACGCGGGGGAGATCTTCTTCGACCGGCTGCTGATTGAGCAGTTGCCGACGGAGCGCGTGGTCCTTGCCGTGCGCGGCGGTCCCGTGTTGAACGACGCGACACGGGAGGATGCGGAGGCGGCGGGTCTGTGCGACCTGGTCGAGGTGATCGACAACGGATCGGACGCCCCGGGGACGATACTGGCGTCGTGCAGCGAGGCGTTTCGACGCCGATTCGCGGAAGCGGACTTGATCCTGTCGAAGGGGCAGGGCAACTTCGAGACGCTCAGCGAAGAGGACGCGAACATCTGCTTTCTTTTCAGGGTGAAGTGTCCGGTGATCGCCGCGCACGCGGGGCTGCCGTTGGGGTCGCACGCGGCGATCCGATGGACCCGACAGACCGAACGGGTCTGACGCGCGGGATGCGCTCGGTCCGCAGGGAACGATTGCGGTTCGCGGCGGGCGTCTGGTAGAGTTCCGCGCATGAGCGGCAGGCCGTTGATTCTGTTCGGAGGGATCCCCGCGGGCGCGCGATGCGCCTGCGGCGCCTACGCGTCTGTCTGATTTTCCTTCCTCGAGGCGGGGCGGCGCCGCGCGGCAGTGCGCGGCCCGCCTGGACGCCTTTCCTGACGAATTGATGCATTGATGCCGGGATCCCCGTGAAGCGATGAGTGTGATGGGACGGCCGGCGTGGAGCAAACGAGCATGAGTCTGTTCGAAGAACTGACGTGGCGGGGGTTCATCCACCAGACGACGCACCCGGAGTTGGCGGAACTGCTTGAGCAGGAATCGTTTACGCTGTACTGCGGATTTGACCCGACTGCAGACAGCCTGCACATTGGGCACCTTCTGGCGATCGTGGGGTTGGCGCGGTTTCAGCGGGCGGGTCACAAGCCGATCGCGCTGGTGGGCGGCGCGACGGGGATGATCGGCGACCCGAGCGGCAAGACGAGCGAACGCCAGTTGCTGGACGCGGAGACGATTGAGCGGAACGTGGCGGGCGTGCGACAGCAGTTGGAGCGGTTTCTCGACTTCACGGGGCCGTGCGCCGCGCAGGTGGTGAACAACCACGACTGGCTCGGCGACCTGAGCCTGATTGGGTTCCTGCGGGACGTGGGCAAGCACTTCACGGTGAACGTGATGATGGCGAAGGAGTCGGTGCGGGCGCGGTTGGCGGATCGGGAACACGGCCTGAGCTACACGGAGTTTTCCTATCAGTTGCTGCAGGCGTATGACTACCTCCACCTGTCGGATGCGTTCGGATGCCGGTTGCAGGTGGGCGGCAGCGATCAATGGGGCAACATTACGGCGGGCATGGATCTGACGCGGCGGCTACGGCCCGGGGTGTCAACCTTCGGGCTGACGTTCCCGCTGGTGACGAAGGCGGACGGGACGAAGTTCGGCAAGAGCGAGGGCGGAAACATTTGGCTCGATGCGGCGCGGACGTCGCCGTATGCGTTCTACCAGTTCTGGGTGAACCAGGCGGACGCGGATGTGGGGCGTTACTTGCGGTGCTTCACGTTCCTGCCGCGCGAAGAGGTCGAGGCGCTGGAACGACAGACGCAGGAGGCCCCGGAGCGGCGCGAGGCCCAGCGACGGTTGGCGGAAGAGATGACGCGGCTGGTGCATGGCGAGGAGGCGTTGGCGAAGGCGCAGCGGGCGACGCAGGCGTTATTCGGCGGCGAGCTGGACGGGCTGGACGATGCGATGCTCGAGGAGGTCTTCGCGGAGGCGCCTTCGAGCGCGGTTCCGCGGTCGGCGTTGACGGAAGGGCGGCCGCTGCTGGACGTGCTGGTGGAGGCGGAGGTGTTCCCGAGCCGGGGCGAGGCGAAGCGGATGGTGAAGAACGGCGGGCTGTACCTCAACAATCGGCGTGTGGACAGCGAGGGCGCGATGCTGGGGGCGGAGTCGCTGGCGGGCGAACGCATCGCGGTGGTGCGCAAAGGGAAGAAGAACTACCATCTGTTGCGGTTTGAGTAGCGCAGGGCGTTGATCGCGGGCGGCGTTCTCGGATCAACCAGGACGGGATCCTGGTAAACTGATGCGTCATTGTGCTTTGGATGGGAGCGCGGTACCCTAGTGGAACCGCTCGTGGAGAGATCCGACGTGCTTTTGCAGGATCTGGCGAAGCGGATTCGCGGACAACGCGAGAAGCGCGGCCTGAAGCAGCAGGACATTGCGAATGCTTTGGGCATCAGCCCGCAGGCCGTGTCGAAGTGGGAGCGCGGAGAGAACGCTCCCGACATCGCGGTGCTCGCGCCGCTGGCCCAGTTGCTGGGCGTCACGGTGGACTGGTTGCTGGCGGCGCACGAGGCGCGACGCGATGTGTTCGAGGCCGCGGTGCTGGTTTCCAGCGTGAACGGGGCCTACGATCGTTCGCTCGGCATGGAGCCGCGCGATTTCGCTACGTGGGCCAACGGCCTGTTCTACCAGTTGACGGAGCTGACGCTGCGCTACGGCGGCGTGCCCATCAAGTACATGGGCGACGGCTATCTCTGCTTTTTCTCCGGCGCGGCGCATTCGCGCAGGGCGGTCGAGACGGCGCTGCGGGCGCGGGCGATGACGAATGAGGACTTGCAGCTTGGGCTGAGCGCGGGTCCGGTGTACCTCGGCGCGGTGGGTCATCCGCAGTACGCGCGCCCGGACGTCATGGGCGAGGTGGTGAACATCGCCTTTCTCGTGATGAACTGGGCCGCAGAGCACGCGACGTCGGGCATCGCCGCGACCGAGGCCGTGGCGCAGGAGGTCGCGGATCTCGCGCGGCGCGGGGCGGCGGCGGATGTCAGCTTCCGCGACATCGACCATCCGGTGCGTGTGGTCGAGTTGGCCGGCGGGGTTCCGTCGGCGTAGCGAGGCGGCCAACGGCTCGCGATCGCACCCCTATGGAATTGGCGAATCAGAGTGCGCGACGCATCGAGCGCAGTCGGCGGACCTCAGCGTCCCGCCCGCCGGCGTCGCGCCAACCCAGATGGAGAAACAGGACTACATGGCTACTGTGACGAACGAAAGACTCAAGCATAGGATCGCCGACATCTCGCTGGCCGAATGGGGCCGGAAAGAGCTGGACATGGCGGAGAAGGAGATGCCGGGTCTGATGGCGATCCGGGAGCGCTACGCGCCGTCGAAGCCGTTGAAGGGCGCGCGCGTGGCGGGGTCGTTGCACATGACGATCCAGACGGCCGTGCTGATCGAGACGTTGACGGAGCTGGGCGCGGATGTGCGCTGGGCGAGCTGCAACATCTACTCGACGCAGGACCACGCGGCGGCGGCGGTCGCGAAGGCGGGCATCCCGGTGTTTGCGTGGAAGGGCGAGACGCTCGAGGAATACTGGTGGTGCACGAACGAGGCGTTGACGTGGCCCGACGGCTCCGGTCCGAATCTGGTTGTGGACGACGGCGGCGACGCAACGCTGCTGATCCATCGGGGCTACGAGTTCGAGGAGCACTTCAACAAGACCGGAGCCCTGCCCGAGATCAGCACGGAGAACCAGGAGGTCCAGGTCGTCGACACGCTGCTGCATAAGGTGCACGCGGAGAACCCGACCAAGTGGCACGATTTCGTGACCGACTGGTGCGGGGTCAGCGAGGAGACGACGACGGGCGTGCATCGGCTGTACCAGATGATGCGCGAGGGGAAGCTGCTGACGCGCGCGATCAACGTGAACGACTCGGTGACGAAGTCGAAGTTCGATAACCTGTACGGGTGCCGGGAGTCGCTGGCGGACGGGATCAAGCGGGCGACGGACGTGATGGTCGCGGGCAAGGTGGTCGTCGTGGCCGGCTATGGCGACGTCGGCAAGGGCTGCGCGCAGGCGATGCGCGGGCTGGGCGCGCGGGTGCTGATCACGGAGATCGACCCGATCTGCGCGTTGCAGGCGTGCATGGAAGGCTACGAGGTGACGACGATGGACAAGGCGGCTCCGGTCGGCGACATTTTCGTGACGGCGACGGGTTGCTGCGACGTGATCGTGGGGCGTCACTTCGAGAAGATGAAGGACGAGGCGATCGTCTGCAACATCGGCCATTTCGACTCGGAGATCGACATCGCGTGGCTCGAGAAGGCGCCGGGCGTGAAGGAAGTGAACGTCAAGCCGCAGGTGGACAAGTTCGTGTTCCCGGACGGGCGCGGCATCATCGTGCTGGCGCGCGGTCGTCTGGTGAACCTGGGCTGCGCGACGGGCCATCCGTCATTCGTGATGTCAAACTCGTTCTCGAACCAGACGCTGGCGCAGGTGTCGCTGTGGACGGAGAAGGATCGGTACGAGGTCGGCAAGGTGTACACGCTGTCGAAGGAGCTGGACGAAGAGGTTGCGCGGCTGCACCTTGGCAAGCTGGGCGCCCGGTTGGATCGGCTCAGCGAGAAGCAGGCCGCCTATCTCGGCGTGCCGGTCGAGGGTCCGTACAAGCCGGAGTACTACCGCTACTAGACCCGAGCGGCGGAAATCGGTACCATTCTGCGGGCGTCGCGGGCCGAGTGGGTCTGCGGCGCCCGAGTCGTGTCCAACGGGCGCGACGGATCCGCCTGAACCGGGAGCCTGCATGATCGCACCGCCTCAGCCATCGTCGAGCGCGTCGGATGTCGCGCCCAGCTTCGGAAGCCGGGCGCGGGGCTGGCTTGCGCGGCCGTCCGTCGTGGTCTGGACGGCGTTGGCGGCGATAGCGCTAACGGCGCCTGCGTGGTGGAGCGGGTTCGCGGCGGACGACTACTTCATCCGCGCGATCGTGCTGCAGGACGGACGGGTTCCGGGCGTCTCGACGTCGCGGCTCGACGCCTTCTCGTTCACGATGTGGGGGCCGGACCTTGTCGCGGAGGCGATCGACCAGGGCGCGCTTCCCTGGTGGACGTATCCGGGCGTGCGTATCGCGTTCTGGCGTCCGCTGGCGGCGTTGACGCATGTGGCGGATTTCGCGCTCTTCCCCGGCTCGCCGTTCCTGATGCACGTGCTGAACAGCCTGTGGTACGCGGCGTTGGCGGTCGTGGTCGCCCTGCTATACCGACGGCTCGAGCTTCCGCTGTGGGTCGCGGGGCTGGCGGCGCTGATGTACGCGGCGGATGATGCACGCGGCATGGGCGTGGGGTGGATAGCGAACCGGAACGGCATCATGGCGGCCGTCTTCGGACTCGGCGCGCTGCTGGCCCATGACATGTGGCGGCGCGATGAACGGCGCGCCGCGATGCCTGTCGCGTGGGGGTGTCTGGCCCTGGGGCTGCTGTCGGGCGAGTCGGCGGTGGCCGTGGGCGGCTACCTGTTCGCATACGCGTGCTTTCTAGACCCGAGGGGGTTCCGGCGCGGATTCATCGCGATCCTGCCTTATGCGGCGATTGTGGCGATCTGGCGCGCCGTCTATGTTGCGGGGGGCTATGCCTGCGAGGGCACGGCGCTGTACATCGATCCCGCGGGGCGGCCGGGGGCCTTCCTGCAAGCGCTGCCGGCGCACCTGACCGTGCTGATGCTGGGGCAGTTCGGACTGCCGAGTTCGGGGTTGTGGTCCGTGTCGCCGGCATGGGCGGGGATCCTGATCCTCGCCGTCGGCGCGCCGGCGCTGATCTGGGCGGCGTGGACGCTGACGCCGATGCTGCGGCGGAACCGGACCGCCGCGTTCCTCGGAACGGGGTGCCTGCTGGCGGCGATCCCCCCCTGTGCGACCTTGCCGAACGATCGCCTGCTGTTCTTCGTGGGATTCGGCGCGATGGGCTTGGTCGCCTTGCTGATCGGCGGGTGGTTCGACCGGCGGGACCAGCTCAGCCGGAGCGCCCGGATTCTCGCGTGCGCGTGGATCGCGATCCACATGGTGTATGGGCCGGCGACGCTGCCGGCGACGACGCTGACGTCGCTGGTGTTCGGTCGGCGCCTGGAGTGGGCCGCGGACACCCTGGCCGAAGAGATGGCGGAGGCGCAGACGGAGGACCGGGACGTGCGGCCGATCGTGCTGAACGTGCCCACGGATCTGATGATGGCGTATATGCCGTTCATGCATGCGGCCGACGGGCGCGCGCCGGTGATTGGGACGCGGCTGCTGACGGTGGGAAATGCGCGGATCCGCCTGCGGCGGGAGGACGAGCGGACGTTGCTGGTGGAATTGGAGGGCGGGTGGATGAACCGGCCCTGGGCCCGGATCTTCCGCGATAGGACGCATCCCCTGGAGCAGGGCGAGACGGTGCGCGTGGCGGATATGACGGCCGAGGTCGTGGAGACGACGCCGGACGGGCGGCCGTTGCAGGTGCGGTTCCGGTTTGACGCGCCGTTGGAGTCTCCGAGATACCGCTGGCTGAGCTGGGGGGCGCGGGGATTCACGCCGTTCACGCCGCCGCCGGTCGGGGAAGCGCGGACGGTGGAACGACCGCCGTTTTTCTGGTGGGTGTGAGGCGGCGGATGGTCGGGTCGGCGAAGTTTTGGCGAGGCCAACATTCTGCGGCGCACGGGAATATTGGCTCGCCGACGCCGTGTTGACGCAGACGTGGTCGGGTTGCGATGCCGAACGCGCGGTCGCGCGGAAGGCGCAACGAATCGGGGGCGTTCGTCGAAGTCTGATGCGCGAGAAGTGCATCTTGGCGACGCCGCCGCGCGGGACCGGCCGCCCCGAAACGGAGAGTTCAGATAGGGACGGACGCCGCCGCGTCTCCCTTGTCGAGTTCTAAGGAGCAGCAGCATGGCCAGCGTCGACAACACGCGGGAATCGGGCTATACCGGCAGCCGCATCGAGCAGAGCAACCGGGAAGTGGCCGACCTCGCCAATCGCGAATACAAGTATGGCTGGGTGACCGAGATCGACTCCGACACGCTGGAGCGCGGGTTGGACGAGAACGTGATCCGGGCGATCAGCGCGCGCAAGGAGGAGCCCGACTGGCTGCTCGAGTGGCGGCTGAAGGCGTTCCGGCACTGGCGGACGATGTCGGAGCCGACGTGGGCGAACGTGTCTTACCCGCCGATCGACTATCAGCAGCAGCGGTACTACTCCGCGCCGCGGAAGAAGCCTCAGACGTTGGGCGAAGTGGACGCTGAGCTGCTCGAGACGTTCGAGAAGCTGGGGATTCCGCTGGAGGAGCAGAAGCGGTTGACCGGCGTGGCGGTGGATGCGGTGTTCGACAGCGTGTCCGTGGCCACGACGCACCAGGATATCCTGTCCAAGCGCGGGATCATCTTCTGTGCGTTCTCGGAGGCGGTGAAGAACCACCCGGACCTGGTGCGCGAGTACCTTGGCTCCGTGGTTCCGTATACGGACAACTTTTTCGCGGCGTTGAACTCGGCCGTGTTCAGCGACGGGTCGTTCTGCTACATCCCGAAGGGGGTGAAGTGTCCGATGGACTTGTCGACGTACTTCCGCATCAATGCGGCGGAGACGGGGCAGTTCGAGCGGACGCTGATCGTGGCCGAGGAAGGCGCGAGCGTGAACTACCTTGAAGGCTGCACGGCGCCGATGCGCGATGAGAACCAGCTTCACGCGGCGATTGTCGAGCTGGTGGCGATGGACGATGCGTCGATCAACTACTCGACGGTGCAGAACTGGTACGCGGGCGACGAGCAGGGGCGGGGCGGGATCTACAACTTCGTGACGAAGCGGGGCATCTGCAAAGGGGTGAACTCGCGCATCTCGTGGACCCAGGTGGAGACGGGGTCGGCGATCACGTGGAAGTATCCCGGCTGCATCCTGCAAGGCGACAACTCGGTGGGCGAGTTCTACTCGGTGGCGCTGAGCAACAACCGGCAGCAGGCGGACACGGGGACGAAGATGATCCATCTTGGGCGGAACACGCGCAGCACGATCATCTCGAAGACGATCTCGGCGGCGGAAGGCAACAACAGCTACCGCGGGCTGGTGCAGGTGATGCCGAAGGCGACGAACAGTCGCAACTATACGCAGTGCGATTCGCTGCTGATCGGCGATCGGTGCGGGGCGCATACGTTCCCGTATATCGAGGTGCGCAATCAGTCTTCGCGCGTCGAGCACGAGGCGTCGACGTCGAAGATCAGCGAGGATCAGTTGTTCTACTGCAAACAGCGCGGCATCGGGACGGAAGATGCGATCTCGATGGTTGTGAACGGGTTCTGCAAGGAAGTGTTCGACCACCTCCCGATGGAGTTTGCGGTCGAGGCCACGAAGTTGCTCAGTGTGAGCCTGGAAGGGAGCGTCGGATAATGCTGTCGGTGAAGAACCTGCACGCGAAGGTCGAGGGCAACCCGATTCTGCGCGGGATCAGTCTTGAAGTGAAGCCCGGCGAGGTGCACGCGATCATGGGGCCGAACGGTTCGGGCAAGAGCACGTTCGCCCAGGTGCTCGCGGGGAACGAAGCGTATGACGTGACGGAGGGCTCCGTCACGTTCCTGGGCGAGGATCTGTTGGAGCTGCCGGCCGAGGAGCGGGCGCGGTTGGGCGTTTTCCTTGCGTTCCAGTATCCTGTGGAGATCGCGGGGATCTCGAACGCCTACTTTCTGCAGGCGGGCTTGAATGAGATCCGCAAGAGCCATGGACTCGAGGAGCTGGACTCGATGGATTTCCGGGAGTTGCTCCGCGAGAAGATGGAGATGGTGGCGATCGATCCGAAGTTCGCCGACCGTCCCGTGAACCAGGGCTTTTCGGGCGGCGAAAAGAAGCGGAACGAGATACTGCAGATGGCGGTGCTGGAGCCGCGGCTGGCGATTCTCGACGAGACCGACTCCGGGCTGGATATCGACGCGCTGCGCGTCGTGTCGGAAGGCGTGAACAAGCTGCGGGGCCCGGACCGCTCGTTCATCATCGTGACGCACTATCAGCGGCTGCTCAACTACATTGTGCCGGACTATGTGCATGTGCTTTTCCAAGGGGCCATCGTGAAGTCGGGCGACAAGGATCTCGCGCTGGAGCTTGAGGAGAAGGGGTACGACTGGGTGCGCGAGGAACTGGCGACCGCCTAGGCGTCGCCGGAGAGATGGAAGTCCGATGGCTGAAGTGACGAACTCCGCCGAGAAGACGCGGTATCTGTCCGAACTGGCTGAGGTGAGCGAACGGTCCGCGCCGGATGCGGTGCGCGCGGTGCGCGCGGAAGGGCTGCGGCTGTTCGGCGAACTGGAGTACCCGCACCGCCGCATGGAAGCGTGGCGGTTCACGAACGTGAACCCGATCGTGCGGACGCCGTTCGCGACGGTGACGAACCCCGCGCAGCACGGACTGGAGCGGCCGGACCTGGCGCGGTTCACGTACCCGGATCAAGACTGGATTGAGCTGGTGTTTGTGGACGGATTCCTCGCGCCCGAGCTCTCGCGGGGGCTCGAGGGGGAGCCCGGCGTCCGCGTGTTGAACCTGGCGTCCTGGACGGGCGACGACCCCGCGTGGGTCGACCACTTTGGGCGTCGGCTGAACGGTTCGAGCAGTGCGTTCACGGCGTTGAACGCCGCGTTCTCGCTGGACGGGGCGATGGTGCACGTGGCCCGCGACGCCGCGCCGCCGCGGCCGATCCATCTGGTGTACGTGACGACGACGCAGGGCAAGGCGTCGGCGGTGCACCCGCGCAATCTGGTCGTGCTGGAGGAGAACGCCCGCGCGACGCTGGTGGAGACGTACGTCGCGACGGACCCGAGCGAGGTGCGGTGGACCAACGCGGTGACGGAGGCGGTCCTGGGCGAAGGCGCGGATCTGTATCGCGTGAAGGTGCTGGACGACGGTCCGGGCAGCTTCCATCTGGCGACGACGGCGGTGTCGCAGGGCCGGTCGAGCCGGTTCCGGTCGTTCGTGTTCGCATTCGGCGGACGTATAGATCGCGATGAACTGTGCGTTGATCTCGATGGCGAGGGCGCGGAGTGCGCACTGAACGGTCTGCACTTGACCGACGACGGACAGTTGATGGACAACGCGGCGACGATCGCGCACAAGGCGCCGCGCTGCAAGAGTTGGATAGGCTACAAAGGGGTGCTCGACGGGAAGAGCAACTCGGTATTCATGGGACGGATCGACGTGCACCGCGGCGCACAGCAGACGGATTCGCGGCAGTTGAACCAGACGCTCTTGTTGTCCGACAAGGCGACGGTGAACACGAGGCCGCAGTTGGAGATCTACGCGGACGACGTGAAGTGCACGCACGGGGCGACCGTGGGTCCGCCGCCGGAGGAAGAGATCTTCTACTTCCGCACGCGGGGGATGAGCGAGGCGATGGGACGCGGCTTGTTGACCTATGGGTTCGCTGACGAGGTCGTGTCGGAGCTCGAGATCGCGCCGATCCGCGAGCGCCTGGACCGTCACGTGTTTGAAAAGTATCGACCTGAATAGGGCAGGATCATGAGTATGTCCACGCCGTTGAAGACGCCTGTTGCGGGGCGCGCCGCCGCGCCGTTTGACGATCTGGAGATCGCGCGGATTCGCCGTGAGTTCCCCATTCTGGAGATCTCGTGCAACGACCATCCGCTGATCTATCTGGACAATGCGGCGACGAGCCAGAAGCCGCATCGGGTGCTGTGCGCCCTGGATGCGCACTACCGGCAGGCGAACGCGAACGTGCACCGCGGCGTGCATATGCTCAGCGAGCGCGCGACGGATGCATATGAGGGCGCCCGGAAGAAGATGCGGCGGTTCCTGAATGCGCCGCTGACCTGTGAGATCATCTTCACGCGGGGCGCGACCGAGGGGATCAACCTCGTGGCGCAGACATACGGGCGGACGCATGTCGGGGCGGGCGACGAGGTGCTCGTGACGCATATGGAGCACCACTCGAACATCGTGCCGTGGCAACTGCTGTGTGCGGAGAAGGGCGCGACGTTGCGCGTGGCGCCGATCACGGAGCAGGGCGAGGTGCGGTTGGACGAGTACGCGCGGCTGCTGAACGAGCGAACGAAGCTCGTGGCGCTGGCGCACGTGTCGAACGCGCTGGGCACGGTGAACCCGGTGAAGCGGATGATCCGAATGGCGCATGACCAGGGCGCGCCGGTGCTGCTGGACGGAGCGCAGTCGGCGCCGCACATGCCGATCGACGTGCGGGATCTGGACTGCGACTTCTTCGTGCTCTCCGGCCACAAGATGTACGGGCCGACGGGGATCGGCGTGCTCTACGGCCGGGCGGCGCTGCTCGAGGGGCTGCCGCCGTACCAGGCGGGCGGCGACATGATCCTGTCGGTGACGTTCGAGAAGACGACGTTCAACTCGTTGCCGCATCGCTATGAGGCGGGCACGCCGCACATCGCCGGCGCCGTCGGCCTGGGCGCGGCGGCGGAGTTCATGACGGCGCTGGGGATCGACCGGATCGGCGCGCACGAACGGGAACTGGTTCGCTACGGATCGGCGCTGCTCGATGGGATTCCCGGGGTTCGGCAGATAGGCACGGCGCCGGACCGGGCGGGGGTGTTGTCGTTCACGATGGACTGCGCGCACCCGCACGACATCGGGCAGATGCTGGACGAGGACGGGATCGCTGTTCGGGCCGGGCACCACTGTGCGCAGCCGGTCATGCAGTTTTTCGGCGTGCCGGCGACGGCCCGGGCGTCGGTGGCGGTGTACAACACCAAACAAGAGCTCGACGCGCTCGCAGCGGGACTCGAGCGGATCAGGAGCGTGTTCAGCTGATGAGCGGGGCCAGGGCCTTATACGAGCAGGTTATCCTTGAACACAACAAGAGCCCGCGCAACTTTCGCGAGATGGAAGACGCGACGCGCACGGCCGAGGGGATGAACCCGCTGTGCGGCGACCAGTTTACGGTGTATCTGAAACTGGACGGCGACAAGATCGCGGACGTAAGTTTCCATGGGGCGGGCTGCGCGATTTCGAAGTCGTCCGCATCCGTCATGACGACCCTGCTCAAGGGGAAGACCACGAAGGAGGCGGAAGCGCTGTTCGTGAAGTTTCACAAGATGATCACGTCTGATCCGGAGACGCCGCTGGACGACGAGGCATTGGGCAAGCTGGCCGTGTTCGGCGGGGTGCGGGCGTACCCCGTGCGGATCAAGTGCGCCACGCTGGCATGGCACGCGATGCTGGCGGCGATCGACGCGAAGAACGATCCAGTGAGCACCGAGTAGCGTCTCCTCGCCGCCCGTGATACCATGGCTCCTGGTTATGCTGGGGCGCCGCGGGTGTGTGCACGCGCGTGTTTCCCGCGCCTCGGCTATGCGGAGATGAGCATCGGGAGGCAAGAGATGGCGGCGAAATACGGCGTGGGCATTGTCGGCACGGGATGGGTCGCGGGGGAGCACGTTCGGGCGTTTGAGACGGACCCGCGGTCGGCGGTTCGCGCGATCTGCGGCACATCGGTTGCGAAGGCGGAGGCGCTCGCGGAGCGGTGCGCGGGGCCGTGCGCGGCATACGACGATTTCGGGCGCATGCTGTCGGATCCGAACGTAGACATCGTTGCGGTCGCGACGCCGGCGAACCTCCACGCCGAACAGGCCATCGCGGCCGCGCGGGCGGGCAAGCATCTGTTCCTCGAGAAGGCGATGGCGACGACGTTGGACGATGCGCGCGCCGTACGCGACGCCATCGGCGAGGCGGGAGTGCGGTCGGTCGTCAGTTTCGTGTTGCGCTGGAATCCGCTGTTCGAACTCATCAAGGCGCAGATCGCGGACAACACGATCGGCCGCGTGTTTCTGGGCGAGGTGGACTACTTCCACGGCATCGGGCCGTGGTACAAGCAGTACGGCTGGAACGTGCGCGCCGACATGGGCGTGAGTTCGCTGTTGTCGGCCGGGTGCCACGCGGTGGACGCGGTGCGCTGGTTCATGGGCGGCGAGGTCGCGGAGGTCACGCAGTACGCCACGCGGGGCGACGCGCCGGATTTCGCGGCGTATGAGTATGCGCCCACGTCGGTGACGATCATGCGGTTCGCGGACGGCCGGGTGGGCAAGGTGACGTCGTGCATCGAATGCGTGCAGCCGTATGTGTTCGGGATCAATCTGGTCGGGACGGAGGGGACGATCCGGAACGATCAGGTGTATTCGAAGACGAAGTTCCCCGGGCAGACGTCTTGGGCGCACGTTCCGACGATCCTGCCGGACAGCGGCGACGTGACGCATCACCCGTTCTCGGATGAGGCGGCGCATCTGCTGGACTGCATCGAACAGGGCGTGGAGTCGCACTGCAACGCGGCGGATGCCTGGAAGAGTCACGCGGTGTGTTTCGCGGCGGACCAGTCGGGCGCGGAAGGGCGGCCGGTGGAGACGCCGTCGGCCTAGCGGACCCGGTTCTGGCGTCGGCGCTTGTCGGCGCGTGTTTGAAACCGCCTTTCCGCAAGGAAGGGCGGTTTTGGGCGGGGCCGAGGCCTGTGGGGCGCGCGGGCGTCGGGTATACCCGGCGGATTTCGCGGGCGTTCGTGTATCGGAGTAAATCTTTGTTCGTGGTGTCCGTCCTGTTCGCGGGACGCAACGGAAGTCGGGAGTGTGTGCGTCATGGAGAATGTCATCATCATCGGTTCCGGGCCGGCGGGGTACACAGCGGCGATCTATGCCGCGCGGGCGCGTCTGGCGCCGTTGGTGTTCGAGGGCGAGTTCGGCACGATGGGCAAGGACATGCCGGGCGGCCAGTTGATGACGACGACGGAGGTGGAGAACTACCCCGGTTTTCCGGACGGCGTGGAAGGGCCGGAGTTGATGGAGCTGCTGAAACGGCAGGCCGAGCGGTTCGAGGCGCGAATCGAGCCGAAGACGGTCGAGTCGGTGGACGTGTCGCAGCGGCCGTTCAAGGTGGTCGCGGGCGGCGAGACGTATGAGACGAAGAGCATCATCATCGCGACCGGGGCGACGGCGAGGTACGTCGGGCTGGAGTCCGAGGATCGGTTCATGAACCGCGGCGTATCGGCGTGTGCGACGTGTGACGGGGCGCTGCCGCGGTTTCGGGACCATCCCGTGGTGGTCGTGGGCGGCGGCGACACGGCGATGGAAGAGGCGCTCTTCCTCACCAGTTTCGCGAGCCGTGTGCATGTGGTGCACCGGCGGGATGCGTTCCGCGCGAGCAAGATCATGGGCGAGCGCGTGATGAACCACCCGAAGATCACGGTGGAGTGGAACTCCGTCGTGGACGAGATCCTCGGGGACGAGGAAAAGGGCGTGACCGGGGTGCGGCTGAAAGACACGAAGTCGGGCGAGACGCGCGAGGTTGCGTGCACGGGGTACTTCTGCGCGATCGGGCACAAGCCGAACACGGATCTGTTCAAGGGCGTTCTGGATATGGATGAGACGGGCTATGTGCAGACGCGGCCCGGATCGACGTACACGAACGTTGAGGGCGTGTTCGCGGCGGGCGACGTGCAGGACAAGAGCTATCGCCAGGCGGTGACGGCGGCAGGTTCGGGGTGCATGGCGGCGCTTGATTGCACGCGCTGGCTCGATTCGCAGGAAGGCTGAGGCTGGCCGATCAGGTCGGCGTTGGTCGGCCGAGCGCATGCACAGCTAGACGGATGCGGACGCCGGGGCGGTCGAGAAGACTTCCCCGGCGCGCCTGTTTGGCGGGGATGTCAGGGGACGTCGAGATCAGTCGGGGTCGGGCTGATCGTCGGCTCGGTCGGCATCCTCGGATGTCGGAGCGTTCAGGCGGGCGAGGAAGTAGGCGCGCCAATCGGCGAGGGCCTCGCCGTGAGACCCGGCGAAATCGGCGAGAAGCTCGATGCGACGCGCGAGTTCGTCATCCACGTAGTGTTCGAGACGACAGGCCTCCTCATCGGCGTCCTTCGGCGACAGCAGCAGGATGTCGCGGAAGAGTCGGAAGAGGGCGTCGTGGCGCGCGAAGAGGCGTTGAGCGAGCGCGCGGCCTTGGGGCGTGAGGGTGACGAAACCGTAGGACTTGTGGGTGACGAGGCCGCGGTCGGTCAGGTCGCGGATGGACCTGGAGGCCGCGGGTCGGCTGACGCCCGCAGCGCGGGCGATGTCGCTGACGCTGGTGACCTGGTCGTCGGCGATGAGGTAGGCGATGGTCTCGACGTACTCCTCCATCGAGGGGCTGGTCGACCGTTTGCGGAGCGTGCCTCTGGGGTGTTGGGACATTGGCTGTGTGGCCCCATGTGTCATCGGGTTTTCGACGGGGTTTTGCTCAGTCGCCGGCCCCGAAAAGCGGAACGTCCGGTCGTGCGGGGTTTGTTCCCCCCTTTTGCATGGTCGGGCCGTTCCGTTCAGAATGTGTCGAGAGGACGCGACGGGAGCCGGTCGCTTCAGCGTCGTATGACTGAGTGGTGAGGATGTATTACCCCATCTGCCTGGACGTGCGCAACCAGACGTGTCTGGTGGTCGGCGGCGGGCGCGTCGCCGCGGGCAAGGCGATCGCGCTGGCGCAGGCCGGCGCCGCGGTGCGCGTGGTGGCGCCGAGGGTGGCGCAGACGTTGCGGGAGACGCCGGGGATCACGGCGGAGATGCGGCCGTATGCGCCCGGCGACGAGGCGGGGGCGGCGCTTGTTTTCGCCGCGACGGACGACGCTTCGGTGAACGCGCTTGTCGCGGCGCGATGCCGGGCCGCGGGGGTTTGGTGTTGTGTGGCGGACGACCCGGGAGCAGGGGATTTCGTGACGCCGGCGACGGTGCGTCGGGGGGATCTGACGGTATCGGTGAGCACGGGCGGGGCGTCTCCGGCGCTGGCGAAGCGCCTGCGGCGGGAGCTGGAGGCGCAGTTTCCGGAGGCGTATGCGGCATATACGGCGTTTCTGCGCGAGATGCGGGAACGCGCGGCGGCGGAGATCGCCGATCCGGCGCGTCGGCGGGCGGCGGCGGCGGAGCTCGCGTCGCAAGCGGGATTCGAGCGGTTCCGCGCGCTGGATGGGGCGGAGCGTCGGCGCTGGGGCGCGATGGTGATCGCTCGTCGGCGGACGGAACGCGATGAAGAAGCGCGCTGACTGCGCGGGAGTGTGGGATTGCGGAGGAAACTGCGCATAGGAACGCGCGGGAGCGAACTGGCCCGAACCCAGACCCAATGGGTGATTGGGCTGTTGGCCGCGCGCGCGCCGGAGGTGGATTTCGAGCTGGTGGATGTGGTCACGACGGGCGACGCGCGGCGCGATGCGCCGTTGCAGTCGCTGGGCGTGGGGGTGTTCGTGGCGACCTTGCGGGGTGCGCTGTTGCGGGGCGACGTGGACGCGGCGGTGCACAGCTACAAGGATGTGCCGACGGACCCGGCCGCGGGGTTGACGGTGGCGTGCGTTCCCGAGCGTGCGCGGCCGTGGGATGCGCTCGTGTCGCGGCACGGCGGCGGGCTGCGGAGTCTGCCGGCGGGAGCGCGGTTGGGCACGTCAAGCGTGCGTCGGAGCGCGTTTCTGCGCGCGGTGCGCCCGGACCTCGAGATCGCGGCGCTGCGGGGCAACATCGACACGCGTCTGGGCAAGGTGAGCGAGGACGGCCTGGATGCGGTGGTGCTCGCGTGCGCGGGATTGGACCGAACGGGTCGTGCATCGGCGATCAGCGAGGCGCTTGGGCCCGAGATTCTGCCGCCGGCGCCGGCGCAGGGGGCGTTGGCGATCGAGGTGCGCGCGGACGATGTCGCGACGCAGGCGCTGGTGTCGGGGATCGCATGCGCGGCGACGAGCGCGGCGGTGCGCGCGGAGCGGGCCTGCCTGCATGCCTTCGGCGGTGGATGTCACGTGCCGTTGGCGGCGTGGGCCGAGGCGTCGGATGGGGTGGTGCGGTTGCATGCGGCGGTCGCGGCGGTGGACGGGAGTCGCGTGGTCCGCGCGATGGCGGAGAGCGCGACGACGGATCCGGAGCGCGCGGGACGCGAGGCGGCGGCGCAGTTGGCGGAGGCGGGCGCGCATGCGCTGGCGGAGTGCGGATGATGGCGATGGGCACGGTGTATCTGGTGGGCGCGGGTCCGGGCGACCCCGGGCTGCTGACGTTGCGCGGTCGGGAATTGCTGGAACAGGCCGACGTCGTGCTGTACGACGGGCTGGTGGATGAGGCGCTGCTGCGGCTGTGTCCGCAGGCGGAGTTGATCAACGTGAGCAAGCGGCCGGGCGCGGAACGCCTGACGCAGGCGGAGCTGAACGCACTGCTGGTTGAGCAGGCGCGGCGGCATGGTCACGTGGTGCGTCTGAAGGGCGGCGACCCGTTCGTGTTCGGGCGGGGCGGCGAAGAGGCGGAGCACCTGGCGGCGCACGGCGTTCCGTTCGATGTGGCGCCGGGCGTGACGGCGGGAATCGCGGCGCCGGCGTATGCGGGGATTCCCGTGACGCATCGCGACATGGCGTCGTCCGTGACGTTCGTAACGGGCCACCGGGACCCGGACGAACAGGGGGAGCTGCGCATTGCGCGCAACATCCCGCCGGAAGGCGCGGTCGTCGTGTATATGGCGGTGGGCAACTTGGACCAGGTGGTCGAGGCGTTGTACGAGGCGGGGCGTGCAGGCGACACGCCGGCGGCGCTGGTGGAATGGGGCGCGACCCCGAAGCAGCGGACGGTGACGGGCACGCTGGCGACGATCGGGGCGGCGGCGCGGGAGCACGAGGTGCGGCCGCCGGCGGTGCTGATCGCGGGCGAGGTGGTGCGGCTGCGCGAGCACATCGCGTGGTACGAGCAGCGGCCGCTGGTGGGCAAGCGCATCGTGGTGACGCGGTCGGAGGGCCGCGACACTCGGTTGGGCGATCGGCTCACGGCGCTGGGCGCGGAGGTGCTGGCGTTTCCGACGATCGCGGTGTCGCCGGTGGAGCCGCCCGCGGACGTGCTGCCATTGGGGAGGTACGGGTGGCTGGTCCTGACGAGCGTGAACGGATCGCGGGCGATCCTGGACCTGCTGGATGTGCATGGGCTTGATGCGCGGGCGTTGGCGGGAGTGCGGATCTGTGTGCTCGGCGAGGCGACCGCCTTGCCGCTGAAAGAGCGGGGCCTGCGTCCGGACCTGATGGCGACGCAGCAGTCGTCGCAGGATGTGGCGCGCACGCTGCTCGCGGCGGACCCGGGCTTGGCGGGGAAGCGGTTGCTGCTGCCGCGATCGGATATCGCCCCGCCGGACCTGCCGGAACTGCTGCGGGCGCACGGCGCGGAGGTGTTCGAGTGGGTGGCGTATCGGACGACGCCGCCGACGGTGTCGCCGGAGCAGTGCGACGCCTTGCTGGCGTTCGACCCGAACCTGGTGGTGTTCACGAGCGCGTCGACGGCGCGGAACCTGAGCGCAATCGTCGGACGGGAACGGATGGATCGGCTCCGCGTTACGGCGTCGTCGGCGGTGATCGGCCCTTCGACGGCGCGGGCGGCGCTGGCCGTGGGGATGACGGTAACGGCGCAGCCGGCGGTGCACACGTTGCCGGCGCTGGTGGACGCGATCGTGGCTTGGGCGACGGACGCTTCGGGCCATTGACGGTGAAGACTGAGGAAGAGATGCTGAAGATGACGGAACGGCTGACGCGGACGCGACGGATGCGACGGAACGAGACGCTGCGGCGGATGGTGCGGGAGACGCGGTTGTCGGCGGATCACCTGGTGATGCCGCTGTTTGTGCGGCCGGGGAAGGGGGAGCGGCGGCCGATCGCGTCGATGCCGGGGCAGTACCAGTTGTCGGTGGACCTGCTTGTGGAGGAGGCGCAGGCGACGGCGGAGGCGGGCGTGCCGGCGGTGTTGTTGTTCGGAATTCCGGAGAAGAAAGATGCGCTGGGGTCCGAGGCGTACGCGGCGGACGCGATCGTGTGTCAGGCGGTTGCGGAGATCAAGCGGGCGTGCCCGGATCTGTGCGTGATCACGGACGTCTGCCTGTGCGAGTACACGAGCCATGGCCATTGCGGCGTGGTGCGCGAGAATCGGGACGGACGGCCGGACGTGGACAACGATGCGACGCTCGAATTGCTGGTCTGCGAAGCGTTGGCGCATGCGAAGGCGGGCGCGGACATCGTGGCGCCGTCCGACATGATGGACGGGCGCGTTCGGGCGATCCGGCGCGGTCTGGACGCCGAGGGCCTGACGGATGTGGCGGTGTTGGCTTACAGCGCGAAGTTCGCGTCGGCGTTCTATGGGCCGTTTCGACAGGCGGCGGAGTCAGCCCCGCAGTTCGGCGACAGGCGGTCGTATCAGATGGATGCGGCGAACGGACGGGAAGCGCTGCGGGAGATCGCCATCGATATCGACGAGGGCGCCGACATGGTGATGGTGAAGCCCGGGTTGGCGTACCTGGATGTGCTGTATGCGGCGGCGCAGCGGTTTGACGTGCCCGTGGCGGCGTACCAGGTGTCGGGCGAGTACGCGATGGTGAAGGCGGCCGCGGCGCAGGGCTGGCTGGATGAGAAGGCCGTCGCGCTGGAGTCGCTGCTGGCGTTTCGCCGGGCGGGGGCGTCGTTGGTGCTGACCTACTGGGCGCGCGAGGCGGCCGGCTGGCTGCACGGGGGCGAATGAAGCGGCGTCCGGCGGTGTTTCGATTTGTACGGAACACGACAAACGGAGCATTGACGACGCATGAGCGCAATTGTGGAAGTGGTCGCGGCCGCATGGGCCGTGGTCTGCGGGATGGCCCCGTATCTGTTGCTTGGATTCGGGATATCGGGGCTGCTGTATGTATTCATCAGGCCGGCGTGGGTTGAGCGGCACCTGGGCGGACGCGGTTTCCTGCCGGTGGTCAAAGGGGCGTTGTTCGGCGTGCCGCTGCCGCTGTGTTCGTGCGGTGTGATCCCGGTGACGGCGTCGATCCGCACGCACGGGGCGAGTCGGGGCGCCACGCTGAGCTTCGCGATCTCGACGCCGCAGACGGGGGTGGACTCGATTTTCGCGACCTACGCCTTGCTTGGCCCCGTCTTCGCGGTGGTCCGGCCGCTGCTGGCGCTGATCTCGGGTATCGTGGGCGGACTGTTCGTGTCGCTCGTTGACCCCGACCGGGCCGAGTCGGCGGCGCCGGAGCCCGGAACGGAAGACGCGGCGTGCGCGGAGGGCGATGATTGCGGGATGGGTGCGACGCCCGCGCAGGCGTCGTTGGCGGCGCGGATCGGCACGGCGGCGCGGTACGGGTTCGTGACGCTGCCGCGCGACATCGGGAAGCTGCTGGTGTTCGGCATCCTGGTCGCGGCGCTGCTATCGGCGTTCGTGGAGGAAGGGTTCCTCAGTGCGTATCTGGGCGGCGGCATCGTGGCGATGCTGGTGATGGTGTTGGTGGGGCTTCCGCTGTACGTGTGCGCGACGGCGGCGATCCCGTTGGCGCTGGGATTCATGCATCTGGGCGCGTCGCCGGGCGCCGCGTTGGTGTTTCTGGTGGCCGGACCGGCGGCGAACGCCGCGACGATCTCGGTGATCTGGAAAGTGCTCGGCGGCCGCGCGGTGATCGTGCATTTCCTGACAATCCTCGTGGTGTGCATCGGGGCGGGGTTGTTGTTCGACGCCGCGTACGCCGGATCGGCTTGGCCCATGCCGTCGATGGAGGGGCAGGCGCACCATGGCGAGGGGTTGAGCCTGTTCAGCCAGATCTCGGGGGCGGCGCTGATCGCGGTGCTGGCGTGGAGTTTCGTGTCGAAGCGATTTGACCGGAAGGGGCCGGCATCCAGCGTGGAGGATGGGATGGAGACGGTTGAGCTTCGGGTGGAAGGCATGACGTGTTCGCACTGCGTCTCCACGGTGACGCGGGCGCTGCGCGAGGTGGCCGGCGTGCGGGATGCCGTGGTGGAGCTGGACGCGAAGCGGGCGACGGTGACCGGCGAGGGGATCCGCAAGGAGACGCTCGTGGAGAAGATCGAGGGGCTGGGGTACTCCGCGTCGGCGGTGTGACGGACGGGGGACGTCCCGTGCTGTTTCTCTCCCTCCTGCCGTCGTTTGGGCGCGGCGGGGGGCTGTGCTATGCTCGGAGGCGGTGCTGCACCGCATGGCATTACCATCGGCGCGAGGCGCGTTCCGCGGGCGGACCGGCCTGGTCGGCGAAGGGCGGCCTCGGCAAGATCCGGGCAACAGCCTGAGAGGGAGAGACAGGGCGATATGACACCCAAGCGAACGGATGTGAGCCGACGCGATTTCATCCGCAAGGCGGCGGGGGCCGCCGCGGGGGCGGCGATTGGAACGGGGGTCGCGACGCAGACGGCCAAGGCGGACGTGTACAAGTCCATCTTGCCGCAGACCGTGATCGGCGCGAACGAACGGATTCTCACGGGCCATATCGGCACGGGCGGCATGGGCAAGCGCAATCTGCAGTTCTGCCTGCTTCGCGACGACATCCAGCCGATCGCCGTGTGCGACTTGTGGGAGCTTCACCGCCAGCAGGCCGTGGACATCGTGTCGAACAAGTACGATGCGCCGTCGACGCATGTGTACTTCGAGGAAGTGATCGAGAACAAGGATATCGATGCGGTGGTGGTGGTGACGCCGGACCACTGGCATACGATCCCCTCGATCATGGCCTGCGACGCGGGCAAGGATGTGTTTTGCGAGAAGCCATTGACGACGATGATCCCGGAGGGGCGTGCGCTGATCGACGCGGTGCGGCGCAACAACCGGGTGTTGCAGTGCGGCAACTTCCAGCGCAGCGGCGAGCACTTCCAGGAGGTGATCGAGCTGGTACGGTCGGGATACATCGGCGAAGTGCCGCGCGTGGAGACGTGGATTCACGACGGCAAGCCGATCGACGAGATCGGCAACCCGCCGGATGAGGACCCGCCGGAGGGGCTCGACTGGGATCGGTACCTCGGCTGGACGGAGAAGGTCCCTTACAACAAGAACCGATTTCTCTACAACTTCCGCTGGTTCCTCAACTACTCCGGCGGCAAGGTGACGGACTGGGGCGCCCATCTGGTCGACATCGTGCTGTGGGCGATGGGCGAGGAGAAGCAGCCGAAGGCGGTCACCGCGATGGGCGGCAAGTACGTGATGACGGACAACCGCACCACGCCGGACACGCTCGAGGTGTTGTGGGACTTCGGCGATTACATCATGAGTTTCTCGAACCGCGTGTACAACGGGTTCGTCGAGCGCAATCGCTATGGGATCATGTTCCACGGCACGCTGGGTACCCTCTACGCCGACCGCACGGGCTATGAGATCTTCCCGCAGAAGGCCAACGGCGGATGCGAGCCGAAGAAGGTCGAGGGCGTGTACGAGGGCGACATGAACCAGGCGCACTGGGAGAACTTCGTCCAGTGCATCAAGTCGCGCGAGGACCCGATCAGTTTCGTGGAGAGTGCGAACAACACGGCGCGGATCTGCCACATGGCCACCACGGCGTACGTGGCGGGCGGGACCTTGCTGTGGAACGCCGAGACGGAGCGGTTCGAAGGCAACGACGCGGAGGCGGTGCAGAAGGCGAACGCCTGGGCGCACCGCGAGTACCAGAACGGCTGGTCGCTCACGTCGCCTTACTACAAGGACTGGGCGTAACGGAAAGGGGGCGGCGCGGCTCGATGTGGGGTCGCGCCGCCGTTTCGGTACGGCTGCGCCGAGGAGGTACGCGCTATGGCGGTGAAGGGCTCGGTGACCCGCAGGGACTTCCTGCGAACGGCGACGTGCATCGGGGCGGGGGTTGCGCTCGGCGGGGCGGCCGCGCAGTCGGCGATGGGCGGCCCGGCCAGGCATGCGTCGATCCTGCCCGCGTCGGTGATCGGAGCGAACGAGCGCATCCATCTGGGCTTCATCGGCGTGGGGGGCATGGGCACGCACAACCTCGGCATCACCCTCGCGCGCGAGGACTGCGTGCAAGTGGCGGTGTGCGATCTGTTCCCGCCGCACCGGGAGCGCGCCGCGGGGTTGATTCGCGAGGCGGGGCATCCCGCGCCGGCCGTGTACACCTACCACGAAGAGCTGATCGCCGATGACAGCGTCGACGCGGTGGTGGTCTGCACCCCGGACCACTGGCACGCGATCCCGTCGATCATGGCCTGCGACGCGGGCAAGGACGTTTTCTGCGAGAAGCCGCTCGGCACGACCATCGAGGAAGGCCGCGCGATGACGGACGCGGCGCGGCGGAACGACACGGTGTTCCAATGCGGCACGATGCAGCGGAGCGGCGAGCACTTCCAGGAGGCCGTGGAGCTGGTGCGCTCCGGCTACATCGGCAAGGTGAGCCGCGTGGCGACGTGGATTCACGACAACGAGTCGATCGAGGGCATCGGCAACCCGCCCGATTGCGATCCGCCGGACGGCCTGGACTGGGATCGCTATCTGGGATGGACGCCGAAGGTCCCGTTCAACCCGAACCGGTTCCTGGGGAACTTCCGGTGGTTCCTGGACTATTCGGGCGGGAAGATGACGGACTGGGGGGCGCATCTGATCGACATCGCCCTGTGGGGCATGGGCGAGGAGAAGGCGCCGCGTCGGGTCACCGCGTCGGGCGGCCGTTTCGTGCTGACCGACAACCGGACGACGCCGGACACCCTCGAGGTGCTATACGAGTTCGACGATTACGTGCTGAGCTTCTCGAACCGCGTGTACAACGGCTATCCGGGCTACGGCGGATCCGGGTACGGCACGATTTTCTTCGGGACGCTGGGCACGCTGCGGGTCGACCGGGGCGGCTACTGGGTGACGCCGCACAGCGAGGGGTCGTGCGAGGCGCGCGAACGGGGCGGTTCGCCGATGAGCGAGCCGCACTGGGCCAACTTCTTCGAGTGCATTCGTGAACGGAAGCGGCCAATCAGCGATGTGGAGACGTGCCATCGCACGACGACGACGTGTCACATGGGGACCTGCGCGTATGTGGCGGGCGGCAAGCTGGAGTGGGACGCGGACAAGGAGCGTTTCGTCGGCCGACCGCGCGCGAATGTAAGAGAGGCGAACCGGTTCGCCTACCGGCCGTACGGCAACGGATGGTCGCTTGAGCCGCCGCATCGCAAGGACTGGACGACGGGTTGACGCGTCGTGCGACGCCGGCGGCTGCGTCGGGACGCCTGGACCGAACGGAGGGAGCTTCGCCATGTTCAGTCGCGTATTTCTTGCGGTCTTTGTCGCGTTGCCGGCCTGTGCGGAGGCGCCGCCCGCGCCGGACTGGGTTCCGACCGTGTTGACCGCCCAGGAGGCGGAGGAGGGGTTCTACCCGCTGTTCAATGGGAAGGACCTGGACGGCTGGCGGTTTCGCGGACCGAACAAGCAGGCGTTTGAAGCCAAGGACGGCTTGTTGGTCGTCAACGGCGCGGACGACGGCGACTGGTTGTTCACGGAGGCGGAATACGAGAACTTCGTGCTGCGGTTCGAGTATCGGCTGCCGCGGGGCGGGGCGAACTCGGGCGTGGGCATACGCGCTACGAAAGAGGGCGATCCCGCGTTCACGGGCATGGAGATTCAAGTGGTCACGCCGACGGAAGAGCCGTCGTGGAATACGGCCGGCGCGCTGTACTCGACCGTCGCGCCGGCGGTCGCCGCCGACAACCCGGTCGGCGTGTGGAACTTCGTCGAGGTGACCTGCGACGGCGATCGGATCCGCACGCTCATGAACGGCCGCAAGCTGTACGACATCCTGATCACCGACTATGCTGAGCCGGGCGAAGGCGAACTGGAATGGCGCAAGCCGCTGACCGGAAGGGCGCGGTCCGGGCATATCGCCGTGCAGAACCATGGCGACTCGCTTGTGTATCGCAACATCCGCATCAAGCCGTTGCCCGGCGGCGAAGGGTTCCGTCCGTTGTTCAACGGGAGGAACCTGGACGGCTGGACGCCGATGGGCGACGCGAAGTGGTTTGTGCGGAACGGGACCATGACGTTCGACCCGAGCGAGATGACCGAGCGGAGCGGCCTGCGGACGGACGAGGCGTTCGGGGACTTCGAGTTGCGGCTGTCGTTCCGTCCGGAGGAGCAGGCGAACAGCGGCGTGTTCTTCCGCGGCAGCGGCGACGATCCCTGGCCGCGTTCGTATGAGGTGCAGATCGACAACCACAGCCCGGACCAGTGGACCGGGGCGATCTGGGACCAGGTTCCCGCGAGCGAGCTGCGCGCGATGGACGGTTGCTGGAGCCATATGCGTATCGTGGCGCGCGGACCGATGATCCAGGTGGCGGTGAACGGGAAGGTGGTCGTGGACTATTTCAGCACGCGCCACGAGGAGCACCCGTCGGGCTGGATCTGCCTGCAGGCGCACGATCCAGGGTCCGTGGTTGCGTTCCGCGACATCGAGATCAAGGAGCTGAGCGCAGAGTGATGGGCGAGGGCGAACGGTTTCGCCGACAGGGCCGCCGGGCTTTCCTGGCGACGGGCGCATCGGCGTTGGTCTGCGGCGCGGCGTGGGGCTGGACGGAGCGGCCGTTGGGCGTCGCGCGAGGCGAGCCCCGCGAGGACGTCTGGCGCAAGGCGCGCGAGGTCGTGCGCAGCGGTCGGCTCGGGCGGCTGGTCTGGGGCCAGGTTGAGACCGGTGCGGAGGCGCCCATCCAAGAGGTCGCCGATCGGCTGGTGTATGCGGCGGACGCGCGGACGGTGCGCGCCGCCTCGTACATCGGGGGCCATGCGGGACCGGGCGCCGGCGGTCTGGCCACGCTGGAGTGCGACGCCGGGGTTACGCTGGTCGTCGTTGCGCGACGCGACCATCCCGGACGGCCTTGCCTGACGTTGCGGGGCGTGGACGGCGTGCTGCGATGCGAGGGGGAGCGGGTGACCGTGCGCCTGAACGGCGAGGGTCCGACGCCACGCATCGTTTGGCCGGACTAGAGGGCTCTGCTATACTACGCGGCCGGCGGAACGCCGCGGCGCCCCCCCCACGCTGCGTATGCTGTCTATCGGCCGCCGTCTCGCGGAGTACTATGGAGAGCGGGGTTGGGCCGCACCAACCGAGACGCGTCGACCGCCATCCGCATCGCCCCAAGAAGGAGCGACACCTGACATGGAAAAACTGTATGTGACCGAGGAGGGGCTGAAGAAGCTGCGTGACGAGCTTGCCGAATGCAGGGCGACCTCGCCGCGGATCGCGGATGAGATCGAACACGCGCGCAGCTACGGCGACCTTCGCGAGAACGCAGAGTATCACGCGGCGAAAGAGGCGCAGGCCAAGCTGCACGCCCGCATTCGCGACCTGGAAGACAAGATCGCGCGTGCGGAGATCATTGACGGCTCGCAGATCGACGCCACGAAGGCCTATCTCGGCGCGACGGTGCGCGTGTTGAACCGCAAGACCAAGAGAGAGTTCACGTACACGCTGGTAAGCCCGGTCGAGGCCGACATGGCCGCGGGCAAGATCTCGATTCAGTCGCCTGTGGGGCAGGCCCTGGCGGGCAAGTCCGTAGGCGATGTTGTGATCGCCCAGGTTCCCGCGGGAGAGCTCCCGCTCGAGATCCTGGGGATCACGCGCGAGTAGTCCCGACGCGGACCGGGGTCCGCGTGATGTCGACATCACTTCCACCAGGAAGGGACGGGTATGCCCAAACGCACCGACATCCACAAGGTCTTCATCATCGGCTCCGGACCGATCGTGATCGGGCAAGCCTGCGAGTTCGACTACAGCGGCAGCCAGGCGTGCAAGGCCTTGCGGGAGGAAGGCTATGAGGTGGTGCTGGTCAACAGCAACCCGGCCACCATCATGACCGACCCGGAACTGGCGGACCGCACGTACATCGAGCCGCTCACGGTGGAGACCTGCGAGCGGATCATCGCCCGGGAACGGCCGGACGCGCTGTTGCCGACGGTGGGCGGGCAGACGGGCCTGAACCTGGCGCTGGACCTCGCGGACGCCGGCATTCTGGAGAAGTACGGGGTCGAGCTGATTGGCGCCCGGCGCGACGCTATCCGCAAGGCGGAAGATCGCGGTTTGTTCAAGGAAGCCATGGAGCGTTGCGGTCTAGAGACGCCCCGAAGCGCCGTGGTGCATTCGGTTGAAGAGGCGCGCGAGCTCGGTGAGATCCTGAACTACAACGCGATCATCCGGCCGGCGTTCACGCTGGGCGGCAGCGGCGCGGGCGTGTCGTTCAACCGGGAGGAGTTCGACGGCGTGGTGCAGTGGGGGCTCGACCTGAGCCCCGTGACTGAGGTGCTCATCGAGGAGTCCGTGCTCGGGTGGAAAGAGTACGAGCTCGAGGTGATGCGGG
>DIWA01000019.1 GCA_002422525.1 Candidatus Hydrogenedentes bacterium UBA6118
TCTCCATCGACGGCGATGAACTGGTCAAGGAATTTCTCGAGGAGGGTGTAATCATTAACTGCGTAAAGGGCAAGATACTGAGACTGGTACCCCCCCTGATCGTGAAGAAGGAGGAGGTTGACATTTTCATCGATATTGCAAATAGAATTTTTGAAAGGAAAAAGAGTTGAAAAGGGATTTTACCAAACTACTTGATATCAGCCTGAAGGAAGGTGAATACCTTTTGAAGAGGGCGCAGTACCTGAAAAGACACCGGGCCGACAAGCGCGTCCGTCTCCCGCTTGCAGGGAAAAGCCTCGCGATGATCTTTGAAAAGGCATCGACGCGCACGCGGCTCTCTTTTGAGGTCGGTATGCGTGAGCTTGGCGGCCATGCGATATTCTTAAGCCCCGGAGAGACCCAGATAGGGAGAGGCGAGCCCGTCAGGGATACCGCCCGCGTCCTGAGCAGGTATGTGGATGCGATCATGGTGCGGACGTATCTGCAGGATGTTGTGGAGGAGCTTGCCATGTGGGCCGCTGTCCCTGTTATCAACGGCCTTTCCGACCTCTACCATCCATGCCAGATCCTGGCTGATCTCTTCACGGTACAGGAATATATGGGTGACTTCAGGGATGTCAGGATCGCATACGTTGGTGACGGAAATAATGTTGCCAATTCCTGGTTGGAGGCATCGATCCTTTTCAATCTGGATTTTGCCATTGCTACGCCCGCAGGATACAGGCCTGCTAAGGATCTGCTGGAGAAGGCAGCAGGAAACAAACGCTTCCGTCTCGTGACAGACCCTTACGAAGCCGTGAAAGGCGCTGACGTTATCTATACCGATGTCTGGGTGAGCATGGGTCAGGAAAGTGAGAAGAAAAGGCGCAGGCGGGTTTTTGCCGGCTATAAGGTCGATGAGAGATTGTTGAAGCCGGCGAAAAGAAGTGTGATCGTTATGCACTGCCTGCCGGCCTACAGAGGTGAGGAGATCTCGGAAGAGGTATTTGAGAAATACCATGATGTAATATTCACGCAGGCAGAGAACAGGCTCCACGTGCAGAAGGCACTGCTGGAGTGGCTGATAACAAATAATGCATGAAGGACGATGGACGAAAGACGAGGGACGAAAATGCGTCCTTCGTCCTAATGAGCGCAGCGAATGGTCGTCCTAATCACGCCCCAGGCGTGATGGTCATCCTTCGTTAAAAGTCTGGAGGTTTAGTAATGGGAACAGTAAAGAAGGTTGTCCTTGCATATTCAGGCGGTCTCGACACGTCGGTCATACTGAAGTGGCTCAAAGAACAGTATGACTGCGAGGTGATCGCCTATGCCGCCGATGTCGGGCAGGCAGAAGAGCTTGCAGGGCTCGAGGAAAAGGCGCTCAGGACCGGCGCTTCGAAGGTATATATCGAAGACCTGAGGGAGGAGTTTGCAAGGGACTTTATATTTTTCGCAATCAAGGCCAATGCCGTGTATGAGGGCGGGTACCTCATGGGGACGTCGATCGCCAGGCCGCTCATCGCAAAAAGACAGATCGAGATCGCGAGGATGGAAAATGCCGATGCGGTTTCCCACGGCTCAACAGGGAAGGGCAACGACCAGGTGCGGTTCGAGCTGACGTACTACGCGCTCGAGCCGAACGTGACGATCATCGCGCCGTGGCGGGACCCGAAGTGGGACCTCGACAGCCGGTCGAAGATGATTGCGTATGCGGAGAAGCACGGGATTCCGGTGCCTGTGACGCAGGAGAAGCCGTACTCGATGGACCGTAACCTGCTGCACATCTCGTATGAGGGCGGGATTCTGGAGGATCCGTGGAACGAGCCGAGGCCGGACATGTTCGTGCTGACGACGGATCCGCGGGAAGCGCCGGATGCGCCCGCGTACGTGGAGGTCGACTTCGAGGAAGGCGTGCCCGTGGCGGTGGACGGCGAACGGTTGTCGCCGGCGACGCTGCTGGAACGGCTGAACACGCTGGCCGGGACGCATGGCGTGGGGCGCGTGGACCTCGTGGAGAACCGCTTCGTGGGGATGAAGTCGCGCGGGGTGTATGAGACGCCGGGCGGCACGATTCTGTACAAGGCGCACCGCGCGGTGGAGTCGATCACGATGGACCGCGAAGTGATGCTGTTGCGCGATCAACTGTCGCCGAAGTTCGCGCAGCTCGTGTACAACGGCTTCTGGTACTCGCCCGAGATGAAGGTGATGATGGACTTCGTGCGGTCGACGCAGGAGAACGTGACGGGCACGGCGCGGCTGCGGTTGTACAAGGGCAACTGCGACGTCGTGGGGCGCAAGGCGCCGCGGTCGCTCTATGACGAGAAGATCAGCTCGTTCGAGGAAGACGAGGGCGCGTACCAGCAGTCGGACGCGGGTCCGTTTATCAAGCTGAACGCGCTGCGGCTGCGCGTGCGCAAGAACGCGGGTCTGTTCGACCTGTAGCGGGGATCGCTCGGCTACGCCGTCGGCACATAGCCCCGACGCAGCAGACGCGCCGCCGCGGGTCGTCGCGGCGGGCGGCGGAGGAGAGGACACATGAGCAGCAAGCTGTGGGGCGGACGCTTCGAGGGCGCCACGGATGAATTGCTGGTCGCCTTGGGCGAGTCCGTGTCGTTCGACGCCCGGCTCGCTCCGTACGACATCCAGGGCAGCATCGCGCACGCGGAGATGCTCGGCGCGGTCGGCACGCTCTCGCGGGAGGACGTGAAGGCGATCGTGGGCGGTCTGCGGGAGATCGAGGGCGAGATCGAGGCGGGCCGGTTCGTCTGGGATATCACGCTCGAAGATGTGCATACGAACATCGAGGCGGCGCTCGTGGCCCGGATCGGAGACGCGGGCAAGCGGCTGCACATGGGCCGGAGTCGGAACGACCAGATCGCCACGGACATTCGGTTGTGGGCGCGGGAGCAGATCGACAGCGTGGGCGGGCGGCTGCGGGCGGTGCAGACGGCGCTGCTGGACATGGCGGAGGCGCATCTGGATGTGATTCTGCCGGGATGCACGCATCTGCAACACGCACAGCCGGTGCTGCTGGCGCATCACCTGTTGGCGTACGTCGAGATGTTCGGTCGCGACCGCGCGCGGTTCGCCGAGCTGCGGCGTCGGGTGAACGTGCTGCCGCTGGGCTCGGCGGCGCTGGCGGGTACGCCGCACCCCATCGACCGGGCGCTCGTCGCGGAGAAGCTGGGCTTCGACGGAATCACGGCGAACAGCATGGACGCGGTGGCCGACCGGGACATGCTGATCGAGTTCTGCTCGGATGCGTCGCTGGTCATGATGCACCTGTCGCGGCTGTGCGAGGAGCTGATCCTGTGGTCGACGGCGGAGTTCGGGTACATCGAGATCGGCGATGCGTTCACGACGGGCTCGAGCATCATGCCGCAGAAGAAGAACCCGGACGCGGCGGAGATCGTGCGGGGCAAGACGGGGCGCGTCTACGGGGATCTTGTGGCGCTGTTGACGGTGCTGAAGGGGTTGCCGATGACGTATAACCGCGACCTGCAGGAGGACAAGGAGCCCGTGTTCGACGCGTCGGACACGGTGCAGCTTTGTTTGGAGGTCGTGGCGCGGATGATCCCTTCGATCGCGGTGAACCGGGAGCGGATGCGACTCGCCGTGCAGGACGGGTTCCTCGAGGCGACGGACGTGGCGGACTACCTGGCGATGAAGGGCGTGCCGTTCCGCGAGGCGCATGGGATCGTCGGGAAGCTGGTGTTGTACTGCACGCGACAAGGCAAGCGCCTGCCGGAGCTGGCGCTGGACGAGTACCGCGAGTTCAGCGATCAGTTCGAGGCGGACATCCACGGGTTGCTGACGCCCGAGGCGATGGTGAAGAAGCGCGACCATCCGGGCGGCACGGCGCCGCGGCGGGTGAAGGCCGCGTTGCGCAAGGCGCGTCGTTCGGTCTAGCGCGGGGGCGCGATCACCAGCGGCGGATCTCTTCGGGAGCGCGGACGGCGGGCGGCCGCCAGCCGAACAGCGACTTGATGCGATAGCTCAGGATCATGCCGATCATGCTGCAGCCGAGCGTGAAGGCGCGGAGCTTGTTGCCCGTTACGGACGACTCGCCGACGCGGCGCTTGTAGTTCACGGGGATCTCGGCGAAGGGGATCCGGTTCAGGATGGTGAGCAGCAGGAGCTGGGGTCCGAACGCGGATTCGCCGACGGAGAACTGGGGGGCGATGGTCTCGTAGGCGGGGCGGCGGAACAGGCGCATCGAGCAGCCGACGTCGGTCAGGATCGTCGTGTTGAACAGGGCCTCGACCAGTTTCCCGACGGCCCAGTTGCCCCACTTCAGGAACAGGCCCATGTTGGCGCCATCCCACACGAACTCGCGCGAGGTGCGCGTGCCGAAGACGACGGGGACGTCGTCCGAGTAGGCGAGCAGCTTCACGACGTCGTGGCCGGAGAAGGTGCCGTCGGGCTCGGCGATGATGAGCAGGTCGCCCTTGGCCTCGGCGAGGCCGCGCCAGATCGCGTGGCCGTAGCCCTGCCGCGATTCATGGACGAGGCGGGCCTGCGTGGGCCGCACCTCGTCGTCCGTGCCCTCGGCGGCATTGTTGTTGACGACGACGATCTCGTCCACGTAGCCGGACGCGAAGAAGTCTTCGATCGCCGCACGGATCGAGTCCTTCTCATTGTAGGTGGGGAAGATCACCGAGACTGTCTGGTCGCGCCACATAACTCCTCCGCGATGGCGTGTCGCCGCTGTGGGCCGGATGCGCCTAGGCGCGGCCGCAACACTTCTTGTACTTCTTGCCGCTGCCGCATGGGCAGGGGTCGTTCGGACCGGGCGTCGTGCGGCCGCGTGTCTGCAGGTCGCGCTGCGCCGCGAACCGCATGACGTTGGCGGGGGCGCGATCCGCACGGAGCTCGTCCGCCATGAATCGCATGTACGGGTCGATGTGCGTGAAGAAGCGCTTGTAGCCCGCGCACAGGTAGTTGAGCCCCGGCTCGCCGTCGGGCGTGCGAAGGAAACGGTGTTTCGGGCATTCGCCGTTGCACGCGAAGCGCACCGGACACTGCTTGCAGTAGGTCGGGAGCGCGTCGCGTTTGTCGAGTCCGAACTTGCGTTGCCGCGGCTTGCGGACCAGGGACTCGAGGGGCTGTTCGATGATGTTGCCGAGCCGGTTCTCGGGATACACGTAGTGGTCGCATGAGTACAGGTCGCCGTTGTGCTCGAGGGCCATGGCCGTGCCGCAGGTCTCGCTGAAGACGCAGAGGCTGGGGTTCATGCCGAGCCAGGCTTCGAGGGCGACGTCGAAGATCTGCACGAAGTAGCGGCCGACGTCCTTGCGGACCCATTCGTCGAACACGCCGCAGAGGAACTTGCCGTACTGGTCGGGCTCGACCGACCAGGGGGTCACGCGGGCGCGCGCATCGGAATCCGGCGAGATGAGGCGCAGCCCGTCGTCCTCGGGCTGTTCGGCCAGGCGCTCGATGATGGGGATGAACTGCATGAAGCCGCTGCCGGCTTCCTTGAGGAACCGATAGACCTCGATGGGATGGTAGGAGTTCTTGCGGCTCACGCAGGTGAGGGTGTTGAACTCGACGCCGTGCTTCTTGAGCACGCCGATGCCGCGCATGACGCGGTCGAACGTCGAGCGGCCGCCTTTGTCGACGCGGTTGGCATCGTGGAGTTCGCGGGGTCCGTCGATGCTGAGGCCGACGAGGAAGCTGTTCGCGGCGAGGAACTCGCCCCAGCGGTCGTCGAGCAGCACGCCGTTGGTCTGGAAGGCGTTGCTGATGCGTTTGCCGTCGGCGTACTTCTGCTGCAGCTCGACGACGCGCTCGAAGAACTTGAGGCCGAGGATGGTGGGTTCGCCGCCCTGCCAGGCGAAGGTGACCTCGGGGACCTGCTGGAGGGCGATGTACTGGCGAATGTAGCTTTCGAGCGTTTCGTCCGACATGCGCCAGTCGGCCTCGATCGGATAGAGGTTCTCCTTCTCGAGATAGAAGCAATACTTGCAGTCGAGATTGCAGATCGGGCCGATGGGCTTGGTCATTACGTGGACCGCCCGGATCTCCCCGGAGTCGTCCATGGGCATAGGGTGTGCGCCTCCGTGACGCCCGATCGACGCGGGTCGGCGGGGCGTCCCATTTTTGTATTCCTGCGATGCCTGACAAGGTACACGGAACGGGGCGGTCGTCGCCACTTTGCGCAGGGTCGGGTCGGTGTGACAACAGGGGCGGGGTTCTGGTAGCGTCGGGCTTCTTTGTGGCGATGCACAACCAATCCGAATTGGAGTTCTCTATGACCACGTCTGTTTCAGCGCCCTGGATGGTGTCCCTGCACGGCGGCCACTCGTCGGCGTATTGCGACCATGCGGATTCGACCTTGCAGGAGCTGCTGGATGCGGCCGTCGAGCGGGGGATGCGGGTGTTCGGGATGACCGAGCACGCGCCGCGCGGGGAGAAGCGGCTGCTTTTCCCCGAAGAGGTGTCGATGGGGTGGGACGTGCGGAAGATCGGGCGGATGTTCGAGGAGTACGCGCAGGAGAGCCGGGAACGTGTGGCGGAGTATGCGGACCGGATCCAGCTTCTGCGAGGGTTCGAGATCGAGGTGGCGCCGGGCAGGCGGTACCCCGAGCTGATGCAGAAGCTGCGGGAACGGCACCAGTTCGATTACATCGTAGGGTCGGTGCACTTCGTCGAGGATGAGCTGTTCGACTACAACGTGGAGAGCCTGAAGAAGGTCTCGCAGAAGGTCGGGGGGCTTGAGAAGCTGGGCGTGCGGTACTACCGCATTCTGGCGGAGATGGTCGAAGCGCTGCGGCCGGAGGTGGTGGGGCACATGGATGTAATCCGCAAGTACGCGGAGCCGTTGGGCGCGGTGGACACGCCGCCGATCCGGGAGGCGGCGATGGAGGCGCTCGAGGCGGTGCGCGCGGCAGGGGCGATCCTGGATGTGAACACGGCGCCGTACCGGCGGGGGCATGACGTGCCGTATCCGGCTCCGTGGATCGTGGAGGCGGCGCGGGACATGGGGATTCCGTTCTGCTTCGGCGACGACAGCCATGCGGTTGCGGACGTGGGGGCGGGGATCGAGCAGGCGCGGGCGTATCTGCTGGACCATCAGGTGGACGCGATCACGTGCCTGATGCGGCGTGACGACGGCGCGATCGATCGGGAGGTGATCCCGCTGCAGTAGAGGCGCGCGGAGGTTCCGCGACCGGCGGCGGAAATCACCCCGAGGCGTTGCGTGTTCTACCCCTCAACGGGACCGTCCGGGTTCCGAACAAGGAGGACACAGCGCATGACACGCAGCATACGGTATGGGATGGGACTTGCCCTCGCCTTGGTGATCGGATGGAGCGGCGTCGCCGCGGCGGAACACTGGGAGGTGGACCCGTTGCACTCTTCCGTGGTGTTCCGGGTGAAGCACCTGGGCGTGGCGTTCGTCCATGGCCGGTTCAACGCGTTCGAGGGCGAGGTGCAGTTTGACCCGGAGGCGCCGGAGAAGGACGCGAGCGCGAAGCTGACCGTGGAGACGGCGAGCGTGGACACGGCCGTGGCCGCGCGGGATGAGCACCTGCGCGGAGCGGAGTTCTTCAATGTGGAACAGCATCCCACGATGACGTTCGAGAGCACGGGATGGAAGAAGAAGCGGGGCGGCTATGAGCTGATGGGGAACTTCACGTTGCTCGGTGTGACGAAGGAGATCCGCATTCCGGCGGAGGCGCTGGGCACGGCCGACGGCATGCAGGGCGAGCGGCGCGCGGGGTTCAACACGACGTTCACGATCCAGCGCAGCGACTTCGGCATGGCGACGTCGCTGGGTCCGATCGGGGATGATGTGGAGATCACCGTCGCGTTGTCATGCATCCAACCGGCGGACGAGGCAGCAGCGGAGGACACCGCCGAGGAGTAGTTCCGCGAGAGGATGCGCCCAGAGGCGCCATCAGCCTGTTACCGACCCGGTCGTCACAGCGTGAAGAAATCGCTGACGGCCGGGTTTTCGCTGAGGCCCTCGGCCAGCGTGATGATCAGGCCGACGACGTAGGCGGCGACGCCGAAGCAGAGGACGACGGCGTAGATCGCGAGGACGGCCTGCCAGAGCTTGCGCAGGGTCTCGCGCCAGGCGTTGGGCACGGGCGCCTCGGCGAGCGCGGCCAGGGGGAGCGCATAGGCCATGGCCCAGAAGACGGCGGCGCCTCGACGCGCCTCGAGCCAAGCCCAGTCGGGATCAACGGGCACGGCTTGGTCGAGGAAGTGGAATGCGATGCGCTGCGGGAGGGAGAGGAGGAAGCCGAAGCCGATGTGCATCGCGATGCCGACGACGAGGGCAATGGCCACGGACTTGGCCATGGGCCAGTAGGCGGGGCGCGGCAGGTTGGCGCCTTCGGGACTGTGGGCGAGGGCGACGTAGGCGCCGAGGTAGAGGATCAGCAGCAGCGGCGTGATCGGGAGGATGAGGGCGAGGGCGCAGAGGATGAGCCGGACCATGAAGGGGTTGGTGCGAAGGCGGTCGGCGATATAGGCGCATACGCCCAGCCAGACGCGATCGTCAGGCGAGACGACGCGCGGGGGATGCGGGGTCTGCCCGCCCTCGACGAAGCGCCGCAGGTGATTCGCGACCTCGTCAGGGGCGCCGCACGCGGCGATGGCCTGGTCGACGCTGTCGTCCTCGAGGGGCGTCATCCCTGCGAGTCGGCGTTCGATCGTGTCGCGGATATGCGTGAGGGCGCGGCGGCGTTCGTCCTCCGGCAGGTCGGAGAGGCGTTCGCTGACGGCGCGGACGTATCCGCCGATGTCGCGTTCTTGTGCTTCAGTCAGGTCCATGGAGGCTCCGCGAACGCGGATTATAGCGCATCGGCGCGGGTCGGGTCACAACGCGCAACGGAGCGCAGAACCGGGTCAGGTCTTGGCGGCGGATTTGCGGTTGGCGGCGCGACGGCGGGTCGCCTTGTCGGCGAGGCCCTTGCCGCCGGGGGCCTTCCTGGCGGAGCGTTGCGCGGCGCGACGGTCGGCCTTGGCGGGTTCGTGCGCGGGGAGGACCTCGACGTCGTATACGCCGGACACGGTTCGGAGGGTGCGTTGGATGCTGTCGACGGTGTGGCGGTCGGGGGCCTCGAAAGTGCATTCGAGGACGCTTTTGCCGTCTTCGCCCGGGAGGTACTGCGCCTGGGTGATGCTCACGTTCATGGGGCGTATGGCGTTGGTGATGTCGGCGAGCATGTTGGGGCGACGCGCCGTGACGACGCGGATGTCGACCCTGAGCGAGGGATCGCCGGACCATGAGGCGGCGACCATGCGCTCGGGGTCGCGTTTGCTGTTGGCGAAGTTGCGGCAGTCGACGAGGTGGATGGTGATGCCGGCGCCCTTGGTGATGTAGCCGATGATCGGCAAATAGGGGGCGGGGTTGCAGCACTTGGCGAAGGATACGGCGATGCCTTTGCCGCCTTCGATGCGGAGCATCTTTTCCTTGGTGGCGTCGTCGAGGTCATGGCTGACGCGGCGCCGGGGCTCGGTGATCTGGTCGACGGTGTGGCGGCGGATCTGGCTGTCGAGGGGTTCGAGCTCGCCCATTTCGCGCAGGCGCTGGCGGATCCGGGTGCGGGCCTTGCCGGTGACGACGATGTCGAGCCAGTCGAGGTGGGGGGTCTGGCTCTTGGATGTGAGAATCTCGACGACGTCGCCCGTCTGGAGGTTGTAGCGCAGGGGCACCATGCGCTCGTTCACGCGGGCGCCGATGCAGGTGTGGCCGATCTGGGAGTGGACCATGTAGGCGAAATCGAGGGGCGTGGCGCCTTTTGGGAGCTCCTTCACCTCGCCTTTTGGGGTGAAGACGTAGATGTCGGACTCCTCGACGTCGCGCATGACGGAGTCGACCAGTTCGCCGGGCGCGTGGGCGTCCTGGAGCCATTCGTACATCTGGCGCAGCCACCGGAGCTGGCTGTCGAGCTTGGCGTCGGCGCGTTTTCGGCCCTCCTTGTAGAGCCAGTGGGCGGCGATGCCCTCGCGCGCGGTCCAGTCCATGTCCTCCGTGCGGATCTGCACCTCGAGGGGGCGGCCGTTCTCGCGCATGACGGTGGTGTGTATGGACTGGTAGAGGTTGGTCTTGGGCATGGCGATGTAGTCTTTGAAGCGGCCGGGCACGGGGGGCCAGAGGTGGTGGACGACGCCGAGGGCGTTGTAGCAGCCGCCGACGGTCTGGGTGATGATGCGCACGGCGAGCACGTCGTTGACGTGGTCGAACTCCTTGCCGTCGTTGACCATTTTCTGGTGGATGCTGTAGAGGTGCTTGGGGCGGCCGATGACGCGGGCGGGGACCTCGGCCTCGGCGAGGCGCTCCTCGAGGAACTTGCAGGTCTCCTTGAGCCACGCTTCGCGTTCGCGGCGTTTCATGGCGACCAGCGCGGCGAGCCGCTTGTAGTCGTCGGGGTTGGTGTAGTGGAACGCATGGTCCTCGAGCTCCCATTTCCAGCTTGCGATGCCGAGGCGATGGGCAAGCGGGGCGTAGAGGTCGAGGGTCTCGCGGCAGATGCGCTGGATCTTCTCGTGGGGCAGGTACTCGATCGTGCGCAGGTTGTGCAGGCGGTCGGCGAGCTTGATGAGCACGACGCGGACGTCCTGCGCGGTGGCGACGAGCATCTTGCGCAAGTTGACGGCTTGCTTTTCCTCGCGGGAGGCGGCTTCCGCGGGGAAGCTGAGGGCGCCGATCTTGGTGACGCCGTCGACGAGATTGGCGATCTCGGGGCCGAACTGGATGCGGAGCTCCTCGTAGGTCATGGGGGTGTCTTCGAGGACATCATGCAGCAGGGCGGCGGCGATGGTGGTGGTGTCGAGCCGGATCTGCGCGAGGATGTGGGCGACTTCGATGGTGTGGAGGATGTAGGGATCGCCGGAGAGGCGGCGTTGACCCGCGTGGGCTTCGTTGGCCACACGGTAGGCTTTCCGGACCAGCTCCACGTCAACGGACGGTTGGTTCTTGCGGATCTGCTTGAGTAGTTTGCCGAACTCCGCTCGCATGGATGCACGTTACTCCTGATCGCTTTGCGCATTGGGAGCGATCACCCTATGATTCTAACACGTTTGGGATATGGGAACACCGGGCGGCCTCGAAGTCGATCCCGGACGGGATTGCGCGATCCGCGTGCAAGGAGGAAAGATGCCCTACTTCACCCACGAGTTGCATGCGTTGATGGCCGAGTTGTCGGACTGGGCGGACTTGCGCAAGGAGCAGGGGGTTCCTGCACGGGCGGTGATCCGGGACGTTGTGCGCGATCTGCGCAGGGCGCGGACGGCGCTGAAGCGGATGCAGCCGCCGGAGAAGCTGTTGCGTCGGGAGCCGGACGAGCTGGAAGCGATCCGGGCGTTGCGTCCGGAAGGGCCGCGGCGGCTGTGGGAGCGCGTTGAGCGGAAGACGGCGCGGGACCGGATCGGCGGGGCGTGGCTGGGGCGCGCGGCGGGGTGCACGCTGGGCGCGCCGGTGGAGGGGTGGTCGGTCGACCACATGGAGCAACTGGCGAAGTCCTGCGGGATGGCGTTTCCGCCGGAGTCGTACTGGAAGAACCATCCGCGACCGGACGACATGCACTACGGGGGGAGTCCGACGTCGGCGTATCTTGAGGGGGGCGTCCGCGAGGTCCCCGTGGATGATGACCTGACGTACACGGTGCTGGGGCTGCTGATCCTGGAGCGGTTCGGGCCGGACTTCACGACGGCGGACGTGGGACAAGCGTGGCTCGACTGGTTGCCGGTCGCATGCACGGCCGAACACGTGGCGCTGGAGAACCTGCGCAAGGGGATCCCGGCGGAGCGCGCAGCGGAGAAGGACAACCCGTTTGAGGAGTGGATCGGCGCGGACATCCGGAGCGACCCGTGGGGCTATGCGGCGCCGGGTTGGCCGGAACGGGCGGCGGAGATGGCGTATCGGGACGCGTGGCTGAGCCACCGGCGCAACGGGGTCTACGGAGCGATGCTGTTCTCGGCGGCGATCGCGGCGGCGTTCGCGACGGGCGACCCGGTGGAGGCGGTTCGCATCGGGTTGACGGAGATCCCGAAGACGAGCCGGCTGGCGGCGGATATGGCGTGGGCGTTTGAGGTCGGGCCGGCGTTGCCGGACTGGCGGGCGGCGCGCGCGGCGGTGGACGAGCGGTTCGCGGGAATGTCGACCGTGCACACGAACAACAACGCGTGTCTGACGCTGTTCGGACTGATGCTGGGCGCGGGGGATTTCACGCGCACGATCGGCGTCACGGTCGCGATGGGGCTCGATAACGACTGCACGGCGGCGACGGCGGGTTCGCTGTTCGGCGCGGCCCACGGCGTGGACGCGGTCGATCCGGCGTGGCGGCGTCCGTTCCGGAACCGGGCGCGGACGTACCTGACGGGCCACGAGGAGTGGCGGAATGACGACATCGTTGCGCGGTTTCTGGCGATCGCGGAGCAGGCGGTTCGGTGATCGACGAGGGGAAACGCGTGGGAGATAGCGTCGATCCGGGCGCCGGGGAACAGGCGAGGCCTTCGGGCGGGGGCGTGGCGCAGTTGGGGTATGCGCCCATCGTGTTGTTCGGGCTGGGCGTTGCGCTGGAGACGGCGGCGCGCGTGGCGGACTACGTCGATGCGTACCCGTTGCTCGGTGCGTCGCTCAGCCTCTTGGCGGGGGCCTGCCTGTCGTCCACGGTGTTGTACGTCGTGTGGCGGTTCGGTCGGGGGCGGCGCCCGTCGCGCCTGGTCGTGCTGGCGGTGGCGTTGTTCCTCGTGTCGCGGTCGCTGGAGCTGACCGATCGGGTCGCGCTGTTGGATTCCGTGCCGATCGTGGGGGCGGAGAGCGAGTTGCGTCAGCCATTCGTCGACGCGCTGTTCGTGTCGGGCCTGCTGCTGTTGGTGACCGGCTTCCTCGCGACGGTGGTGGAGGCGCACGGCGTGCATGCGGCGCTGCGGGAGCGGCACGAGGCGCTGTTGCGGGAGACGGAGGGGCGGCGCCGGGCGCAGGAGGCGGTGCGGACGAACGAGCAGGTGGCGGCGTCGCTCGAACGGCAACTGCGGCAGGCGCAGAAACTCGAGGCGATCGGCACGTTGGCGGGGGGCATCGCGCACGATTTCAACAACACGCTTGCGCTGATCCTGGGGCACAGCGAGATGGCGCAGGCAAGTCTGCCGAAGGGGCACGCGGCGCAACGGAACCTGGAGCACATAGTGCAGGCGAGCAATCGCGCGGCGAACCTGGTGAGCCAGATCCTGACGTTCAGTCGGCAGGTGGAGATTGCGCGGCGGGCGTTGCGCCTGGAGCCCGTACTGAAGGAGGCGATGGCGCTGATCCGGGCGTCGTTGCCGACGACGATTCGGATGGAGATGCGGGTCGCGGACGGCTGCGGGGCGGTGTCGGCGGATCCGACCCAGGTGCATCAGGTGATCATCAATCTGTGCACGAATGCGTTTCACGCGATGCCGGACGGCGGTTCGCTGCTCGTCTCGCTGGACCCGGTCGAGGTGGAGCAGGAGACGCTGGTGGGCGGCGGGACGTTGCTTCCTGGAAAGTACGTGCGTCTGACGGTGCGGGACACCGGCCACGGGATGGACGCGGAGACGGTGCAGCGGGTGTTCGATCCGTTCTTCACGACGAAGCAGCATGCAGGCGGCACCGGACTGGGTTTGTCGACGGTGCATGGAATCGTGACGGCGACGGGCGGCGGGATCAATGTGACGAGTGCGCCGGGGAAGGGCGCGGTGTTCGACGTGTACTTCCCGAGGGCGGAGGCGGAGGCGGACGGCGTCGCGGCGATCGGCGGCGTGCAGGGCGGGGACGAGCGGATCATGGTGGTGGACGATGATCCGGCGATCACGTCGATGATGGCGCAGATGCTCGGGGGCTTGGGGTATGACGTGACGACCTTTGGGGGCAGCGAGGAGGCGCTGGACGCGTTCGAGGCGGATCCGGAGGCGTTCGACCTGGTTCTGACCGACCAGATCATGCCGGAGATGACGGGCATCGAGCTTGCGCAGGAAGCGCTGGCGATTCGGCCGGACATTCCCGTGATTCTGATGACGGGATTCAGCGCGGGGGTGACGCGCGAGCAGGCGCGTTCGATGGGGATCGCCGATCTGATGGGCAAGCCGGCGGGGGTGCAGAAGTTGAGCGCGAGCGTTCGGGCCGCATTGGGCCGGACGGCCGACCACGGGGCGTAGGGGGAGGCAAGGGGTTGGGCGCGGCGTGTCGGGGGCGGGGCGGCTCTGCTACAATGCGGGGATGCTGCTGATTGCCTTGATATGCGGGGGATTGGTCGCGGCGGAGCTGCCCGAAGGACGGATCGCGTATGTGTCGGGACCGCGCCAGTCGGAACGGGAGGTGCGGGTGCTCGACCTCGCGACGGGCGCGGTCGAGACGGTGTGTCCGAAGGGGGCGCATCTGGCGCCGACGTGGTCGCCGGACGGGGCGTGGCTGGCCTTCGAGTCGCTGCACGACGATGGCAGCGGCAGCGTGGTGCAGATCGTGCGGGCGGACGGCTCGGAGCTGCGATCGCTGCGGCATGCGCGGTCGTGGAACCGGCGGCCGATGTGGGGTCCGGAGAGCGCCCGTGTCGCGTATTCGTCGAGCGACGGCGATCCGCGCGAGGAAGTGATCCAGGTCTACGACATTGCGACGGGGGCCGAGACCGTGTGGGGCGGCGGACGGGGCGGGCTGGTCGCGCCGGCTTGGCTGGGGCGGAAGTCGCTGTTGGTGCCGGTGTTGCAGGCGCGGCTGAAGGAGCTGGGGGGGCGAGAGTACGATGCGTGGTCGCGCGTGGTTCCGGATCCGCTGAACGCATTGCTGTGCGTGGGGATGGCGCCGGAGGCGGGGCGGCTGTCGAGCGCGCTGCATGTGGCGACGCCGGACCATGCCTTGCCGCTGCCGGCGGTTGCGCTGCCGTCGGAGGGGGCGTATGAGGAGTGGGGGATCCGGATGAGTCCGAACGGCCGGCAGGTGGCGTTCGAGACGAACGACGGGGGCGACCGGGAGATCTACGTGACGTCGCACAAGGGGGCGTTCTGCGTGTCGAACCACCGCGCGGCCGACTGGAACCCGGTGTGGTCGCCGGACGGCAACCGGATTGCGTTTGAATCGTTTCGGGGCGGCCGTCGGGGCGTGTATCTGGCGAACCCGGATACGGCGCGGGTGGATCCCGTGCAGGCGCCGGGGCGTGCCGATGTCTGGGGGCCGTCGTGGGCGCCGGACGGGCGCTGGCTGGCGGTGGTGACGAACCAGTCCGGCGACGCGGACATCGCGGTGACCTCGCGCGACGGCGATGTGTTCGAGGTGGTGGCGTCGGAGGCGGTCGACGAGCTCGCGCCGGCGTGGCGGCCGACGGAGTGAGGGCGTGAGGGAGCGTATCGGTATCCGGAGGGCTGTGCGCGGGCTCGCCATGGCGACGGCGGTCGCGTCGGCGCTGGTTTTCTGCGCGACGGAGGGGCGCGCGGCGGCGGAGGACGCGCCGGAGGGGCAGGATCCCGCAGCGTACCGGATCGTGCACATCGCGGCGCCGCGCATCACGGACGGAGAGGCCGGAGCGGCCGACCGGGAGCGCCTTGCCCGGGTGTTGGCCGCGTTGGGCGCGCCCGCGCCGGATGGGCCGACGCCTGAGCAGTCGGAGGAGCCCTCGGGAACTGAAACGGGGGCGATGTCGGAAGCGGAGCAGGCGGCGGCGGATGACAACGACGACGGCGAAGATGAGGACGCGCCGCGGGAGCTTCCGTTTGGTCTGGCGGTGATCACGGGACCGTTGACGCAGCATGGCGCGGCGGAGGAGTTCGCCGCGTTGCGTCGGGTCATCGACGACAGTCCGGTTCCTGTGCATGTTGCGCCCGGACCCGAGGACATGCGGACCGGGTTGTACGCGGCGTCGTTCGGCCGATCGCCGAAGGTTGCGCGGTTCGGTGCGGACGGGTACCTGTTGTTCGACACGAGCGACGTGCTGCCGGTCGAGGACATCAGTGAACAGGCGGGGGCGTTGCAGCAGATGCGGCGGTCCATCGCGGGCGTCCGTTGGGCGTTCGGCGCGGCGCACGCCTACTCGCTGCGGATGGGGATGCGCGCGCAGATGGCGTTGTTCATCGACACGCCGTTGGACGTGCTGCTTGTGTCGGAGACGGATGTGCGCGACGAGACGGGCGCGCCCGCGATGCCGTGGGGGCAGACGCTGGTCGTGGAGACGCCGGCGTTCGCGCGGGGCGTGGTGCGGATCATCGAGGTGTATCCGTACGGGATCGTGCCGCGGGAGGCCGCGGCGCTTTGATTACGCGCGGCGCGATGCGCAGTATGCAAGATTACTGGCGCGCGTCGAAAGAGGTTCGCCGCGAGAAGCAACCAGAGAGAGGACGATGAGATGGGTTTGTTTGCGCTTGGCACGGGCGTCGCGTTGAGTGCGTTGCAGTGCGTTACTGCGGCGCCGGGCGACGAGGCGGTCGGATCGGACCGTTTCGTGCAGCAGGATTTCGTGATCAGCATGTGGGTGGATCCGCCGGTGGACGAGCGGGCGGACGAACGCTACAAGGAGATGGCGGACGCGTACTTCAACCTGGTGATCGGGGGCTCCGGCGCCCACACGCCGGAGGAGGTGGCGAAGCAGCTTGAGGTCTGCCGCAAGCACGGGCTGGGGCTGCTGGTGCGTCCGACGGCCGACGATGCGGCGGACTACCCCGACGGGCCGGCGTGCTGGGGCTATTCGCTGCGCGACGAGCCGAACGCGGCGGCGTTCCCTGCGCTTGCGGAGCAGGTGGCGGCGGTGCGCCGGGAACGGCCGGGGAAGCTGGCGTACATCAATCTGTTCCCGGGCTATGCGCCGCCGGGGGCGCTGGGGACGGAGACCTACGACGAGCACGTGCGGCAGTTCGTGGACATCACGGACGTCGACGTGCTGAGCATGGACCACTACCCGGCCTTCAAGCCGGATGGCGATGGGCGCGACGCGTACTGCGCGGACCTCGCGGTGATGCGCGAGCACTCGTTGCGGAAGGGGATTCCGTTCTGGAACTTCTTCAACATCATGCCGTACGGCCCGCATACCGATCCGACGGAGTCGCAGGTGCGTTGGCAGGTGTTCACTTCGTTGGCATACGGGGCGAAAGGCGTTATGTATTTCTGCTACTACACGCCGGGGCCGGGAGGCGAGTTCCCCAAGGGCGGCGCGATCATCACGCGCGACGATCGACGGACGGAGCACTACTACCAGGCGCGGCGGCTGAACGAGCAGTTGCGGAACCTGGGCCCGACGCTGATGAAGCTGACGAGCACGGGCGTCTATCGCGTGACGCCGGAGGACGATCCGGCGGAGGCGCTGAAGGGCTCACCGATCGTGAACATCACGCGGGATGGCGTGGACCCGCCGCATGACTATCTTGTGGGGGCGTTCCAGCATGAGGACGGGCGCCGGGCGGTGTTGCTGAACAACTACCGATTCGCGTTCACGGCCTGGCCGACGGTGACGTTCGACGCGCCGGCGGAGCAGGTGCTCGAGGTGGACCGGTGGACCGGCGAGGAGCGTCCGGTGATAGACGACAGTCCGGGGATGGACGGGCTGCAGCTCTCGTTGCTGGACGGCGGCGGGCGGCTGTTCCTGCTGCCTCCGGCGGCGGAGTAAGCGTTCCGGTTGGATCGGGCCGCGGGCGCCGTGCGACGAGGGGATCGTTGCGGGCTCTCGCGGCCCGTTGCCGTGGCCGGTCCGCGGCGGAGAGAGGGTAGAGAGCAGCGATGGCGTTCCGGCAGCTTGTGGTACTGATGGCGTTGGCGCAGTTCCTAGGCGGACCGCGCACGGCGACGTTTGAGGACGACGAGTACTTCACGGTTGAACCCGGGATTCCCGTGGTGGTGACGGAAGAGGAAGCGCCGGCGCTGCGTGCGGCGATCGAGGCGCTGGGCGCGGCGGCCGGGGCGTCGCTGCGGATCGTGTCGGCGTCGCAGGCGCCGCCGGACCCCGCGATCTACATCGGCACGGCGGGTCGGCATCCGCTGCTGGAGGATCGGCGGCTGCGGCGTTGGGTGAATGACCAGCGCGCGCCGGGGCGCCAGGGCTACCGGATCGTGGTGCGCAACCGGTTCGTGATTGTGGCGGGGGAGGACCTGGACGGGACGGTGTACGGCGCGAGGCGGCTCGTGTCGCTCGTGGAGGCGGGGGGACGGATTCCCGTGGGGAAGCTGCGCGATGCGCCGCATGCGGCGCTGCGGGCCGCGGCGCTCCCGACCATCCCCACGACGGACCAGGTCGCATTCTGGGCGCAAGCGCGCGCAAATGTGTTGGCGGCCCCGATCGATGCGCTGACCGCGGACGCATCGGCTTCGGCGGCTTGGGACGTGTTCGCGGACACGGCGCGACAAGCCCGGATTGCGCCGGCGTTGCGGGTGGATCTGGCCGCGACGACGGCAACCGCGCCGGCTGCGGCGCCCGAGGAGCTGGAGCCGGTCCGGCAAGTGGACGCTATCGCGCTTCCGAGCGATGATTGGCGGCTGCTGTCGCGCAGGAACGTGGTCGACACGGACGCGCAACCGATCCGGGTGCGGCGGCGGGGGGCGATCTATCAGCGGGACCGTGATTTCGTGGTGCTGCCGGGTCGCACGGCGCCCCCGTACCCCGAGGATGCGGCGCCGTGGATGATTCGGCGCGTGCCGGGCGGGGCGATTCCGGACGGGGCGGAGGTGGAGGTGATCTACGACTACCTGCCGCCGTTGGCGCCGCACGTCGCGACGGCGGCGGCTTTGGGGGGCGCGGGGGCGTTGCCGGACGCCGCGTTGCTGGAACGGTTCTCGGTCGATTGGCTGATCGTCGACGGCGCCGAGGAACGCCTGGAGGACGTCGCGCGATTGGCCGTGGAGTGGCCCGGAACCGTGATCCTTACGGTCGGTATGGATCGAGTCGCGGCGGCGGCGAACGCGTGGCCGAAACAGGGCCGTGCGCGGCTGGTCGTGGCGGTCCCCGCGGCCGAGGCGGGTGCGCCGGGCGCGGTCGAGCGGACGGCGAAGGCGACGGGCGTTCCGATCGCGGTGGCGGGGGGGCCGGTCGGGACGGAGGTGTACCATGCGGCGCAGGCGCTGGGCGCCATTGAGGGCGCGGCGGGCATCCTGGTGCAGGGCGACGACACGGAGGCGATGCGGCTGGCGCTGCATCGCGCGTGGGCGCCGGAGGCCGAGTCGCTGCCGTGGCCGGAAGGGCTGAACGCGGTGTTCGAGGCGGACCTGTGGACGCCGAACTACGCGGAGATACAGTCGGCGTTGGTGCGTCACATCAACCGCAGGACGTTGGCGGGCGTGCCGCCGGACGCGGCGTTGTCGTCGGTGCGGAGCAAGCTGGAGCCGCTGCGGCGGACGTTGAACCGGGTCGCCGTGGACCAGGCGGAGGCGGTGTATGCGCAGTTGGCGGGGTGGCTGCAACTGGAGGCGGCGTACGACGGCGATCCGTCGCGGAGCGTGATCCATGAGCTGATCCGTCTGGCGAATCGTCAGGCGGAGCTTGACCCGCGGTTCGAGGCGGATCGGCTCGAGCGCATCACGGAGATCGTGGAGACGCAGGGGCTGTTCGTGCCGTCGTCGATCCTGTTCCGCGAATTCGTGCTGCCGTATCGCCCGATGCGGCTGCCGGCGGGGGCGCGGCTGCTGGAAGCGCCCGCACAGATCACGTATCACGACGCGGAGCACGAGGCGACGGCGGAGATCGATTTCCTGGCGGCGCCGGGGCCGGTGACGCGGGTGGACTTCGACACGGTGGGCACGGCGCGGTGTCGGGTGACGCACAGCGTGGACGGGCGGCGGTACGTGTCGGCGGAGGAACGGACCAGCTCGGCGGTGGGCGGTCTGCGCGGGCCGATGATCCTGCGGGAGCCGGTGATGTCGCGGTTTCTGCGGGTGACGGTGGAGGCCCCCGCGGGACGGGCGGTGCTGCGGGATGTGCGCGTGTCGGCGCTGAAGCAGCCGACGCGGGTGACGGCGGCGCGCACCCAGGAGCCGCCGACGCTGGACGCGGATTTCAAGGAGCCGTTCTGGCCGCGGGAGGCGCCGGTCGTGGGGTTCGTGGCCGTTGACGCGGACCGGTTCGCGCATCCGCAGTCGACGGTGCGCGTGGCGGCGGGGCCGGACGCGCTGTACATCGCGGCGTATCTGCGCGAGACGCGCATGGAGACGAAGGTGGTGAGCGGACGCGTGGGCGATTCGGAGCTGTGGGAGGACGAGTCGTTCGAGGTGCGGCTGCGGCCGCCGGGCGGGGCCGCGTTTCGGTTCATGGTGACGGCGGACGGCGTGCGTCTGGACGGACGGGACGGCGATGTCGGCTGGGACGCCCACTGGGAGGCCGTTGTGAGGGACTACCCCGGGGGATGGGCGGCGGAGATGGCGTTGCCGTTCGCCGCGCTGGGCGCATCGCCGCGGCCTGGTGAGACGTGGGAGGCGGACTTCGTGCGGTATCGCCGGAACGTGACGGACGAGATCTCGAGCTGGACGGGACGGCGGCCGAGCGATCCGCCGTCGGGCGAGGTCGCGTTCGAGTGAGCGTTTGATCCGGCGCACAGGGGTCGTGTTGAATGCGGAGACGCGGGAGATGAACGAGGGAGAGGGAGGCGTGCTGTGCGCGCGTTGTACGTAGAGGAGGGACTGGAGCTGCGGAATTGCGCGGCGCCGATGCGGGCGGAGGATGAGGCGCTGGTGCGGGTGCTCGTGGCGGGGATCTGCAACACGGACATCGAGATTTTGAAAGGCTACATGCGTTTTCGGGGCATCCCGGGGCATGAGTTCGTGGGCGTGGTCGAGCAGGCGTCCAACCCGGGACTGCGTGGCAAGCGGGTCGTGGGCGAGATCAACTGCGTGTGCCATGATTGCCCCGAGTGCCGGGCGGGGCGTCCGCATCACTGCATGCGCCGGACGGTGTTGGGGATACAGAATCGGGACGGAGCGTTCGCGCAGTACCTCACGTTGCCGGAGGAGAACTTGCATCTCGTGCCGGACGGCGTGTCGGACGAGGATGCGGTGTTTGTGGAGCCGTTGGCGGCGGCGTTTCGGATTCTCGAGCAGATCACGATCCGATCGGACGATCGGGTGATCGTGCTGGGCGACGGGAAGCTGGGGCAGCTCGTGGCGCGTGTGATGGCGCTGGCCAGCGACCAGGTGTTGTGCATCGGCAAGCACCGGTGGAAGCTGGACCTGCTGAAGGACCCGGGGATCAAGACCGCGACGGTGGATGAACCGGTGGCCCCCGGGGCGGATGTGGTGGTGGAGGCGACGGGATCGGCGGACGGATTGCGGCGGGCGATCGAGCTGGTGCGGCCCGAGGGGACGATTGTGTTGAAGACGACGATCGCCGGGGAGAGCGTAGCGGCGATGAGCGTGCCGGTGATCAACGAGGTGCGGATCCTGGGATCGCGTTGCGGTCCGTTCAAGCCGGCGTTGGAGGCGCTCTCGCTGGGAACGGTCGAGGTTGCGTCGCTCGTCAGCGCGCGTTTCGGGTTGGAGCAGGGCGTGGAGGCGTTCGATCGGTCGACTGCGTCGGACGTGATCAAAGTGTTGGTGCATATGGAGCAGCGCGGCGCGGCATAGGCGCCGGTGCAGGAAAGGGGTATCCATGTTTGTCGGAATGCTGACGGCGCCGTTTGCGCAAGAGCCGCTGGAGAACGTGTTGTCGTTCGCGGAGGACTCGGGCATCGGCGGTCTTGAGGTCGCGGCCGGACCGGGGTCCAAGCATATTGACCCGGCGACGCTGAAGAAGGCCGAGGCCAAGCAGTTGCGGGAGGAACTCGAGGCGCGGGGACTGACGATCACGGCGTTGGGGTACTACGACGTGACGATCACGAACCCGGACCGCGTGAAGGCGGTGCAGGATCACGCGAAGCGGACGATCGACGCCGCGGAGATGCTCGGGGTGTCGACGGTCGGCATGTTGCCGGGGTTTCCCGCGGAGGGGATGAGCAAGATCGAGACGATCAGGAACGTGTTGCCGAAGGCGTTCGGACCGATCCTGGCCCACGCGAAGAAGAAGGGCGTGCGGATCGCGCTGGAGAACTGGTTCCAGACGTGTTTGCAGGGGCTGGACACGTTTGAGTGCCTGTTCGAGGCGATTCCGGACGAGAACTTCGGGTTGAACTACGACCCGTCGCACCTGGTGCATCAGGAGTGCGACTACATGGCGCCGGTGCGGCTGTACGCCGACCGACTGTTCCACACGCACGCGAAGGACACGCTGATCGATTGGTCGATTCGCGCGCAAGTGGGCGTGTATGGCGCCGGCTGGTGGCGGTACGTGATTCCCGGGTTCGGCGAGATCAAGTGGGGCGCGTACGTCGGCCATCTCCGCGCGGCGGGGTACGACGGCGTCTTGAGCATCGAGCATGAGGACGGCTCGCAGACGCGCGAGGAGGGGTTCATCCGCGGGGCGTACTGGCTCGATCAGTTCTGCTGAACGGCGGCGCCGCGTTTCGGAGAGGCGGGCGCGGCGATGCGGATGGGTAATGCGGCGCGGGGCGGTCTGCGGACTGCCTCGCGTCGGCTTTGCGGGGGCGGGCTTTGCGGGGCTAGGTCGCAAGGGGGGGCAAGGGGGCGCAAGGGGGCGCAAGGAGCGCGGGCTTCCATGTCCAAACCGACGGATATCCGAGTGCGAGAGGCGACCTTGTATGCGTTGCCGGTGGAAACGCGCGTGCCGTTGAAGTTCGGCGCGGAGACGTTGACGTCGGTGACATGCGCGCGGGTGCGGCTGCGCGTCGAGGATCGGAGGGGGCAGTCGGCGGTCGGCTGGGGGGAGACGCCGCTGAGCGTGCAGTGGGTGTGGCCGAGCGGGCTGCCGTACGCGGAGCGGCTGGATGCGTTGACGGGGTTCTGCAAGGCGTTGTGTCGGGCTTGGGCGGGGTTCGACGCGACGGGCCACCCGATGGAAGTTGGGGCGGCGTTCCAGGAGGGGCCGTTGCGCGCGGCGCTGGACGAAATGAACCGGGCGCGCGCGGGGCGGGAGCCGATGCCTTGGCTGGCGGCGCTGGTGTGTTGCTCGGCGTTCGACCTGGCGTTGCACGACGCGTACGGATGCGTGCATGGGGTTCCGACGTATGCGACGTACACGTCAGAGTACATGACCGCGGATCTTGCGGACTTCCTCGAACCGGCGGCGGGGGCGAACGTATCGTTCGCGGGACGCTATCCGGCGGACTATCTGGCGCCGGAGCGGCCGGACGCGCTGGCGGCGTGGCATCTGGTCGGCGGGGCGGACGCGCTCGAACCGGACGACGTCGCGGAGGACGCGCCGGACGACGGGTATCCCGTGTGCCTGACGGACTGGATTGCGCGGGACGGGCTGACGTGTCTGAAGGTGAAGCTGCGGGGCGACGATGCGGCGTGGGACTACGATCGGCTGGCGCGCGTGGGGGCTATCGCGGCGCGGCACGGTTGCGACCATTTGTCGGCGGACTTCAATTGCACGGTGAAGGACCCGGCGTATGTGGTGGCGATCCTGGATCGGTTGCGGGCGGAGCATCGGGACGCGTATGAGCGGATCCTGTACGTGGAGCAGCCGTTTCCGTACGATCTCGCGGCGCATCCGATCGATGTGCGGGAGGTCTCCGCGCGGAAGCCGTTGTTCATGGACGAGAGCGCGCACGACTGGCGGTTGGTTCGGATGGGGCGGTCGTTGGGGTGGACCGGCGTTGCGCTGAAGACCTGCAAGACGCAGACGGGCGCGTTGCTTGCGCAGGCGTGGGCGAAGGCGCACGGGATGGCGTTGATGGTGCAGGACCTGACGAATCCGATGCTGGCGCAGATCCCGCACGTGCTGCTGGGCGCGTATGCGGGGACGATCATGGGGGTGGAGACGAACGCGATGCAGTTCTACCCGGAGGCATCGCGCGCAGAGGCGGCGGTTCACCCGGGGCTGTATCGGCGGCGGGACGGCCGGGTGACGCTGGACACGATTCGGGGGCCGGGCTTCGGGTATCGGGTCGGGGAGATCGCGCGGGCGTTGCCGGCCCCGGTCGCGGCGCACCGAAGCTCGGCGGTCTGCTGAGGTCTCTCACACGGAGTAGACGATGACGGTTCTTATTGTGGGGTCGGCGGCCCTGTTCGTCGCGGGACTGGCGCAAGGCTGCACCGGATTCGGCATGGCGATTCTGGCGACCCCGTTTTTGATGCTGATGATGCCGCCGGCGCTTGCGGCGCCGATTATCTGGATCTTGAGCACGCCGAACACGATGCTGGTGGCGTGGGATGCGCGGAAATACATCCGACCCGGGCTGTTCGGTCCGCTGGCGATGGGCGGGATGCTGGGGATCCCGTTCGGGGTGACGGCGCTGGAGCGAATGGACCCAAGCGTGCTGAAGCTGGGGGTGGGGCTGTTCACGGCGGCGTTCGCGGCGGCGTTGTTGGCGGGGTGGCGGCGTCCGTTGCGGGATGCGGCGTGGATCCGGGGGCTGGTGGGGCTTGTGAGCGGGTTCACGGGGGGAAGCACGTCGATGGGCGGACCGCCGATCATCCTGTTTCTGAGCAACCAGAATACGGACAAGGACGTGTTTCGCGCGAACATCGTGTGTCACTTCTTCCTCATCAACTGCGTGGCGATCGGGACGGCGTACTGGAAGGGGATGTTGTCAACGCAGTTGGGGATATACGCGCTGTCGTTCGCGCCGGCGATGGCCGTGGGCACGTTTCTCGGGATGCGCCTGTCGCGCCGGGTGTCGGAGGCGGGGTTCCAGCGGCTGGTGGTGGCGTCGGCGTTGGCGATGGGGCTGCTGTTGATCGTGACGGCGGCGCGCGCGCTGGCGATGGCGGGGTGATCGGCGGGGCGCGGGCGGAAATGATCGGGCGCTGCGGGGCGTTGCGGTAGGGTCACACCGTGTTTGTGCACGAGGAGGATCAGCCATGGCCAGCGGCCCCAAGGACCGCCCGGATCTCAGTCGCGCGTATTCGTCGCACATCACCGATGCCGTGGAACGCGCGGCGAGCCGCGCGATGTTGCGCGCGGTGGGCTTCGGCGATGCGGATTTCGCCAAGTCGCAGATCGGGATCGCGTCGACCTGGAGCATGGTGACGCCGTGCAACATGCACATCAACCGGTTGGCGGACGCCGCGGCGCGCGGGGTCGAGGAGGCCGGCGGCAAGCCGGTGGTGTTCAACACGATCACGATCTCGGACGGGATCTCGATGGGCACCGAAGGGATGAAGTACTCGCTGGCGTCGCGCGAGGTGATCGCGGACAGCATCGAGACGGTGGCGGGCTGCGAGTGGTTCGACGGAATCATCGCGATCGGCGGGTGCGACAAGAACATGCCGGGCTGCGTGATGGCGATGGCGCGGCTGAACCGGCCGAGCGTGTTCATCTACGGAGGCACGATTCTGCCGGGACGGCGCAAGGGCGAGGACGTGGACATCGTGTCGGTGTTCGAGGCGGTGGGCGCGCACGCCCGGGGCGACATCGACGACGCGGAGCTGAAGCGGATCGAGGAGTGCGCGATACCGGGTCCGGGCGCGTGCGGCGGGATGTATACGGCGAACACGATGGCGTCGGCGATCGAGGCGCTGGGGATGAGCCTGCCGAACAGCTCGGCGCAGGCGGCGGTGTCGCGGGAGAAGGCGGCGGATTGCCGGCGCGCGGGCGCGGCGGTGTTGCGGATGATCCGCGACGGGGTCACGCCGCGCGACATCATGACGAAGCCGGCGTTCGAGAACGCGATTGCGGTGGTGACGGCCTTGGGCGGCTCGACGAACGCGGTGTTGCACCTGCTGGCGATGGCGTACGCGGCGGGCGTAGAGCTGACGTTGGACGACTTCACGCGGGTGGGCGCGAAGGTTCCCGTGTTGGCGGACCTGAAGCCGAGCGGCCGGTATATGATGCAGCGGCTGATCGAGATCGGAGGGATTCGGCCGCTGATGAAGACGCTGCTGGACGCGGGACTGTTGCACGGGGACTGTCTGACGTGCAGCGGGCGGACGTTGGCCGAGGACCTGGCGGATGCGGGGGCGTATCCGGAGGGGCAAGATATCGTGCGGCCGATGTCGGACCCGATCAAGAAGGACAGCCATCTGGTGATTCTGCGCGGCAATCTGGCGCCGGAAGGCGCGGTAGCGAAGATCTCCGGGAAAGAGGGGCTGCGGTTCACGGGGAAGGCGCGGGTGTTCGGGGCGGAGGAGGAGGCGCTGGCGCGGATTCTCGACGGGACGATCGTCAAGGGGGACGTGATCGTGATTCGGTACGAGGGCCCGCGGGGCGGCCCCGGGATGCGGGAGATGCTCGCGCCGACGTCGGCAGTCATGGGGCGTGGACTGGGCAAGGACGTGGCGCTGGTTACGGACGGTCGGTTCTCTGGGGGCAGCCATGGGTTCGTGGTGGGGCATGTGACGCCGGAGGCGCAGGCGGGGGGACCGCTGGCGATCGTGGAGGACGGGGACCCGATCACGATCGATGCGGAAGCGCGGACGCTGACGCTGGGCATACCGGAGGAAGAGATCCGGTCGCGGCTGGCGGCGTGGGAGGCGCCCGCGCCGCGGTATACGCGGGGCGTGCTGGCGAAGTATGCGGCGTGGGTGTCGTCGGCGTCGGAGGGAGGGGTGACGGACAAGGATCTGCCGTTGCGGTGATACCGGAGATGCGGCATATGCCGTGCTCAGTTTGACTCTGAGGGCGTGCGCCCCGTACGATCAGGCAAGGAATACTGAGCGCCGAGAGAAGCCGTGCGTATACGGCCGAGGAGTCGCGATGGCGGCCCCGGCGCCCGGGGGAGATGCGGTATCAACGCGGGGAGGGGCCCGACCGGAGCGATGCAGGGGATGTGTCCTGCGGGGCGTCCGGGAGCGGGATAGGGCTCGATCCGCGCAACACTATTGACTGGAGGCAGGGCGATGCATAACCGGCTATCCGACTACGATGTGAGCACGAAGTACCAGGCGAAGGTGGTGGAGTCCGAACGCATCACCCCTGAGGACGCCGAAGCGGAGGTGCGGCACCTTGTGCTTGAGGTGGCGGATCCGTCGTTCGACTTTGTGGAAGGGCAGAACATCGGCGTGTTGGCGCCGGGCCGCAAGGACTTGGGGTCAGAGGTTCAGTTTCGGCTGTACTCGATCGCGAACGCGCGGGACGATGCGCCGGCCGGGGCGAAGCAGCTCGAGATCGCGGTGCGGCGGTGCTTCTCGATGGATGAGTTCAGCGGGGAGCGGGAGCCGGGGCTTGTGTCGAACTACCTGTGCGACCGGAAGCCGGGCGACGAGATCACGATCACGGGGCCGTACGGCGGCGCATTTGCGTTGCCGAACGATGAGCATATCAACCTGCTGATGATCGGGATGGGCACGGGGATCGCGCCGTTCCGGGCGTTTCTGAAGTCGATCTACAAGCAGCATCGCCAGTGGCAGGGCAAGATTCGGCTGTTCTACGGGGCGAAGCGCGGGATCGACATGCTGTACATGAACGACCTGAAAAACGACTTCGCGAACTACTACGATGAAGAGACGTTCAAGGCGATCGAGGCGCTGAGCCCGCGTCCGGCGTTTGATGAGCCGGTGGCGCTGGACAAGGCGATCGAGGAGCACGGCAAGGAAGTGTGGGCGATGATCCAGGATCCGCTGACGAACGTGTACGTGGCGGGGCTGGAGACGGCGCGGGAAGCGTTGGATGCGGCGATGGGGAACATCGTCGGATCGGCCGAAGTATGGCGTCGGACGAAGGAAGACCTGAAGTCGAAGGGCCGCTGGTTCGAGTTGATCTACTAGACCGGTCGGTTGCATTTGGATTGGCGGATCCCCGAGGCCTGGGGCGGTGTGCCGGGTTTCGGGGATCGTTCTGTCGGGGGCGAGAGGCAGGGCGGGCCGGGCCCGCGGGTTACGGGTCTGGCGAAGCCCTCGCAGGTCGTCAGCGCAAGAGGTCGACGCGCATGAGAGGGTCAGATGAAGCCGTTCGATGAGGAGCTGGTGTCCGGCGGCATCGTGCGATCGGTGTGGAAGCTATCGTGGCCGGTCGTGTTGCTGAACGTCGTGAACGGCACGCACGGGTTCATCGACCAAGTGTTGGTGGGGCGGTATGTGGGGACGGAGGCGAACGCGGGGATCGGGGTGGGGTGGAGCCTCTTCATGGTGATCGTGGTATTCGTGTCGTCGCTGTACCACGGGATGAACGTGGTGGTGGCGCGTTACGCGGGCCGACGGGACCGCGAGACGATGAGCCGCGTGATGTTTGAGACGCTGTGGTTCAGTCTCGTGTTTCTGTTCGGGGTGGGGGCGCCGGCGGGCTACTTCCTGGCTCCTCATGCGGTTGCGGCGGTGACCCGACCGGAGGCGGCGGCGCATGCATTGCCGTATCTGCGCACCCTGTTCGTGTTGGGGGCGCCGATCTTCCTGATGTTCCTGATCACGGGCGCTATGCAGGCTTCGGGGGATCCGCGCACCCCGCTGAGGCTGGGCGTGCTGACGACGGCGTTGAATGTGATACTGAGCTACTTGCTGATCACGGGGGCGGGACCGTTTCCCGCGATGGGGGCGCAGGGGGCTGCGTTGGCGACGTGTCTGGCGCCGTTGGCGGGGGCGGGGCTGGGGCTGTCGCTGATCTTCCGGCGGCGGACGATCAGCCCGCCGCCGAGCCGGATCTGGTTCGCGCGGGATCTGGAGGTATTTCGAACGGTATTGCGGATCGGACTGCCATCCGGGGTGCAGGCGGTGATGATGAACTTGGCCGGGGTGGGATTGTACTACTTCATTAGCCAACTAGACCATGCGACCGCGGCGCAGGCGGCCTACGCGATCTGTTACACGCAGTTGTTCTCGTTGGTGGCGTGGCCGTCGTGGGCGCTGCGCAACGCGTCCGGGACGATCATGGGTCAGAACATCGGGGCGGGGAGACCGCGCCGCGGGCGCCGGGGCGTGTATGTGGCGGCGGCGTTCGGGCTGAGCTGGGCGCTGGCGGGGGGCGTGGTGTTCGTGACGGCGCCGGCGGCGCTGTTGGCGGTGTTCGGCGCGACGACGGATCCGGTCTTGGGCATTGGCGTGACGTTTCTGCGGTATCTGGCGATTTCGGGGGTGATGATCGCGATCACGACGGCGTTCACGGGCGGACTGGTGGGCGCGGGGCGCACGGTGGCGCCGATGGTGATCGCAATCGTGACGCAGATCTTCGTGCTGCTGGGCGGCTGCGCGGTGCTGGCGGCGCTGGATCGCCTTACGGCGGAGGGGATCTGGGCGATGATCGTGGTCGCGCACACGGCGCGGATGGCGTTGACGTTGCTGGCGTTCCACGTAGGGAAGGACGCGGTCGTCAACGTCGACGTGAGGCGGGCAGCTCCGGGCGACGCTTCGGACGCATGCGCCTGATGAGGCGCTGTCGTTAGGAAGCGCAGCGGGCCCCCGGCATGTTTTCGCCGAGGGCCCGTGCGGATGCCGATCGAATGCCCGAGAGCGGCGGCGGGCAGACGGCTATCAGTCGTCGTCCTCTTCCTCCTCCTCTTCCTCCTCTTCTTCCTCCTCTTCTTCCTCCTCTTCTTCCTCCTCTTCCTCGTCATCCGAATCTGAATCTGAGTCTGAGTCTGAGTCTGAGTCTGAGTCTGAGTCTGAGTCGGTATCCGAGTCCGAGTCCGCACTGGTTTCGTCGATGCCGTCTTCCTGGTCGTCTTCCCCATCCTCGAGCGCGTGCTCGGCATCGCGCGCGGAAGGTTCAGCGGCAGCGGCGGATCGCGCTTCAACGGCGGCCTGCTCGGCGGCGAGGCGTTCGTCCTCGTTTTCGCCGAGCGTCTTGGCGACGGCGGCGACGCGCTCGTTCTGGGAGAGGCGCACGACGATAACGCCCTGGGCGTTGCGGCCCGTGACGCGGATGTCCTGGACGGGGGTGCGCACGAGCTTGCCGTCGGAGGACATGACGACGATTTCGTCATCGTCGTCGACGGTGAACATGTTGACGACGGCGCCGGTGCGGGCGGTGACTTTGACGTTGATGATGCCCTTGCCGCCGCGGGCCTGGAGGCGGTAGTCGGCGATGCGGGACCGTTTGCCGAGGCCCTTCTCGGTGACAGTGAGGACCTTGGCGGTTTCGGGGGCGACGGCGGCGCCGACGACGAAGTCATCGTCCGCGAGGCGGATGCCGCGGACGCCGGCGGCGGCGCGTCCCATGGAGCGGACGTCGGTCTCGGGGAAGTGGATGGCGAGGCCCTTGCTGGTGGCAAGGAGTACGCGGTCCTCGCCGGAGGTGAGGAGGGTGGCGATCAGGGTGTCGCCGGGGGCGAGGTTGATGGCGTTGATGCCGGTGGCGCGGGGCCGGCTGAAGTCTTCAAGGGGCGTCTTCTTGACGGTGCCCTTGCGGGTGACCATGAAGACGTATAGACCGGCCTCGTGGAGGTCGCGCACGGCGAGGCACGAGGTGACATCCTCTTCGCCGCTGAGCTCGAGGACTTGCTGGATGGACCGGCCTTTGGCGGTGCGGCTGGCCTTGGGCAGTTCGTGAACCGCGCGCCAGTACACTCGGCCCTGGTTCGTGAAGAAGAGCATGTACTGATGGGCGGAGGCGACGAAGACGTCCCGGACGAAGTCGTCGTTCTTGGTGTTGCCGCCGGTGACGCCCTTTCCGCCGCGGCCCTGGCGGCGGTACTCGTCGATGGGCACGCGCTTGACGTAGCCGGCGTTGGACATGGTGACGACCATGTGCTCATCGGCGATGAGGTCGGTGATGGAGAACTCGGAGTCGTGGAGCAGGATCTCGGTGCGGCGCTTGTCGCCGAACTTGTCGCGGATCTCGACGGTCTCGCGGCGGACCTCGGCGAGGAGGTTGGCGCGCGAGGAGAGGATCATGCGGAAGCGCTCGATCTCCTTGAGAAGGTCGCGGTACTCGGCCTCGAGTTCCTCGCGCTCGAGCCCGGTGAGGCGGCGCAGGCGCATGGCGAGAATGGCGTTGGCCTGGACCTCGGAGAAGGCGAAGCGTTCGATGAGGCGCGCGCGGGCCTCGTCGGAGTCGGCGGACGCGCGGATGAGGGCGATGATTTCATCGATATGGTCGATGGCGCGGAGAAGGCCCTCGAGGACGTGGGCGCGGGCCTCGGCCTGCTCGAGGTCGTAGAGCGTGCGGCGTTGGACGATGTCGACGCGGTGCTCGATGAAGTAGCGGACCATCTGCTCGAGGGAGAGGACCCGGGGCACGTTATCGACGAGGGCGAGCATGAGGATGCTGCAGGTGTCCTGGAGCTGGGTCGCCTTGTAGAGCTGGTTGAGGATGACCTGGGGCTCGTCGCCGCGGCGGATCTCGATGACGATTCGCATGCCGTCGCGGTCGGACTCGTCTCGGAGGTCGGTGATGCCCTCGATGTCCTTGTTGTTGACGAGGTGCGCGATGTTCTCGATGAGGCGCGCCTTGTTGACCTGATAGGGCAGCTCGGTGACGACGATGCGCTCGCGGTTGCCGTCGCGTTCGTGCTCGATGACGGCGCGTGCGCGGACGACGACGCGGCCGCGACCGGTGGAGTAGGCCTGGAGCAGTCCGCCCGTGCCGCAGATGATGCCGCCGGTGGGGAAGTCGGGGGCCTTGATGAACCGCATCAGGGTCTTGGTGTCGGCATCCGGGTTGTCGATCATGTGGATGATCGCGTTGCAGACCTCGGTGAGGTTGTGCGGGGGGCAGTTGGTGGCCATGCCGACGGCGATGCCCTGTGAACCGTTGACGAGGAGGTTGGGCAGGGCGCCGGGGAGCACGGTGGGCTCCTGGAGACGGCCGTCGTAGTTGTCCTGGACATCGACGGTGCGCTTGTCGATATCCGTGAGCATGAGGGCGGTGATGCCGGCCATGCGGGCCTCGGTGTATCGCATCGCCGCCGCGCTGTCGCCGTCGACGGAGCCGAAGTTTCCCTGGCCGTCGACGAGGGGATAGCGCATGCTCCATGGCTGGGCCATGCGGACGAGGGTGTCGTAGATGGCGGAGTCGCCGTGGGGGTGGTATTTCCCCATGGTGTCGCCGACCACGGCGGCGGATTTGCGATAGCCGCGGTTATGGACGAGCCCGAGTTCGTGCATGGTGTAGAGGATGCGGCGATGGACGGGCTTCAGGCCGTCGCGCACGTCGGGCAGGGCGCGGCTGACGATGACGCTCATGGAGTAGTCGAGGAACGAGGTCCTGAGCTCCTGGTCAATCGCGATGGGGACGACGCCTCGCGTCGACTCTGAATCGAAGGTATCCATGGTTGTTCAGCTCCCTGGCATATGATGATGCGGCGTTGGGGCGCGGTCCGGACGCGAACGGGACGGTCGGCGTCGGGGAACCCGCGCGAGAGGGGCGACCCCCTCCCGCGTCGCAGACTTAGACGTCGAGGTTGCGGACGTCCAACGCGTGTTTCTCGATGAACTCCTTACGGGGGGCGACGAGGTCGCCCATGAGGGTGACGAACAGGTCGTCGGCCAGACCGGGATCGTCGACGCTGACGCGCAGCATGGTGCGCTTCTTGGGGTCCATGGTGGTGTCGCGCAACTGCTCGGCGTTCATCTCGCCCAGTCCCTTGTAGCGCTGGACCTGGATGCCCTTGCTGCCCTCGGTGAGGAGGTAGGTGCGCAGCGCGAGGAGGTCGTCGGTCTCGAAGCGGATGCCGCCGTCGGCGTTCATGACGCGGTAGGGGGGCTTGCCCATGCCGCGCATGGTCTCTTCGTTCTGGAGGAGTCGGTCGAACTCGCGGCTGGTGAGGAAGGCGAGGTCGATCTGACCGGGCAGCACGTGGACCGGGCGCTTGGGGGCGCCGCCGTTGCCGTCGGCGGGTTCGTCGATCGCCAGTTCGGTCTGTACGGCGGCGGAGTTGAGCAGATCGGCGTCGCCGAACAGCTCAACGCGCTCGGCCTGGGAGAGGCGGTCGGGGTCCTTGCGCTTCTCGGGATCAAGCCGCATGCACCGCCGGGCCGTCTCGGGGGAGACGCCATAGACCCGCTCCATGCGGTCGAGGATGCGGAGTTGCTCTTCCGCGGCCTGGAGGCTCTTCATGAGGGCGTCGGCCTCGACGCGCTCGTGCTCGGTCCCGCCGTTCATGCCGCAGACGTGGGCGGACTGGAGCGCGAGTTCGAAGAGGTGGCGGTCCTTGGCGGCCTCCGTCAGCAGGTACTTCTCTTTCCGGCCCTTGGCGACGCGGAAGAGGGGCGGCTGCGCGATGTAGATGTGGCCCTCATGGATGAGCTCGGGCATTTGGCGGTAGAAGAAGGTGAGCAGGAGCGTGCGGATGTGGGCGCCGTCGACATCCGCGTCGGTCATGATGATGATCTTGTGGTAGCGGAGCTTCTCCATATCGAGGTTGTTCTTGTCCGCGCCGACGCCCAAGGCGGTGATGATGTTGCGGATTTCCTCGTTTCCGAGCATCCGGTCGGGGCGGGCTTTCTCGACGTTGAGAATCTTGCCGCGCAGGGGGAGGATGGCCTGGTAGCGTCGGTCGCGGCCCTGCTTGGCGGATCCGCCGGCGCTGTCGCCCTCGACGA
>DIWA01000071.1 GCA_002422525.1 Candidatus Hydrogenedentes bacterium UBA6118
TCTATCCTACTGAGCTACGGGCGCGGGGGCGGTCGGGGCGTGGGGACGCGGCCAACCGTGGGCGGAAGTCTACCGTGCGAGGGCGCGCCACGCAAACGGGGGGGAGCGCAACACCCCTGTCGCGGTGCGGCGCGGGCGATGCGGTTGTCCGTTTTCCGTGCGTATGGCCCGCATTGAGTATAGCAGAGCGGCGGGGGGATTCGGGCGAGAGGCTCTGAGGCGTGCGGGGCGTCGGCTTCGTTGTGCGGCATCGGCTGTCGGTACGCCAGCGCCGGCCAGCGCCGGCCGGAGCGGTTGCCCGGGGCTATGGGGCGATGGGGCGGTCGCGTCGGGCGTCGACGATGCAGAAGAAGCCGAAGGGTTCGTCGGTTTCGTTGCGGAGCTGGTGGACGGCCATGGGGGGGATGTAGGCGATGTCGAGGGGCGCGAGGGGGCGGCGTTCGTCGCCCTGGATGAGCAGGCCGCGTCCGCGGACGGCGATGACGGTGTGGGTGTGATGGTGGCGTTCGAGGCTGGTGAAGCCGCCGGGGGCGACCTCGAAGTAGCGGAGATGGAAGTCGGTCTTCTCGCCGTGCATGCCGATGAGTTCGTGGCGGGCGACGCCTTGGAAGGGGAGTTCGGCGGAGGCTTTGTAGGCGACGGCGGGGCGCGCGGCCCAGGCGTGGGCGGTTGGGTCGAACGGGAGATGCTCGGCGGCGTCCGCGCGGGTTGGTTCGCCGTCGAGGTCGCAGGCGCCGGGCAGGTCGGTCTGGGGGGTCTCGAGGCGTTCGCCGAAGTGGGCGCGGATCGCGTCGAGGAATGCGGTCGCGCCGGCGGCGACGCCGCCGTCGTGGCTGAGGAGGGCGCCGCCGACGAGGAAGACGGTGTCGAGGCCGTAGGTCTCGGCCATGGAGGCGACGCGGTCGAGTTTCATGCCGCCGGCGGGCGCGGGGAACGCGGGGCGCATGCGTCCGAGGGGTCGGCGCAAGGCGGCGCCGATGCCGCGGCATTCGTCGGGGGTGAGGGCGAAGCGGCCGCCGTGGTGGGGGAAGATGGAGATGTCGGCGCCGCAGATGCGCATGAGGTCGCCGATGGCGAGTTCGGGGGCGATGCCGTGTTCGGCGCCGCGGTAGTAGGCGCCGGAGAACGTGGGGTGGGCGATCAGGACGAAAGGGTAGCGGGCGGCGATGCCGCGGAGGGCGTCGAGGCCGAGGATATAGGGCGCGATCATCACGCCGCCCACGCCGAGGCGCACGAGGACGTCGAGGCGGCGTTCGAGCTGCTCGATGGGGACGCTGAGGTTGGGGGCGTAGATGGTCGCGCGGCCGGTGCGGGCGTTGGCGCGGTCCACGGCCTCCTGGCACAGGCCGACGCGCGCGCGGAAGGCTTCGAGGTCGCAGTCGGCGAGGTTGTGGTCATCCTTGATGAGGTCGCCGCCGGCCAGGGCGAACGCGCCGGCGATCGCGGCGAACTGCTGGTTGGACGCGCCGCGCGGTTTGATGGCGGTGGCGAGGAGCGGCCGGTCGTACACGCCGAGCCGCCGTCGCAGTCCGTCGACGCCCCAGTTCGGGCCGGGGAATCGGTCGAGCAGGCTTGCGGGCCAGTCGACGGATTCGAGGCGGATGTGCTTCTTGATGGAGATGTTGCCGTAGAGCAGGTTGAGCAGTTGGGGGATCTGGCCGCACGCGAGGGCGGTGCGGTAGGCGGCGCGCACCTGCCAGCGTCGGTCGCCTGCCGGGGCGATGGCATCGACACGGCCGACGACGCGCTCGCGGATGTCGGGGTCGGTGATGAGGGACTCGGGCACTTCGACGGTCTGTTCGAGGACGAGGTCGCGCGCCTCGCGCTCGATCTCGTCGTCATCGCAGATCACGGCGTAGGAGACGAAAAACTCTTCCATGGGACCTTCCAGCTCTCGGCGTCACGGATATGAGGCGGCGCGCGCCCTTCTTGCGACGGAACCTTGGGCGGCGAGGGGGTATGGTACCATGGATGCAGGCTCCTGCGCCCCACGCTGTTCGTTTGTCGTCGAGCGGCCAGGGTTCGGGGCGCGCAACCGTGAGGGACGCAGCCATGGACCGCGCCCGAATCGGAAGAGCGGCGCTGCCGCTTTGTCTTGTCGGTCTTGCGGGTCTCCTCGCGCTCGCCGGTCTCCTGGCGGGCGACGTCGTGGCGGCGGCGTCGCGGGCCGAGGCATCCGCCCGAGATGAGGCGGACGATCCCTATGCGGCCCGTCGCGCGGCGATGGTCGAGAAGCAGATCGCCCGAGGCGGGGGGCTGTTCGGGCGGACGGCCGTGCGCGACGCGGCGGTGCTCGATGCGATGCGCCGCGTGCCGCGTCATCGGTTCGTGTCGGAGCGCCAGGCCGGCGCGGCGTACGATGACCGTCCCCTGCCGATCGGCTACGGGCAGACGATTTCCCAACCCTACATCGTGGCGATCATGACCGAGCTGCTGCAGGCGGGACCGGAGGACCGTGTGCTCGAGATCGGCACGGGCAGCGGCTATCAGGCGGCGGTGCTGGCGGAGATCGTGGACGCGGTATACACCATCGAGATCGTGCCGGAGCTGGCGGAGCAGGCGCGGCGTCGGCTGGCTGAGCTGGGGTATGACAACGTGGCGGTGAAGGAGGGGGACGGGTACTACGGCTGGAAAGAGCAGGGCCCGTTCGACGCGATTATCGTGACGGCCGCGGCGAGTCACATCCCGCCGCCGTTGCTGGAACAGCTCAAGCCGGGGGGGCGGATGGTGATTCCGGTCGGTCCGCCGTTCCAAGTGCAGCGGCTGATGGTGGTCGCGAAGGACGAGGAGGGCAAGGTCACGCAACGCAGCGTGATGAGCGTGCGGTTCGTGCCTTTCACGCGCGCGGGCGAGGCGCGTTCGCCTGCGGACGACTAGCGCCGCGATGATGATGATGATGCGGATGCGCACGGCACGGGTGGAGGTCGCCGTGGCGTTGGCGAGCGCCGTGGCGCTCGCGCTGCAGGTGGCGCTGGTTCGGGTGCTGACGATCGCGCAGTGGCACCACTTCGCGTACTTGGTGATCAGCGTCGCCATGCTCGGGTTCGGCGTCAGCGGCACGGCGCTGGCGCTGTTGCGGCGCCGGTTGGCGGGCCGTGAACGGGCGTGGGCCTTTGCGAGCGCGTGGGGTCTGACGTTGTCGTCGCCGCTGTGCTACGGCCTGAGCCAGCAGGTTCCGTTCGAGACGTACCAACTGACCACGCAACCCGTCCAACTCGCGTGGCTGTTGCTCCTGTTTGTGATCCTGTCGATCCCCTTCTTCTGCGCGTCCAACGTGATCGCCCTGGCTTTCCTCGCGCATCCCGCGCGGATCGGAAGGCTGTACGGCGTGAACATGGCCGGGTCCGGGGCGGGGGCCGTAGCGGCCGTCCTGATGATGGAGGCGTTCCCGGCGCACTGGCTGCCGTACTTGCTCGGCGCGCCGGCATGCGCCGCGGCCTTGCTGCTCGCCCCGCGACGCCTGGACCGGCCGCTCGTGGTCGCGGCCGTCGTGCTGGCGTTGGGACCGGTCCTGTGGCCCGGGATCACGCCGCCGCGGATGTCGGAGTACAAGGACCTGGCCTATGCGTTGCAGGCGCCGGACGCCGAGGTGGTCGCGGAACGCCATGGGCCGCTCGCCAAGCTGACGGCGGTCGACTCGGAGCAGATTCGCCTGACCCCGGGTCAGATCGTCGGCTATCCCTGGGAGGAGCTGGGGCCGATCCCGAGGCAGATTGGGCTGTACTTCGACGGCGGCGGCGCGTCGCCCATCGGGCGGTTCGACGGTGACCTGAGCGCCTATCGCTATCTGGACTACACCACCGGGGCGCTGGCGTATCGCCTGACGGACGCGCGTCGGACGCTGATCATCGGCGCGGGCGGCGGGGTCGACGTGCTGGGCGCGCTCGCGCAGGGGGCGGAGGCGGTCACGGCGGTGGACGTGAATGGCGACGTATTCGACCTCGTGCGGACGGATCCGACGCTGCGGGCGCACAGCGGGGGCGTGTTCGACCTGCCGGGAGTGCGGACCGAGACGGCGGACGGACGCGCATACCTGCGGTCTACCCGCGAGCGGTACGACCTGATCCAAGTTTCGTTGCTCGACTCGTTCGCTGCATCGGCGGCGGGGGTGTATGCGCTGAACGAGAGCTATCTGTACACGGTCGAGGCGATCCGCGAGATGCTGGACCGACTCGAACCGGGCGGCGCGATCGCCTTTACGCGCTGGCTCAAGACGCCGCCGCGGGACATGCTGAAGCTGTTCGCCACGCTTGTCGCGGCCTGCGAACAGGAGGGAATCGCGGACCCGGGACGGCGGCTCGCGTTCATTCGGTCGTGGAACACCGGCACGCTGGTCCTGACGGAGTCGCCGTTGAACGAGGAGCAGGTCGACGCGGCCCGGGCGTTCTGCGAGGCGCGCGGCCTGGACCTGTGCTATCTGCCCGGACTGGACCGAGACGAGGCCAATCGGTACACGCTGCTCGATAGTCCGGTCTACTTCGACTTCGCCGGGGAGATTCTGTCGGGCGATCGGGAGGCGGCGTACGCGGATGCGCTGTTCGCGCTGCGTCCCGCGACGGATGATCGTCCGTACTTCTTCAACTTCGTCAAGTGGCGCGCGCTGCCGGAGCTGACGCGCATGCTCGGAGGCGACCTGCTGTCGTTCGTCGAGTGGGGGTTCGTCACGTTGCTGGCGACGCTGGCGGTCAGCGTGGTCGCGGGGGTCGTGTGCATCTTGTTGCCGATGGCGACGCTTGCTCGGCGTCCGCGGGCGCGGCGGGCGAAGATCCCGGTCGTGATCTACTTCACCGCGCTCGGGCTCGGGTTCCTGTTCTTCGAGGTCGCGTATATCCAGCGTCTGCTGTTGTTCCTCGGTCACCCGATCTACGCCATTTCCGTGGTGCTGGCGGGCATGCTGCTGTTCGCGGGCGTCGGCGCGTGGCAGTCGTCGCGCCTGCTCGGTCGGCCGACGCGTGCGTTGCTCGCCATCGCGGTCGGCCTGACGGTGATCGCCGCGGGCTACGAGGCGCTTCCCTGGCTCTTCCGGACAGGCGCCGGTTGGCCCGGGCCGGTTCGCGTGGGGCTGAGCCTGGCGGCTCTGGCCCCGCCTGCGTTCCTGCTGGGCATGCCGTTTCCGATCGGCCTGTCGGTGACCGCGCGGCGCGATCCGGCGCTCTTGCCGTGGGCATGGGGGATCAACGGGTGCGCTTCCGTGGCGGCGGCCCCGGCCGCCACGGTGCTGGCGATGGGGGCGGGATTCCGGGGCTTGATGATCGCCGCGTTGGCATGCTATTTTGCGGCTGTGTACGTACTCACTTTCGTGAACAGGCGATAGGCTCGGAGTGCGGACCGTCACAGGGGGCTGCCTGCGGCGGTCTCGTTCGGTCGTCTGCCGCGAAAGCGAGACGGGACTCGCCTCGTGACCCCGTCCCATGTCGCGTGAAGGGCTGCGTTGCGGCATGGTCCGCGGCGGGGGAGAGCGCGATGCATATGCTGCGCGTCTGACGGCGTTGGCGCCTGGTGCGCCCACGATCCGGTCGCTCGACGCGCGGTACGCCATGATCCCGGAACAGAACGGCGGGGCCTTCTCGTTTTTTGGAGGGCCCGGCTGGTCGGCCTGTTGTGGCTCCGCACGGAAATGGGGAGCCAGGGTCGGCTGTATCCATGTTGCGATGTGCGACGAAGTCGACGGTATTGCGGCAGGGACCAGGGAGAGCTCCTTGTCGCCGCGACGGTCAGCGCCAGCGCGCGTTTCCACGCATATCTTCTGCTTGATGCCCGTAGGGCGCAATGCGATGGGGAGAAGCCCGTGGACAGTTCTGCAACAGGAGGGGGGAAGACGCTGCTCCTTGCCGAAGACGATGACCAGGTCCGCGCGCTCACGGCCCGCGTGCTGGAGCGTGCGGGGTACAAGGTTCTCGTCACATGCGACGGCGAGGATGCAGTGGAGATGCTGCGGACACGCGGCCCCGAGATCAGCCTGGCCGTACTGGACGTGGTCATGCCGCAGAAGGACGGCACGGCGGTGTACCAGTACATCCTCGAGCAGGGCCTGCCGATCCCGGTGGTGTTCTGCACCGGTTACAGCGCACGCGCGCTGGACGGCATCGATCTGACGGCGGACACCGTCACGGTGGTCCCGAAACCGTTCCAGCCGACCGTACTGCTGCGCACGATCGGCGAGATGCTCGCGCGGGTCGAGGGCGACGGCGTCGGGGTGTGAGGCTGCACGGTTGCCTGTCGCCCCGACTACGGTGTCGGGTCGAGGCGCCAGGCCGTCGTGCTGAGCGGCGCGAGCTCCGCGCTGAAGGTCTCCGCATTCTCCGCGATGACCGCGCCCGTGTACACGTCGGTGACCGTGGCGCGTTCGGGCAGGCGGATGGTACGCATGCCGCCCTGCTCAACGCAGGCGGTCAGCATGCCCCGTCGCGCCCAGATGACGTCATAGGTGTCGATATACAGGTGTACGCCGGCCTCCCGGGCGAAGGCGCGCAAGACCTGCGCCGGGATCATGGGCGCCGCGGAGAACGCGACCGTCCAGTCGTCGTGTCGGCGGATGGCCAGGCCGGCGCGGCCGTCGGGCAGGGTCCCGAGCGTGGTCGCGGCTTCGTCCGCGCACCAGACCACGGGCCCGGGCGTCTCGGCGGGGCCATAGGCCAGGCCCGCGGCCTCTTCGCCCAGCGCGTCGCCCACCTCGACGCGCAGCGGGCCGGCGGTTTCCTCCAGGCGGACGTCGAGTCCCATCAGCTCCGCCATCGCCTCGGGCGCCCACTGGTCGTCGCGGTAGACGCCGTTGGCGTAGACGAAGAGCAGGAGCGCTCCGTTCGCCTTGAGCCGATCGATGTGCGCGCGTTGCTCCGCGGTCGGGGCCGCGCAGCCGAGGAAGACATACATCTTGCGCGGCGGAAGCCGGTCGAGGTCGTCCAGGGTGTAGTAGGCCGTGGGCGCACCGATGCGGGCGAGTTGGGGGACCTGTTCGAGGATGAGCCGCGGACTGATCGGGTCGCCGACCTGCAGGAAGGTGAAGCTGCGCGGGTCGATGATGACGGCGATCTCGTCGACCGGTTCGCGGGAGGCGTCGAGCGCGCGGTCGGCGGCGGCGCACCAGCCCGCGATGCGATCCATGAGCATGGGGTGGTCGTAGCGGATGCGGCCGACGTCGAACCACCAATGGGCGATGCCCTGGGCCAGGATGCGCCCGAGCTCCTTGTCCTGCTGCAAGCAATCCTCTTCGACCGTGTCGGGGCGGCCCCACATGCCCGACGCGACCTCCGTCAGCGAGGTGCGGATGTCCGTCTCGCTGAACCACAGTTTGCCGTGGAGCTGCACGCCGCCGAGGAGCGACATGATGTGGCTCGTGCCGCGGCCGCCGACGTCGCGGAAGGCGTAGCTCGACGGGCTGCAGACGAAGTCGATGCAGGGCGACTCCCAGAGCTGACGCAGGGCGAGATGGCCGGCGTTCTGCTGGCGCTGGCCGAAGAGCTGCAGGGTGTAGCCGTAGAACGTGCCGACGACGCGGTCGGGGCCGGCGTGCTCTTTCACGGCCCGCGCGAGGTACAGGATGGCGTCGGCCGTCAGCCAGGAGGTATACGCGTAGTAGTCGATGCAGGGCTGCGCCGCTTTCGGGTCGCGGAAGACGCCGTGTTCCGTGGTCGATCGCTCGGCGCGCGTCGGCACGGCGGCCGTGTCGAACGTGACATCCGGGTCAGACCAGGCGGTCTGGAGCGCCGCGTCGGTCTCGTAGCGCTCGCGCAGCCAGGCGCGGAAGCGGGCGGTGTTCGCGGGGCCGTAGTCCACCCACTGGTCCTCGTTCGAGCCCCACATCATCCACTCTTCGGTAGTGCCGGAAGCGATCTGGTAGCCGATGCAGCGCTCGGCGAACGGGGAGGCTTCCACGTGGTCGATGAACCGGCGCAGGGCCTCGGCGGTGTCCTGGCGCCATTTCTCGCTGGCCCAGCTCGGGGTCTTCGTGCGCCCGTTGAGCAGGAACGGCTCCGGTTGGCCGTCGCCGGGATCGAAGTAGACCAGTTCGTCCGGGTTCCGCTCGGTCCACCACTCCGGCGCGTGGACGTAAAGCCGGGGGAAGAAGTAGGCGTCGGGATTCGCTTCGAGGACCATCATCGCGCGCGCGTCGAACTCCGAGTAGTCGAACTGGTCCGGCGCGACCCAACAGGTCTTCGACAGTCCGTAGGGGCTTTCCGAGGGCGTCGCGGCGAAGGAGTAGAGACTGACGCCGGCTTCGGCGAACTGCCGGAACGTCTCGACGGCGGGATGGTAGCAGGCTTGGGCCATGCCGTTGTGCGGTTGGCCGTTGATGAGGAGCGTGGGCGCGCCGCGATAGTCTTCGACGCGCGCGGCGGTCGGCGTCCGTTCAGGCCCGGTCACGGTCATCTCTCCCAGGTTGGGCGCGCCGTTGAAGCGCGCGTCGACGCCGCCGACGGCCAGCCGCACGTCGTGGCGGCCGGTCCATGCGTACAGCGGCACGCTGAGCCGCGCTTGCAGGGTCTGCGTCTCGCTCGCCGCATCCGCGGTCATCTCCTCTGCGAGCGGCAGACTGAGGCGCACCTGGTCGTCCTGCACGAGACGCAGTTCGACGGCGCCGGGCGGCAGGGCCGCCTCGCTGAGCCGACGCATCTGGATGTAGAAATCGAATGCGTCGCCGGCGTCCACCTGTTCGGGCAGGGTCAGCGCTTCGACGGCGAACTCCGGCGCGGGGTACGGGATGAGCTCGACAGCGCCGATCCGCACGGCGTAGTCGGTCCGCGGCGTCAGATCGAACGCGATCAGCGCGAAGGCCACGGCGGGCAGATCGAGTTCGTTGTTGGTGTCGCGCGACCAGAAGGCGACGGCGAGTTCCTCGACGGGGAAGGAGAAGGTCGTCCAGTCCTGCCCGGCCTCGACGCGTTGGGGCGGCGGGGCCCATTGGGCGCCGTTTTGTTCGAGCACCTTCAGGCAGAGGTCGAAGGCGGGCCCGTCGTTGGCCAGCGTCACACGGATGGCCTGAAAGGGGCGCTCGATGGGGCGGAACAGGTGGACGTCGCTGTAGGTTATCTCGCGCGGGGCGAATGCCCAGCGCAGATGCGGCGCGTCGCCGCCTTGCGGTTCGAGGCTGTAGTGTACGAACTCCTCGGCCAGGCGGTCGGGTTCGCGGGCCGCGTCCCATTGCGCCATGCCGGCGCCGTCGTAGAGCGCGATGGCCTCGTCGGCCTGTGCGGCGAACGTGACGGCGGCGAGGCCGATCAGAACCCAGAACGGAATGTGGACGGATGGGCGGTGCATCGGGCGACCTCCTGTACGCGGTGAGCGACTTCGCTGTCGACTGTATCAGTCGGCGGACGGGGAGGTCCAACAGAGACGCGCGCTAGGCCTGGGACGTCGGGGCGTCTTCCGTGAGCGCACGCAGGCGGCGTTCCATCTCCCGCAGGGGCATGAGGTCGCCTTTGCGGCCGGCCGCCGCGATTCCGCGCTGGTACGCGTCGATCGCGTCATCGATGCGGCTGAGGAACTCGCAGCACTTGCCCAGGTTGAGGTAGGCGGCGGAGTAGTCGCGCTGCAGTTCGGTCGCGCGTTGCAGGAATGGCGCGGCGTCGTCGTAGCGTCCGAGCTGGAAGCGGGCCATGCCGGCGCCGTAGGTCGCGAGGGCGTCGTCGGGGTCGATCTCGAGCACCTCGGCGAACATGCGGATCCGTTCCTCGGCTTCGCGTTCGAGGCGCGCGCGCTCCTCCGCGGCCGCACGCTCGGCGTCGAACGCGGCCCGCGCCTGCTGCATCTCGATGGCGGCCGAGCGGGCCTTGGCGGCCTCCGCCTCCGCGATCATGCCTTTGGATACGTAGAACATCGACAGGTTGGTCTGGGCCATGACGCAGCGCGGGTTCATGCGGGCGAGCTGCTCCATGACGGCGATTGCGTCGTCGACACGGCCTTGTCGGTGCAGCGTGACGCCCAAGGTCTCCCAGGCGTCCTCGAACGTCGGGTCGAGGAGCACGGCCTCGTCGAGCAGTTCGATGACGCCGGCGTCGCGGTCGTCGGCGTCGCGGTCGAAGCGATCGAGCGCCTCGGCGTAGCAGCGCCGCGCCAAGGCGTCCCGCGGCGTTCCCGACACGAACGGGAGGAGAACGACCTCTGCGTCGAGGGCGGGCGATGCGTCGTCGACGCGGAGCGTGACGTGTCGGCCCGGAACGCGACGGTCGCGATCGAGGTAGGCCATGGCGATGTAGCGGCCGAGCGTGGGCGACCAGCAGCCGCTGCTGATGCGCCCGACGACGGCGCCGTCGACCCGCAGCTCCGCGCCCGGGGGGAACGGCGGCGCATCCAGGAGCAGGCCGACCAGCGCACGCCGCGGCGTGCCGCGATGGCGCAGCTTGGCCACGACCTCTTGCCCCGTGTAGCAGCCTTTGTCGTAGCTGACGGCATCCTGTTCGAGCGGCGTCTCGGAGATGCGCGTGTTCGTGTCGATGTCGCGTCCCCAGAGGGGGATCCCGGCTTCGATGCGGAGCGTATCGCGCGCGTCTTCGGGGATGATTGGGACGCCCCCGGCGACTAGCGCGTCGAGCAGCGGGCCTTGGTCGGCACGCTCCGTCATGAGGAGGAAGCCGTCCTCGCCGGTCAACGACGCGCCAAACGCGATGGCGTTCGTGTCGCCAAGGCGGCAGGGCGCGACGCTGTGCGGGTCGCGCGGCAAGGAGGCGGCGTCATCCGCGAGAAGACGGCGCAGGCGGGGCAAGGTGCGCGGGCCCTGCACGGCGACGAAGGCCATCTCCGCGGTCTCATCGGCGAGGCTGATGTCCTCGAGGAAGGTGAACTCGTCGAAGCGGGCCGAGAGCGGGGCGATGCAGCCGCGCGGGGTGATCAGCCAGAACTCGTCTTCCCAGCGATGCAGCGAGAAGGGCGCGTGGATGCGGCCTTTGCGATCGAGCGCGGCGGACGCCTGGCCCTGGCCCGGCGCGAGCGCCAGGACGTCGTTGCAGGTCTGCGTCTGCAGCCACTCCGCCGCGTCGGGACCGCATATCCGGAGGAGTCCGAGATCATCGCAGGGCCACGCGCCCGCGTCCGCGCGGACTTGGGCGACGGCGCGCTCGAGGGAGAGCGAAGAGGCGCTGTTCGGCACGGGAGTCATGGGGTCTGCTCGTCTCGGTTCGCTTGCGGCGCACGGGCGGGATGCGCCGCTGTGCGCTCGGGTTGTGGAAAAAGAACGCGCCGCGTCTCCGGGCGGTTGCCGAGAGGGCGGCGCGTTGACTGGCTGTCGGGGTTCCGGTCGCGGATCGCGGACGGCCGCGCATCCCGGTTCGACTGGGACGGTCTACACCGTGAAGGACTCGCCGCACCCGCAGGTGCTTGTCGCGTTCGGGTTCGCGAAGACGAACCCCTTGCCCCTGAGGCCTTCCTTGTAGTCGAGCACGATGCCCTTCAGGTAGATCGCCGACTTGCGGTCCATCAGGAAGAGCACGCCGTCGCGCTCGATGCGGTGGTCGCCGTCGCGCGGGTCGTCGAAGTCGAGCCGATAGGACAGGCCCGAGCATCCGCCGCCCTTTACGCCGAGGCGCACGCCCTGCTTGTCGCCGGCGTCGCGCGCCATGAGGCGTCGCAGCTCGGCGACCGCGGCGTCGGTTACCTGGACCAACGGCTTCTGTTCGAGTGTCTCAGGTGCGCTCACTTGCGGCGTACCTCCCTTGCGCGCATCGCCGCCGGCCGCCGCAGCGGGATCCGCAAGGGGCGATGTCGCGCGGGTCAGGCCCGGCTTCACGGAGGGATCAGGACTCCGAGGCGGATTGCGACGCAGGCTCCATCAGGCTCTCGAGCGTCTCCATCAGCATCTCGACCTCAACGCCGTAGCCCATGCAGACTTGGGCGATGGACTCGTACTGGTTGATGGCGCAGTGCGAGCATCCGCCGAGGTGAAATGCGGCGAAGACCTCGCCGACCCGCGGATGGACCGTCATGGCCTCGCCGACCGTCATGTCCGGGCTGAAGTACTGAAACTTGCTCTCTTCGCGGCCTTCAGTCATGGGGGTTTCCTTTCCTGCGCTATTCCGACGCGCTCTGAAGCCAGAGCTGCTCGAATTCCTCTTGGGTGGCTCGCTGGAGCAGCTCGGGCCGATACAACTTCTTGACCACCGGGTCCGGCGTCTGCTGGTACTCTCCCGTGGCGGGGATATGGGTGAGCTGCCGGACGATCGAGTGATCGTCGCGGGCCTCGTAATAGACCCATGCGTCGCCTTTGCCCGGCACGGGCTGACTTGCCTTGAAGTATAGCATGTACATCGCTCCATGGCGTTTGGGAGAACGGCCGCAGACTCGCGATCGGCTCGACCCGCAGCGCCTTCGACCGTAACAGCCCCCTTCGGGAAGGCCACGCCTTCATGGGGGAGGAACATGTCCGGAACGAACTAGTATTCCCCCGCGGGGAGCGCGGCCTCCGGCATCTCCGGCATCTCCGCGGCCGGGGTCTCCTCCGTGGATACGACGGTGACGGGTGCGATGGGCTCGAGCTGCGCGCGCAGGGCCTCTGCGTCGCCCGCCACCACGATCGTGAGGCGGTCGGGGTCGACGTGTTCGCGGGCGAACCGCGCCAGGTCTTCGGTGGTGACGCGTTTGTAGCCGTCGACCGCCTGCTGCAGGTAGTCGTCCGGGAGGCCGGTATAGTCGATCATCCACTGGTTCATGATCACGTCGGCGGGCGTCTCGATCGTCCGTGCGAAACTGCCGACGAGATAGGCCTTTGCGTCCTCGAGCTCCTCGCCCTCGGGCGGGTTGTCGCGCATGTCGGCGATCACGTCGAGGATGGCCTGCACGGCCTCGCCGGCGGTCTCAGGTTTGGTGAAGGTGACGCAGAGGAACGACCCGCTGTCGCGATCGGGGGTGATCTGGCCGCTGACGGCATAGGTCAGGCCGCGTTCGATGCGAATGACGCGGTTCAGTCGGCTGTTGAATCCGCCGCCGAGAATGGTCGAGTAGACCCGCGAGAGGTGGTAGTCCGGATGGCCGCGGGTGATGGTGCGCTGGCCGAGGCGGATGCGGGTCTGGACCGCGTTGGGGCGGTCGAGCAGATAGATGCGGGTCGGCTCCGGCGGGGGCGGCGCGGGCGCTTCGATGTTGGGGGGCTCGGCCTCGGTCCATGCGCCGCTGAAGTGCGTCTGGGCCAGTTCGAACGCCTCCTCCGGGGTGACGGCGCCGGCGAAATAGAGCGATGCCGCCTCGGGCCGGGCGCTCCGGCGCCACCAGGCGGCGACGGCGTCTCGCGTGATGCCGTCGAGGTCGGCGAGTTCGCCGGTGGGCGTCCGCGCGTAGGGATGGTCTCCGTAGAGCCTGCGGCGGAGCTCGCGTGATGCCAGGTAGCGCGCGTCCTCCTCCTGCACGGAGAGCGACAGGCGGGTCTGGTCGAGCCGGATCTCGAGTTCGCTCTCGGGGAACGTGGGTCGGCGCACGACTTCCGCCAGCAGCTCGACCGCGAGCGGCAGCTTGTCCTTGAGGGCGGTGGCTTGGACCTCGCAGGCGTCCATGCCGGAGGCGCTGAACATGGAGGGGCTCCCGTTGATCGTCAATGCGTTGAACTCGATGAGTTCGGCCAGCTCCGCGGCCGTGTAGCGCTCGGTGCCCGCGGTGAGCTGGGCGAGGGCGGTCGCGGCCACGCCGGGCGTATCGGGGTCTTCGGTGCGCGGACCGTGCTTCAGGCCGAGCTTGATCGTGACGTATGGCAGGCGGTCGTCGTGCAGCACCGTCACGCGCAGTCCGTTGTCGAGGGTCTTGGATGTCATCTTGGGCAGCGGCAGGTCGTCCAGCAGGGGCTGGACCGGGGGATGCTCGGGAAACCAGTCCGGGCGTTCGACTTGGGCGCGTTCGACTTGGGCGCGTTCCACGGGCGCGGGGGCATCCTCGACGGGGTCGGCGGGCGGGGGGCTGTGCGACCAGCTCGGGTCCGGCGTAACGCGCACGACGGTGCGGCGCGCCTCGGTGAGGTAGGTCGCCGCGGCGCGTTGCAGGTCCTCGATGGTCGCCGCTTCGATTGCCGCCAGTTCTTCGTTCAGCCAGTCGGGGCTGCCGTGTTCGATCGCGGCCTTCCCGATGGCGCGCGCCTTGTCGCTCACGGTGAGCTGGCTCGTCACGACGCTGCGGCGGAGCTGGTTCTTCGCCTTCTCGAACTCGCGTTCGGTGACGGGTTCGCGGATGAGCCGCTCGATGTGCGCGATGACCTCCGCTTCGACGGCATCGACATCGCCGTCGGCCATGAGCTCCGCGCCCGCCATCAGCAGTCCGTCCTGTTCGAGTCCCCACAGCCATGCGCCGGCGTCCTGGCAGATGCGCCGCTGTTTCACGAGGTCGCTGTAGAGTCGGCTGCTGTCGCCCTCGCCGAGGATGTTGGCGAGCAAGCGCAAGAGGGTGTGGTCGGCGTGGCTGACGGGCGTTGTGCGGTGGATGACGCGCACCAGCGGGACGGGGCCCATCGGCTCGGGGATCTGGGCCGACCGCAGGCCGTTCTGTTCGGGCTCGCGGATTTCGACGCGCGGCGGGTCGGGATAGCGCGGCATCCAACCGAAATAGCGCTCGGCCATCGCGCGGGCCTCGTCGCCCTTCACGGCGCCGGCGATGACCAGCGTTGCGTTGTTCGGCACGTAATAGGCGTTCCAGAACGCGCGCAGTTCGTCGACGCTCGCGGCCATGAGGTGCTCGATCTGGCCGATGGTCATCCATCGGTACGGGTGTTCGGTGAAGAGCACGGGCATGATGCGCTCGAAGACCGTGCCGTAAGGCTGGTTGAGATACTGCCGGCGCTCCTCGATCACCACCTGCCGCTCCGTCTCGAAGCCTTCCTGGTCGATCCGGAGGTACATCATGCGCTCGGCCTCGAGCCAGAGGGCGAGTTCGAGCTGGTTGGGGGGGATGGTGTTGACATAGGCGGTGTAGTCGAACGAGGTGAAGGCGTTGACGTAGCCGCCGACGCCGCGAAGGAGGTCGAAGTGCTCTTCGGGTCCGAGTCGCTCCGTGCCGCGGAACATCATGTGCTCGAACATGTGGGCGAAGCCCTGGCGATCGGGGCGTTCGTCTTTCGAGCCCACGTGGTACCAGACCTGGACGGCGACGAGCGGGCTGGAGAAGTCCTCGAGCGTGACCACGCGGAGGCCGTTGTCGAGTTCGTGCATCTCGAAGTCATAGGACGCGGCGTGTCCGTGCGGCTGGCAGATTGCTGCCAAGGCGGCGATCATCACTAGCAGGGCGCTCCATCTTTTCATCTGCCGGTTCTCCGTGCAGGGGGTTGGACAGGCGGCGGTTGACGGGTTGCGACGCTGGAGAGCCGTCGGGTACGGCGTCGCCGGTCTGTCGTCTATTCGTCGCATGGGCCGTTCCAGGCGGCGGGACGCCCATACGCATGTATGATCCGCGCCATCGGCACGCGCGACATCGCGCCGGAGTTGATGCCGGCGGTCACGGCCGCGATGGCTTCGGGGACGGCGCCCGCTCCCGCGCCCTGAAACAGCAGGTCGCCCGGCCGAGGGGCGTAGGGCGGCTCGGTTCGGGCGGTCATGGTCGCGCACCCGGCAGCGGCCGCCGCGTACAGGATGACGGCCCAGACGCGCGTGCAGACAGAGAGAAGGATTCGCAGGTCAGGAGATCTCGAGCATCCGGTCGATGGGAAGCCGTGCACGGTCAATGATGTCCTCCGGCAACTCGATCTGGTACTGGGTGCGGCGGAGCGCCTCCAGCGTGTCTTCGAGGGTGATGAGGGCCATGTGCGGGCACCGCTGGCTGCACAGGCGGATCATCTCCTTGTCGGGGTTCTCCGATGCGATGTTGTCGCCCATGCTGCACTCGGTGAAGAGCATGAACTGCTTCGCGTCGGACGTGCGCACGTATTCGACCATCTTCTTCGTGCTGCCGGAGATGTCGACGTGTTCGATCACTTCCGGGCTGCACTCGGGGTGGGCGATGATGACGGCCTCCGGGAACTGGCGGCGCACGGCGAGCACGTCGTCGACCGAGAAGAGGTCGTGGACCTCGCAGCGGGCCGACCAGCCGATCACGGCCGGGCCCTCGGGCGCGACGGCGTCGGGCTCCCAGCCCTTGACGAACGGCAGGCCGGTCTCGGCGGCCGTGTTTCGCGCGAGAAACTCGTCCGGCAGGAAGATGATGCGCTCGCGCCCCCGCTCGATAAGATGGCGCACGACGGCGGCGGCGTTGCCGGAGGTGCAGCAGTAGTCGGACTCCGCCTTCACGTCGGCGTAGGTGTTGACGTAGCTGACGACTGTTGACCCGGGGAAGCGCTCGCGAAGACGGCGTACGTCTTCGGCCGTGATGCCCTCGGCGAGCGAGCAGCCGGCCTTCTCCGCGGGGATGAGGACCGTCTTGGCCGGGTTCAGCACCTTGGCCGTCTCCGCCATGAACCGGACGCCGCAGAAGACGATGATCTCGGCGGATGTGGCGGCGGAGATGCGGGAAAGCTCGAGGGAGTCGCCGACGTAGTCGGGCACGCTCGCATAGAGGGCGGGCTCCATGTAGTTGTGGCCCAGGATAACGGCGTTCTTCTCCCGTTTGAGTCGGTTGATCTCGTAGGCGAGCTCCGCCTTGAGTCGAATCTCGAACTCGGGCAGGAAGCGACTCAGCCGGGAGAGCATGCGCTCTTCGGTCTCCCGAAGCGTTGGGGCGTCTTGAACTGCAGTCGTATCACTCATGTTCCACACCTGACATTTGACCGTCTCGCCGGTCTCGCGGTGAAGCCGAGTATACTCGAGTATACTTGTGTCTGCGCAGCGCCCGACAGCCGTCGTGCGGCGCGGATTGTTGCGACCTTGCCCCCAGACGATTGTATTCACCACCAACACCGGCGAACTCGGCTGTGTTCCGTCGCGCCGGCGGAGAGTTAGCCTAGCACTCCGGGAACCGACCATTCAAAAAGCGGGTGTCGCGGCCCGAAGGCGGGTGGACGGCGACGGCCTTGATCGCGGGATGCGACGCCGTCGGATGCGCGCCGCAAAGGCGCGTGGCGGAAGCGTTTGCACGCGATCGCCTCCATATGCTACATTACCGGCCCTGTCATCGGGCGGATTGCGCCCATTTGGCCCCAAGCCCAGAGCGGCGTAAGCGTAAGCTACGGGGTGGAGCATGTTTGAGTCGTTAAGCCAGCGGCTCGAGCGGGCCTTCAAGAACCTTCGCGGTCAGGGTAAGCTGACCGAGAAGAACATGAAGGACAGCCTCCGGGAGATCCGGATGGCGCTGCTCGAAGCCGACGTCAACTATAAGGTCGTCAAGCAGTTCATCGAGGATGTGCAGGCGGCGGCGGTCGGGCAGAATGTGCTCGAGAGCATCCAGCCGGGCCAGCAGATCGTCAAGATCGTCCACGATGAGCTGATCCGCGTGATGGGCGGGGCGAACGAGCCCCTGCGTTTCGCGGACGCGCCCCCGACGGTGATCATGCTGGTCGGTCTTCAGGGGCAAGGCAAAACGACGACGGCGGGCAAGCTCGCGCTGCATTTGAAGAAGAAGGGCCACCGGCCGCTGTTGGTGGGGGCGGACGTATATCGTCCGGCGGCCATCCGGCAGTTGGAGGTGGTGGCGCAGCAGGCGGGCGTCGAGAGTTTCAGTCTGGGCGAGCAGGCGGACCCGGTGGACACGTGCCTGATGTCGCGGGGCGAGGCGCAGATGCGCAACTGCGACGTGATCCTGTTGGACACGGCGGGGCGTCTGCACGTGAACGAAGAGATGATGGCGGAGGTTCGGCGCATTCATGCGCAGATGAAGCCGCACGAGATTCTCTTCGTAGCCAACGCGATGACGGGTCAGGACGCGGTGAACTCGGCGCGCCAGTTCAACGAAGCGCTGCCGCTTACGGGCGTGATCCTGACGCAGATGGACGGCGACGCGCGCGGCGGGGCGGCGATCAGCCTGACGCATGTGACGGGGCGTCCGATCAAGTTCGTGGGCACGGGCGAGAAGCTGGACGCGCTGGATGCGTTCCACCCGAGCCGGATGGCGGACCAGATCCTGGGCATGGGCGACATCGTGTCGCTGGTGGAGAAGGCCCAGGAGACGGTGGACCAGGAGAAGGCGCTTGCGTTCCAGGAGAAGGCGCGCAAGGCGAACTGGGATCTGGAGGATTTCCTGGGCCAGATGCAGCAGCTCAAGAAGATGGGCTCGATCAGCGATCTGGTGACGAAGATCCCGGGTATGTCGAAGATGATGGGCTCCGCCGGGATGGATCTCGAGGAGGATGAGTTTCGCCACATGGAGGCGATTATCCTCTCGATGACGCCGAAAGAGCGGCACAACCCGAAGATCATCAACGGGAGCCGGCGGCGTCGTATCGCGGACGGCAGCGGGATGGCGCTGCAGGACGTGAACCGTCTGCTGAAGGATTTCGAGCAGACGCGCAAGATGATGAAGAGTATGATGAAGGGCAAGGGGCCTCTTGGACGGGCGAAGGGCAAGCGCGGGAAGCTGCCCAAAGGCGTCGGACCGTTTCCGGGCATGTAGCGCCGGTCGGGCCGAGCGTGTGTTGAGGCGAGTAGCGAAGGTCGGGCCGAAGCGGGCGCCGGCATCCGCGAGTTAGGAGACAGGGCATACCGATGGCAACAGTGATCCGGTTGAAGCGCGGCGGGCGCACCCATGCGCCGTACTATCGCGTGGTTGTGTGCGACGGGCGTACGCGTCGGAGCGGTCGCGTGCTGGACGAGATCGGGGTGTACCACCCGTGTGCGCGTCCCGAACCGCGGGTCGAGATCGACAAGGCGAAAGCGCTGACTTGGCTGGCCAAGGGCGCGCAGCCGTCGACGACGATGCGGAACGTGCTGTCGAAGCAGGGCGTTCTGGCCGCGTTCCACGAGGGTGTGAGCGCGGAGGATCTGGCCAAGGCCGAGGCGGCCGAAGCGGCGGAGGCCGCGCCCGAGACGACGCCTGAGCCGACGGCCGAGCCGACGCCTGAGCCGACGCCTGAGCCGACGCCTGAGCCGACGGCCGAGGCGCTGCCGGAAGGCGAAGGGAACTAGGGCCCGACGGTCCGCGACCGCCGGCGCGAGGCGCGTTGGATCGCGGGCGTGTGAGGGCGCTTTCGCATGAAAGAGCTGATTGAACTGGTTGCGAAGAAGCTGGTGCAGCATCCCGAGGACGTGTCCGTGCGGCTGATCGAGGGGGATGCGGGCCAGGTGTACGAGTTGCAGGTCAACCCGGAAGACATGGGCCGCATCATCGGCAAGGACGGCAGGACGGCCAAGGCGCTGCGCACGTTGGCGGCGTCGGCCGCAGCGAAAGCGGACGCGAGGGTGACGCTGCAGATCGTCGAGTGATCGACGAGAGCGAGCTGGTCCCATGGCCGATCCGTGGATCCACGCGGGCGTCGTGCGTTCGGTGAACGTGTCGCGCCGAGAGGTGCGGGTGGCGGCGGCTGCGCAGTGCGAGAGCCTGTTGGAAGACGCGTCGTGGGTCCATATTCGGTTGGCGGCATCGGGCGACGGGCGGGTTGAAGGCGTTCCGTTGCGGTGTCGCATCGAGCGGATCCGCTGGCACAAGGGCCTGGCGCTGCTGCTTCTGGGCGGCGGCGTGTCGCGGGATGATGTGGCGCGGATGAAGGGCGCCGAAGCGCTGTTGCCGGCGGAGATAACGCCCGACGAGGAGGAGGGGACGTGGACCCTTCAGGACTTGGTCGGGATGGCGGTGCGGCAGGTCGATGTCGGAGAGATCGGGCGGGTCGTGGACGCGTTTCCGACGGGCGCGAACGACGTGATTGAAGTGGCCATGCTCCGCGACGACCGGACGGCGTTGCTGCCGATGATCGACGACTTGGTCGTGGAGGTGGACGGCGACCGCGGGGTCGTGGTGGTGCGCGACATCGCGCCGTATGTTGGCGGCGATGCGGATTGATGTCCTCACCCTGTTCCCCGAGTTGTTCGGGCCGTTTCTCAGCGCCAGTCTGCTGGGGAAGGCGGTGGCGGACGGGATGATGCGCGTCGAACTGACGAACATCCGCGATTTCGCGACGGATCGGCGCCGGACCGTGGACGATGCGCCGTTCGGCGGCGGACCGGGGATGGTGATGCGGTGCGAGCCGCTGTTTGCGGCGGTGGAGAGCCTGCGGGACCGGAACTCGCTGGAGCGGGTGGTTATTCTGTCGCCGCGCGGACGTCGGCTGACGCAGACGATGGTGCGCGAGCTGGCGCAAGCGCCGGACCTGGCGCTGGTGTGCGGCCGCTATGAAGGCATTGACGAACGCGTGGCGGCGGGCCTCGGAGCCGAGGAGCTGTCGATTGGCGACTATGTGCTGAGCGGCGGCGAGCTGCCGGCGATGGTCCTGATCGAGGCGATCAGCCGGATGCTGCCGGGGGTGGTGGGCGATTGGGAGTCGGTGACGACGGACTCGTTTTTCGACGGGTTGCTCGGCGCGCCGCAGTACACGCGGCCGGCGACGTTCCGCGGGCTGTCCGTGCCGGCGGTGTTGCGCGAGGGCAACCATGCGGCCATCGCGAGGTGGCGACGGAAAGAAGCGTTGCGCATTACGCGCGAGCGGCGTCCGGACCTGCTGGTCGGCCGCGCGTATACGAAGGAAGATCGGGCGCTCCTCGCCGAGCTCGAGGCGGAGTCGGCGCGCCATATGGAGCCTGAACCCAAGGATCAGGCGGAGAAGGAGAAAGAGCTGTGAAGGCGTTGGTACGAGAGGTGAGCCGCGCGCAACTGAAGCCTCGGGAGTCGCTCCCGAAGTTCAACATCGGCGACACCGTGAAGGTGCATTTCCGCATCGTCGAAGGCGAGAAGGAGCGCATTCAGGTGTTCGAGGGCGTTGTGATCTCGCGGAAGCGGGGCGACGGCGTGAACGCGAACTTCACCGTGCGGCGCGTGTCGTTCGGGGAGGGCGTGGAACGCGTGTTCCCGCTGCACTCGCCGCGTGTGGAGAAGGTGGAGGTGACGCGGGAGGGTTCGGTGCGTCGCGCGAAGCTGTACTACTTGCGCGAGCGTTCCGGCAAGGCGGCGCGCGTGAAGGCGAAGGCGCGCTCGACCAAACAGCCGGTCGGGAAGTAAGCGGTCTCGCCGGTTCCGCGCTGCGTGCGGAAGCGCGCGGGGCGTCTGGGTCGGCGGGAGGCCCGCAGCCGTTTGGATGGCGTCAAGGCTCGGTTGAAGCGACCAGATCGCGTCGGCCGGGCCTTTCGCTGTGCCTGTCGGTCGACGTGCGGCGCGGCGTCGGCCATGTAGCCCTCTCCTGCCGTCCGTGGTATAGTGACGGCGGACAAGATGTACCCCCGAGGCGGACCGCGTCCGCCTTTTCTGTTGGTGTGATGGCGAGATCCCGGTCGACAACGCATACGCGACCGCCGCTGCAGGCGCTGCGGGAGACGGCCCGTTCGGGCCCCCCGTACGCCGCCGCGTGGCTCGACGCGCTCGCCGCGGATCCGCGGGCGGGGGCGCAGGCGCTGCATCGCGCGTGCGTCTCCCGAATCGCGCGGGAAGAAGCGGAACGGGAGCGGCTGGAGCGGATGTTCGCGCTCGAGACGGCGTGTCGCGCGGCGGGGGCGACCTGCATCGCCGGGGTGGATGAAGCCGGACGCGGTCCGTTGGCCGGGCCGATCGTGGCGGCGGCGGCGATTCTGGCGGCGCCGGTCGCGGGCCTGAATGACTCGAAACGGTTGTCGCGGCAACGTCGGGAAGCGTTGCACGGCGCGCTGTGTTCCGGTGAGCACCGGATAGGGCTGGCGGTCGTCGATGCGGCGGCGATCGATGCGATGGGCATCCAGCGGGCGAACTACACGGCGATGCGGCTGGCGGTGATGCAGCTCGACCCGGGCCCGGACTATCTATTGGTGGACGGTTTTGCGATCCCGGACTGCGCGATCGGACAGCAGCGCGTGATCGGCGGCGACGGGCTCTCCCTTTCAATCGCCGCGGCGAGCATCGTGGCGAAGGTGGAACGAGACCGAATCATGGATGCGTTGGACGCGTTGTATCCCGCGTACGGCTTCGGTCGGAACCGGGGCTACGGCACGGCGGCGCATCTGGCTGCGTTGCGGCGGCACGGACCGAGCCCGGTGCATCGGCGGAGCTTCGCGCCGCTGGCCTCCCCTGAACAACCCGACCTGCCGGGCGTGGGGTCCGACGGGTGCGGAGAGGACGGACTGGCATGCGAATCCTGAGGGTATCGGTCGTCATACTGCTTGCCGGATGCTCGACGTTTCCGTTCATCCCGATGCGACGCGGGTTTGCGGGCGAGACGCCCGAGGCGCGGGCGTACTCGCACGCGCTGGCATCCGTCATCTACCTGAAGCGGGGGCGGCTCGAGGAAGCGGCGGAGCAGGTGAACTCGGCCCTGCGGTATGCCCCGGACGCGATCTCCCTGTACTACGACCTGGTGCGGATCTATCGAGAGATGGGCGACCTGGAGCGGGCGCGGGTCGCGTGCGAGGAGGCGGTGCGTCGCGCGCCAGAGGACCCGGGGCTGTGGATGGTGCTGGGGTGGCTGCATCAGCAGAACGAAGACTACGACCGCGCCGTGGACGCCTACCGGCGGGCGGTGAGCCTGAAACCGGATGAGGCGATCGGCTACGGCGCGCTGATCCGCGCGGCGGAAGACGCCAACGACCTGATCGTTGCGGTAGACATGTACCGCGAGCTCATCGCGCTGCGACCGGACTCCGGGATTCTGCGTTTCCAACTGGGGTATGCGCTTGCTCGGATGGACGACCTGGAAGGCGCGCGGGACATGTTGTTGTCGGCGCTGGAGGTCGATCCGGAGATCTCGGAAGCTCACAACCTGCTGGGGATGATCTACCTGGACCTCGATGAGGTGGAGAAGGCCATCGACCATTTCACGCGGTACCTGGCGAGCCGTCCGAACGACGCCGGCGCGATCGAGCAGCTTGCCGCGGCGTACGCGCGCCATGGGGAGTACGCCCGGGCGCTCGAGCTGATCGACGAGGCCGTCGCGGCGGGCGAAAGCGGCGCGATGTTCCGGCTGGAGCGGCTGTACCTGTTGCTGCGACTGGAGCGCTATGCCGAGGCGATGGCGATCAGTCCGCCGGCGGATGCGCCTTTGGCGGGCACGGTGTTGCACGCGCTGGCGCGGAAACTGAACGGCGCGCCCTACGTGGAGATGCTGTCGAGTCTGGACGGGGTGGACGGGCAGGTCGATCTCGAGGGTCAGGAGGTGCTGAACGCGCTGGCGTTCCTGATGGGCGCGGAGGATGCCGGCGGGTATCTGGCCGAGGCGCTGACCGCGCTGTGGGAAGAGGCGCCGACGCGGACGCTGGCCCTGTTGCTGGCGCAACTGGAGATGGGGCTGGACCGGGACGATGTCGCGGAGGCCTTGCTGCATCGCGCGATCGACGCGTGGGGCGGCGACAAGTGGACGCACTACTACCTCGCGACGATCTATGAGGAGCAGGACCGCATCGCGGAGGCTGAGCGCCACCTGCTGGACTGCCTGGCGATCGATCCGCTCGACCCGGAGGTGATGAACTTCCTCGGGTACCTGTATGCGGAAGAGAACATGAAGCTGGAGGATGCGGAGCAGTTGCTGCTGCGCGCGCTTGAGCTGGATCCGGCGAACGGATTCTACCTGGACAGCCTTGGGTGGGTCTATTACCGCATGGGGGACGGCGAGCGGGCGGTGGACCTGATCCGCAGGGCGATTGTGAACATGCGCAACGACGACGCGATTCTGCGCGATCACTTGGGTGACGCCTATCTGCTGACCGGCGATGTGGACAAGGCGGTGTCGGAGTGGCGGCGCGCCGTGCGACTGGACCCGACGCTCGAGGGAGTGCAGGAGAAGATCGACCTGTACGCGCCGCGATGACCGCGCGGCGTTTTCGGCGGATCTGCGTGTTCTCGGGCTCGAGCCCGGGCGCTCGTGCGAGTTACGGCGCAGCGGCCGCGGACTTGGGTCGGCGGTTGGCCGAGGACGGGATCGAGCTGGTGTACGGCGGGGGCGCCATCGGGCTGATGGGGGCGGCGGCCAATGCGGCCTTGGCGGCAGGGGGCGTCGTGATCGGCGTGATTCCGCGCGCGCTCGAGGTCGACGGCATCGTGCACCGGGGGTTGAGCGAGCTGCATGTCGTGCCCGATATGCACGCGCGCAAGGCCTTGATGGCCGACCTCGCGGATGCGTTCATCGCGTTGCCGGGGGGGCTGGGGACGCTGGAAGAGCTGTTCGAAGCGCTCACCTGGGCGCAGTTGGGGCTCCATGCGAAGCCGTGCGGGCTGCTGGATGTTGACGGCTTTTTCGACGCCCTGACCGCGTTTCTGGACCATGCCGCGGCGGAGCGATTCATCCGGAGAGAGCACCGGGCGATGCTGTCCTTGGCGCGTACGCCCGAAGCGCTGTTGACGCAGTTGGCGGCGTGCGAACCGCCGCCGATCCCGAAGTGGATGGACCGTGGCGAGGACGCGGAGTGATCCGGGCCGGCTGAGTTGGTTCTGATGACGGCTGGGCATCGGTTGTGGTAGACTGCATCCACAATCACTAGATATTGGGGTAATCTGCCGGAAATCGCCCTCGCAGCTCGTCGGCTCGGCGCGATCGTCCGGCTGGGAGGTTGAGCGTGTCCCATTTGCAGAGGTCTGGGCGCGGGCCGTCGGTCGCGGCGGTCGGTCTGAGCGCATTGGTTGTCGGCGTCGCCGTGGGGCTGGCCGCGGGCTATTTCATCTGGGGCCTTGCGCCGCAGCCGGGGGAAGAGACGGGGATCGCGCCGGTCTCGCCGATGGACGAGCAGCCGACGGAGACGGCGACCGCGCCGCTGGACGAGGGGCTGGATGGGCCCGTCGCCGAACCTGTTCCCGAGGAGCCGCTGCCGTTGGACCACCTCGAGGAAGAGGTGGAGATCTGGCCCGCGCGGCATCTGTTCGTGTCGATTTCGGGGACCTCGCTGGATGCGGCGACGCGGGCGTATCTGCGGGAGCTGAAGCCGGGCGGGGTGTTGCTGCAGGCCGACAACTTGCGGGATGCGGACCAGACCAAGAAGCTCGTGGAAGAGATCAAGGCGGCGGTGCAGTTGGGCGAGGGGATCAGCGATCTGCCGCTGATCGCCGTCGAGCAGGAGGGCGGTCCGTTCAACCGGTTGGGCCTGGACGATGCGCCGAGCGCGCGGGAGCTGGGGCAGCAACTGGATGTGCAACGGGCCTATGAAGTGGGGCTTTCGTATGCGGAGGCGTGCATCGAGCGCGGCATCGGCGTGGTGTTCGCGCCGGTGCTCGATGTGTACGAGCCGGGCGGTCACACGCGTCTCGAACCGCGTTCGTTTGGAACGGACAACCGCGTGGTGGCGGCGATCGGCTTGTCTTTCGCCGACGGTCTGGTCGCGGGCGGCGTGATCGCCGCGGCGAAGCATTTCCCGGGTCACGGCGGTACGCAGGAGGACTCGCACGACACCCTGGCGATCCTCACGAAGAACAAGGCGGGCCTGGGGCAGGTGATGTATCCGTTCAGCGAGGCGGTGCGCGTGGGCGTGCCGGGGCTGATCGCGGGCCACATCGCCGTGCCGTCGTTCGACACGGAAGCGCCCACGCGGCCCGCGTCGTTGTCGCCGGTCTGGTTGCGCGAGGTGCTGCGGGAGCGCTGGGGCTACGCGGGGGTCATCCTGGCGGACGACCTGGCGATGAAGGCGATCACCGAGAGCACGCCCGTTCCGGAGGCGGCGGTCGCGGCGCTCGCGGCCGGCAACGATGCGCTGATCATCCTGGAACGCGACCCGGCCCTGATTCGGTCGGTCTGTGAGGCCATCGCGGCGGCCGTGGAGTCGGGCGCGCTGGACCGCGAGCAGATCACGGCGAGCATGCGGCGCCTGGATAAGTGGCAGGCGCGGCTGCGTACGCCCGAGCCGCTCGTGCAGCCGCTTCCGGAGCTCCCGCAGCGTCCGGCGGACGTGGACGCCGAGGCGGACGATGTCGATGGCGCGGCTGCGACGGTGAGCGAGGCTGTGGAGCCGAACGCGGCGGCGGAAGCGACTCAGGAGGCCGCGACGACCGAGGCGGTCGCGGAGACCGTTGAGGCGCTCCCGACCGGCGACGGACGCGAGATTGTACACGTCGTGAAGGAGGGGGAGTTCCTGTCGCGGATCGCCGCGGCCTACGGCGTGACGCAGCAGCAGATCGAGGAATGGAACGAGCTGACGGACACGCGGATTCTCGTGGGGCAGCGGTTGCGCATCCTGACCAATCGTCCTGAAGCGGCGGTTGAGGAGAACGCGCCGGAGGTTTCCAGCGAGGCCGATGGGTCCGAATCCGAAGCGGCGGATGCGCCCGAGGGGCCGTCCGCCGAGGCCGCGGCGCCCGAGCCTGGGCCCGTCGCGGAAGCGCCGGCGCCGGCGACCGAGACGGACAGCTATACGGTGCAGTCGGGCGACACGGTCTTCGGGTTGTCGCGCCGGTTCGGGCTGACGCCCGCGCGTCTGCTCGAGATGAACGGGATGACGTCGGACTCGGTGCTCAAGGCGGGGCAACGGCTGCGCGTGCCGAAGGGCGCCGCGTCGGCGGAGTAAGGGACCGCGCGCTCGTTGCGCTAATCGAGGCCGCCTGCGCTTTCGTGCGCCGCTTGGCGGTAGGCTTGCATGACCTGTTCCAGCGCGGCGCGATGGGTGCGAAGCTCGACGACACGCGCGGGATCCGAATGCGCCAGCGCGTCGCGGAGGGCGTCCGGCGTTCCCACGTGTCGGTAGGGCAGGCCGAACTGCGCGGCGGCGTGGGCGAAGTCCATGCCGTGCGGCGTGGCGAAGCAGCGCTCGAACACGTCGGTCTCGCGGTGTACTGGAAGCAGGTGGAAGATGCCTCCGCCGTCGTTGTTGATCGTGAGGATCGTGACGCGGGGCGGCGGGCCGTCGCTCGACGGCGTGCGAAGCAGGGCGAGGGAGTTCAGGTCGTGGAGCAGCGCGAGGTCGCCGATCACGGCGATCACGCGGCCGGGGACCATGCGCGCGACGCCGGCGGCCGTGGCGACGTTCCCGTCGATGCCGCTTGCGCCGCGGTTGGCGTAGATGGTCGCGCCGGGCGGCACGCTGACGCCTGAGAGGTCGGCGTGGCGCACGGGCAGGCTGTTGCCCAGGAAGATGGCGTCGCCGGGCGCGGCGGCTTCGAGCGCGATTCGTACGGCCCCGGGCTCGTCCAACGACGCAGCCTCCGCGCGCTGAGCGAGCAGGACGCGGGCGCGGCGCTCACACGCGATGAGCCGATCGGCCCACGCGGACCGCGCTGCATTCGCTGAGACCTTCCCCAACCTTTCGATGAGTCCCGCGCATACGCTTGCCGGATCGCCGTCGACGCGGAGCGTGGTCGTCAGGTCCGGGTCCAACCGACGCGAGTCCTCCGCGACCATTGCATGCACCGTGTCGCGCAGCTCGGCCAGGCGGCGGTTGAGGCGCTTTGACAGCGGCGGCGCGCCGAACCGCAAGGTGAGGTCGGGTCGGAAGCCTTCGGTCCACGCCCCGTCGAGCAGCAGCAGGTCGTAGCAGGCGATGGTCTCGAGATCGGTCCGACGCAGTCCCGAGAGCACGTCCGCCAGCAACGGACAGGCAAAGGCTCGGGAGAGCGCGGCTATGGCCTCCGCGTCCTCGAGAGCGAGGCCGCCTCCGGCGATGATACAGGGACGTTCCGCGGCGGCGAATCGTTCGGCCAGGTCGTCGATTGCGGCGGGGTCGGGCGCACGACGCGGCGGGCGGATGGTCGGGGCGTCGGCCCGCGGACCGGTTGCGTTCCGCGCGCGGCCATGGGCGATGAGCGGTTCGCGAAACGGAACGTTGAGGTGTACGGGACCCGCGGGAGCGGCGACGGCGCGACGGACGGCGTCCTGGGCGATGGCGTATGCCGCGCATTCGGGCAGCTCCGGCGCGGGACACGGCAGGTCGCGGGTCCAGCGTACATGCGCGCCGTAGATGCCAGTCTGCCGGATCGTCTGGTTCGCGCCGACGTCGATGAGCTCCGGGGGACGGTCCGCGGTGAGGATGATCAGCGGCACGGCGGCGTACGCGGCTTCGGCCACCGCCGGCAGGCAGTTGGCGGCGGCCGTGCCGGACGTGCAGACCAGGCCGACGGGCGCGCGTCCGGCTTTGGCCATGCCGAGGGCGTGAAACCCCGCGCCGCGTTCGTCGAAATGCATGACGATGTCGACGATGGGGCAGCGAGCGGCGGCCAATGTCAGCGGGGTCGAGCGGGAGCCGGGGGAGATGACAAACCGACGCACGCCGGCGTCTGCGAGCCCGGCGATAAGCGCTTCGGCCCATGCCGCGTTGCGTTCCGCGACGCGGTTCGGATCGCCGCCGAGACGCTTCATGTCGCGCCGGCCAGCACGGAGAGAAACGCGGTCATCTTCGTCTCGATCTCCCGCCATTCGTCGTCGGGTACCGAGCCATCCACGATCCCCGCGCCCGACAATACCGTCACCACATCGCCGGTGACCAGGCCCGAGCGGATCGCGACCGCGAACTCCGCGGAGCGCCGCGCGATCCATCCCACCGGACCGGCGTACCAGCCGCGTTCGAACGGCTCGAGCTCGGCGATCGCGCGGATGGATTCGGCCGATGGGAAGCCGCCGACCGCCGGCGTCGGATGCAGCCGATGGAGCAGGTCGGCATCGCTGAGGTTGCCGGGCAGGGCCGCCTTGATCGGCTGATACAGGTGTTGACAGGTAGGCAGCGGGAGCACGCTGACGTCATCCTTGTTCACGATGGTCGCGCCCGCTTCGCCCAGCACGCCCAGGATGGCGTCGGCGACGAACCCGTGCTCGCGCCGGTCCTTGCCGCTCCGGAGCAGGGCCTGGGCGAACGCGGCGTCTTCGGCCTTGGATGCGCCGCGGGGTCGCGTGCCGGCGACGGCCTCCGTGCGCAGCATCGCGCCCCGACGCCGGTAGAGCTGCTCCGGCGACGCGCCGACGAATGCGCAGCCCTCGCGCGGTTGGAGGCAGAACTGGTAGGCGTGCGTGGCCGTTGCGGACAGGCGTCGCGCGATCTCGAAGGGGTCGGGGGCGGCGTCCAGGCGGAACCGGGTCTCGCGGGCCAGCACGACCTTGGCGAAGGCATCGGAACGGATCCGGTCCAGTGCGCGCCGCACCATGCGACACCAGCCGTCGTAGTCGGGAGCGTCCGTGCGTTGCGTCACGTGGAACGCGCGGCTCGCGGGTTCGCCGCTCGATGCCGCATCGCAGGCGCGGGCGACGGCGTGGAGCGTGTCGGCCGCGTCGCGGGCCAGGGACTCGGGCGTCTCAGGGCCCTCCGGCAGGCCTTGCAGCGCGACGAAGGCGTGTCCGTTCTCGTGACGGAACTCGACGAGCGGGAGGACGAACCAGGACGGGCCGAACGCCTCCCACGCGCCTTCGGCGGCGACCTCGGCGGAGGAGGGGGCGAACGCCGTGCCGCCATAGATCCGCACTGCGTCGTCCGCATCGGCCAGGAGACGCAGCACGGCGGGTATGGTGAGCCCGGGCCGTCCTGCGAACGTGGCCGCGGCGCCCAGGCCCACGGCCTCGAAATGGCCGCGACGGTCGCGCCAGTAGTGACGGACGCCGGGCGAGGTTCCCGCAAGCAGGCCCAGCAGATGCCGGGGCAGGTCGACGGGCCTCTCCACCCGGACGATGCGTTGCGCGGGACGCCCCGCGCAGGCCTGGAGGAACCGCTTCGGCAGCGATGCCGCGACGGTCTCGAGCGCGGCGGCGAGCGATGGGGCCCCGGTGCTCATCGATCTCCCTGATAGAGCGTCGCGATGCCGAAGGTCAACGGGGTCGCCGACACCTCGGTGAAGCCCGCGCGCGTCATCAGTTCGCAGAACGCCGCGCCGTAGGGGAACCCCTCGACGGTCTCGTTCAGGTATCGGTAGGCGGGGGCGTCGCCCGAGATGAGGCCGCCCAAGCGGGGCAGGATGTGGCGGAAGTAGGCGAGATAGAGCGCCCGGAAGGCGGGGTTGCGCGGCAGCGAGAACTCGAGCGTCAAGGCGCGTCCGCCGGGACGGAGCACGCGATGCATCTCGCGCAGTCCCCGCAGCGGATCCGCCACATTGCGTATGCCGAACGCGATCGTGACCACATCAAAACTCGCGTCGCGGAACCCCAGCGCGGTGGCATCGCCGCGGACAAGGGTCAGCCGGGGCGCGTCGTCGGTCGTGTCGATGCGCTCCAGTTTGGCCCGTGCCAACTCGAGCATGCCCGGCGATGGGTCGAGCCCGACGCCGAGCGCTACGTCACGGCGTTGCGCGGCGTCCAGCAGCACGTCGGCCGTGCCCGTGGCAAGGTCCAAGATGCGCAGCGGGCGCCGCTGCGGCATGGAGCGAGACACGCGGCGACGCCACGCGACATCGCGTCGCATGGACAGCAGCCGATTCAACAGGTCGTAGCGCGGGGCGATCCGGTCGAACATACGCCAGACGTCGCGCGCCGTCGCCTGTTTGGGACGAGGGGGAATGGACGGACCCATGGGGCACATGATGGCACACGAGGGCTAGTCGGGGGCAAATCGCCCGCTGCGTATTCCGGTCGGTTGGAGGTCGGCGGTCGATCTGCGATAAACTATCCGGCTATGAATACGTTCAGAAAACTGATGATGTCTGGGACCGTACCGGCCGACGGGGCGGTGGGGTCGTTGTTGTTTGAGCGGACGGGTCGGCTCTCGGAGCAGAACCATCTGTATGAGGCGCTGAACCTCCAGAACCCGGATCTGATTCGGGGCGTACACCTTGCGTACCTGAAAGCCGGGGCGCGGTGTCTCACGACGAACACCTTCGCCGCCAACCGGACCATGCTCGATCCGGTGGGCGAGGGCGGGAGTCTGCAGGCGATCAACGAAGCGGCCGTACGCATTGCGCGTGAGGCGATTGCGGAGCATTGCGCGCGGACGGGCGAGGCGGGACCTTACAGCGTGATGGGGTCCATGGGCCCGACCCGCGGCGGCGAGGAGTCGCGGGGGGAGGCGGCGGAGATCTACGCGCCGCAGATTACGGCGCTGCGCGATGCGGGGGCCGATGCGCTCCAGCTCGAGACCTTTGCGAACCTGGAGCACGTCGCGGCGATTCTTGAACGGCGGAACGCGCTCGCTCCGGAGATGCCGGTTGTCGTGGCGATGTCGGCGCAACGCGGAGGCGAGGACGGCGGATGGACGCCGGACCCGGCGGCGTTCGTGGAGATAGCGGAGGCCGGCGGCGCGGACGTGATCGGGGTGAATTGCTGCGCACCGTGGGATGCCGAGGCGTACATCGACCTGCTGCTGACTTTCGAACCGATCCGGCAAGGGCGGATCCATCTTATTGCGATGCCGAATGCGGGGGGGTTCTACCGGATCGGCAATCGGTACCTCACGCGCGTGAACCCGGAGTACATGGGGCGTTTCGCGCGGACGCTCGCCTCGAAAGGCGTCCGGCTCATCGGGGGCTGCTGCGAGGTGCATCCGCCGCACATCCGCGAGATGGCGAACTACTTGCGGAGCATCTCGGCGGGCGCGGCGGTCTCGCCGACGCCGAGCATCCCCGCGACGGGGCCGGGCGAGGGGGATTCGCGCGTCGACGCCGGGGAGAAGGCGCCTGCCGGCAAGGCGGAAAAGCGCGACAACGGCGTGTTCTCGCGCAAGTTGTGCGATGGCGAGTTCGTGGTGAGCGTCGAGTTGTTGCCGGCCCGCGGCACGACGGAGACCGTGCTGGAGAGGAAGGTGCGGTTCGTGGAGGAGCTGGCGGCGTCCGGATTGGCGGATGCGCTCGACCTGACCGACGGGTCGCGCGGGATTCCGCTGATACCGCCGGGCGACTTCGCCACGGTGGTGCGCGAACGCCTCGGATGGACGCCGGCCACGGGCGATCCGATCGAGTTCATCCCGCATTTCACGATGCGCGATCTCAGCGTCATGGGCATCCAGAGCCGCCTCGTGGGCTACTGGGCGCAGCGCATCCACAACGTGCTGTTCATCACGGGCGATCCGCCGAAGATGTCGCCGACCTATCCGCGATCGACGGCGGTGTTCGACGTCGATTCGGTGGACCTGATTGACTTCACGCATCGCCGGCTGAACGCCGGGCTGGACTTAGGGGCCCAGCCCCTCGGACGGCAGGACGACCCGCGCACGCATTTCACCATCGGCTCGGGGTTCGAGCCGGAGGCGGTGGACCTGGAGCGCGAGATGCGGCGGCTCGAGGCGAAGGTTGAGAACGGCGCGGACTACATCATGACGCAGCCGGCGTTTCGCACGGAGCCGCTCGCGGCGTTGGAGCCGTACCGCGGCCGCGTCGCCATCCTGGTCGGCGTGTTGGTGCTCACGAGTCTGGAGCAGGCCAAGCGCGTCGCGCAGGTGCCGGGCGTGGTGTTGCCGGACGCGATCCTCGACAGGCTGGCGCGGTTCGATGACCGGAAGGACCAAGCCCAGGCGGGGCGGGATATCGCGATCGAGCAGGCGCAGTGGATCATCCGGGAAGGGTGGTCGGGCCTGTACCTGATGTCGCCGTCCGCGCACACGCCGATCCTGGACGTCCTGCGCGGGGCGCGGGCCTGAGCCGCTGCCGGGTCCTTACTCGGTCGCGGTCGGCTCGTCGTACGGGTCGTGCAGGCCTGTGTGGCCGGCCGGATGGGCGCGGTCGTGGGTTGCGGGCTCGATGTGCGAGGTGATGTAGACCTGGTAGGCGGGGAACAACGCCTGGATCGCGCTCTCGATGTCGGTGGCGACGCGGTGCGCGTGGGAGACGTGCATCCGGCCGGGCATGAGCAGGTGGACCTCGACCCACATCGTGTCGTTGGCGCGCCGATGCCGGAGTTGGTGGAACCCCTCGATGCGGTCATCCGCCGCGAAGCGCTCCAGGCAGGCCAGCAGGGGGCGGGTGTATTCCGGCTCGACGGCGTCGAGCAGGCCGCGCACGCTCTTGCGGATGAGGGCGGCGGCTTCCCAGAGGATGTTGCAGCCGACCAGGGCCGCGACGAGCGGGTCGATCCAGTGGAGGCCCGTGGCCCACACGAGCCCGACGCCGACGACGACGCCGAAGCTGGTCCACATGTCCGTGAGCACGTGTTTGCCGTTGGCGACGAGGATCAATGCGTTGCGGCGGCGGCCGACGCGGACGAGCGCCGTGCCGAGGACGAGGTTGACCAAGGCGAGCCCGCCGGTGATCGCGATGCCGACGCCCAAGCGACCGGGCGGCTCTCCGGAGACGAGGTCCTGCGCGGCGGTGTAGAAGATGAGCAGGGCGGCGGAGACGATGATCGCGCCTTCGAACCCGGCGGAGAAGTAGGCGATCTTGCCGTGGCCGTAGGGGTGGCGTTCGCAGGCCTCCTGGTGCGACCACCAGAGGCTGAAGGCGGCGAGCGAAGTCGCGAGGATGTGGACGACCGATTCGATGGCGTCGGAAAGGATCGCCGTGCTCCCGGTCATCGCGTAGGCGGTGAGCTTGCCAAACAGCATGAGCACGGCCGTGGCGAGGCTGGCCGCCATCACGATGAAGCGGGGATCGCGGCGCATCGGAGGCGCGGCTGTCGGCGGGGGGGTCAAAGCAAATGGCTCCTCTATGGGCGGAGGACGTGCGCCAGCGCGACGTCGATCTGGGGATGGTTGAAGGTGAAGCTGTCGGCCTGAAGGCGCGCCGGGACGACGCGGGCGCTGGCCAGCAGCAGGGCGTCCGCTATCTCCCCCAGCGCCATGCGCATCGCGAACGCGGGGGCGGGCAACAACGTCGGGCGGCGGAGCGCCTTGCCCAGGGCCTGTGTGAACGCGGCGTTCGTGACGGGTTCCGGCGCGACGATGTTGACGGGACCTGAGCGGCGACCGGGCAGGATGAGCCGTTGCAGCGCGCGCACGGCGTCCTCGAGGGTGATCCAGCTCATGTACTGGCGGCCGGAGCCCAGCACGCCGCCGATGAGGCCGCTTGCGCCGCTCACGATTGCACGCATCGCCTTCTCCTCCCCACAGATGCCCACGCCGCGGGCTGTTGGGCTTTCCATTAGTGTATCACGCAACGCGATTGACTGCCATCACGATGCGGTTCATACTGCTGACACGATCCGGGGGTGGATGGATCCGAGGATCCCAGGAGCGAAGCCCAATGTCCAAGAAGGTGAGGAACTCCTCGTTGGCGCCGCGCGCGATGCAGGCGATCGGCGTTGTCATTCTGCTTATTCTCGGTTGGTCCGTGTGGGCTTCGTACCGGGCGGGCACGCTGGAGCTGGTGATCGACGCGGACGGTGTGGGGGCCCAACAGCCTGACGCATCGTCGCCGGCCGGCGGTTCGGCGCGTCGCGGAGCGTCCGTGGAGATCGGCGCCCGGGCGGGCGAGGACGAAGACGCCGCGACGGCCGACTGGACGGTCAAAGTGACTCCGGACGCGACGTTCGTCGTGTCGTATCGGGGGGCCCCGATCGTTACTTCCGCCTATGTTTTCTGGGGGCCGGACTGGACCTGGGCGGGGGCGACGATCCATGCGCGTCTCGTGTCCGAAGGGCGCTGGTCGCTCGAGGGAGCGGTGTCTGACCTTGGTCTTCGGATCGCAGGGGAGATTGAGCAGACCGCTTCCGAGACCTTCCAGATCACGTACGAGATCGAGGCGGAACGCGACTTGGTCGGCATCACCGGCGGGGGCATTGAGTGGCGTCTGGCGACGCAATCCCCGGCGTTCGACTCCAGACCGCATCTTCCGACGCTGCTGCTGAGCAACAAGGGATGGCACTGGCCCCTGCAGCTTGGGACCTTCCTTCGTGCGGAATCGGCCGATCCGTTGCCCGACACCTATTTTGAGCGGGGCGCGCGGGAGATTGTACGGATGATGCTGGTCGGCGATCGCCTGGCGGCGGGCAGCCACACTCGGACGATCACGCTGACGGTTCCGCAGGGCGCCCAACGGGAGCCGTCCCCCGCCGAGCGTTACGGAACCGCGGACCTGTCGCGATGGCATCGCGGGGCGCTCGACTGGACGGCGTCGCCGGTGGACCTGAGCCACCTGAACCACAAGCCCGCGGGCCAGCACGGCTTTGTTCGCGCGGAGGGGAACGCGCTGGTCTTCGAGGACGGCACGCCGGCGCGCTTCTGGGGCGGGAACGTGGTGGCGTACACGCTGTTCTCCGACAAGGAGCAGATCGCACAGCAGGCGAAGCGCATCGCGCGGCTCGGGTACAACCTGATGCGATTTCACCACCACGACTCGACCGGTTGGGTGAGTCCGACGGTGATCGATAAGCAGCGCGACGACACGCGGCAGCTCGATCTCGAAGCGATGGACCGGGTCGACTACTGGATTAAGTGCCTGCGGGACGAGGGCGTGTACGTGTGGCTGGATCTGCACGTCGGCCGACTGATCAAGCCGGGTGACTTCGGTTCCGAGCACGATGAGGCGGGCGGCTACGATGAGATCGCGCGCGCGGGCGGCGAGATGAAAGGCTTCGTGTATGCGAACGACACGCTGCGGGAGTTGATGCGCGAGTTCAACGAGGCGTATCTGACCCATGTGAACCCGTACACGGGCCTTGCGTACAAGGATGACCCTGCGATCGTGGGCATCCTCATCACCAACGAGAACGATCTGACGAGCCATTTCGGCAACCTGATGCTCCCGGACAAAGGCAACCCGCGGCACCAGGCCCAGTTCGATGAGGCGATCGCGGCGTTCTGCGAACGGACCGGTCTGCCGCGCAACAGGGTGTGGGAGACGTGGCTGCCGGGACCGAGCAAGGTCTTCCTGAACGACCAGGAAGTGCGGTTCAACCGGTACATGCTGGACCATCTCGAAGGGCTGGGCGTGCGCGTGCCTGTGGCCACGACGAACTTCTGGGGTGTGGACCGGCTGTACTCGCTGCCGGCGCTGACGGTCGGCGGGATCATCGACGTGCACAGTTACGGCGGGGCCGAGGCGTTGTCGACGAACCCGCGTTTCACGGCCAACTATGTTTCGTGGCTGGCGTGCGCGCAGGTCGCGGGCATGCCGATGGCGATCACGGAATGGAACGTGCCGCATCCGGCGGAGGACCGGTTCACGGCGCCGCTGTACGTGGCGGCGATCGCTTCGCTCCAGGGGTGGGACGCGCCGATGATCTATGCCTACTCACAACAGGCGCTGGGCTCGCTCGATCGCATGGACAAGTGGTCTACGTTCACCGACCCGGCGTTGACGGGCCTGATGCCGACAGCGGCGTTGGCCTATCGCCGGGGCGACATTCAACCCGCGCGAGACACGTACTGTCTGCCGCTGGGGCGCGACGAGACGTACTACCAGGAGGTCAGCCCGGAGACCAGCGCGGCGTTGCGCACGCTGCCCGAGATCAGCCGCGTCACCATCGGGCTGCCGGATGTCCCTGAACTCGACTGGGACCGGACGATCGCGCCGGAAGAGGGCAGTCTGGTCGTGACCGACCTCGAACGCGACTTCATCCCTGCCGGGCAGAACTATGTTGAGTCGGACACGGGAGAGATCCGCCGCGACTGGGAGGCGGGGGTGCAGACGATCAACACGGCGCGCACGCAGGCGGCCGCGGGGTGGCTGGGCGACCGGCGCGTACGGCTGGGCGAGATGGACATTGCGCTGACGACGCCGAAGGCGACGGTGGCCGCGACGAGTCTGGACGACGCGCCGCTGGCGGCGTCGCGGCGGATCCTCGTGACGGCGATCGCGCGGAGCGAAGTCGAGGAGGGACGGCTGCCGTTCCTGTCGGAACCGATCGCCGGCGAGATCACGCTCCATGCCGTCCCCGGGCTTGCGGTGCGTCCCATCGGCGCGGACGGCACGCCCCTGGAGGCGCTTGATGCGCCGTACGAGGACGGCGCGTACCGCTTGCGCTTGCCCGCCGCGCGCGGCACGCACTGGTTCCTGCTCGAAGCGGCCGACGCACCCTGACCGACCGGCGCGACGTTGTCGCCCGACCCGCCGGCAGGTATGATCGCCTCCAAGCGCGGCCTGTCGCGCAGCCCCGAAGGAGACTTGGTCCATGGAACTCAGCGATCTGTTCGAGTTGACGGCGGCCCGCGGCGCATCGGATCTTCTGATCAGCGCGGGCGCCCCGCCTGTCGTGCGGGTGAACGGCCGTCTGGTGCGGACGGAGCAGGACGCCTTGACGCCGGAGCAGACGAAGGCGGTGATCTACGGCGCGCTGTCGGAGCGGCAGCGCGAGGCCTTCGAGCGGGACAAGGAACTGGACCTCTCGGTGGCGGCGGGGGCGCTCCGGTTCCGCGTGAACGTGTACCTGCAGAAAGGGGCGGTGACCGCGGCGTTCCGTCCGATTCCTGAGCGGATCCCCTCGCTGGCCGAGCTGGGCGTGCCGCCCGCGGCCGGGGAGCTGGCGCTGGCGAAGCAGGGGCTCATCCTCGTTACCGGGCCGACCGGACACGGCAAGACGCACACGCAGGCCTCGATGATCGATGTGATCAACGAGCAGCGGGAGTGCCACGTCATCACGATCGAGGATCCGATCGAGTTTGTCCATCATCATAAGAAGAGCATCGTGGACCAGCGTGAAGTGGGGCTGGACACCAACGATTTTAACACGGCGCTGGTCAAGGCGCTGCGGCAGGACCCGGACGTGATTCTGATCGGCGAGATGCGCGACCAGGAGACGATCCAGGCGGCGCTGCGTGCGGCGGAGACGGGGCACCTCGTGTTGGCCACGCTGCACACGAACGACGCGATCCAGTCCGTGGACCGCATCATCGACGTGTTCCCCGCGGAGCAGCAACAGCAGATCCGGTTCATGCTGTCGATGGTGCTGCTCGCGATCTTCAGCCAACGGCTGATCTCGCGCGCGGACCGCGAGGGGCGCGTGCTGGCGTGCGAGGTGCTCCGAGGCAATACGGCGGTCGCGAACCTGATCCGCGAGGGCAAAACGCACCAGGTGTACAGCACCATGGAGACGAACACGAAGGACGGCATGATCACGATGGACCGCAGCATCCGTGACCTGTACCTCGATGGGGTGGTGGGGTACGAAGACGCGATCGCCCACGTGCGGAACCCGAAGACGATCATGGATGTGACCTGATCGACACGCTTGACTCCCGCGGCGCGATGTGCTGTAATATCTGAAAACTAATTCAGACATATGGCGTTCTGTTGGGCCGCGCAGGACGCAGCGGCGGGGAGTACAGCGATGGCCAGAGGACTCACCAAACGCCAGGCGGCGGTGCTGCGGATGATCATCCGATGCATCCAGCGCAACGGGATGCCGCCGACGATCGCCGAGATTGGCGAGCATTTCGGCATCACATCGACCAACGGCGTGAACGACCACCTCCGCGCGCTCGAACGCAAGGGCTACATCACGCGTTCGTCCAAGGCCCGGTCCATCAAGATCACCGATAAGGCCGCGTCCGGGCTCTACACGGCGGACGTCGCGATGGTCCCAGTCGTGGGCCGTATCGCCGCGGGGCTGCCGATCTTCGCCGAGGAGAACGTCGAGGAGCACATTCCGCTCAGCGCGACCGACTATCCCGGCGAGAGCTGCTTCGCGCTGAAGGTCCAGGGCGACAGCATGATCGACGACGGCATTCTGGACGGCGATACCATCATCGTGGACCCGAGCGCGCGCGTGCGTCAGGGGGACGTGGTGGTGGCGATGGTCGACGACGAGGTCACGGTGAAGCGGTTCTTCCGGCATGGCGAGATGGTGGAGCTGCGTCCGGCCAACGAGCAGATGGAACCGATGCTGTTTCCGGGGCGGCGGGTGTCGATTCAGGGGGTGGTCACGGCGCTGCACCGCACGGTTCGGTAGCGCTCGAGGGAACGCAGGACCGCACCGCGGGCGTTACATCGCGTAGATCAGCGGCGAGAGCACGCCGGCCTTGCCGCCGACCAGCATGAGCATGAAGAGCAGGACCAGCGCAAGCACGACCGGCGCCAGCCAAAGCAGCTTGCGGGCGATTAGGAACTGCACTATCTCTTTGATCGTCGCAATCATCTCGTACCTGTTGCAGACGGCATTGTATCACAGCGCGCGGGTCAGAATTGCTGCCGGTATCGCGCGATGTCCGTCGGCTGCTCCTCCGGCTCCTCCCAGTACGAGTCCGCGTCCGGGTCCCACTTGCGCCGCAGGGGATCGCCGCGCAGGATCCGCAGCACGGGCCGCAGGGGCGTGACCATCCCGAAGTAGGCGATGGTCAGCACGATGAGCGTGACGACACGGTTGAGGAACAGCGCGAACCGCATCCAGATGCGGAGCGCCGGTCCCAGCGCGGCGGGCACGAGCAGGCCCGCGAGGATCAGGACGGCCGCGACGAGGAGGAATCCCCACGGCGGGCCGGGTCGGGGTTCGGCGCCCCATGCATGCCACAGCCAGCGCAGGCCGCCCAGCGCGGCGACGCCCGCGCCGAGCACGAGGCCGAACTTGCGCTGCTCGCGGGGGTCTTTCGGGTCGATGTTTTCCATGGCGTGTCAGTCCAGTTCGTAGACGTCCTGCCAGAAGTCGTCCTCGTCCCACGGCTCCTGCAGGGCCTTGTCGATCAGATAGGGCCCCATCGCCAGATATTCGATCCCGGTTCGCATGAAACAGACCCAGGCGTCGCGCGGGCTGCACACGATCGGTTCGCCCCGCACGTTGAACGAGGTATTGATCAGCAGCGGACACCCCGTCTTCTCGTAGAAGGCGGAGATGAGCTGGTGGAACAGCGGGTTGTCGCGGCTGTCGACCGTCTGCACGCGGGCCGAGTTGTCGACATGCGTGACCGCCGGGATGTCCGAGCGGATGATGCGCAGGCGATAGAAGCCGCGCGCCTTGCGCTGCTTCTTCGACAGGCGGATGAGGCGATCGGGGTGCACCGGGGCGACGAGGAGCATGTAGGGGCTGGGACGGTCCAGCTCGAAGTAGTCGCTCACGTGTTCCTGCAGCACCGCCGGGGCGAACGGACGGAACGACTCGCGGAACTTGATCT
>DIWA01000048.1 GCA_002422525.1 Candidatus Hydrogenedentes bacterium UBA6118
GGCGCCGGTCCCACACGAGGGGGCGAGTGGGTTGTCATCGGTGCGGTCGCGTCTTGGGCAGGGCCTTGGCGATCGCGGTTATACTGGCGGCGCAAGCGGGGAGGGAAGCGCGACATGACGATAGGCGCATGGGTTCTGGCGGGGGCGGCGCTCGCGGCGTCGCCCGAGGCGTTTGTTGCGGACGTGTGGGTTGCGCAGCGCGAGGGGCGTCCGACACTGTTCGTGGATGGTCAGCCCGCGCCGCCGTTCGCGTACATGTCCTACCTGGGCAAGCCCGCGTACTATCGCGAAGTGGCGGAGGCGGGCGTTCACCTCTACTGTCTGCCCGCGTACCTGGGGGATCGCGGGATCAACTCGCGGTCCGGCATCGGCCCGTTCCGCCCGGCGATCTGGTTGGGCGAAGGACAGTACGACTTCACGCGACTCGGGGAGGATTTCGCCGAACTGCTCGCAGCCGATCCGCAGGCGCGGGCGGTTGTGCGGCTGCACATGGACGCGCCGTCGTGGTGGGAAGCGGCGCACCCGGAGGCGTGTACGCTGCTGGACAACGGCGAGACGTTGCGGCAGTGTTTCGCGTCGCCGCTTTGGCGGGAGGACACGACCGAGGCGTTGCGGGCGTGCATTGCGTGGCTCGCGGACTCGCCCTATGCGGCGCATGTCGCGGGCATTCACGTGGCGGCCGGCATGACGGAGGAGTGGTACTATCACTATGGGAAGCGGTATGTGAACCGGAACCCCGTGCGGACGGAGGCGTTTCGCGCGTGGCTGCAGGCGCGTTATCCGTCGGATGCGGCGCTGCAACAGGCGTGGGGCGATGCGGCAGTGCGGCGCGAGACGGCGGAGCTTGCGGACATCAGCGGGGCGGACGCGGGGCCGGGGTGGCGTGACCCGGAGGCGTCGCGGCGGATCATCGACACGTTCCGGTTCCACTCGGAGGTGATGGCGGACGCGATCGCGCATTTCTGTCGCGTGGTCAAGGAGGCGTCGGGCGGGCGTCTGCTGACGGGGGCGTTCTACGGCTACCACTACTTCGTGGGCGACCCGCGCATGGGGCACTTCGCGCTGGGGCGTCTGCTGGACTGTCCGGACTTGGACTACCTGTCCAGCCCGAATGCGTACCGCCGCGAGTTGGGGGAGGATTGGCCGCCCATGGTCGCGGTCGGGTCGGTGCAGGCGCACGGCAAGCTGTGGCTGACGGAGAACGACACGCGCACGTTCAAGACGACGCTGTTGCGCGACCAGGCCCCGGAGATCTGTCCGGAAGGGTACTACGACGGGGGCGTGTGGCTCGGTCCGGAGAGTGCGGACGATTCCGCGGCGCTGTTGCAGAAGAACGCGGCGCGCATGCTCGCGGGCGGCTACGGCGGATGGTGGTTCGACATGTGGGGCGGGTGGTTCAGCGATCCGCGGCTGCTCGCCGTGATCCGGCGCACGCAGGATCTGGGTCGGGAGGATCTCGCGGGGCCGTCGGATGCGGCGCTGCGCCCGGAGATCGCGGTGGTGGTGGACGAGGAGCTGTCCTTCCTCGACCGGTCGTACGGCGGCGGAGTGGAATCTATCCACGGCAACCGATACCCGTTGGCGAAGTCGGGCGCGCCGTACGCGTTGTATCTGCGGAGCGACCTCGACCTGGCTGTAGGCGAAGGGTATCGGGCGGTGTGGGTCCTGGGTCCGCCCCGGTTGACGCCGGAAGAGCAGGCGCGGCTGGAGGCCTTCCGCGGGCGCGGCGGCGCGACGCTGTGGACGCATCCCGAGGGTTCGGAGCTGCGTCTGCCGGGCGCGGAGCCTCAGACGTTGCCGGGCAAGCTGCAGTGGACGCCGAAGGAACTGCGGGCGGTCTGGCGGGACGCGGGCGTGCATGTCTACCTCGAAGCGGATGACGTGCTGTATGCCGGTCGCGGGTGGATTGGAGTCCATACTGTCGACGGCGGCGAACGCGCGCTTGCGCTTCCCGAGACGTTCGGGGACACGCCTCGTGTGCGGGATGCGTTCCGCGATTGCGAGCTCGCGGTTCGGGACCGCCGCGTGGTGCTGACGCTCCCGCCGCGTTCGACGACGCTGGTGCGGGTGATCCGGTAGACGAGGAGAAAGCGGCGCAGGCGTCTCGGGATGTGACCGGCGGGGCCGCCGGTCCCACACAAGGGGGGCGTAGGGTGTCGGCGGTGGGGTTGGGTGTGGAATGAGCGGCGGGGGCGCCGGGGCTTCGGAGGGAGGGAAAGCGGCAGCAAGCTGCCGCAGTCCAAAGGCGCGGCTGGGCCGCGCCAGGGGGCGGGGGTGTGGACGGGGTGGACAGGGAGAGGGAATGGGTTAGACAGGATTTTGCAGGATGGACAGGATTGGCCGCCTTCGGCGGAGGGGGGGAATGACCGGCGGGGGCGCCGGTCCCACACAAGGGGGCGTAGGGTGTTGGCGGTGGGGTTGGGCGTGGAATGACCGGCGAGGGCGCCGGTCCCACACGAGGGGGGCGTGGAATGACCGGTGAGGGCGCCGGGGCTTCGGAGGGAGGGAAAGCGGCAGCAAGCTGCCGCAGTCCAAAGGCGCGGCTGGGCCGCGCCGGGGGGCGGGGGGTGGACGGGGTGGACGGGGAGA
>DIWA01000042.1 GCA_002422525.1 Candidatus Hydrogenedentes bacterium UBA6118
CTACTCCCTACTCCCTACTCCCTACTCCCTACTCCCTACTCCCCACTCCCTACTCCCTCGCACAGCCCGCGCACCGCGTCCGTCAGCTCCCCCGCCAATGCCTTGCGATCCGTCCCCAAACGCGGCACTGGGTCAAACCGAACCGTCACCACGAAGCCCGGCCCCTCCAGCAGCCGCCGCAGGTGCGCCATCAACCCGATCTCCCCCACCCACGACACCCGGTCCGCGTCCCCCGTCAGCGGCCGCCCTTCCCGATCCGTATACGTGATCCCCGCTGCGTACACCGGTTGCCCCGACCGCGCCGCCGCCTCCAGCAACGCCGGCCGGAACGGCTCCACGCACCCGCTGTCCGGAATCCCCGCCTCCGGAAACACGTGCACCCCATACCCCGCGGCCAGCGCCGCGTCCATCGCGTCCATCACGCGCCCCATGCTGCGCAAGTCCTCGCGCTGGATAAAGATCGTCTGCAAGTGCGCACAGAGCACCCCCAGCACAGGCCACGACGCGATCTCCGCCATCGCCACGAACACCGGCCCTGCGACCGCCTCCAACGCCATGATGTCCACATACGACCGGTGGTTCGACACCATGTAGTACGGCGGCTCCGGCGGCCTCCCAATGCACCGCACCCGTCCGCCCAGAATCCGCAACGCCCCCCGCCCCCACACGGCCAACGCCCGCCGCCGCTGACGCCGCTCCCACGCCGCGAACCATCGCGCGACCGTCCACGGAACCAGCCGCACCAGGTACATCGCCGTCGTCCACGCCGCCAACAGCCCCAGCCTCGTCCACGCCTGCGCCCTGCGCCATCCCGTCATAAGCCGCCGTTCTCCCCCCCCAGTCCGCGCCGCCGGCCGCACCCCGAAAAACCCGCCGTCGCATTTCGCCAATCTGGCAGTATACTTACTATAGAGGAGGCGAACACATGAGCGACGATGCCCAATCCCCCGAAACGCCCGACCATCCCGCACCCGCGACCAACGACGACGCCGGCCAGGCCCCCGAGCGCGCCCCCGCCAAGCCAGGACGCTTCGCCCGCATCCGCCTGCGCGCGCTCACGGCGATCATGGCCCTGCTCGCGGCCGTCTACGTCGTCCACACCGCCCGCGTCTGGCACTACGAGAACGGTCTGCGCGCCTGCGCAATGGACATCATCGAGGAGGTCAACGCCGAAGACCCCATCCCCGTCTCCGACGAAGGCCCCGAGGCCGACGTCGAGATCGAGGTCACCTGCGCGTTCGAACACATCCTCTTCGGCGAGAAAGCCGGCAAGGTCCGCCTGATTGTGCACCCCCGTCCCCACGCGCCCGTCCAGGAGTCCTACGCGATCTGCCACATCTTCTCCTATGTCGACGGCCAATGGAAAGAGGTGGAAAGCTACCACGAGCACTGATCTCGGCGCTCCCGCCCAGTCCGTCTCGGCCTCCCTCGTGGGAGAACCGTACGCCCTCGCCCCGCCCCGTCGCATCGTCTGCGTTGCCTTTTGGACGTATGCACTCTAGAATGACGGAAATGCCGGGGTCGGCCCGAACGCCGGGATGACCTCCATCCACAACGCGCCCCAACAAAACGGGCGGGGCCGAATGCGGCGGAGGCCGACGCCGGAGCGACAGGCCGCTACGGTGCAGGAGGCAGGCATATGACACGGCGCGGCTTCGTGGTCACGGAGGACCGCCACGAAGGCATTCGCAGAGTTCCCGTGGTCTCGTCCATCATCGCCGGTCGCGCCAACGACTGCGACATCGCTCTGGGGGACGCCGCCGCGTCGCGCCACCACGTCGAGTTCTCCGTCAAGGACGGCCAGTTCTACTGGAAGGACCTCGGCAGCACCAACGGCACCCTCATCAACGGATCAGAGATGCGCGAGGGCATCCTCCACGACGGCGACCGCATCCAGATCGGCGAGACCGTCCTCCGGTTCGAGATCGAGGAAGTGCCCACCCCCGCCGCCAGCGACGAAGCCACCTTCTTCCGCAGCATGATCGACGCGGAAGGCCGCGAAATCGAAGCCGATCCCTCCGATTCCCACGCCGAGGGCCTCCTCCGCACCGTCTACGCCGTCGTCAACCGCATCGCCTCCAACTACGACCTCTGCAGCCTCGTCGACGAGATACTCGAAACCACCGCCAACGCGCTCGACGCCCGTCGCGGCGCGCTCCTCTTCGCCACCCCCGAGGAAGACGCCACGCTCCCCTGCCTGACCTGCGGCAACTACCACATCATCGACAACGGCCGCCTCCGCCACGTCTCGCGCGAAGCCATGCACATCAGCAGCACCGTCATCCATCGCGTGCTCAGTCGCGGCGAAAGCGTCCTCTACCAGGACGCCGACGCCGACGCCGAGATCAAAGCGGCCGAGACCATCGTGCAGCAAAACCTGCGGTCCATCATGTGCGTGCCCCTCCGCGCAAAGTACGGCATCGTCGGCCTCCTCTACGTCGACACCGACCGCCCCGAGCGCGCCTACTCCCGCGAAGACATGCTCCTCTTCACGGCCCTCGGCAACAGCGCCGGCCTCGCCATCGAAAACGCCCGCATGCACAAGGAAATCATCGACAAGGAGCGCACCGACCAGGAGATCCGCCACGCCTGGAGCATCCAGGAAGGCTTCCTCGTCAAACACTGGCCCGACGATCCCCGCGTCCAGGTCTACGGCGAGACCCGACCCGCCAGGGTCGTCGGCGGCGACTTCTACGACGTCATCCAGCTCGACGCCGACCGCCTCGCCCTCCTCGTGGGCGACGTCAGCGGCAAGGGCGTGCCCGCCGCGCTCACCATGGCCCAGATCCTCGCCGAGTTCCGCTTCCGCGCCCGCGGCGGAGCCGATCCCGCCGAAGTGATCACCCAGATCAACCGCGAAATGCACCGACGCAGCCAGTTCGGCACGTTCTGCACCATGTGCTACGTCACCATCGACCTCGCTACCGGCGCGCTCCGCTTCGCCAATGCCGGCCACCACCCCATCCTCTGCATCACCCCCGCGGGCTTCCGCGAGTTCGGAGCCGCCGGCGGCCCCCCCGTCGGCATCCTCGAAGACACCGCATGGGAGACCGAAGAAGACCGCATCGCCCCCGACGAGGTCATGCTCCTCTACTCCGACGGCATCGTCGAGGCGCGCGGCATGCACACCCGCCGCGACTCCTCCCATGTATCGTCCGATGAGTTCGGCGTCAAAAACCTCGCCCGCGTCGCCCAGGGCTTCTACCGCGAACCGCCCCGCGCCATGGTCAACGGCATCAACGTCAGCGTGCAGGAGTACACCGCCCCCGCCATGCCCCACGACGACTGCACGCTCCTCGTCATCAAGTACGCCGGCCCCGCACGGCCCGGCCCCACGCCGAGAGACTGACGCAATGTCCGGCGCTGTTCCGCCCGAAGACATCCGTCTCCGCATCCGCTCCAACCCCCGGCTCCTCTCCGCCGTGCGCGGCCTCGTCCGGGGCTATCTGGACAACCTCGGCCTCGACGCGGAACAACGCGACACCGTCGTCCTCGCCGTCGACGAGGCCTGCGCCAACGCCATCCGACACGCCTGCCAGGGCCGCCACGATGCATCCATCGACCTGCGACTCCGGACCGACCCGGACGCCATCGTCATCGAACTGGAAGACCAGAGCCTGCCGGCCGATGCCCACCGCCTCGCCCCGCGCGATCTCACGCCCCCCTCCGAAGCGGAACCCAAACCGGGGGGCCTCGGCGTTCAGTTCATCCGACAGGCTTTCGACGACGTCGCGTACCATTCAGAACCGCACGGCGGCAACAGGCTCACCATGCGCCTGCACCATCCGCTGGATCGTACGCTCCGTGCCCAAAAGGAAGATGAGGGGGATAGCACCCATGGCCTTGCACATCGAGAAAGATGAGACCGTCAGCGGCGCCACCATCCGCGTCTCCGGCGAGGTCGACCTCTACAGCTCCCCCGAGCTGAGGTCCGCCATCAACGCCGCGATGGGCCGATCCGGCAGCGTCGTCGCCGTAGACCTCAGCGACGTCGCCTACATGGACAGCTCCGGCATCGCCACCCTCGTCGAGGGGCTCCGCAACCAACAGGCCAAGGAATCGCGCCTGGTGCTGCTCAAACCCTCGAACTCCGTCATGAAAGTCCTCCAACTCTCGCGCCTCGACGCGGTTTTCGACATACGCGACGAGCTGTAGCCCAGCCGACCCAACGCCGACGCCGCCTCGCCCCGCACGATCACCGCGCTTGCCGCCCTGCTCGGGACGACAGGACGCGCCTTCCTCTGCGCCCTGCACGTCTTCCCGCGCATCTGCGTCCTCATCCTCGACACCCTCTACTCCTCTACTGCGCCTTCATCCAGCCCTTCCGCGGCCGCGGCCCGCGCGCCTGCGCGCCGGCTGTGGAGATGACAGGGCGCGGACCTCTGCTGCGCACCTGCCCCGCCCCCTTGGACAATCCGCTCACCACTCCCCGCCACCGGACATTTCTACTTTGCGTTGACAAGTCGTCCCCCGGCGCTACCCAATCCAAGATCGGGTGTGGTACCATGCAGACGCTTGGATAGGGAGTCCGCCATGAGCGAGCCTTACGAGGACGCAGGCGTCGGACCGGACCATATCCGCGTGGGCGCCGAATGTCTCCTGAGCGTGATGCAACAGCATTTCATGGTCGAGATCACCGAGGTCGACGCCGATACCGTGACAACCACGTTCCCCGCACGCGACTACCCCGTGGAAGGCATGACCGCCGACCTCGAGTTCCACGACCGCCTCGGCATCGACCTCTACCGCTGCGAAGTCGTCGCCGGTCCCCGCAAACGCCCCGGAGCCGTCGTGCTGCGACGCCCCAAGACCTGCGCCCGCGCCAGACACCGCGACGCCTGCCGCGTCCCCACCGACCTCACCGTCCAGGTCCGCGACCGCAACCACGTCCGGCGCTACGACGCCGCCCTGCTCAACCTGAGCCTCGGCGGAGCCCTCCTCTCCTCGGAGGCCCCGTTCGAGCTCGAATCGCAGATCGAGCTCACCGTGTCCTTGCCCGCGGAACCCACCCACGAGATCCCGGCCCGCGTCATCCATCTCACGGAGATCGCAGACCGCCGCCCCAAGGCGCTGTCCAGCGGACCCGAACGCATCATCGGCGCCTGTTTCCTGGACCTCGATCCCGCTGTCGCGGAATCGATATCCCGCTATATCTGGAGGCGGCTCCAAGAGCTGTATCCCCCATCTTGACGACCCCGAGCGACGCTATGGAGAACCGCGCCCCGCTCGCGGGTTCCGAACGACGAACCGAGCCAGACTGAACTGAACTGAACTGAACTGAGCTGAACGAACAGGCGACCCCAAAACACGGCAATGAACCCACCGCGACGGACTGACGCAACCAAGTGACGACTGCGCCCCACACCATCCCATCCGCCCGCCGCGGCTGCGTCCTCGTCGTCGCCCTCCTGATCGCCGGCGTCGCCGGCGCGGTCGTCGACGTCTACCAACCCATCGCCGACGGCGTCAACGTCATCCTCCAGAACGGCCGCAGCCTCTTCATCGAGTGCAGCCTCCCCCGCGGGCGAAGCGCGGCCCAAAGCATGCTCAAGTCCGTCCTCATCGAAGACATCGACGCCCGCCCCTACTCCGGCAAGCGCCGCGTCGCCATCCCCTTCAACCACGTCCGCCCCGAGTTCCAGCGCGCCGCCCTCCTCGCTTCGTTCCCCGAAGACTACGTCGACGCCCGCGGCTGGCTCCACAAGGTCCGCTTCGCCGGCGACGGACAACGCCAGGGACAGGAAACCCTCTGGAGCCTCAGTGAATGGCTCACCGGAAACGGCTTCTCCCAGACGCGCATCGCGGAGATCAACCGCCTTCCCCAACGTTCCCTGCAAGCCGGCCAGGTCATCCTTTTCCCCGCCGACATGCTCATCCCCATCATGCGCCGTCCCACGCCCAACCGCACCCCCTTGCCTACCCCGCGCGGCGTCTCCGAGGCCCCCGCCTCGCCCACGCCCGCCCCCGCGCCGCTGCCCCTGACGCCGCCCGCCGACAACGGGAACGGCCTCGCGACGGAGTTCCACGACGACCCCGACACGCTTCTGTCTTTCGGAGAGGACGCCGAAGGCCCCTACGCCCTATACACCCTCCGCCCCGGCGACGCCTCCCTCTACACCCCCGTCGTCGTGCGGTTCACCGACTACCGCGAGAACGCCGACATCCTCGAGGCCTGCGACATCATCCAACAACGCAGCGGCATCCGCGACGTCCACGACATGGAAATCGGCCAGCCGGTCAAGATCCCCATGTACATGCTTTCCGCCCGCTACCAGCCCAAGGGCAGCGATGCGCGCGCACAATACGAAGCCACCCTGCGCGAGGCCGAACGCATCCGCCGCGACCACGTCTCCGCGCGCGACCTCGACGGCGTCGTCGTCATCCTCGACCCCGGCCACGGCGGCGCCGACCCCGGCGCCGACGGACGCAAACTCGGCATAAGTCTCATCGAGGACGAGATCAACTACGACATCGCCGTCCGGATCCGTGAGATCCTCCTGCGCGAGACCCGCGCCAAGGTCTACATGACCCTTCGCGACCGCTCCCAGGGGTTCACGCCGACCAACGCGACCCGCTTCACGCACGACGAAGACGAAGAGCTGACGACCACGCCCCCCTACAACAACGCCGTCTCGAAGTACTCGCTCAACCTGCGCAGCCAGATCGCCGCCCACATCTACCGAGAGGAGACCGCCGCCGGCGTCGACCCCCGCAAGATCCTCTTCACCAGCATCCACTGCGACGCTCTATTCAACGCCCAGCTCCGCGGCGCGATGATCTACATCCCCGGCTGGCAATACCGCAAGGACGAAGAGACCCACGAGCCCGCCTCGTTCTACAACCAGTTCGCCGAGGCCCGCGGTCACCTGGCCTTCAGGACCACCGCCTCGGACCGCCGTCGCGACGAGGCCGTGTCCCGCGGCTTCGCCGAGGTCCTCATGGAGACCTTCGGAAAGCACCGCGTCCGCCGCCATCTCGAGAGCGAGCCCATCCGATCCGTGATCCGCCGCTCCCGCACCCAGACCTACCTGCCCGCCGTCCTCCGCAACAACCCCGTCCCCACCAAGGTCCTCGTCGAAGTGGCCAACATGACCAACCCCACCGACTGCGAGCGCATCGCCGACCCCGAGTGGCGCCAGCTCGTCGCCGTCGCCTACGTCAACGCCCTCCGCGACTTCTACGGCCCCTGACCCGCGCCCCTTCTCTATCAGCCTTCCGCGGCCCGATGCACCACGCGCCCGTCGCACAGCGTCGCCTTCACGACCCCGTGCAGCCGCATCCCCGCGAACGGGCAGTTCCGCGCCTTCGACGCAAACTGGTTCGGGTCCACCGTCCATTCCGCTTCCGGATCGAACACCGTGATGTCCGCCGGTCCCCCCTCTTCGAGCCGCCCCGCGGCCAACCCCAACCCCCCCGCCGGCGCCGCCGTCATCAGCTCCACCAGCCGCTCCATCGAGATCACCCCGTCCCGCACCAGCCCCGTCACCCCCAGCGCCAGCGACGTCTCCAGCCCGATGATGCCGAACGGCGCCGACTGAAACTCCACGTCCTTCTCCGTCAGCGTGTGCGGCGCATGGTCCGTCGCGATGCAATCAATCGCCCCATCCGCCAGGCCCTGCCGGATCGCCGCCACGTCCTCCGGCCCCCGCAACGGCGGGTTCATCTTCGCGTTCGTTCCGAACCGCTCCACCGCGTCGTCCGTCAGCGTCCAGTAGTGCGGCGCGGTCTCGCACGTCACCGGCAGCCCCCGCTCCTTCGCCCGCCGCACGATGTCCACCCCGCCCGCCGTGCTCACGTGGCAGATGTGGATCCGCGCCCCCGCCAGCTCCGCCAGCCGGATCGCCCGGTCAATGGCGATCTCCTCCATCGCCTTCGGCAGCCCCGGCAGTCCCAGCCGCGTCGCGTTGTACCCCTCGTTCATGGCCCCGCCTTCCATCAACGAGTGGTCTTCCGCATGCGTCAGATACGTCAGCCCCACCATATTGGCGTACTCGAGCACCCGCCGCAGCACCCAACTGCTCTCAATGTCATTCCCGTCATCCGTCACCGCCGCCGCGCCGGCCGCCTTCAGGTCCGCCATCTCGGTCATCTCGGCCCCGGCCCGTCCCTTCGTCGCCGCCGCCGCCGGCCACACCTTGATGCACGCCGCCTCCCGCGCGCTCCGATTGTGCTGCTCAACCATCCCCCCGTTGTCGATCGGCGGCGCCGTGTTCGGCATCGTCACCACCGACGTGAACCCGCCCCGCGCCGCCGCGCGACTCCCCGTGGCGATCGTCTCCTTCGACTCGAAACCCGGCTCCCGGAAATGCACGTGGATGTCCACAAGCCCCGGACACACCACGCACCCCGACGCATCGATCTCCGTGTCCCCCGTCAGATCACGCCCGATGCCCGCCACGCTCGTCCCCTCCACCAGCACATCCAACTGCTCCGACAGCCCGAGGCTCGGTTCGATCAGCCGTCCGTTCTTGATTACGATGCTCTTGGCCACTGGGCTCCGATTCCCTTGCTGGTTGAGGTCGATCGTCCCGCCTCTACGCGACGCCGACCGCAGGTCGGTTCACAAGCAGGTGCATCACCGCCATACGCACCGCGACGCCGTTCGTCACCTGCTCCAGAATCACATTTCGCGGGCCGTCCGCCACCTCCGACGAAAGCTCCACATTCCGGTTGATCGGTCCCGGATGCATCACGATCGCGTGCGCCGGCGCCCCGGCCAGCGTCTCATTGTCAATCCGAAACAGCCGCACATACTCCCGGATCGACGGGAACAGACACCTCCCCTGCCGCTCCAGTTGCATCCGCAACGCATACACCACGTCCGCATCCGCGATCGCCTCCCGCAGACTCGTCGTCACCGCGCACCCCATCCGGTCCATCCCCTGCGGCAACAGCGTGCTCGGCCCGCACACCGTCACCTGCGCGCCCAGCTTCGTCAGACACCACACGTTGCTCCGCGCCACCCTGCTGTGCGCGATGTCCCCGACCAGCGCCACGCGGATCCCGTCCAGCGTCGCCTCCGGGTCCTCCCGCATCCGCCGCACGTGCTCCCGCATCGTGAACGCGTCCAGCAGCGCCTGCGTCGGGTGTTCGTGGTACCCGTCCCCCGCATTGATGATCGACGACGGGTGCCGCTCCGCCAACAACCGCGCCGCCCCCGCCAGACCGTGCCGAATCACCACGATATCGCTGCGCATCGCCTCGATGTTGTACAGCGTATCGTGCAGCGTCTCGCCCTTCTGCGTGCTCGAAGTCGACGCGCTGATGCTCAGCGTGTCCGCGCTCAGCCGCTTCGCCGCCAGCTCGAACGACGTCCGCGTCCGCGTGCTCGGCTCGTAAAACCAGTTCACCACCAGGCGCCCCTGCAACACAGGCACCTTCTTGATCCCGCTCTCCCGGTGCGACACCGCCAGAAACTGCGGCGCCGTGTCCAGGATCATCTCAACCTCCGAACGCGACAGATCCTCGATCCCGACCAAATCCTTCCGCGTCCACACGCGCGAGCCCGGCTCCGCCTCCGTCATGGATTGCAGCCCCTCCTTACAGTCCTATTCCGCGCCCTCGTCCTGTTCCGCGCCCCGCTCAAGCAACACCGCATCCTCGCCGTCCGTCTCCGCGAGCAGCACCGACACATGATCCCCCGGCGCCGTCGCCAGCGACCACCCCAGGAAGTCCGCCTGGATCGGCAGCTCCCGCAGCCCGCGATCCACCAGGCACGCCAACTGAATCCGCCGCGGCCGCCCGTAGTCCATGATCTCATCCAGCGCCGCCCGCACCGTGCGCCCCGTCGACAGCACGTCGTCGACGATCACCACCGTCTTCCCGTCCACGTCAAAATCGAAATGCGTCCCCTCTCCGGCGCTTACGCCCCCCGCCCGTCCCGACCGCACGTCGTCTCGGTACAAGCGCGTCGAAAGCGAACCCACCGGCACGCTCCGCCCCGTCATCTCCGTGATGCTCGCCGCCAGACGGTCCGCCAGCGGACGTCCCCGCCGCAGCACCCCCAGCAACGCCACGGATGCCGCGTCCTCGTTCGCCGCAACGATCTCCTGCGCCAGGCGATGGATCGCATCCCCCACCGCCGCCGCGTCCAGCACCACGGTCTGCTCCGTAGGGGCGTCTCCGCGATCGTTCATCTCTCAGCCTTTCAAATGGCTCCACAGCCTGTCGCCGACCGAACAACGAACCGAACGGCGAACCGCATCCCCTGTCACGCGCGCCCCGCCATGCAGCGGATCCACAAAAAAAAGGCCCTCCCGGGCGGTCGCCCTGAGGACCTGTCGACGCGTCGCCGCATCATCACCATGCGGCATCGAGTGTGCGCTTTCCATCTTGACGCCGGATCCTACCCGCACCGCCCCAAGGTGTCAAGCGCAACCAAAACCCTACTCTACTATCCAAATAGCCATGCGGACACCCCGCCGCCCGTCACACGAAATGGAACAAGATCAGCGTCACCGCCTCATACAACGCCGCGATTCCCAACATCACCCCCACCGCGACCGTCCCCGTCACCATCACCGCGACCGCCCGCCCGAAACGCCGTCCGAACGAGCCCAGCCATAGCCCCTGCCCCACCAACACCACATACCGACTCACGAAGAACGCCGTCAGCACATACGCCTGAAGCTCAAGCACCATCGTCCCCGAATGGTACGTCATCCCCTGCGCCGCCCCCGCCCAGATCGGCGCCAACGCCAGCCCGACCACCAGGAAGCTCAACAGGTTCTTCGCCACCCCCCAGAACGGCAAGAAGAACGACGGCGCGATGCTCATCACCACCGTCGCCATCACATAGTTCCAGAACCACGTCGTCGCCATCGCCGACAGCACGCTCCCCGAGCCGTATGCGTTGCCGATGAACGACAGCCCCCCGTCCTCGAACTGCCCCTTCACAAAATGCGTCAGCCGGAATCCCAGCTCCGGACGCTCCACCGCCGCCCACATACCCGCCAGAAACGCCCCATACAGCAACACATGCACGAACGCGTACAGCCGCGGCGCGCGACCGACCTCCGCGAACACCGCCCCGGCCCACGACGGCAACGCCGCCCCCAGCGCGCGGAAGATCCACGTCCACGCCAACACGCCGCCCACCACGATCACCGCCAGCCACCCGACAGCGCTCAACCCCAGCCCGCGCGACGTCAACGGCATGTACGTGTGCAGCTCCAGATCGCCTATGTCCTCCTGCCCCCCCTCCATCGCCGCGACCGACTCCGCCGCGTCCCGGTCGAACCACACCGTCTCGGCCTCGATCGGTCCGGACGCCGCCGCGGCCTCGAACGACGCCATCGGGATCACATACGTCCGCGTCAGCATCCCCACGCCGCGCCGGGCTCGACCGACCACCTCGAACCGCTCCTCGCCCACGTGCACCGCGTCCAGGTCGCACAAGTCGCCCGCCAACGCCTCGAACGCCCCGGGCCGCGGCGCACGCCCTTCTCCCACCAGCGCCGCCCACTCCTCCGCCGACGCCTCCAGCGCCAGCACGTGGCCGTGGTCGTCCAGCCCGAACTGCGCGATCACATCCTCCCCGCCGCGTTGCGCCCGCAGCGCAGCGACCAACGGCGAGTCCGGCGCGTCCTCGCCCGACACCGGCATCCGGAACCCGCGTTCCGCCTCCGGCCACGGGGCCTCTTCGCCCACCACGACCACCCCGTGCGCCCACGGAACCGACGCCTGTTCCCGCGCCTCCAGCACCATCACCGCCAACAGCCCCGCCACGCCGACCGCCATCAGCGCCGCCCCGGCGATCAGCCACGCAGACGACAGCCGCGGCGGCCGCGGATCCCGCTTCTCCGCCGCGGGCCGCGCCCCTCCCGTCTCCGGCGCACCCTCCCGCGTGTCTCCCTGCAAAAACTCCGGCGTCTCCACTTCAGCCGCCTTTCCCGAACAGCGCGCGCGTCGCGACATCCGCCAACCCGGCGAAATACGCCTCCTGGTTCGGCCCGCACCACGACATCACATACATCTCATACCCTTCCGTGCCGTCCCGCCGCGCCGTCGCATAGTACCGGTCCGGCGAAATATACCCCGCGTAGTCGCCGTTGAACCCCAGCGCCCACAGCTCCGCGCCGTACCGCGACGCCGCCTCCCGCAACGCAATCGCCGATTCCCCGCTGAAGTCCCCCGGCATCGCCGTAAGGATCGCATCCCCCACCCGCACGGCCTCGAACCACCCGTCTCCGTCCACCCCGAGCAATGGCGGCAACAACGGCGACAACCGCCAGTTCGGATGGAACCGCACCTGCGCCGGCGGCAGATCGATCGGAATCCCAAGCGATCGCACGGGGATCTCCGTCGCATACGCCCCGTCCGCCAGCGCCTCGAGCGCCCGCTCCGCCAGCTCCCGGCCGTACGCGTGCACCCGCGCATAGCCCGACTCCGGCCCCGGCCATCGCGGCCGCATGCTCCCCACCGCCCCCGCCAGAAACAGCGCCGTACCGCCCGTCCGCTCCTCAATATGCGCCGCGCACACCCCCGGGTAGTCTCCGTGCAACAACAGGTTGTCCGCCCCCAGAATCGTCGCGTGCGCCGAGAACCGCACCACATGCGCCGTCGCGCCGTCGTCGCGCCGCACCGCCATCGCTTGCGCCAACGCGTCCGTCTCCGCCTCGCGTGCACGGTTCGCGATCAGATCCCCCGCTTCGAACGACGCAACCGCCAACGCCGCCGGCCCCATCGCGTCGCGCGCCTCGAGGATCGCCTCCGTCAGCGCATCCGCAATCGCCGTCGCGACCCGCGCGTCATACGGTCCCGCGAACAACGCCGCCACCAGCCCGGGACCCCACCCCCCGGGACCCGAATGCGTGTGGCTCGCGTTGAACAGAATCTGCCGCGGCGCAAGGTCGGATCCCGCCGCCACCCGCTCCCGCACAACCTCCGCGACGTTCTCCGGCAGGATCAGCAAGTCGCACGACGTCAGCACCGCCGTGTCCGCCCCGTCCGACAACGCAAGCGCACGGGCATGGATGGGCATCAGACTTCCGATGGACGGCGCCCCGTCCCGCTTCCCGTAGCCCGCCAACGGCGTCCCCTCAGGGATCTGCACCGCCGAACGGCCCCAGCCCGCCTGCAACCGCCCCGGCGCCTGCGCCAAATCAGGAAGCGCCGCCGCCTGCACCTGCAGACGCGCCGACGCCGACTGGAAATACGCGGTCTCCTCGATCGGCGACGGACCATACGTCGGCCACGGCCCCGCCACGGTGATGCACGCCGCGACCAGCAGCGCCAAGACCGACGCACCGCCGTAGAACGCGTACTTCAGCGCGCGTCCCAACCGGCCCGCCCCTCGCGTTCCCTCAGGCATCCGTATCCATCACGCGCCCGGCCGCGTCGATCCGGATTTCGCGCGCAATTGATGCGACGTGTCGCCCACCTGACGGTTGAAACGACGCACCCGCACCGCCGCCACGACGCCCAGCAGCGCCGCCGTCACAACCAGGCCGATCCCGTACGGAACGCTCCGATGCCCGAACACATACGGCCAAAACGACACCAGCCCCGCCAGGATCACCAGCCGTTCCAACCAGATGGTCGGCGCCTGTCGCATCGTCCGTCCTCCCTACTGGTCCACGGAGGCCTTCAGCACCCCGTCTTCCATGTTCGCCACCAGCTCGAACGCCTCCTTCGTGCGCTCCAGCGGGAACGAATGCGTCACCATCGACCGCACATCCACCCGCCCCGACGCGACCAGGTCGATGCACGTCGGGTAGTTGTGCGCAAACCGGCGACACCACGTGATCGTCAGCTCTTTTCGCCGCGCGATGTCCACCGGGAACACGCCCTCCGACTCGCCCGAGATCCCCGTCAGGATCCCGCGGCCCGCCGGCCGAATCACGCGGCACAACAGGTCGGGCGTCTTCGTCGACCGCGCGCAGTCGATCGCCAGGTCCACCCCCCGCCCTTTCGTCTCCGCCATGACAGTCTCGACCGTATCGTGCCGATCCGCGTTGAACGCGAAGTCCACCCCGTACTTCGCCGCCGCTTCCACGCGGTAGTCTTGCAGGTCCGACCCGATGATCGTCTTCACCCCGGCCAACCGCAGCACCTGCGCCGTCAACAGCCCGATCGGCCCCAGCCCCAGCACCGCCGCCGTCTCGTTCACCTGCACACGCGCCAGCGCCACGCTGTGCACCGCCACCGCCAGCGGCTCCAGCATCGCCCCCTCGAGCGCGCTCATCTCGTCCGGGATCGGAAAACAGAAGCCCGCATGCACGCAGATATGCTCGCACAGCGCCCCGTCGTACGGCGGTCCGCCGGGAAACTGCAAGTCCAGACACACGTTGTAGTGACCCGTCCGACAAAGCTCGCACTTCCCGCACGGGATCCCCGGCTCCACCGCAACCCGCTTCCCGATCAGACTCCGGTCCGCGTCCCGTCCCACATCCTCCACCACGCCCGCGTACTCGTGCCCGAGCACGATCGGCTCCGTGCACACCGTCTTGCCGATGCGGCCGTCAATGTAGTAGTGCATGTCCGATCCGCACACGCCCGTCGACTCGATTCGAATCAACGCCTCGTGCGGCTTCGGACTCGGTTTCGGCATGTCCACGAGACGCATGTCTCGCGGCGCGCGCAATTGAACGGCCTTCATCACGGGTTCTCCAGACAGGCACGGCCCCCGCTCCCGCGGCCCATGCCATTCAGTTCGATCGGCCCCTCGGCCCGTCCGCTTGGCGAACTCCGGGGCGATGCTGGGTACGGCGACACCGCCGTACGCCCTGTCTACATAGCACGGCGTCGGTCACGGATCAATTCGCACCCTACCGAATCGGAAACGACCGCCCCAACCGCCTTTGTTCCCTCAGACCGCCCCTCTCTCCGCCGCGCATCCCCACGCCGGCGGCGGAGCGCCTCCACCCCCGCCCTCCCTTTTGCTCGCCGCCGTTGACTTCCCATCGACCGACAGGTAGCATGGCGCTTGGTCTCATTCGTCTACTGCAAATTCGCTACACAACACCTAAGTCTATCCCGCGTAGAGGTATACAGGAAAGCAGAGGTCGCCGCCGGTGGACGCCGAACCACAGCCTGACGAGCAACGCATCCTCCTCGTCGAAGACGAACGCTTCGCAGTGGGGTACATCTCCGAAGCCTTGACCCGCAAAGGATACGTCTGCGACGCCGTCACCTCCTGCGCAGAGGCCATCGAGACCTTCTCCCGCGGACGCTACGCCTGCGCCCTCGTCGACTTGGGCCTACCCGACGGCGACGGCGCCGAACTCCTCGCCCGTCTGGGCGAGGAAGACCCCAGCCTCGTGCAGATCGTCATGACCGGCAGCCTCGGCGCCGGTTCCGTCGTCAACTCGATGCGCGCCGGCGCCTTCGACTACCTCATGAAACCCGTCGACCTCATGACGCTCACCCGCTCCGTCGCCCGCGCCGTCTCGCATCACGCCGTCCTCGTCGAGCGCGGCGAGCTCTTTCGCCTCCTCTACGAAGAGCGCGAGCAGCTCCGCGACCGCGTCGAGGCCGCCACCACCGATATCCGCAAATACGCCGTCGCATGCGAGACCAACAACGCCCGCCTGCGCACCCTGCTCGACCTCACCCAGACCTCCGGCGACCACGCCGCCACCCAGGACTTCCTCCGCATCCTCGTCCACGGCGTCTCACAACACCTGCCCCTTCGCGCCGTCGTCCTGGGCGATACGGCCGACGGCCGCGTCATCCTCTGCCGCGCCCCCTCCGGCGCCGAGCCCTCCAGCGACGTGTTCGACATCGAGCCCGGCGACCGCGACCCCGCCCTCATCGAGACCGAACCCCTCACCCTGGCCCGCAACTGGGTGCGGCGCCATACCGAACTCGACGTCGATCACCCCGCCGTCATGGTCTATCCCCAACGCATCTGGGGCCAGCCCACCGGCCTGATCAGCTTCTTCTTCGAACGCGGCTTCGTTCCCGACGCCTTCGACTGCGAGTTCATCGACATGTGCGCCTATCTCCTCGCGATCGAGTGGGAACGCGGCAACCTGCTCGTCCATGCCGCCTGCCGGGCCGGCCTCGGCGACATCGCCGCCGAGCTTGCTCAGAACCTCGCCGAACCCGTCGCCGCCATGGTCGCCGCCGCCGATGCCCTCGCCGCATCCGACGCCGGCCCCGCCGAGCATGTGCGCACGCTCCAGACGCGCCTCGCGCGCCTCCAGCAGCTCCTCCGCTCCTTCCACCACATGTCAGCCGTCCGCGCGGACAAGCCTGATTCGATCGAGCTCCGCAACTGCGTCACCCAGGCGCTCGACATCCTCCGTGAGGCGGTCGAACGACGCGGCATCTCCGTGGCCGCTGATCTCCAGACCACCTGCGCGTGCACCGTCCACGAACCGGGCGCCTGCACCCGCATCCTCGTCGATCTCATGCTCGCCACACTCCAGGCCATGGACCCCGGCGACATCCTCCGCGTCACCCTACGGACCGTCGACGATGAGCGCGCCGCCCTCGAGATCCGACACGACGCCCCCGCGGATCGCGCCGCCTCCGCGGCCGAACCGACCGCCGGCGACAAAGGCGTATGGTTGGCCCTGCGCCTCGCCGACAGCGCCATCGCCGAGTGCGGCGGCGCCTTGTCCATCTCCTTTGATGATTCCCGCCGACGCACCGTGCGCATCACTGTCCCCTGCGAGGCGACCTGATCGCGTTCCGGCTCCGAACAGCAGCCGCCGACCCGCTCCCCGCGATCCGTCCCCCGACGATCCCCTGATTTCCATTGCTCCGCCGTCCTGTCGTACGATAGGCCCTCGTACGCCGCACGACCCGCCTGATCTCCACGTCATCACCGCGCGATGCGGCACGGAGAACCAGATTTGGAAGCAACCAGACTCCGCGACCTCCTCGAACAAGTCGCCTCCGGCGCCGTCGCCGTCGAAGACGCCGCGCAACGCCTGCGCGGGCTCCCCTTCGAAGACCTCGGCTTCGCGAAGGTCGACCACCATCGCACGCTCCGCAAAGGGTTCCCCGAAACCATCTTCGGCGAGGGAAAGACCCCGCACCAGGTCGCCGCGATCGCGTCCCGCATGCGCGCCCACGGCAGCAACGTCCTCGCCACCCGCTGCGACCAGGCCATCGCCGACGCCGTCCTCGCCGAGCACCCCGACGCCGACTACAACGCGACCGCACGCACCATCGCCATCATCGTCGATCCGCCGAAGGTCGCCCCGGGCTACGTCGTCATCGCCTGCGCCGGCACCTCCGACCTCGCCGTCGGCGAGGAAGCCGCCGTCACCTGCGAGATGCTCGGCGCGCGCACCGAACGCGTCTACGACGTCGGCATCGCCGGCATCCATCGCCTCTTTCAGCATCGCGACATCCTCGAGAAGGCCAACCTCATCGTCGTCTGCGCCGGCATGGAAGGCGCCCTTCCCAGCGTCGTCGCCGGGCTCGTCGACGTCCCCGTCATCGCCGTCCCCACCAGCGTCGGCTACGGAACCAGTTTCGGCGGCGTCACCGCCCTGCTCGCCATGCTCAACTCCTGCGCGACAGGCGTCGCCGTGGTCAACATTGACAACGGCTACGGCGCCGGCGCCCTCGCCGGCCTCATCAACCGCCTCGCCGCCCGCAACCAGGAATCCGACCATGCCTGATCTCTACCTCGATTGTTCCTCCGGCGTCAGCGGCGACATGCTCGTCGGCGCCCTCCTCGACCTCGGCGTCTCGCTCGACGAACTCGATGCCGCCCTCCAGCCCCTCGGGCTCGAAGGCTTCCAGTTGCGCGCCGAACAAGTCACCAAACGCGGCGTCCGCGCCACCCAGTTCCACGTCGACGTCGACCCCACGGTCCGCCAGCCCCACCGCCATCTCAAACCGATCATCGAGAGCATCGCCCGCGCGGGGCTGCCCGACCCCGTCGCCCGAGGCGCCGCCGCAACGTTCCAACGCCTCGGCGAGGCCGAGGCCGCCGTCCACGGCGTCCCCATCGAGAAGGTCCATTTCCACGAGGTCGGCGCGATCGACTCGATCGTCGACATCGTCGGCGCGCACTTCGCCGCGCATCGCCTCGGCATCAACCGCATCATCGTCTCCCCGCTCCACGTCGGCGGCGGCACGGTCAAGTGCGCCCACGGCATCATGCCCGTGCCCGCCCCCGCGACCGCGCTCTTGCTCAGAAACATCCCCAGCTACGGCAGCGACGTCGACGCCGAACTCGTCACCCCCACCGGCGCCGCCCTCGTCGGCTGCCTCGCCGAGTCCTTCGGGCCCATGCCCCTCATGCAGACGGAAAGCATCGGCCACGGCAGCGGCACGCGCGACCTCGAAGGCCGCGCCAACGTACTCCGCGCGTTCCTCGGCGCCTTCGAAAGACGCATCCCCGGCAGCGACCCCGTCACCGTCATCGAGACCACCCTCGACGACATGAACCCCGAGCTGATCGCCGCGCTCGCCGCCGACCTCATCCAGGCCGGCGCCCGCGACGTCTTCACCACCCCCGTCATCGGCAAGAAGGGCCGCAACGCCCTGCTGGTCACCCTGCTCTGCGACGAATCCCTCGTCCACGCCATGGCGGATATGCTCTTCCGCCAGTCGACCACCTTCGGCCTGCGCATGCGCACCGAGCAGCGCTACTGCCTCGACCGCACGTGGCGGAGCGTCACGACCCCTTGGGGCCCCGTAACGATCAAGATCGGCGCGTGGCAGGGCCAAACCATCCGACTCGCGCCGGAGTTCGAGGACTGTCGGCGCGTCGCCGATGCCGCCGGCGCGTCCCCCCTGGACGTCTACAACGCGGCGCAAGCCGCGGCCGCCCGCGGCGAATGGAGCACGGAGGAGGCCTGAACGCAATGAGTGAAGTCGACCCCGGCGCTTCCGGGCGCGTAGCCCTCTACCCCGGCAGCTTCGATCCCCCCACCTACGGCCACATCGACCTCATGGAACGCGCGGCCAACCTCTTCGACCGCGTCATCGTCGCCGTCGCCCGCAACAACGCCAAAGCCTCGCTCTTCTCCGTCGAAGAGCGCATCGACATGATCCGCCTCGTCGCCGGCCACATCCCCAACATCGAGATCACCGCGTTCGAAGGCCTCACCGCCGAGTACGCCCAACAACGCGGCGTCCGCGCCCTCGTCCGCGGACTGCGCGCCATCTCCGACTTCGAATACGAGCTCAGCATGGCCATCACGAACCAGAAGCTCAACCCCGACATCGACACCGTCTGTCTCATGCCCAGCGAACGCTGCCAGTTCCTCAGCTCCCGCGTCGTACGCGACGTCGCCCGCTTCGGCGGCGAACTCCACCACTTCGTGCCCGACGTCATCGCCGAACGCCTGCGCAGCAAACTCGAACTCCAACAAGGCGCATCGCATTGAAACTGAAAAACTACGCACTGGACCAGCCGCTGGATATCGTCGTCATCGGGGCCGGCCCCGCCGGCCTCTGCGTGCTCCACGCCGCCCGCGAAGCCGGCCTCCAAGCCGTCGCCATCGACAAGGGCCCCGTCTGCGGCGCGCTCTGCTCCCACCCCGTCTACATGCGGTGGTTCTCCTCCTTCGACAAGCTCGAACTCGCCGGGTTCCCCCTCCTCATCGACGAGAAGAACCCCACCCGGCGCGAGTACCTCCGCTACTGTCGCGCATTCGTCCGCTATTTCCACCTGCAAGTCGTCACGTATCGCACCGTCACCGACATCGCCCGCAACCACGACGGCTTCGTCGTCACGGCCCGCGACATGTACGGCCGCGAAGCCCAATGGCACGCACGCGCCGTCGTCACCGCCACCGGCTTCTACGACAGCCCCCGCCCACTCAACGTCCCCGGCGAAGACCTGCCCAAGGTCAGCCATCGCTACACCGAGGCCCACTGGTACGCCGACCACGACGTCCTCGTCGTCGGCGCCGGCAGCTCCGCCGCCGAAGTCGCCCTCGAACTCCACCGCGCCGGCGCACACGTCACCGTCCTCATGCGGGGCGACCGCTTCGATACGAAATACTGGATCGAACCCGACATCGAGAACCGCATCCGGGAGGGCGCCATCGCCTGCTATCGCCGCGCATCGATCAAGGAAATCCGTCCCGACGACGTCGTCATCGCCGACGCCGACGGCTGCGACCACGCCATCGCCAACGACTTCGTCCTCGCGATGACCGGCTACATGCCCGACGTCTCCCTCATCGAACGCGTCGGCGCCGAGATCGACCGCACCTGCGGCAAGCCCGTCCTTTCCGACGCGCTCGAGACGACCGTCCCCGGCCTCTACGTCGCGGGCACGCTATGCGCCGGCGAGGAATCCAACGTCGTCTTCGTCGAGAACAGCCGCGAACACGGCCCCATCATCGTCGCCCGCATCGCCGCGCGCCGCGCCGCCCGGTAGCGTCAACCGGGCCCTCAGTCCGCCTCGGCTTCCCCCGCCTCCACAAGCGACGCCAACGCATCTCGAAGCGGCTTCGGCATCGCCGTCGGCCGCTTCGTCGCCGTGCTCACGCAGCAATGCGTCGTGCGTACGATGCACGCCGTCGTCCCGTCCTCCGTGCACAGCTCCGTCCGCAGCCGGAACGTACGCGACCGCAACTCCTCCAGGTGCAGCCCGATCACGGTGAGCTCCCCCACCCGCAGCGGCGCCTTGTAGTCCGCCTCCGCATGCACGACGGGCACGACAAACGTCTCCCCCGCCAGGATGTCCGCCGCCGAACACCCCTGCTCCCACAGCATGTTCTCGTACGCATCGTGCGCCAACGCGAAGTACCGACCGAAGAACAGCACCCCCGCGGGATCCGCCTCGTGCAACGCTATCCGCCTGGTGTACACGTACATCCCCGTCGCCCTTCCTACTGCACGAACTCCAGGAAATTCCGGGAAAACAGCCGTTCCACATCGCTCCGGATCGCCGACTCCGTCACCGCCCAACCCGTCGCCGCCAGGTCCGCGTACTTCCGCCCCAGCACCTCCCCGATCAGCGCCCGCGAGTGCTTCCACTTGTAGATCACCTGCTCCAGCACCCGTGCGTCGCTGTGCTGCGGCACGACCGTCAACCCCAACAACTCCAGCCGCATCCGCGTGATCTCCTCGATCAGGCTCGGGTTGTTCAGGAACCACCAACACCCGAACGGCAACAGATTCGGCAACTTCCGCGCCGCCACGCACAACTCATGCTGGTTCTCCCGCGCCAGCATCGTCACCATGAACCGCACATCCGGATGCCGAATGCACAGCCGCTCCACCGCCCGCACGTCCGCGCGCCCGACCCCGTCGCCCGCCAGCCGCAGCCCCGGGTTCACCGTGCGCTGCACCCCGATCATCAACGCAAACGGGATCCCGTGGTCCTGCGCCACCGGCAACACGCACCGCTCCAGCAACGTCGCGGAAGGCGACTCCTCCGGATACGCCCACGTCGGCGGCAGGCTCACCGCCATGTACAGCGCCTTCGTCCGGTAGATCCAGTCGTCCAGGAACCGCCGCACCTCGCTCAGCGCCGTCTCCGACAACAGCGCGTCCGCGTTGTAGCCCCACACCCGCAGCCGACCGCACGACGACGACCAGTCCAACAGCAACGGGTCGATACGCAGCGCCGCGCGAAACCGCGAAGTCAGCGCGAATCCCTCCTCCATCCAGACCGGCCGCTCGGCATCGTCAAACGGGTCGTTCGTCATCACAACCTCGTCCACGCCCGCCGCGTCGAACACCCGTTCGATGTGCGCCCCCACATCCACGCTCCGGAAGTGCGCGCGAAAGTCCGCCGGCTTCCCGTCCGTCGTGTCCAGCCCCAGCGCCTGCAGCGCCGTCAACACCCCGCGCGCCGCCTCGCTGATCGGCGACCGCTCCACGAACAACGCCTGCCAGATCGCGTCCGCCTGCCCCGCCCGGTCCCGCGACCAGAACGACTCGTACGACGCCCGCGTCGCCCGGAAGTACTCCGCGATCAGGTAGTGATACGTCACCAGCGCGTCGAAGCCGTAGAGCAGCAGCTTGCCGAACGCCTCCGGATACAAGTGGGTATGCATATCCACAACGCGCGCTTCCCCCACGATCCGCTCCACCGCCTCCCGGATCGCCGCGCGGCCCCGCAATGGTTCCGCCCCGGACTGCCGCATCTCGCTCGTCATCGCAACAACCTCCGTCTTCTCGCTCCCGGCGCTCGCATCGCCGCCGTCTCCGCATCCATCGCCGGCGCCGCCCACCCCGGAGACCGCACACGACACGCCCGCGACACCGGATTCCTCGGCCGCCGCGGGCGCGCACACTGCATACATCGAACTCGCTGACGCTACTCCGCGGCAGCCGCCTTCACGGTCACATCAACAGTCACCGCGTCCTCGGGGTCATCTGCGTTCTCGAAAGTCACGACGGCCGTGTAGTCTTCCGCCCCGAACGCCGTCGCCGTGATCGTGATATCCACCTCAAAGTCGCCAGGAAGCGACCCGCCCTGCGCCGACAGCGTCACGTTCTCGTTGTCCGAGCTCGCCGTGAAGTACAGCGCATCCTCGATGATATCCCCGCCCGTATTCTGCAACGTCACGACCGCCGCCGGCGCCGCATCGGTCAGCTCGACCGACGTCGGCTCTACCGCAAGCCCTTCAGTCTGCGGGACCTCCGTCGGGCAACCGACCAGCGCAAGCGATGCAAACATCGCGACGAGACTCGCTACCCAGATACTGCGCATTCGTGTGTGCATTGAATACCCTCTCCCTTGGTTCCTGCGTCTGCTTCGTGCAGACGCGACGGGAGCCCAAGTGTACCCGCCTGCATCGCCCGACGCAATCACGACGCCGCCCCGCCGTCCGCCCCATCCGTCACGGCAGCTCCACCCACGCCCCGGGCTTCGCCGCATCGCCCAGCTTCTTGCCCGCGGCCGAAGCCTTGAACGCATCGAAATCCGCCCCCTCCGGCGGAAGCTGGAAATGCTCGCCCGACTTCCCCCGCTTCAGATACGCCTGCGCGAACACACGCTCCACCACGGACAACGTCGCGTTCCGATCCGCGTTCAACCGCACGACCTCCTTGTACAGATCCTTGCGGTCCTCGTTCTCCGCCGCCACGAGCCGCTGCACCTCGTTCTTCCGCTCATCGTCCGCCAGATCCTCGTGCGGTCGCACCGCCACGTAGCCCCGGTTGTCTTCGCCGATATACCCCTTCGCCTTCAGTTCCGCGATCTTCGCCCGCCGGTCCCGCAGCTTCAGCGCGATCTCACGCACCCTGGGCGAGTCCTGTTTCAGGTCCTGCGCATACGCCACCTGCACCGGCCCCATCACCTCGCGCACATGCTGCAACAGCCACCCGGCATCGGAATCGCCCTCGGCGGCCGGGGCCTCCTCCGCCGCCAGCGACGGCAGCTCGTCGGTCTCGCCCTCGATGAAGCCGATGATGTCGTCGGCCTGCTCCTTGATTTGGCGAATATCCACCGTGATGTGCGCCGTGATCTCGTGCTTCGTCGACATCACGCACCCAATGGTCACCACGAGGACGACCATCAACGCCGCCAAGCCGATTCGTCCCATGTGCAATACCTCCATGCCCGATCAGACGTACGCAAGCGGCCGGGCATTCACAAGACGCCCCGCTGCACCGCCGCCGTCATTGTACCGTGCTGAAATCAATGTCCGCGATATTTCCCAGGTTCGTCTCGTGCCGAAGCTGCAAGAACTCCGTCACCACTTGCTTCTCGATCCGCAGATCCACCGTCAAGTCAAGCGCTTCGCTCTGCAACCGCAACGGACCCGCATACCGGTCCCCCTGCGTCTCCAACGAAAGCTCCGCCTTGTCGAACGGACGCGCTTCGCTCCCCCCCAGCACGCTCCGCCGAATCGCGTCGATCGTCTGTTCCCCGATCATCCCCTTCGTATACTCCGACAACAGCAGCGTCTCAAGAATGTCCCGGTTCAGCGTGAACCCCCGGTCGCTCACCAGATGCACCCGCAGATGCGTGATACCCTCCACGCTCCACCCGAACTCGAAGATCCCCGACGCCAGCCCCGTCAACCGCGCATACGGCGGTTTGAACTCCTCCGTGAACCGCGTCAGATCCACATCCTTGATCGCGCCCTCGAACCGGCCCTCGTACGGCGCGACGTCCACCCGTTGCCGCAGCGAGCCCGACACCAGCCCCCCGAACAACGTCGCCGACAACTGATCGCACCTCAGCTCGCCCGACGCGATGCGCCAGGGGCCGCCCGCCTCTCGCATGATCACGCCCCCCGCCGCCACCTCCGCGGCAGCGATCGACCCCGTCGCTTCGCGCCCGGATCCGATCGTCCCCTCCCCGGTGAAGACCAAGTCCACCAGCCCCGCCCAGTTCGCCGGAAGCACCAGCGACTCCGCCCGCAACGCCCACGGATCCAGCGCCACGACGTCCTCCCCGCCCGCGCGCGTCCACCGACCGGACACCTTCGCCGAGCCGCCCGACACCGCGGAGATCACGCCCGCGTCCGCCAATGGCGTCAGGTCCGTATCCAACGCGAACGCCGCCGACGCCTCGCCCCCCTCCAACGCGTACGTCAGCTCCGAGACGCGGATCGCGTTGGCGCCATCGATCGTCACGGCGACGTCCTCCGCCCGCACCCGACCGTCCCCCGTCGCGTACACAACCCTCCCCGACGCCTGCGCCGCCTCATCCGCCACCCACGGCCCCACGCGCAGATCCGTCGCGACCAGCTCCGGCGTCGCCGTCACCTCGCCCGCCGCATACTGCACCGCCGCCGTCCCCGTCAGCGCCCCCACAACCGCCCCCTCGTGCCCCAGCATCGTCGCGGCGCGCGCCAGGTCCACGTGCTGCAGCGCCACATCGCCCCGCGCCGACGGACCCGACGGATCCACCCGCCAGTCCGTCAGCCGCGCCTGCACCGCCTCCTCCCACGCCACATCCACGCCGTCCAGCGACAGCGTCCCCGCCGTCGGTCGGTACGCGTAGCTCCCCCGCACCCGCACCGGCGCCTCCCCCGGAAGCGCGAACCCGCCGAAAACCGCGCGGTTCCACGCCACATCCATGCCGCCCCGCACCGCGTCTTCCCCCGTCTCGAACCGCACCGTCCCGTCCAGCGCCGGTTCGCCCGCGCCCGTCAGCGCCTCCGTCGGCGCGAACGCCGAAATGTCGCTGAACCGCAATTCCTGCAGCGTCGCCTCGCCCCGAACCTGCGCCGCGTCGTCCACCGTAAACCGCACCCGCGCCGTCGGCGCCGCACGCTCCGCCAACCGCGCGGCCACCGTCGCCTCCAGCGCCGTTCCTTCCGCCTCGCCGGATCGCGCACTCAGCGCCAGCCCAACGGTCTGCTCCGGCATCAGCCCGTCCACATCGAGCGACGCCGTCCCGCTATACCCCTCGCCGATCTGCACGCTCGCCTCACCCCGCGCCACGCCCCGCACCATGTCCGGCAACGTCACGCCCGCGAGCCGCGCCAGCGGCTGCAGGTCGCCTCGCGCCACCCGCACCTCCCACGTCTGGCGCCCTTCCGCCGACAGCGACGCGTCCGCCTCCGCCTCCAGCTCCGGCAGCGTCGCCGTCACGCGCCCCGTGAACGGCGTCTCGCCGCCCCCACGCAGCCACGTCCCCTCCGCTACGACGCGCGCCTCGCCGCTCCCGCCCTCCAGCGTCGGCGCCAGCGTCAGCCGCCCCGCGTACGCCGCAGGCGTCAGCGTCGCATCCAACTCGGCATCGAACCCCTCCAGCGCGGGAAACGCGTCGAGCCGCGAACGCATCCCCGGCGGCAACGCCCCAATCAGATCCGCCCGGCTCCACCCCGCCACGCTCACTTGGACCTGCCGCGCCTCCGGCGGACCCGACAAGGCGACGCGCACCATCTGCCCCTGGTCCAGCGTGAGGTCCGCGCGCCCGCCCGCCGCATCCACCTCGGCCGTCAGCGCCACATCGCCCGCGTAGTACGGTCCTTCCTCGAGCCCGACCCGCAGCCCTTCCACGTGCCCGGCCACGCGCGCCCGATCCAGCAGCGCCGCCCCGTCCGCCCACCGCAGCGACACGGATCCTTCCTCCGCCGTCATCCGCGTGAACCCCGCCGGCATCGGCGACAGCGCCTGCAACACCCCCGCCGCCGCGGCCCCGAGCACATCCAACCGCGCCACCTCCACATCCAACCGCGTCCCGTCCGCCGCCGGACCGTACCGCGCCGACCCGACCAGCTCCATCACCCGCGGCAGGTCCACCGTCAGCGGGTCGATCGCGAGCCGTCCCCCCGCGCGTCGCACGCGCACGTCCAGCATCCCGCGCTGAATGCGCGGCGTCGCCACCCCCACGCGGTCCGACCACGCCCGGCCGAGCACCGCATCGCCCGCGAGGTGGACCTCCGCGTCGTCCAGCCCGCCGATCCGCGCCTCCAGCCGAAGCCCTTCGATCGCCCCGCCCCAGTCCGGCATCTCGACAGCCGCCGACAGATCAGAGATCCGCACAGTCTCCGGGAGGTAGGGGGTAAGGTCGAAACCGGTCGACGGCTGAGACAACAGCCGCGCGACAAATCCGTAGTTGGCCGCGTCCGGGTCAAGCCCGTCCACATCAATAGACAGACGGTCGACATGGAGTTCCGGGAAGAAACGTGCGGCTGAGGGGTCGATGCGGTACGGCGCGCGCAGGCCGTCAATGCGCACGATCGGTCGCGGGCTCGCCTCGGGGCCGTCATCATAGATCCCCACATGCGTCACCACGATCGGCCGCAGAAACCGCGACCCGACCACCTCCGCGCGCGCGCCCAGAAAACGCCGCGCGCCCCACTCGATCGCCTCGCGCTGCGGCATCCCCGTCAGCAGCGCCGCCGCACAGACCGCCACCGCAACCGCCGCCGCGACGGCCCCATAGCCCATCGTCCGCCGCAACGTGCGCCGGCGCGGGCGCGCGTCACGGGGCCGCCGCGCCCTGCTCCTCATCCACGTGCACCGTGATGCGCCCGATGATCGGAACCAGCCGCGTGAGCTGCATCATGTCGCCCTCGGCCAGTTTGATGTGCGTCGCGTCCGCCAACGGCTGGTTGAACGTCGGATCCACGTCAATCCACTTGCCGATCCACGCCTTCGCCCACATGTGGAAATAGAAACCAGGCTCCGGCGTCCCCACGTAGATCAGCCCCGCAACCTCGCGCGCCGGAATCCCCGCCGCCCGCGCCAGCGCCACGAACAACACGCTGTGTTCCGTGCAGTCCCCTTCCAGCGTGTCCAACACCTCCAGCGCATTCGAAATCGACGCCGAATACGACGTCCGCACGTGCTCGCTCACCCACCCCGACAGCTTCTCCACCGCCCGGAACGCGTCCGTCTCATCCCCCACGATCTCCCGCGCCAACGCCACGATCCGCGGGTCGTCGCTCTGGATGAACGTCGTCCGCTCCAGCCACTCCGCCGCCTCCCCGTCCGTGATCGGCAGCGTCGCCGGCGTGAATCCGTCCAGCGAAATTCGCCGCCCGACGAACTCGAACCCCCCGTTCGACGCCGTCAGCTCCTGTCGCTCGTCCGTGATCAAGTGATTCGGCCGAAGCGGCCCTTCCAATCGCAGCCGCAGCGTCTCCCGCGTACGCGGATCCCGCACCGCCGTATCCACCAGCGCCGCATTCGACACGATCACGTCGTTGCTGTAGTCCACATCCTGCGCGACCTCTTTCGGTTCAAGCCGCATCACCAGCACCGACGCGATATCATCTTCCAGAACCGTGCCGTCCTCCGCGATCCAGGCCGACGACTCGATCGTGTTCGATTCGTCGATCTGCTCCGTCGTCTCCACGCGATACACCTTCGTCGCCGCGCCGTTCAGCACCCGCTCCTCAACCCCTGTGATCTCCGTGCGTCCCGTCACTTCCTTCTGAAACATCGCCTCGAATCGCGTGTACGCAATCGCCCGCCCCGGCTTGGGATCCCCCTGAACCAGCCGCACCTCCTTCAGTGCGTCCGCGATCGACTCCGACGGCCGCGGCAGCCGCACCGTCTGCTCGGTCCCCCCGACGCGGCTGTTCAGCACGAACTCATCCCCCTGCACCGTCCCCACGAACCGCGTCGGCTGCATCGCCCCCCCGCTCTCCGACAACACCGCCGTCAGCGCGCCCGTCGCGTCGTACCGCCGCTCCTCAAGCACCCGCAAGTCCTGCGCCTTGCCCCCCTGGTTCACCTTGAACTGCGCATCCACCCGCAGACGCACCGATCCATCGTCTTCCAGCGAAAGCGTCGACACGGCGTACCCCGCCTTCTGCCCGCCGAAGTAGAGGCCGTACCAGTCCTCGCCCTCCAGAGCCGCGATATCCAGCTCCTGGGCCACAAGCAGTCGGGGAAACAAGGAAAGCGCAATCATCGCAGCCGCTCTCTTCATCGTCATGGAGATCTCCGTACGTTGACTGCGCCCCATTGTACTGCATCCCGCCGCGGCATCCTACTTCACCTCAAAACGCCCCCATTCCTTCACGTTCTTTGAACCGCACCGCCGTGTCCGACTACGATAGCCCTCTTTGGCGAAATCCAGAACCTCAGGAGATCGGACGTGGCAACGGCCCATGCAGCCCTCCAGACCTATCTTTCCAGGACCAAACCCGAAAACATCCACCCGGCGGCCCTCGCCTACCTCTGCAACCTCGCCGAGGTCGCCGGCGCCGCGCCCGGTGTCGCCCGCGCCATCGTGCAGGAACTCGCCGACCAGCGCGACAACCTCAAGCTGATCGCCAGCGAGAACTACTCCTCGCTCGCCACCCAGCTCGCCATGGGCAACCTCCTCACCGATAAATACGCGGAAGGCTACCCCGGCCACCGCTTCTACGCCGGCTGCGACAACGTCGACGACATCGAAGCCTTCGCCTGCGAGCAGGCCAAGAAGCTCTTCGGGGCCGAACATGCCTACGTCCAGCCCCATAGCGGCGCCGACGCCAACCTCATCGCCTACTGGGCCATCCTCCAGACCCGCATCCAGACCCCCGGCCTCGATGCCCTCGGCGTCAGCGACCCCAACAAGCTCTCCGACGCCGACTGGAACCGCCTGCGCCTCGAACTCGGCAACCAGCGCCTCCTCGGCATGGACTACTACGCCGGCGGCCACCTCACCCACGGCTACCGCCACAACGTATCCGCCATGATGTTCGAGGCCCACACCTACGGCGTCGACCCCGCAACCGGCCTGCTCGACTACGACGCCATCGAGCGCCAGGCCGACGAGGTCCGCCCCCTTATCCTGCTTGCCGGTTACAGCGCCTATCCCCGCGCCATCAATTTCCGCCGCATGCGCGAGATCGCCGACCGCGTCGGCGCCGTGCTCATGGTCGACATGGCCCATTTCGCCGGCCTCGTCGCCGGCCGCGTCTTCACCGGCGACCACTCGCCCATGCCCCACGCACACGTCGTCACCACCACCACCCACAAAACCCTGCGCGGACCCCGCGGCGGCCTCGTCCTCTGCACCGAGGAGTTCGCCGAGAGCGTCAACAAAGGCTGTCCCCTCGTGATCGGCGGCCCCCTCCCCCACGTCATGGCCGCCAAAGCCGTCGCGCTCACCGAGGCCAACGCCCCCGCGTTCCGCGAGTACGCCCGCCACGTCGCCGACAACGCCCGCACGCTCGCACAGGCCTGCGTCGGTCTCGGGCTCGTCATCGCCACCGGCGGCACCGACAACCACCTCGCCCTGATCGACGTCACCCCCTTCGGCATCACCGGCCGCCAGGCCGAAAGCGCCCTGCGCGAATGCGGCGTCACCCTCAACCGCAACTCGCTACCCGCCGATCCCAACGGCCCCTGGTACACCAGCGGCCTCCGCATCGGAGCCCCCGCCGTCACCACCCTCGGCATGGGCCCCGACGAGATGACCGAGATCGCCGCCATCCTCAAGCTCGTGCTCGCCAACACCCAGGCCGCGACCATCGAATCCGGCCCCAACGCAGGCAAAACCAGCCGCGCCCGGTACGCCATCCAGGCCGACGCACGACAGGAAGCGCAGCACCGCGTGCGCGCCCTCCTCGACCGCTTCCCCGTCTATCCCTGCCTCGATCTGGCCTTCCTGCAGGAACATTTCGGATAGCGCCGCATCGGACGACGCGGCGCAATGCCCCCCATACGCAGCATCACGCGGACGTCCATCGCGGCGTCCGCGTCCCCTTTTTCACCCCGTCAACACGGCCCTGCCCCGCACATACGCCTCCCGAACACGCGCCGTCCCGTCCCCCGCAATGTCGAACGCGATCAGGTCCGCCGCATCCCCAACCTCCGGCGGCCACGCCGACGTCGGCAGCCTCAGCAGCCGCGCCGGGTTCTCCCGCGCCGCGCGAAACGCCTCCGCCATCGACAAGTCCGTCGCCCGCGCCGCGTTCACCACCCCCTGCAGCAGCATCATCCCGCTGCCCGCCAACAGATCCGTCCCCGCCAGCGAAATCAGCCCGTCCGCATGCAGGTCCACCGGCGTTCCCGCCAAATCGTATCGCCCCGGCGACAACCCGGCGGGCGGCGCCGCGTCCGACACGAAGATCACCCGATCCGCCCCCTTCGCCCGCACAAACGCCTTCAGCACAGGCGCGGGCAGATGGTGCAAATCCGCGATCAGCGACGCATACAGCCGGTCCTCCGCCAACTGCGGCCAGATCGGGTTGTGGTGACGCGGCAGCATCGACGCGATGCCGTTGCCCAGATGCGTGCTCAGCCGCGCCCCCGCGTCCACCGCGCGCGCGATATCCTCCGCCCCCCCAAGATGATGTCCCAACGCAACCGCGACCCCGCGCGCCGTGCAGTGCTGAATGAACGCCGCCGCCCCCGGGATCTCCGGCGCTACGGTGACGTACAGGATCCGCCCCCGCGCCGCCTCATACAGCCGGTCGAACTCCGCCGCGTCAGGCGGACGCACATGCTCCCGCGCATGCGCCCCTCGCGGCCCGTCCTCGGGCGAGATGTACGGCCCCTCGATGTGCAGCCCCGGCGCGCACGCCCGCAGCGCGGCGTCCCCCTCAATCGCCTCCCCGAACGCCCGACACGCCCGCAACAGCCGATCCGGCGGCCCGGTGATGATCGTCGGAACCCATTGCGAAACTCCGTGGCGCGCCAGCGCCGCGCTCAGCTCCCGCAACGCTTCCGGTCCCGCATCCCCCGCCTGCAAGTCGATCCCGAACGCCCCGTTCACCTGGATGTCCAGCAGCGTCGGCCCGATCCACCGCTCCCCGTCCCCCTCCCCCGGCGCATCCACGGGCTCCATCGCCTCGATCAGTCCGTCGCGCAGCCGCAGCTCCCACGTCCCCGACAGACCGACCGCCCGACCGCGGATCCGATGCCGCCCAGACACGCCCGCACCCAAGAACTAGAGCCCGTCAGACGCGTCCGCCGCGCCGTAGTGCGTCTTGATCGCGTCGCGGATGTCGTCTTCCGTCGCCGCCGCCGCCGTCACCCGCCGCCCGACCGCCTTCTCGATGTCATCGATCGCCACCAGATCAAACGGGTTCGACATGGCGACCACAAGCTCGCCCCCCTCCATCCGCACCGGGAAACACACATGCATCTGCGCCAGGCGCCGCGGCAGGCGATCCACCAGCGACATGTCGATCCGCTCCTCCGCGATCCGGACGTACGGGATGCCCAACTGACTCGCCACGACCCGCGCAATCACTTCCGCCCCCGCATATCCCAGCTTCACCAGAACCGAACCCAGACGTGCATGAGGACGACGCCGCTGCTCCTCGAGCGCTTCATCCAACTGCGCTTGCGTGATCACCCCCGCTTCGCACAACACGTCCCCCATCCGCACGCGACGCCCCCCGATGTCCTGCGCGCACACCATCCCCACCGCATCGACCGGCGACACGACCCCCATCCGTTCCCCCGGATCCATCGGCGCATTCGGACCCGCCGGCGCTCCTCGACGCGCCCCAAGCTCCGCCCGCAGCCGGTCAACAGTCTCCAGCGCCTCCGCGCGCTCCGCCGCCGCCGCGCTGTACTGCGCCTCCAGATCCTCATACTGATCGCGAGACACCGAACCCGCGCGCACGCTGTTGAGCTCCGCCCGCAGCCGCGCCGCCTCCTCGAGCGCCTCAGCCAACTCGCGCGACGTCTCCTCGTCGGCCGTCGCCGTCTCCGCCTGCCGAATCGCCTCTATCCCCGCCCGCAGCGACTCGATCTCACGGCGCATCCGGTCCACTTCCCCGCCGATCTGCGCGCGAACAGCCTCCATCGAGATCTGCCACTCGGCCGCCGCGCGCTCCAGTCGCGCAAGTAGACCGTCAGGGTCGTCCATCATCCGCTCACGCTCCCGCCCGCCTCCACGGCTTTGTCACAGCCAGAGGAATAGCACGCCGCCCTGCGCGCGCGCAACACCGAACACCGGCCGGGCAGCCGGGAATGGAGGCCCCGTCAGCTCGTTTCAGTTGACAACCTCCCGGGGCGGCGGTAGAATACGCCCTATACAGATGTCCGATCCATGATGAGGACCGGACACCTGTATGGCGAAGACAGGAGTGACCTATCCTCGCTGGGCATCTGAGGAACCGTACAAACGTAGAAGGCGAAAGGAGCGACTCGCATGGAAAAGGGCTTCTGGGAAGACATCACTGATCCTGGCAACTTCTTGTTCTGGGGTTGGTGGCTGTTCTGGCCGGTCACCATCCCGATCACGATCGTGTGGTATGTCGTCGATCAGGTGTTGTAGCCTGTCTCTGCGTTCATCTGGAACCGATCGCTGAACGGGCGGTGCGTATCGTGCGCGTCGCCCGCTTCGTATTCCCGCTCTTCCATTCACGCACCTTGGACCGCCGCCGATCCAACTCGGTTTCACCGCCCCCAACGCTGTCCAACATACAGGTACCGCGCGGAAGGATCCGGCCGCCCTTGCGAAACCACACCGCCAGGCCGCGCCCCGCGCACGCCGCATCGGGATCGCCGCCGTGAACGACCTCCGAGACGCAATCGCGCGCATCCACGATGCCATGACCCGCGGACGCAGGTTCCTCGCCCATGACATCTGGCGCATCGGCATGCCCGGCGAGCAGATCCCCGACGGCTTCATCATCGCCCAGATCCGCGTACTCATCCTCCTCGGCCAGAGCATGGTCAAAGACGCGCTCCTCCTGCGCGCCGCCGCCCTCACCTTCACCACCATGCTCTCCCTCGTCCCCATGCTCGCCGCCATCTTCTACATCGTCCACGTCTTCGAGTTCGAAGAGGACGTCTACCGCTTCATCGCCGAGCAGGTCTTCCAGGACGTCGCCCAAGTCGCCGATGCGCCGCCCCCCGACGGCCCCCTCGCGCACGCCCCGCTCGCCGACGCGCCGCCCCCCGCATCCTCACCCGCGGATCCCGACGCCGAACCCGCCCCCGCCTACATCGACCCCGTCGAATACCTGATCGAGTTCGGCCGACGCGGATCCAGCCCCCGCGCCCTCGGCCTCTGGGGCGTCATCTTCGTCGTCGGCGCCGTCTTCGGCCTCATGAGCAACATCGAGTCATCCTTCAACCGCATCTGGGGCATCACGCGATCCCGATCCTACTACCGCATGCTCACCGACTACCTCTTCCTCCTCATCCTCCTCCCCGTCGTCGCCTTCGGCATGCTCAGCGCCACCGCCATCCCCCCCATGCTCGGCATCAGCCAGCAAGGCCTCGCCGCCGCCATCGGCGCGGGAAAACTCATCCTCGTCTGCCTCGCCTTCAGCGCCCTCTACTTCTTCGTCCCCAACACCCACGTACACTTCCGCTACGCCCTGCTCGGCGGCATCGTCGCCGGCGCCCTCTGGAGTCTCGCCTCCTGGGGATACATCCGCTTCCAGCTCGGCCTCGCCAACTACACCCTCCTCTACTCCACCTTCGCCCAGTTCCCCGTACTCCTCATGTGGATCTACGTAAGCTGGATCATCCTCCTCTTCGGCGCCGAGCTCGCCTTCGCCTACCAGAACGTCAAGACCTACGCCATGGAGCGCCTGGCCGAGAGCGCCAGCTACGCCTACCGCGAAGCGACCGCCATCCGCGCCATGCTCGAGATCGCCCGCCGCTTCGACGCCGGCCTCCCCGGCTTCGTCGCCGACGAAGCCGCCGAGCGCTGGCCCGTGCCGACCCGCCTCCTCAACGACACCCTCGCCCACCTCGAAGACGCCGCCCTCGTCCGCCGCAGCGGAGCCGACCCCGTCGAGTTCCTCCCCGCCCGTCCGCTCCAACGCATCACCCTCGGCGACGTTGTACACGCCCTCCGCAGCTACGGTCGCGACCCGTCCCCGCTCCAAGACGACGACGCCTTCCGCGCCCTCATCGAGATCGCCGCCCGACACGATGCCGACCTCTACGACCAGAGCCTCGACCAGCTCCTCCGCGACGACCGCATCGCCGCCATCCTCCCCGATCCCGCCTGAACACGGCCGATCCCCCGCGGAGTGTGCTACCATCGGCGCATTGAAGGGTGATCCGCCGCCCCGACATCACACGGAACACACCATGAACGATCCCCCGGTCCCACCGGAACGACAGACCTTCTTCTCCACATCGACCCCCGTCGAAACGGACCCCGACACCGTGCAGGTCGAGGGCGTCCTCGAGCGCATCGTCTTCGAAAGCCCGGAGTCCGGCTTCATCGTCGGCCGACTCTCCCTGCCCGACCAGACCCAGCTCCTCACCTTCGTCGGCGCCATGCTCGCCGTCTCCCCCGGCGACACCGTCCGCCTTTGGGGCAAGTGGGAAGAGCACCCCAAACACGGCCGCCAGCTCCGCGTCCTCCGCTTTGAGACCATCCTCCCCAGCACCGTCGACGGCATCGAACGCTACCTCGGCTCCGGCCTCGTCCCCGGCATCGGCCCCACCATGGCCAAGCGCATCGTCGACAAGTTCGGCGTCGAGACCCTCCGCGTCATCGACGAAACCCCCCACCGCCTCCGCGCCGTCGACGGCATCGGCGCCAAACGCGCCAAGCAGATCCGCGAAGCCTGGCGCGAACAACGCGCCGTCCAGTCCATCATGATCTTTCTCCAGGGCCACGGCGTCCCCGTCGGCCAGGCCGTCCGCATCTACAAACGCTACGGCGACCGCGCCATCGCCGTCCTCCGCGACAACCCCTACCGCCTCGCCGCGGACATCTCCGGCATCGCCTTCAAATCCGCCGACGCCATCGCCGCCGAACTCGGCATGGCCCGCGACGCCCCCCAACGCCTCGTCGCCGGCTGCCGCTACTGCCTCGACGAAGCCGCCGGCGAAGGCCACGTCTACCTCCCCCGCGACGAACTCATCCAACGCGCCGCCGAGATCCTCTCCGTCGACGCCGCGCTCGTCGAACAGACCCTCGCCGCCGGAGCCGCCGCCGGCGACCTCTGCGGCGATCCCGACCGCGTCTACCTCCCCCGCCTCCACCAGGCCGAAGTCGGCGCCGCCGAACTCCTCCGCAATCTCCGCGACGCCCCCATGCCCGAGATCCCCATACAGGTCGAACGCGCCATCGAGTGGGTCGAGAAAACCAAACAAATCGAGCTCTCCCCCGAACAGCGCGACGTCATCCGCACCGCCATCAACGCCAAGGTCATGGTCATCACCGGCGGGCCCGGAGCCGGCAAGACCACCGTCCTCAACAGCCTCCTCGAGATCCTCGCCGTCAAGGGCGTCTCCATGCTCCTCGCCGCCCCCACCGGCCGCGCCGCAAAACGCATGGAAAACGCTACCGGCCGCCCCGCCGCCACCCTGCACCGCCTCCTCGAGTTCAGCCCCAAGACCGGCCGCTTCACCCGCAACCCAGAACGCCCCCTCGACACGGACCTCCTCGTCATCGACGAAAGCTCCATGCTCGACATCGTCCTCTTCCACAACACCCTGCGCGCCCTGCCCCCCGAGGCCCGCCTCATCCTCGTCGGCGACGTCGACCAGCTCCCCTCCGTCGGCCCCGGCAACGTCCTCCTCGACGTCATCTCCAGCAACATCGCGCCCACCGTCTGGCTCCGCACCGTCTTCCGCCAGGCCGCCCAGAGCGGCATCATCCGCAACGCCCACCGCATCAACCGCGGCGAACAGCCCGAGTTCAACACCGACGACTTCTTCTTCGTCGAGCGCACCGACCCCGCCCACGCCCGCGAAACCGTCGTCGAACTCGCCGCCCGACGCATCCCCCGCAAGTTCGGCCTCGACCCCAAGCGCGACATCCAGGTCCTCGCCCCCATGCACCGCGGCGAAGCCGGCGTCTCCGCCCTCAACGACGCCCTCCGCGCCGCCCTCAACCCCGACGCCCCGACCATCGAACGCCAACCCTTCGGTCTCGGCGACAAAGTCATGCAGCTCCGCAACAACTACGAACTCGACGTGTTCAACGGCGATGTCGGCATCATCGTCAAGAACGACGCCGAAATGAAGGAGATCGAGGTCGCTTTCGACGACCGCCGCGTCATCTACCCCTACGCCCTGCTCGACGAACTCGCCCCCGCCTACGCCGGCACCGTACACAAGGCCCAGGGCTCCGAATACCCCGCCATCGTCATGCCCCTGCTCCCCCAGCACTACGTCATGCTGCAACGCAACATCGTCTACACCGGCGTCACCCGCGCATCCCGCCTCGTCATCATCGTCGGCCATCCCCGCGCCCTCGCCCGCGCCATCGCCAACACCGACGTCGCCCGCCGATTCACCGCCCTCAGCGAACGCCTCCAGGGCCTCCTCTAGCCCCTCCCCCGCATCCGCGCGTTTGACCCGCACTCCCCCCGTGCGGTATGCACGAACCCAGACCAAGCGACGTCCGCTTCACGGAATCCCGTTCGCAAACGCAAGGATGACCGGCCATGCACTTCAGGCACGCCCTGCTCGCAGCCCTGCTGACTGGGGGAATCGCCGCCTGCGCCGGCCCGAGGTATGCCACCATGACCGACGACGGCTACCGAGGCATCTGGTTCACGCTCGGCCAGTTCAGCGAGTACGGCGACAAATACTCCGGCGGACTCGGCACCTACACCGCCAACCACGTCCCCATCGCCGTCTACGCCCCCGAGGCCGACAAGACCTTCTTCGTCTACGGAGGCGCCAAGCAGGGCGAGCGCCACCTCCTCATCATGGCCTCCTACTACGACCACAAGACCGGCCTCGTCCCCCGCCCCGCCATCGTCCACGACAAGCAAGGCGTCAACGACCCCCACGACAACCCCAGCCTCTGCATCGACGAGCGCGGATACCTCTGGGTCTTCATCAGCGGCCGCGGCCGAGGACGGCCCGGCTTCATCTACCGCGGCGCCGAACCCTACAGCATCGACCGCTTCGACTTCGTCTGGGAAGGCGAGATCACCTATCCCCAGCCCCGCTGGATCCCCGGCAAGGGCTTCCTCCACATGTTCACCCAGTACACCCGCGGACGCGAGCTCTACTGGAGCGTCAGTCCCGACGGCCGCCACTGGACCGAGCCCCGCAAGTTGGCCGGCATCGGCGGCCACTACCAGACCACCCACCAAATCGGCGACCGCGTCATCTCCGCCTTCAACATGCACCCCGACGGCAACGTCGACCGCCGCACCAACCTCTACTTCCTCCAGACCGACGACATGGGCGCCACCTGGCGCAACGTCCGCGGCGAACCCGTCGACACCCCCCTCACAACCCCCTACAACAACGCCCTCGTCCGCGACTACTGGTCCGAAGAGCGCATGATCTACATCCACGACCTCGATCTCGACGACCAGGGCCGCCCCGTCATCCTCTACACCACCAGCGCCCACCATCAGCCCGGCCCCATCGGCGATCCCCGCTGGTGGACCGTCGCCCGATGGAACGGCCACGACTGGCAATACGCCGAGATCTGCCCCGCCAACCACAACTACAGCACCGGATCCATCTATCTCGAAGGCGACCTCTGGCGCGTCATCGGACCCACCGAGCCCGGGCCCCAACCCTTCTCATGCGGCGGCGAAGTCGCCATATGGACCAGCCGCGACCACGGCCAGACATGGACCAAAGAGCGCGACGTCACCGTCGGCAGCCCCAGGAACCACCAGTACGTCCGCCGCCCCATCAACGCCCACCCCGACTTCTACGCCTTCTGGGCCGACGGCGACCCCGACGCCTTCGGCGAATCCCACCTCTACTTCTGCAACCGCGCCGGCGACCGCGTCTGGCGCCTCCCCTACGACATGACCGAGGACTTCGCCCGCCCCATCCTGCTCAACACGCCATAGCAGGTCCGGACCCCGATCCGTCCCGCCCCCCTTTGTGTGGGACCGGCGCCCCCGCCGGTCATTCGCCCTCCCTTGTGTGGGACCGGCGCCCTC